>CAZBMB010000012.1:0-30824 GCA_964493435.1 uncultured Dehalococcoidaceae bacterium | reverse complement strand
CCACTGTCCCT
Organism: uncultured Dehalococcoidaceae bacterium; assembly: GCA_964493435.1. Lineage (GTDB taxonomy): Bacteria > Chloroflexota > Dehalococcoidia > Dehalococcoidales > RBG-16-60-22 > E44-bin89. Next base: position 30,813 of record CAZBMB010000012.1, on the reverse strand, counting down.
TCGTAGTAGAACAGGTCAAAAGCCAGGTCCTCGGTGCGGGACAATGCCAGATTGCCGACAGCGGTGATTTCCACTGTCAGGTCACCCCGCTCTACGGTTACTATCTGGTTTTCCATCGCTCCTGCCTCACCCGGTTCAGAACCGCAGCCCGGCGAGTAAACTGTGAGCCCAGCGAGAATAAAGGCTATAATAATTGTTTTTACCATTCTCTTCATAATCCCCTGCCTCCCATTTCTGCTATCTTTTCTAAAATCAGTATGGCAGGAAAATATTAAAAAATTATGAAGATTTACACGGCTTTATTAACATTCGCCTGTTTATTTCTCTAAGAGCGAGCAGGATAGCAATGTCCCACAGCACCTTGTGCCCTTTTAAAATGTTAATCAGATTTTAATATTTGTTCTTTATCATTATTAGCAGAATACATAACCGAAAGGAGGTAAAGGAGAAATGCGACGAAGCAAGAAAGTTATTATTGTCGCGGTGCTGGCGGCTGTGGTTCTGGTCGGGAGTATCGCCGGGGTAGTCCTTGCCGCTGACAACGACGATGACAGCCAGCCTGGAACAATTTTTCAAGGTCTGCTGGACAGGGTCTGCGCCATTTATAAAAATAACACCGGCAACGATATTGACCCTCAGGCGTTAGAAAATGCTTTTGCCCAGGCCCAAGACGAGATAAGGACTGAAGCCATGCAGAACCAAATTCAGAGTCTTGTTGAAGAGGGTCAGATAACTCAGGAACAGGCAGACCAGTACCTGGAATGGCAGCAGTCAAGGCCCGATGTACCATTTGGACATGATGCCCCGTTTGGATTTGGCTTCCGTGGCCACGGTGGGCCGCGCGGCTTTGGTGGACCGTGCCTGCCCTGGAATGGCCAATAAAGGTCGCTGCCGCGTCCTTTATTTTCAATATTAAGAGGGGGGGGACATCCCCCCTCTTTTCTTTTTAACTAGCGATTATGGGAATTAATAATTTCTTAACATTTATGGTATAACATTAACAAAGGATTGAGTAAATTGGGAAAATTTTAGATGGCGGGTAAGCGGGTACTGATTGTTGACGATGACCAGAAAACGGTAGAGCTGGTCAGTCTCTACCTGAAGCGGGATGGTTACCGGGTGCTGACCGCCTATGACGGTGTTGAAGCCCTGCGGCAGGCCCGAGAAGGCCATGCGGACCTCATTGTTTTAGACCTTATGCTGCCCGGTATGGATGGGCTGGAAGTCTGCCGTACCCTGAGGGAAGAATCCGATGTGCCCATCATTATGCTTACCGCCAAAACAACAGAACAGGATAAGCTGACCGGATTAGACCTGGGAGCAGATGACTATGTGACCAAGCCTTTCAGCCCCAAGGAACTGGCGGCCAGGGTGAGGGCCTTACTCAGGCGCCTCCCTGGTGAGCGTGGACCGTCTGAAATCAAGAACGGTAGATTGAGTATAGACTTTGAGAAACACCAGGCATTTCTGGGCAGCAGGCCTCTGAACCTGACGCCGACCGAATTCAAGCTGCTGGGGATTCTGGCCAAGGAACCGGGCCGGGTTTTCAGCCGGGCTGAAATCATTGACAAGGCTCTCGGCTATGACTTTGAAGGTTTTGACCGCACCATAGATGTCCATATCCTTAATCTCCGGCGCAAGCTGGAGGCAGACCAAGACCATCCCAGATATATAAAAACGGTATACGGAGTCGGTTATACTTTCCTGGAGGCGGAAAATGATACATAGTCTGAAGTTCCGCCTTCTAATCGCCTTTCTTTCCGTAATACTGGTGACCATCGGCACGGTCTTTCTCTTCATAAGCCTGAGAACCAGCGATGAAATCGGGCGATTCCAGGAACGGGGTGAGGAGGCTCACTTTGCCCGGCTGTTGCATTCACTAGCCCGCTACCACTTTGAGCAGGGAGGCTGGACCGGTGTTCAGACCCAGGTTGAAGAGATGGGAAGTCTGTACGGGCGCCGCATCGTGATAACCGACGAAAATGGAGTTGTGATTGCCGATTCTCAGGGAGACTTGATAGGGCAGACGTACCATCCGCCATCATCAGAAGAGTCCTTGCTGCTACCAGCTTTACCCACGCCGCCATTTCCCTTTTTACCAGCCCCACCACCGATAACGGAAGCGTCAGGCACTGTCTATATTGGTCCTCAATCAACAACCGACCCGACTTCACCACGATTTCTATCCCACTCCATAACACAGTTTATTATATGGGGGTGTCTGATTGGGGGTGGGGTGGCATTGGCCATGACTCTGATTATATCGCGGCGAATTCTGTCCCCCATCAAGGCGCTGACCGAAGCCGCCAGACGATTGGGGCAGGGAGATTTTTCCCAGAGGCTGGAGCTCAAGGACAAAGGCGAAGTAGGAGAATTGGCCCGGGCATTCAATTCAATGGCCGGCGACCTGAAACGCGCTGAGCAATTGCGGCGCAATATGGTGGCTGATGCTGCCCACGAACTTAGAACCCCTCTCTCCAATATCCGCGGCTACCTGGAGGCAGTGAATGATGGAGTAATGAAACCGGATGCTGAGGCCATCCAATCGCTGAATGAAGAGGCGGCTCGGTTGGCACGGATGGTTGACGAGCTTCAAGAGCTTAGTCTCGCCGAAGCAGGCGAACTCAAACTACAATGCCAAGCCGAAGACATCTCCAAATTAATCGACCAGGCGGTAGTGGCCATCCAGACTCAGGCGGCAGCGAAAGGGGTATCATTGTCCACTGACTTCGGGGACGAAATCCCACCGGTGAATATTGATTCTCAACGAATGGCACAGGTACTGCATAATCTTCTGGATAATGCCATAGCTCATACTGAAAGCGGTGGGCACGTCACCGTCGGCACCATGCGGAAGGACGACTGGATAGAGGTTGCTGTCACCGACACCGGTGAAGGTATTCCTGATGAAGACCTGCCTAATATATTTGAACGTTTCTACCGGGTTGACAAGTCCCGTGCCAGAGCCACTGGTGGCAGCGGTCTCGGGCTCACCATCGTCAAACGTCTGGTAGAGGCACACGGTGGCAGCATTGAAGTCCGGAGTGAGCTAGGGGAGGGTACTCGTTTTACCTTTACGCTGCCCATCTCACCATAACTCACCATTTATTACGAACCACGCTTTCCCACGTCTTTATTTCAAAAGTATTCAGCCGGGTGTTATTTTCTTATTGACCTGCGGGCTATAATAACACTATAAAAGCGTCGTCGATAAGCCAATCAGGCTTTAGAGGAAGATATAATGGATATTCTGCTCATTGACCCCCCTTATATCGGCTTAAAAGGCATGCCCGTGGACTGCGGATATCATGTCGGCCTTACCAGTCTGGTGGCCTATCTTCGCGATGCCGGTATTGAAACCGCCGTGCTTATGGGCGACCTGTTGCTGGATTTGCCATCAGGCAATAAATGGTTGAGCAGTAATATCAAGAAATATGCCGCTGGACAGCGAGCGTATGAGGCAACTGTCAACGATAAGACCCATATCGTCTGGAAAAAAATTGCTGACCAGGTGAGACAGGCCAGGCCCATAGCGGTGGGAATATCCTATTTAACACCGTTAAAGTGCGTGGTGGAAAGAATCGCCAGCCTGGTCAAAGAAACTGGCCGGGATATCAAGGTTATTGTCGGCTCGTTCCACCCGACGTCCTGCCCGGAAGAGGTCATGCGGAACACGGATATAGATTTTGTCGTCGCCGGCGAAGGTGAAATTCCGCTTCTGCAGCTGGTCCAGGAATTGAAGAAGGATAGCCCGAAATGGGCAACCGTGCCCGGAATCTATTACCGGGACCGGGACGGACAGATAAAGCGTAACCCGGGGGCCAATCTGATCAGCAATTTAGATGAGCTGCCGTTTCCGGCGAGGGATTTGGTTTTGAATTGCGACTATAATCGCTACCTCGTCCACAGCATAGTCACCGGCCGCGGTTGTCCTTATGCCTGCTCTTTTTGCGCCGACAGAAAGCTCTGGGGCGGAAAGGAGCGCCGACGTAGCGTGGCCAACGTTATGGCAGAATTGAAACTGTTAAAAGATACCTATAAGCTCAATTGTATTGATATCACCGACGGCACTTTTACCTATGACCGGGAGTACCTGCGGACATTCTGCAACACCATGATTGACCATAAGCTGAATATAAAATGGCGCTGCACCGCCAGGTACGATAATCTCGACGAAGACTCGCTGCGATTGATGAAACAGGCCGACTGCTCCGGGCTTTATTTTGGCCTGGAGTCAGGGAGCAACCGGTTACTGAAGGCTGTCAGTAAAAATCTCACTGTGCAAAAGATTGTTGAAGTAAGCAAAATGGTCTATGATAGCGGCATCCCTTCAGTGACTTCCATCCTGCTGGGTCTGCCAGATGAAGGCAGAGAAGATATGGCAGCGACGCTGCAACTGATGAAAACAATTAAAACCGACATTCTGGATGTGAACAGCTATGTCCCCCTGCCCGGCACCCCGTTATACGAAGCAATGAGTGAAGAAGATAGGAGAAATCTAGACTGGCGGAAAGTAGCCTTCAAATCCTTTGACAATTATTTCTCAAAGAGAATGTCATATGACGATTTTAAAAGCTACCGGGCTGAAGCATATCAGATAGCCAATAATGTACGCCGAAAAACGGTTGTCCGCTTCGCCGTCAGGATGTTGTTTGATGCTATCGCCGGGCTGTTCAAAAAATTGCGGGATTGACCCGCCCTGCTGCTTCCACCCAATTACGGAATTCCAGCCGCACCGTTTCTCAGCCCGAGTCAATCGCCCCGCTTGGTTTTGGCTATCTTTGCCAGATAAGATTTAGCTTTCTGGAGTGTATCAGGATTCTTGCAAAAACAGAACCGAATCTGAAACTGTCCGTAGCTGGGAACGGAATAAAACGAGCTTCCCGGCACCGCAGCGATTCCGATAGTTTTTATCAGGAAATAGGCCATCTCAAGTGAATTCGGCAACTGATGCTGTCGCATGTAGTCAGAAGCTTCGCACATGATGTAGTACGCCCCGGCTGGTTTGTAGGGCGGTAAATGGGTTTCCAGGAGAGCATAATAGAGGGTGTCCCTTGCATTCAGATAAAATGCGGCCAGCCAGCGATAATACTCTTCCCCAAGCGATAGTGCGAAAGCGGCGCCCGCCTGCAGAGGGGCCGCCGCACCCACCGTCATAAAATCGTGGACCTTCCTTATCTCCCTGGTTATTCTGTCGCTGGCAATGGCCCACCCAACCCGCCAACCGGTCAGAGAATATGTTTTTGATATTGAATTTATGGTGATGGACCGGTCTGCCATCTCGGGGAAGGAGGCAATAGATACGTGCCGACTCCCATCGTAAATAATGTGCTCATATATCTCATCGGTGACCGCTATGGCGTCATTTTTAAGACAGAGCCCGGCGATGAAGCGAAGCTCCTCTTCAGTGAATACCTTTCCCGTGGGATTATTCGGGGTATTAATGACAATCGCCTTGGTTTTGGCATTGAATGCCTTTTCCAACTCGTCAAAATCAAAAGACCAGTCGGGCGGTCGCAGCCGAATATAGCGCGGCCTTGCACCAGAGAGAAGGGCATCAGGACCGTAATTTTCATAGAATGGCTCAAAAACTATAATCTCATCCCCGGGATTGATAACCGCTCTGAGGGAGGCCATCATGCCTTCCGTAGCGCCACAGGTTACGGTGATGTTCTTTTGCGGGTCAGCTTCAATGTGATTGTCGCGAAGAGCTTTGGCCGCAATGGCCTCCCGCAGCGAGGCAATTCCCCAGGTAACAGCATACTGGTTCATATCTTTCTGTATCGCTTCGATGGCGGCCTGCTTGATAGACTCGGGGGCAGGGAAATCGGGAAAGCCCTGCGCCAGGTTTATGCTGCCCGGATGCTGCAACGCCACCCGCGTCATATCCCTTATGATGCTCTCGGTAAACTGCTCGGTAATTTTTGACAGGTCCATTTTATGTTAAACCACCGCTATTTAAAAAAGCCCGCGAACAGGCTATTACTATTAAGGCTACACAGGCTTCCTGTATTTGTCAATACCAAGCCCATACCGGTTAAACGCACACAGCCCGATGTCCCCACCATTATCTCCCCCCTTGCAGGTAAGGTTACTTGACATCAAGCCCTTTTCTGGTATAGTTATATCCTAATTAATCAATTTTAAAAGTGGTACCTGAATGAAGGAAAACCTGCAAGGGGTGGCTGACCACCCCATAAGCAATACCAGATTTAAGAACATTATGAACCAATCTACCCAAAGAGGAGGAAGCTAAATGACAAAGAGCAGAGCCTGGGTTATGGCTGGACCAGGCAAGATTGAAATGCAAGCATTGGAAATCCCCAAATTAGTGGAAGGTGGTGCCCTGCTGAAAGTAGAGGCCTGCGGTATCTGTGGCACCGACAAGCATGTTTACCTTGGACACGCACCTCAATCTCCCTTTCCCTTCGTCCTCGGCCATGAGATAATCGGCAGAATCGAGGAGATGGACAGCAGGGCCAATGAGATGATGCGCGTTTTCGATGGTGAGCTTAAGGTCGGCGACCGCGTCGCCTTATATCCTGGCGGCAGGGGCTGCGGCGAATGCTACTACTGCCTTAACATGCCAAATCGTCCCGCTTTTTGTGACAACAGGAACATTCGATACGGGTTCACTTCAGCAAAGAAAGACCCAGGCTTATGGGGAGGATACTCGGAATATATGTACCTGCTGCCGCATTCCAGCTTATTCAAGCTTCCGGGCGACATGCCTTTAAAGAAAGCCGTCCTTATTGAACCGATAGCCACGGCGCTCCGGGCGGTCGAGCGTGCCTACAGTCCGGGAGAGCCGGAATTCAATCACGGCTATGGCGTGGGGCGAAGCGCCATGGTGCTCGGTGCCGGGCCCATCGGATTAATGGTTGTTGCGGCATTACGCCACAGCGGTGCCGGCCTCATCATCGTACAGGATTTATTACCCAGCAGACTGGAAATGGCAAAACGACTTGGCGCAGACATGATTATTGATGGCAACCTTCCTCTTGAAGACAGATTGGCGCAGGTCCGAAAGGTTACCCATGGAGTGGGGCCGGACGTGACAATTGAAGCGGCTGGTGCACCCCTGGCCTTTAGGGAAGCTCTTGATTTTGCCCGACGAGGCGGCAAACTCATCGAGGTGGGCAACTTCACCAACAATGGACCTACCGAGATAGTGCCCTTCCTTATCTGCTATAAGGATCTGGATATCCACGGCTCCTGGGGCTATCCAGGCGTAATCTTTCGCGACGTGATATTAATGTTGGAACAGACGGCCTTGCCAGTGGAAGACGTGGTAACTCATGTATTACCTTTAGAAGAACTCCCGAAAGGATTTGAATTAACAGGAACTAAAGACGTAGGTAAAGTTGCTCTAGCACCTTAGACCATGTCAAACAAAAGACTGGCTTTCTTGAAATCACCAGGTCTTCTGGTATTTTGTTATACCACCCGCTTCATTTATGCGGCTTTTCCAGGCCAATTCGCTTATAAAATCTCTCCGGTATCAGTTCCGGCTTTTTATAGAAGTAAAGTCGGCAGGGAGCACCGGGATCCGGGTTATACTCTGCCAGCCTGGTAGGCGCGCCCGTCTCCATCATTGGCAAAAGCTCAGACCAGTGGCAGCAGTGCACGCAGTAATAAGGGACGTCCTCCATATACCAGGACCACTGATATGCCTTTTTCGTCTTTCCCAAGTTAAAGGGCGGCCCGGTTCTCGGAGAAGTCCCGTCCAGCTCCCCTTTTCTCCTCATCCGGCCACCACTGCCACAGGGGTCGCATTCTATGACGTATCTGTCTGCCTCTTCCCACACCTTTAGCGTCCCCGTTTCTCCCGGCCCGGAACGGTGCGCCCTCATCTGCTCGGTGTACCACTGCACCTGCTGTTTGACTGTTTTGAGCCCCTTCATCTGGTCAAAAAATGCCAGCGAAATCTTCTCCCTGGTATAGCGGAGCACGTCATCCAGCTTTTCCTCACCGCAGTTATCACTGATCCAGGTCAGAAAGGCGTAAGACCAGTCGCAGTAGACGTCATGAATTCCCTTGACTTCATTTTGAACGTAATCGATTAACTTCAAGGCTGTTTCCCTGTCCCCGGCTTCAACGGCATCCCGCAGCCTATCATAAGTGCTGATGCCCAATTCTTCTACTGGCTCATCCACACGCAGCAATCTCCCCAGCGGCTCGTTGCTTATCTTTAGCATATCCTGCCTCCTTTATCTGCATATCTCACTCTGCCTGACAATGCCCCTATTATAGCAATATTTCGGTTCTCCTATATAACAATTGCTTCTCTGACATGGCAGTGATAAAATCTCCCCATCAGCGATTCCAGATTCAAGGACATTGTGGCTAAAGAGACAAGGTAACATGATACAAGAAATAGGCGATAAAGATATAAATATCGCAAGCATTGCGGAAAAGGCACTGGCCGACGAGAAACTGCTCTCCGAGTTACTGGACGGTCTTATGTTGAAGAATGAGGCGCTCAGGTACAATTGCTTCAAGGTCATATTGTTCATCAGCGAAGAGCATGGCGAGGCACTGTACCCGAAATGGGATTTTTTCGTCAAGCTTCTGGACAGCGACAATACGTACTGGAAGATGAGCGGCCTGCAAATCATCGCCAACCTCACCAGGGTTGACACAGACAAAAAGTTCGATGATATATGCGATAAATACTACCGCCTGCTCGCCGATAGAGGCACGGTAGTGGCTGCCCACGCTGCCATAAACTCAGGGAAAATAGCCAGCGCCAAACCGGATTTACAGGCCAGGATAACCGACAAACTGCTCAGCATAGACAATATCTATGCCGGAAAACAGATAGACCTAGTAAAAGGCTATATTATTGAAGCCTTCGCCGTATACTTTGAAGAAGCGGAAAACAAAAACAGAATAATAGAATTCGTGAGGAATCAGCTAAACAGCGGCAGTCCCAGAACCAGAAAACAAGCCGAGCAATTTATAAATAAATGGTGCAAGGAGCAACCGGAATGAAACTGGAAGGGAAAAAGGCCATTGTCACCGGGGGTGGTACCGGTATCGGGAAGGCTATTGCTCTGGAATTTGCCGGCGCCGGGGCAGACATCGCCATCTGCAGTCGTAACGCTCAAAATACCGGAGAGGTGCGCGACGAGGTAATAGCTCAGGGAAGAGATTCGCTGGCAATACCCATGGATGTGCGTGTCAGGGAGCAGGCAGATGATATGGTGCGACAGGTGATTGACCGATTCGGACGGATCGATATCCTGGTGAATAATGCTGGCACCAATCGTCCCACGCCGGTACTGGATTTAACCGAAGATATCTGGAACCTTATTCTTGATACGAACCTGAAAGGTCTCTTCTTTTGCACACAGGCCGTAGCCAGACATATGGTCAAACAGAAGCACGGGAGGATAATCAATATTTCCTCGACCGCTTCGCTGGGTGCTAACGAGCCGGGTCAGGCCGCCTATGCCGCTTCTAAAGCAGGGGTGAACGCCTTTACCAAGGCATGTGCCCGTGAGTTCGGTCCCTATGGAATTAACGTCAATGCCATTGCTCCCGGGCGAATTCTCACACCTCTGGTTTATGCCAGCCGGACACCGGAACAGGTGGAGAAATTCATAGAGGTCGGCGAAAGCACGGCCGTTCTGGGAAGATTGGGCACCGTTGAAGAAATCGCCCATCTGGCCTTGTTTCTGGCCTCAGACGACGCCTCTTTCATCACCGCGGAGATAATTGCCTGCAACGGCGGTAGAACCAATCTGATGGGTCGATGATTACAAAACATATTCAGGAATTGACGGTATCGGTCTTACGCGGTCGTCCCCGTTTTCGCCAGCCAATTGCAGCCATTAAATAACCTGCAGCACTATCTTCCCAGCCAGCAGGTCTAATCAGGCGATCCGGGTTAAACAGATAACGGTTTCGCCTGCCCTCACGTTTCTTGGTTATATATTCCTCTTCAAGCAGGTCATTAATAATGTTATGGGTCGCCCTCTCTGAAATCCCGATGATATCCGACAGTTCCCTCGTCGTAATGCGAGTTTGCCGTGCAATGTGGCTCAGGACCAAAGCATGGTTGGTCAAAAATCTGAATTTCGGCATTTATTATCCTGTCCGGTTAAAAATTACAACTCACTATACACCACTTTGAACCATAAATCAAGACTATTAATTCATGCAAAGTAATTCCTTTTCCAGGCTACACTAAAATATTAAATTTGCCATGTAACTATTTTCGACTTTTCTCCCAAAAATTAACAATGTAGTAAGCCGAATAATGCTACTGAAAACTGTGGTAAAATAACGAATATTTTCTACCCATTACTTAAGCACCAGTCAAACGTATTGACAAACGGGTTATTTATGAATTATTATTCCTGTAGTGATATTCTAATATATGGTTTCATAATGTTCATTGCATGATAACCATTTAGTATATAAGATGCCTGTGCCAGACCAGTACTTTTGTAATAGCCAGAGGCAGCAGAAAAATTATTATTAACCGAGGGAAGAGATGGTTAGTAAGATTAAAAAAGGGCTGAACAGAGTATCGGTACGGTTATCCAAATTATTAATAAGAACCGGTGACCATCACTGGCCAGCAAACGTACTGGAAATCCTGGAGACCAAATATAAGCTGCTTCCCCGGGACCTGCGGCGCCTGTGGTATATTCGGCGTAAAATGTTTGCCAGTAAGTCACGCATGGATTCTATATTTATTTATGACTGGGCAAAAGCCTATGACCAGAATGTATCCATAAGAAGATTTAATGACCTTTACCAATATCCTGAATTGCTGCGTTATAAAGGTTATATTGCCAGCAATGGCGATGTGAAAATTGAAGAGATAAGAAAAAATTAGCCATCTATTTCTTGAATTGCATATAAGGGGGAGGTTCAGGCTTCCCCCTTTTCATTTCATGCCGTTATCCATTGACCCTTCCCATGGGGTTAGAATATCAGCTTAAGCAAGAGTGTGAAAACGTAACCCAGTAAACCGCAGATGGGAAAGGTGAGTATCCAGGCGGCGACAATATTACCCGCTATGCCCCAGCGCACCGCGGAAAGTCGTCGTGTGGCCCCCACCCCCATCACCGAGGCGCTGACACAGTGGGTGGTGCTGACGGGAATGCCCAGGTGTGATGCGGTCTCAATTACCGACGCCGCAGCCAGATGAGTGGTGAATCCCTGAACTGGCCGCAGGCTCGTCATCCTCATGCCGATTGTCTTGATGACCCGCCGGCCGCCCAGAGCGATGCCAAAGCTTATTGCCACCGCGGAGACAACAATCACCCACCAAGTATCCGGGTTCAATAGCGACAGTCTATCCCAGATGCCGACATCGTTATAGTAAATCACCAGGGCCATGGTAATCACACCAATGGGCATCTGGCCGTCATTCTTGCCGTGGCTGTAGGCCATGAAGAAAGTGCTCACATACTGCATCCGGCTGAAAACACGGCGCATGCGGTCAGGTCGGCTCTTCTCAAATACCCAGTATAGAATTAGCATAACAACAAAGCCGCCGGCAAAGCCCAGCGAGGGAGCGATAATCACCGCGGACAGCACACGCTGCATGACACTCCATACCACGGCAGCATTGCCGGCTACGGCCATTCCCGCCGCCGCCAAGCCGGCGATGAACCCGTGATGGATGCTGACGGGAAAGCCCATCCACGTCGCCAGCCACCCCCAGATTATGATGGAAATCAGTGCGGCAATAATCGTCTGATAGGAAATCACGTCCTGAATAATGATGCCCTTGCCGATGGTATGTGCCACCGCGGTGCCGGTGGCCGCGCCGGAAAAATTGGCAATCACGGCAACAAATAACGCCCTTTGTGGTGAAAGAGCCCTGGTGCCAATAGCCGGAGCAATAGCATTGGCAGCGTCATTGAAACCGTTTACAATCCCGAAACCAACCGCCAGGGCAATGACGAGGACGAGGAGCGGAAAGGACGAATCAGGCATGCTTGAGCGCTACCCCTTCTAGGACGTTGGCCACATCCTCACACCTGTCGGTCGCGCTCTCCATATGCTCTAATATTTCGCGCCACTTGATTACGTCAGCGGTATTGCTGCAGTTATCAAATAACTCCGCCATGGCGCTACGGAATACTTTATCCGCCGCATTTTCAAGTCGGTTAATCTCTATGCAGTGCTCTAATATTTGTTTCAACTTGGGCTGATTGCGCAACTGTTTCAAGGCTACTGCCACTTCTTTGGCCGCGGTTACGATGATACCAGCCAGGTCTCTGGCTCCTTCTTTAGGTGTATCTATCTTGTAAATATGCATCGCCACTGCTGCAGCATGTATCAGGTCCACAATGTCGTCGAGAGAATGGGCCAGAAGCGCCATATCCTCCTGGTCAAACGGCGTGACAAAAGTACGATGCAAAAGCGCAATAATCTTGTGCGTGGCATTGTCACCTATATGCTCATATTCGTCTATCTGCTCAACCTTTTGCTCGACATTTTCCCAGCTGTCGACCATGTCCTTCATCAACTCAGCGGTCTTGACCATATTTTCCGCACTTTCCTCATAAAGCTCAAAAAATATCTTGCCCCTGGGCATAAGCGAAAACTTAACCAACGGACACACTCCTGCATTTAATAATGGGGGAAATAAAGCAGCCCATAGCGGGCCTTAACTGAGGGACGTTAAAAGATAGGTAACAGAGAGCGAGAAAATTTTTTCTCATAGCCTCTTAGACGTATGTTAGCCAACCACACCATTGATGTCAAGTGGTAAATTATCGCCCATACGTACAAGGTTCACGCTGGCCGGCGATTTTTGAAGAATTTAGCAAATGCAGAATATTAGAATGTATCCAATATATTTAATCAGTATAAGTAATTATAAAATGTTATTGACAAATTATGCCCAAATTGTATACAATCATCGCAATGGCAATACATGGGCAAATCGAAAAGAGAGATATCCCCGTCCACAAAAGGGTTTACGAGAACCTGAAAACAGCAATTCTTTCCGGCCGTCTCGGTCCAAAAGAAAGGCTGACCGAAGAGCATCTCGCGGAAGCACTGGGAGCCAGCCGTACGCCAGTTAGAGAAGCGCTCCACAAACTTGAGGCTGAAGGTCTGATTCGCCCGCTGGCGACAAGGGGATTTGTTGTCTCTGGAGATTCAAAGGAGGAGGTTGAGGAGCTCTTTGAACTCCGCGCCATTCTGGAAGGATATGCGCTCAGAATCATCTCGGAAAGAATCAGTGCAGAGAGTTTCCAGCAGTTAGACACCTTCATTGCCAGGGCGCAGTCAGCGCTGGACGCTGGCCGGATGGGTGATGTGTTCAGATGGAACACGCGTTTCCACGACTATCTGCATGAGCTCGTCTCGGATATGGCACGCCTCTACCGGATGATTGTTGATATGAGAAAACAGGTGCTGCGGTACCGCAAAGAAACTCTGCAGTCTATAGAAGGTGCGCAGCGGACGCTCGACGGCCACCAGAAGATATTGCTGGCTTTGCGATTAAAGGATCCGGAATTATGTGAGAAAACGATGCGTGAGCATATCAAGCTGGCCAAGGAGGATGCTCTGCTGACTCTTCTGAAAGAAGCATAGAGAATAATAACCAAGGAGGTCCGGTATTGGAAAAGCATATTGAAGTACATATGGAAAAATGCACCGGCTGCAAGCTGTGTGAGCTGGTTTGTTCGGCGGTAAAAACGAGTGCCTTCAACCCCAGAGATTCCAGAATCAAGGTATGCCTGGTCGATATCCCTGAGATTCCCGTCCCGATAGTCCTGGATAACTGCGATTACTGCTTCGGCAACCCCGCCTGTGTCCAGTTTTGCCTGCCCAAAGCAATCGAGTGGATGGAAACGGAAACCAAGCCGGAACGACCCAGGGTTTCAGAAGCCAAGAAAATCGCCAGAGAATGGCTGAAATCGGTGAGCAAGTAGGTAAAGGAAAGTGGCCAGAGTCAAGGTAAAAAGTTTTTCCGTGATTCGGGATGTGCTCGGCTCAGAAGTAGTGGAAATAGGCGTGAAAGAGCCGGCGACAGTTGGCGGTATTTTTGATGAGTTGTTGCGCCGGTACGGCCAGCCTTTCAAAGAGAAGATATGGGACCCGAACACCGGGCAGATAGCCCCTTTTCTCATCAAGCTGAATGAATCCATGATAAGCTCCACAAATGATATGGAACATAAAATAAATAACGGCGATGAAATCGCCATCATCTTTCCCATAGGAGGAGGTTAACCATGGCAAAAGATTTTCCCTACGGCGGTTATATAGGAAAGCTACTGAGAGTCAATCTCAGCAAGAAAGGCATTACCAAAGAAGAGCTCAGGGAGGACTGGGCCAGAGACTTCGTTGGCGGCGTCGGGTATTCCGCCAGAATCCTCTACGAGGAACTACCACCTGGAATTGACCCGCTGGGCAAGGAGAACAAGCTGGTCATGATGACCGGGCCGGTCAATGGCACCATGATACCGGCGGCATCGCGCTCTTCGTTCTGCGCCAAATCACCGTATACCAAGTCATTCTTCCACAGCATCTTCGGCGGCTATCTGGGGCCAGAACTCAAGTTCGCCAGCTACGATGGCCTGATTATTGAAGGGCAGTCAGACAGGCCGGTATATATCTGGATAGATGATGAAAGGGTGGAAATCAGAGATGCCAGCCACCTCTGGGGCAAGGACCCGTTCACCACGCAGGAAGTCATGCGACGTGATATTGGCGATGAGGAGATTCATATCGCCACCATCGGCCTGGCCGGCGAAGAGAAAGCGCCCTACGCTATGATACTCTGCGACATCAGGGCAGCTGGCCGCGGCGGCATGGGGGCGGTGATGGGTTCCAAAAACCTGAAGGCAATCGCCGTCAGAGGCACCGGCGGCGTTACGGTGCCCAACATGCTGAGGGTCTATAATACCTCGGTCAGAATCAATGAGCTTTTTGCCACCAACCCGGGAGTACAGGGGCTTTCCGGTTACGGCACGCCGCGAAACGTGGCCGCCATGAACGAGGGCGGTATACTGCCCACCCGGAACTGGCAGACCGAGACCTTTAAAGGGATGAAGAATATCACCGGCGAGGCAATGAGGAAGCAGGTAGTCAAGGGCGACCGCGCCTGCTTCGGCTGTTCCATCAACTGCACCAAGTACAGCGTGGTGCCCAGGGGCCCTTACAAATCGGTCATCAACGGCGCCGACTACGAAACGATTTACGCCTTCGGCAGCACCTGTGAGGTGGACAACATTGAGGCGCTCTGCAAGGCCGACGAGCTCTGCGACCATTACGGCATCGACCTTATCTCAACCGGGGTGTGTATCGGCTGGGCCATGGAGTGCTATGAAAAAGGCATCTTCACCAAGAAAGACACTGATGGCATTGACCTGCGGTTCGGCAACGCCGATGGCATGCTAGAGGTTATAGAAAAGATTGGTAAAAGAGAGGGATTGGGAGAATTGCTGGCCAAAGGCACCAGAGACGCCGCCAGGATTATCGGCAAGGACACCGTCCGTTTTGCCATCCATAACAAAGGGCTGGAGTGGCCGGGGCACACCTGTCGCCCCTTCCCTGCCGCCGCCGTGGGCTACGCCACCGGGCCAAGAGGCGGCAGCCACCATGATATCCGACCCACCGCCGAGAAGAGCGGGCTGGTCGACCGCAAAGTGATTGAAGGCAAGGGAGCAGTAGCCGCCGAGGTCAATCACTGGCTCATCCTCGGCGACTCCATGCTGATATGCCATCTGGGCGAGCCTGTCTGGGGGCCGCTCCGGATAAGCGATAGCATGATAAACGCCCTGAACGCGGTTACCGGATGGGAGCTCAACTATGAAGAAGCCAGGAAGATTGCGGAGCGGGAGTGGAACATGATCCGCTGCTTTTCCGCGAGGGAAGGGTTCACCCGCGAGGATGACCAGCTTCCCATCCGGTTCATGGAAGAACCGGTGCCGGAAGGGCCAATGCAGGGAAGCCATATCTCCAGGGAAACTCTGGAAAGATTGAAGGATGATTACTTCACCTATCGAGGCTGGGACCTGAAAACCGGCAACCCAACGAAACAGAAGCTCACCGAACTGGGCCTGGACTTTGCGGTGAAGAACGTTTGCCGAGGAAGCTAGGCCTCTGGCACTGAACGAATAGTTTATACTAATAGCTCGGCACGGATTCGTGCCGAGCTAATTTTATTCTATCGTGAATCACTCGCCTAACTATCTTCGATTCCCAGATCCTTTATGTAATCAACCGCATTCTGAATAGTAACTATCTTTTCCGCATCCTCATCCGGTATCTCTATTTTTTTCGACGGCGTGGTGAATTCATCTTCCAGTGACATCACCAGCTCCACCAAATCCAGAGAATCGGCACCAAGGTCCTCCACAAAGCTCGCCTCAGGTTTAATATCAGCTTCTGCAACACCAAGTTGTTCCACAACTATGGGTTTTATTCGCTCATAAATTGACGCCACGTTTTATCCCCCTTTCCGAAAACCTGTCATCTTTTTGCCAGCGCACTGATTGAGCCCAGTACGCCATTAACAAACTTTGATGAAGTTTCGCCGCCGAACTTCTTGGCCAATTCCACGGCCTCATTAATGGCAACCTTAACGATTACTCTATTATCAAATAAAATTTCAGAGATTGCAAGTCGCAGAATATTACGGTCGATGACCGAGATTTGCTCTATGGGCCAACTTGGGGCAAACCGCTTTATGTTCCGGTCTATCTCTTCCTGGTGCTGCACTGCTTGGTTCACCAGCCCACGAACAAAGACATCATTGTCCGCTGATAAATTCTCATCAGCCAGAAGCCGACTCAATACCTCTTCCGCATCGTGCTTGGTGGTATCTATTTCATAAAGCGCCTGCAGGGCGATGGCCCTTGCCTTCCGTCTCTGCCCAGTCATCTACTGCTCCCAAACTCAAGCAAACATTATAGCACGTGCTTTTGGGTATTCACTACTTTCCGCTGCCTGTTTTACGCCTTCAGTTAATAACATCAATCATGATAAAATATGGTTAGAGCGGATTTATGAAAAAGTCTTTGGCTTCAAAAGATAAATTTTCACCCCGGTGTAAGGTTTGTAAGACTATAGTAGTTTTAAGCCGTTCCAAGCCGCTTCCCAAAATCTGGCTTTGCCCCAATTGCGGGGCCAAGAACTACACACGGCCAAAACCGAGTAAAGAAAGGTAATACCCCTTTTTCCGCTTATAGACTCCCGCAATGAGCTTTACCTTGACACCTGAAGCCAATACTTGCTACACTTCCCTTGTTCCTTTCATGTCATCATTCAATTTTAACCAGCACAACAGGTCACTCCGGTGAAAAAAATTGGCATTTTCTATCACCCTTTAATTGAAGCCGCCCAGACCAAGGCCAAACAGCTGCAGGATTTTCTCGCCTCCCGCAATATCACTGCCTGGCTCTGCTCCGCCTGGGAAGGTGAGACCGCCGGGAAATATCTTGACGATACCGACCTGGTCCTGAGCATTGGCGGCGACGGTACCATCTTGCGCTCGGCTCAGGCCATAATCCCCCGAATGACTCCGATAGTCGGCATAAACCTCGGCACACTCGGTTTCATGACCGAACTCAGCGCTGATGAGGCCCTGGACAAGTTGCCTGCCCTGCTTTCCGGAGAAGGGTGGCTTGATGAAAGAGTCATGCTTCAGGCCGAGCTGCCCGCAAAAGGTCAGGAGAAAAACACCTACCATGCCCTCAACGACGTGGTGGTAGCACGGGGCGCCATCGCCCGACTGGTCCGCGTGGCCGCCAGCATCAATGGCACGCATCTCGTGGAATATAAAGCTGATGGAGTGGTCCTAGCGACGGCGACGGGCAGTACCGGCTACGCCCTGGCTGCCGGTGGACCCATTCTGTATCCACAGGCCAAGGATTTCCTGCTGGTGCCCATCGTACCCCACCTCAACCCTGCGAACGGGCTCGTTCTATCGGCAGAAACGGTGGTCCAGCTGCGGGTCACCGCACCGAATCAGGCCACACTCAGCATTGACGGCCATATTAACCTGCCTCTTCCTGATGGCGCCATGGTTACGGTCAAACCAAGCCCGCACCGAACGCGGTTCCTGCGCATCCATCTTCAGGATACCTTCTATCGCTCGCTAGAGCAAAAACTGAAAGGAAAGCGGTAAATTGAGCACGGTAGAGAAAGCCAAAATACAGGATGTACCTCAAATCCACCAGCTAATCAACCACTTTGCCAATAAAGACGAAATGCTGCCGCGTTCGCTGAGCGAGATCTACGAAAATATTCGCGACTATTTCGTGCACCGTCAGGGCGAGCGTGTGCTTGCCTGTGCGGCACTGCATATAATCTGGTCCGACCTAGCGGAAATCAAGTCCGTGGCCGTGGCGGAGGAATATCAGAAGCAAGGTGTAGGTACCAGACTGATTGAAGCCTGTCTGGAAGAGGCGACAGGTCTCGGCATCCCCACCGTTTTCTGCCTGACCTATCAGCCCGCCTTTTTTGAGAAGTTCGGCCTCAGCCAGATAGATAAGATGGAACTGCCGCGCAAGGTCTGGACCGAATGCTTCCATTGCCCCAAATTCCCCGACTGCGGCGAGGTAGCCCTTATCCGTCATTTTTAGCGAGAGGTGGCAGTCCAATGGAAGAGACACTTTCCAGCCAGCTGATTTACGATGGACGGGCGGTAAAGCTCCGGGTGGACTCCGTCCGGCTGGGCAACGGGCGACAGACGACCCGGGAAATCGTGGAGCACAGCGATTGCATCGCTGTCGTCGTCATTGACCGGAACAATAATGTGCTGCTGGTGAAACAGTTCCGCAAGCCGGTGGAGAAGGAGTTATTGGAGATACCGGCCGGCGGCATTGAGCCCGGCGAAGACCCTGAAGAGGCGGCCAGACGTGAGCTGCGGGAGGAAATTGGCTACCTGCCTCGGAAGGTGCAAAAGCTGGGCGGCTTTTATTCGGCGCCTGGCTACTGCAGCGAGTACCTGCATCTCTATCTTGCCACCGATCTCGTTCCCAGTCAGTTAATCGCCGAAGATACCGAAGAAATCAACGTTGTCCGCACGCCGGTCAAAGAAATTCCAGACCTGATAGCCTCCGGACGCATCTGCGACGCCAAGAGCATCGCCGGTTTACTTGCCTACCTGGAATACCGGAAAGAAAAAGGCTGACTAGCACAGCCGGTCGGAAAGCCTTCTCCCGCCGAGAAGATGCATATGCAGATGGGGTACCACCTGTCCCCCCTCCTCGCCACTGCTGACAACGAGCCGGTAGCCCTTTTCGGCAACACCTTCCTGCCTGGCGAGCTTATTGGCCACTCCGACCATGCGCCCGATTATTGATGTTTCGTCGTCACTCAGTTCGGCCAGAGAGGTGATATGCCGCTTGGGTATGATGAGCACATGGGTTGGCGCCAGAGGGTTGATATCACGGAAGGCCATAATCTGGTCATCCTGGTATAGCGTATCGCTGGGCAGCTCTCCGTTCACAATCCGGCAGAAAATGCACTCCACAGGACTATCCCTTCTCCTTGCGGTATTTGGCTCTGCCCTGCTCAAACAGGTCGTTGCCATAAATGTCATTGGCCACAATGGCCGGTAAATTATCCACCGTCAGCATCCTGATTGCCTCCGGTCCCAGGTCCTCGTAGGCAACAACCGTTGCTTTTTTGATTGACTGGGCAAGCAGGGCACCGGCACCCCCGGTGGCAATGAAATATATTGCCTTGTATTTTTGCAGCGCTGCTCTGACTTCTGCGGAGCGGCCGCCCTTGCCAATCATAGCCTTCAGGCCGGCGGAAAGCAGACGGGGTGTGTACATGTCCATGCGACCGCTGGTGGTGGGGCCTGCAGAGCCAATGACGCGCCCCGGCCTGGCCGGCGAAGGCCCGGTGTAATAAATGGTCTGCCCTTTCAACGCAAACGGCAGCTCCTCCCGCCTTTTAAGTGCTTCTATAAGCCGCTTATGAGCGGCGTCACGCGCCGTGTAGATCGTGCCGGAAATCAGCACCGGCGTGCCGACGGCCAGTCCCTTAATCGTTTTCCTATCGAGAGGTGTGGTTATATGCACCGCTTCCATCTATAACCTTGCCTCCTTGTGGCGCGAGCAGTGACATTGAAAGTTTATCGCTACCGGGAGACAAGCAATATGTGTTGGCTTCGCCTCAGCATGCACCGCCAGTGCCGTAGTAACACCACCCAAACCCATAGGGCCGATTCCCAGGCCATTGATACGGGATAGAAGTTCCTTCTCCATCTCGGCAATTTCCGGGTCGGGGCTCGGCTGGCCGACGGGACGCAGCAGGGCTTTCTTCGCCAGCAGCATGGTCTCTTCCGAGGTGGCGCCGATACCCAGGCCAATAATAAGCGGCGGACAGGGATTGGCGCCAGCCTCGTCCACCACCCTGACGACGAAATCAATAATGCCCTCTCTGCCATCGCCCGGCCGCAGCATCGCCAGACGATTCATGTTCTCGGAGCCGGCTCCCTTGGGCAGACAGACTATCCTGATATGGTCCCCCGGTACAATTTCAGTATGAATTATCGGTGGGGTGTTGTCCCTGGTGTTTCTCCTCTCGGAAAAGGGCTGGCTGACCATTGACTTGCGCAGGTATCCCTTTGTGTAGCCCTGCCCCACCCCTCCGCTTACCGCCTCATTCAGGTCGCCATCGACTACGTGTGCATCCTGTCCTACCTCAAGGAAGATAACGGCACTGCCACAGTCCTGGCAAAGGGGCAGACTTTTTGCCTCGGCTATGCGGGCATTCTCAATCAGCTGCCGCAGAATCTCCTTGCCCAACGGGGACGGTTCGCTCTGCTGCGCCTGCTTCAATGCCGCCAGAACATCCTCATCGAGCTCGAAATTGGCGCGCTGGCAGAGCTGTGCAACTGTTTCTGTAATGTCCTTGGCCTTGATTTCCCTGATTTTCGCGGCTATCAGCGTCACCCCTTTCAGCTTGCCGCCATTTTCTCAATTACCGCATCGGCAACCTGCGTGGTGCCGACGGCGAGGGCTCCATCTGGCATTATATCATAAGTAACGCTTTTGCCTTCGGCAATAACACCAGCAATGGCTCTTTCCAGCCTATCCGCAGCCTTTTTCTCGCCAAGGTGGCGGAGCAGCATAACGCCGGAGAGCATCATCGCCATCGGGTTCGCCCGGTTCTGTCCTGCGTATTTTGGGGCACTGCCGTGGGTCGGTTCAAAAACAGCTATGTTATCGCCAACATTGGCGCCGGGGGCAACCCCCAGTCCACCCACCAACCCGGCACATAAATCGGACAGGATATCACCATAGAGATTCGGTGCCGCGATGACATCAAACTGCCGCGGGTTCTTCACCAGTTGCATGGTCATATTATCAACCAGCCGATCGTCAAATTCAATACCCGGATATTCCCGGGCTACTTCTCTAGCCACACTCAAAAATAATCCGTCGGAGAATTTCAAGATATTGGCCTTGCTGATAGCGGTTACCCTTTTCCGGCCATAAGCACGGGCGTATTCAAAAGCGAAGCGGACAATTCGCTGGCTGCCCGCTTCGGAAATGACCTTCAGACTGATGCCAGAGTCTGCCCGCACCGTGCCTCTCTTCGCCTTTGCCGCAAGCTCTATCAGTTTTTTCGCCTCCGGTGTACCTCTCTCGAATTCAATGCCGGCGTAAAGGTCCTCCGTGTTCTCCCTGATGACCACCAGGTCAACATTTTTGTAAGGAGAGGGAACGCCGGTATAGGTCTTACAGGGTCGGACGCAGGCATAGAGGTCAAGCGCCTTGCGCAGGGCCACGTTCACGCTACGAAAGCCCGAGCCAACCGGGGTGGTTATGGGGCCTTTCAGAGCCACTTTATTCTTTTTTACCGACTGCAGTACTTGGTCAGGCAACGGTGTACCATATTTATCGATAACATCAGCGCCGGCTTCAACAACGTCCCACTGGAAGGCAACGCCGGTGGCTTCCAGGACCCGCCTTGTCGCCTCGGCGACCTCCGGACCGATACCATCGCCAGGAATGAAGGTAACGTTATAGACCATGCTCCATTTTCCTTTGGCTACAGTTTGAAATCGCCGTGCTCCTTGATGTAGGGAATAAGGCCGCCCTCATCCAGAATGCGGAGCATTACCTCCGGTATTTTACCAAAGGTGAGCTTCTGGCCGCTGGTTACATCTCTTACCGTGCCTGCGGAAAGGTCAACCTCCAGTTCATCGCCATCATTGATAACGTCAGTGTCACAGATGAGCACCGGCAGTCCCAGGTTGATGGCATTGCGGAAAAAGATACGCGCCACTGACTTGGCCAGTATGGCGCTGACCCCCGCCATCTTGATGACCAGCGGGGCGTGTTCACGGCTGGAGCCGAGGCCAAAATTGCTGCCCGCCACGATGAAATCACCTTCCTTGACCTTTGAGACAAAAGCGGGGTCGGTATCCTCCAGAACATGACTGGCCAGCTCGGGCAGGTTGCTTCTGAGGTGCGCATGTCTACCGGGGATAATATGGTCGGTGGAAATGCCGTCACCGAATTTGAAAGCCCTGCCTCTAAGCACCTACATCACCTCCCTGGGGTCAGTGATTTCACCGGTGAGTGCCGTTGCCGCCGCGGTGGCCGGGCTGCCGAGATAGACAAATGCCTTGGGGTTGCCCATCCGGCCCTTGAAATTGCGGTTTGACGTGGAGAGGCAGGCCTCACCATCGCCCAGAATCCCCTGGTGCAGACCGAGGCAGGGGCCACAGCCCGGAGGCAGCACCGTCGCGCCAGCTTCAACCAGTGCTTGAATATATCCCTTCTCCAGAGATGCCAGAAGCACCTGCCTCGACGCCGGGGCAACAATCAACCTTGTGTCCGGATGGTGTTTTTTACCTTTCAAAATACTCGCGGCGATTTCCAAGTCATCCAGCCGTCCGTTGGTGCAGGTGCCGATGAAGACCTGCTGAATTTTTGTCCCATTTAATTCACGGGCGAGGGCAACATTATCAACTGTATGAGGTTTAGCCACAGTGGGCTCAAGGGCAGCAAGGTCAATTTGAATCTTCTGTTCATAGCTGGCGTCGGCATCAGGGGAAACAGGCTGGTAGTCTTTATCTCGCCCCTGCGCCACCAGGTAATCCCTGGTTACCTCATCGGCCGGGAAGATACCGGCCTTTGCCCCCGCTTCCACCGCCATGTTGGCAATGGTAAACCGG
Organism: uncultured Dehalococcoidaceae bacterium; assembly: GCA_964493435.1. Taxonomy (GTDB): domain Bacteria; phylum Chloroflexota; class Dehalococcoidia; order Dehalococcoidales; family RBG-16-60-22; genus E44-bin89. The sequence continues at coordinate 7,688 of CAZBMB010000012.1, read as the reverse complement.
CCTGACATTGGTATTCCCTCTATTCCATACCCACCAAATTCCAGCGCTTTATAGGTCGCGCCATCGGCGCCTAGTCGGCCGATAAGGTTTAAAACAAGGTCTTTGGCCGAAGTTCCTTTCTGGAAGTGTCCTTTGACCATGACCAGAATGCTCTCCGGGACACGGAACCAGGTCCTGCCCAAGCCCATAGCCACGGCCACGTCAGATGAACCCATGCCGGTGGCAAAGGCACCCAGCCCGCCCGCAGTTACCGTATGGGAATCCGAGGCGACAATAATATCTCCGGGTCGTGCCAGAGATTCTGCCACCAGCTGGTGGCAGACACCTTCACCGATCTCGGATAGCATCGCCCCGGTCTCACCGGCAAAGCGGCGCAGCACCAGATGGTCGTTGGCGAGGGTATGAGTCGGGCTGGGAACAGCGTGGTCAATAAATACCGCCGTCTTTTCCGGCCTGGCCAGCTTCTTCAGGCCACTCTCCCGGAACTGCCTGACGGTCAGCGGACCGGTGGTATCCTGGACAAAGGCCAGGTCTATCGAAGCAATAACAATATCACCGGCTCTGATATTGTTGCCCGATTTGGCACTCAGTATTTTTTCGGCTAACGTTTCACCCATAAAAAGGCTGGTGGCTCCTCGAATTTGTGCTGGTGAAAGCAACGGGTTTACATCGGTATGTTGCCGTGCTTCCGTGACGGACGGGTCTCCTTCTTGTCACGCAGCGCTTCAAGCGCGGCGATTATCTCGGGGCGAGTATCCCGCGGGCGAATAACAGCATTGATATAGCCCATACTGGCAGCAACATACGGATTATAGAAGTGCTGACTGTATTCCTCTATCTTCTCTTTCTCCTTGGCAGCTGGGTCAGCAGCATCCTTGATTTCCTGTCGGTGTATAATGGCGGCCGCACCTTCGGCCCCCATAACGGCTATCTCTGCCTTGGGCCAGGCCAGGGTATGGTCGGCGCCGAGGCTCTGGGCACACATGGCAAGGTATGAACCGCCGTATGCCTTACGTATTATCAGGGTTATTTTGGGAACGGTGGCCTCAGAGTAACACCACAGCATCTTGGCACCGTGCCGGATAATGCCACCCCACTCCTGATGGCTGCCGGGCAGGTAGCCGGGGACATCGACGATGGTCAATAATGGAATATTAAAGGCATCGCAGAAGCGAATAAACCGGGCCGCCTTATCCGAGGTATTGATGTCCAGACACCCCGCCAGATAGTTCGGCTGGCTGGCAATGATGCCGATTACGTGACCGTTCATGCGGGCAAAGCAGGTGATAATATTCATGGCATAATGCTGGTGGGGCTCGCAGAACTCGCCGTTGTCTACAATGGAACGGATGACAACCTTCATATCATATACCTTGCTCGCTTCCGGCGGTATGACCTCGTCCAGCGCGGGGTCGGCACGGTCCGGCTTGTCATTTGTTTTTATGTCAACTGGTTTCTCGGTACAGTTTGATGGCAGGTAGCCCAGCAGCTGTTTAATCTCTTCAATACACTGCTGGTCGCTGTCACAGGCAAAATGCGCCACGCCGCTTTTGACGTTGTGGGTCATAGCGCCGCCCAGTTCCTCGTCATTTATCTCCTCGGTGGTAGCCGCCTTGACCACCTGGGGCCCGGTGATATACATGTAGCTCGTCTTTTTCACCATAAATACAAAGTCGGTCATAGCCGGTGAGTAGACTGCCCCACCCGCCGCCGGCCCCATAACCGCCGATATCTGCGGGATGACGCCGGAAGCGCAGGCGTTGCGGAAGAAAATGTTGCCGTATCCGTCCAGCGCGTTAACGCCCTCCTGGATGCGCGCCCCGCCGCTGTCAATCAGGCTTATCATGGGGCATTTCATCTTCATCGCCAGGTCCATCGCCTTAGATATTTTCCTGGCGTGCATCTCACCAAGCGTGCCACCCCGACTGGTAAAGTCCTGGGCATAGGCGCAGACGGCGCGGCCATTAACCTGACCATAGCCGGTAACCACACCGTCGGCCGGTATATCCAGCTTGTCCATGCCGAAAGCAGTACAGCGGTGTTTTATAAATAAATCAAGCTCGTGGAAGGTGCCTTTATCGAAAAGAAGGTCGAGCCGCTCCCGAGCCGTCAGTTTACCGGAGTCATGCTGCTGCTGGATGCGCTTTTCACCGCCGCCGGCCTTTATTTCCGCCTCAAGTCTGGCCAGCTTCTCCAGTTCCTCTTTCATGCTATGTCACCTCCGACCGCAATAATAATACCACAACACTTCAACACCGCCAACCGCTGGCTTATCATTTCACCTCACCCCCTTTGTCCCCCTCTCCTCAAGGAGAGGGGGAAGATATATTAAAAAGAGGGGCTTTCGCCCCTCTTAAACGCCCTCAAATCCTTTAGTACGGCGACTACTTTGCTAACTGCCGGGAAGGTGCTAGAATAAAGTCAAAGTCCTGTTGCTTTAGCGACCTGACAGGAAAGCACCTTGGAATCAGAAAGCTCAGTTATTAGCTCAACACGCATCGGCAAGGCCGAGTTCTGCTGGGGCGAGCGCACCTATGTCATGGGTATCTGCAACCTGAGCCCCGATTCTTTCTCCGGAGATGGACTGGGCAGTGATATTCAAGCGACATTAGCACAAGCCCAGCGCATGGTGACGGAAGGCGCCGACATTATTGACGTCGGCGGGGAATCGACGCGCCCCGGCACCGAGCCACAGTCCTTAGATGACATTGATGATGAACTGCGACTGGTCATCCCGGCCATAGAAAGGCTGGCCGCTGAAATCAAGATGCCCATCAGCGTTGATACCTATAAATATGGCGTGGCCAGCCGGGCACTTGAAGCGGGCGCGGCCATAATAAATGACATCTGGGCATTGCAGCGCGACCCTCGTCTGGCGCAGCTGGCTGCCGAGCGCGGCGTACCCATAATCCTGATGAGCAACCAGCGGGATGCACCCGTCGACGACATTATGCCCGCCATAATCGCCGACCTGAAGAGGGCCATCCGGCAGGCCACCGGGGCCGGCGTGCCGGCACATAATATTATCATTGACCCCGGAATCGGCTTCGGCAAGAGCCTTGAGCAAAACCTGGAAATCGTCCGCCGACTGGGTGAACTCAGGACGCTGGGCAAACCGGTTCTGCTGGGCAGCTCCCGCAAGTCAATGATTGGCCAGGTGCTGGACCTGACCGCCGACCAGCGCCTGGAGGGAACAGCGGCTACGGTGGCAATCGGCATCGCCAATGGCGCCGATATCGCCAGAGTACACGATGTGAAACAGATGGTCCGCGTCTGCCGGATGAGCGACGCTATAATCAGAAGGAGGACGGCACGTGACTGAAGCAATAACCGTATACCTTGGCCTTGGCTCCAATCTGGGCAATCGTCAGGCCAACCTGGATAGGGCGCTGGAATTCCTGGCTCAGCGCCTGCGTATGGGGAAAATATCTTCCATCTACGACACCGAACCACTGGGCGACAGCGACCAGCCCCGCTTCCTCAACCTGGTATGTCAGGCTTTCACCAGACTGGAACCAACGGCACTGTTGGCGCTGGCCAAGGGAATTGAGCGCAAGCTGGGCAGAGTCAGCAAATCGGGCAAGCCCCGAACCATAGACATCGATATCCTGCTCTACGGCGACCAGGTCATTGATACGCCTGAGCTGGTTATCCCCCACCCCAAAATGACGGAAAGGGCTTTTGTCCTTATCCCCCTTGATGAAATTGCCTCGGAAACCGTTCACCCAACGTCAGGCAAGACGGTTAAAGAACTGCTCCAGAACGCCACCGAAAAACAGGGAGTCCTCAAGCTAGAATAAGCAGGAATAGTCATGTATGAAATAGCTGTGGAAAGCCATTTTGACGCCGCTCATTTTCTGCGTGGCTACCGTGGGAAATGCGAGGCACTGCATGGGCATCGTTTTCGCGTGGTGGCCAGGATAAGCGCCGCCAAGCTTGATGATGCTGGCATGGCCTATGACTTCACTGACCTGAAGAAACACCTGAATAACGTCCTGGATAAATTTGACCACACCTGCCTAAATGATGTGCCGCCGTTTAATAAGATAAACCCCTCCTCCGAGCACCTCGCCACCACGATATACAATGAACTAAATAAGAAACTGGCCGGAGCTCCGGTCTCTGTCTCCAGCGTTGAGGTCTGGGAATCCCCACAGAGCTGGGCGACGTATAAGCCTGACTAACCGCGCTGGTCCGGGGGCAGCAGGTTGGGGATGGTATCAACAATCGGGTAGTTCGCCTTACATTTATCACAGTGCAACGAGCCGCTGACTATCTCCTCCCCGTTTTCCTCCTGGACAGTCAGCTGCAGTTCCCCCTTGCATACCGGGCACACCAGAATGTCCATCAGCTCACGCTTCATAATCCCGATTATAGCATGATTTCACTTCATTTTTTAACTTGTTTTATAATTATTACAGCGGCCCAGACTCCTGCGATATTATCTTTGACAAACAAAATTTGCCTGTGATAACATACCAGACGGTTGCACATTTAAAGATGAGGGCGAGGTACGAAGTATGAGAAAGAACCTGACCAAAGAGAAAATTCTGGCCGGCGAAACAGCCTATGGCGTATTCGTCAATATCCCCTCCCCAGCCATCGTTGAAATAGTCGGCCATCTTGGCTTTGATTTTGCCCTCATTGACGCCGAGCACGGGCCGATGGGGCTGGAGACCTGCGAGCAGATGATACGGGCCGCTGATACGGTCAATACCACGCCGCTGGTCCGAATCGCCATGAACATCCAGCAGAACATTCTCCGCTTCCTTGACATGGGCGCGCTGGGCGTGCAGTTGCCACTGCTCAATACGAAGGAGGATGTGGAAAACGTGGTGCGCTCGGTCAGGTACCGGCCAGTAGGCCGGAGAGGACTGGCCGGGGTCAGGGCTAACAGCTGGGGAATGTGGGGGCCGGCGGCCGAGTACGTGGAGGAAGCAAATCGCCAGAACCTGGTCATCGTGCAGATAGAAACCATGGAGGCGGTGGAAAACATTAAAGAGATTCTGACTGTTCCCGGCGTTGATATCGTCTTCATCGGTCCGAACGACCTGTCCGCAGCCATGGGTTACACCGGCCAGCAGAATCACCCTGAAGTGCATAAAATGATTGCTAAACTGGTTAAGGAGATTCACGCCGCCGACAAGGCCGCTGGCACCATAGCCTATGACGCTGACACGCTCAAGTTACGCAAAGAGCAGGGCTTCAAATTCATCGTCTACAACGCTGTAGCGATGATTGTGAAATCGGGCCGCGAATATCTGAAAATGGCCCGGGGATAACCACAATATGCCGTCTCCGATATAGTAACTGAACAGATAGCCAGGGCAGGTATAAAATCGAACATGGTCAATATCAAAGTTGAAGGGCGGAGAAGGATTAAGGTCAGCGTTGAGGTAATGTCGTGGCTTAAGGAAGATTTCGACCACGAAGGCTGGGACAGGTTGGTTTTCGACCAGGAAACTGCCAGCAGCTCATCGATAATGGATTTGGTTCAGGAACTGGCCAGGAAATATCCTAAATTCAATCAGAAGGCTTTTGGCCCAAAACAAAGTTTCCTGGACTATTGTGCCGTAGTCCATAATGACAGGTTTATCTCCGCGCTTCATGACCTCAATATCAATCTTAAAGAAGGCGATAATATCAAACTAACCCCCGGTTTTTACGGAGGGTAAAAGGAGGAGCACAGAATATGAATGGTTCCACGGGTAAAGTGCTGAGAGTCGACCTGACTCAGGGAAAACTGTGGGACGAAGCTCTGGACGAAGCCACAATCCGCAAGTATCTCGGTGGGACAGGGCTTGGCACCAAGTATCTGATGGAAGAGGTAGACCCCAAGCTTGACTGGTCTGACCCGAAGAACATTTTCTTCCTCGGCTCAGGTGTCCTGGGAGGCAGCCGGATTCCAGGCTGCGGCACCATCTCCATAACCACTAAAGGTGCCCTGACCAACGGTGGTACATCCACGCAGGCAAATGGGAATTTCGGTGCCTACCTGAAGTGGTGTGGTTACGACGCCATCGTCGTTCAGGGCGCTTCCCCCGCCTGGAAATATCTTTACCTGCATGAGGGCGGTGCTGAACTCAGGGACGCCAGCAAATTAGTCGGTAAGGATACCTGGGAAACGGAAGACGCCATCAAGGAAGAGCTGGGCTACAAAGAACGCGGGATGAGCGTTTTCAGCATTGGGCCGGCCGGCGAGAACATGGTCAGGTTCGCCGGCGTCTTTGGCGACCGCGGCCACGCTGCTGCCCATAATGGCGTCGGTGCCGTGCTGGGCTCAAAAAAGCTTAAGGCGTTTGCCGCCGCCCGCGCCACCAACAAGCTCCAATTCGCCGACTCAGAAAAGCTCGGCGAGCTGGCCAAGAAGACCACCGAGGGCGCCAAAGCCTTCGGCGGCGGCGGCGTTTTCAACTGGGGCACCAGTCGGGTGTTACCGGGTGCAGAGACTGCTGGCTGGCTGCCGGTTAAGAATTACACGACCAACGTTTTCCCCGAAAAAGACCTTTTTGACGGCCAGCGTGTGCGCCCGCTCTTCCAGAGCAAGAACTATCCCTGTTACGGCTGCGCCTCCCACCATTACGAACTGTTGACCGTCACCGAGGGCCCGTATAAAGGATATCAAGGCAAGGAACCTGAATACGAGCAGTGGGCTGCCTGGGGGCCGCAGATTGGACAGACGGACCCGGGAGCGGCCGTGATGCTCGCCAACGTGTGCGACCGCCTCGGCTTTGAGTGCAACGAGGCCGGCTGGGTAGTCGGCTGGGTTATGGAATGCTACGAAAAAGGTGCCCTGAAAAAAGAGGACCTGGACGGTCTGGAGATGACCTGGGGCAATGCCGAGTCAACGCGCAAGCTGCTGGAAAACATAGCCAACCGCCGCGGCTACGGCGATACCCTTGCCGAAGGCGTCAAACGCGCTGCCGAGAAACTGGGCGGCGAAGCGGTCAACTGGGCAATATTCACCGGCAAGGGCAACTCGCCCAGAGGCCATGACCACCGCGGACGCTGGGTGGAGATGCTCGACACCACCATCTCGGATACGGGTACGCTGCAGACCCAGATGCTGGTGGTGGACAAAGAGCTATGGAAGATGCCCAATCCAATGGACGTCTTCAGCCCCGACCATGTGGTACAGGCCGAGGCCAACTCCACCGGCTCCATGACCATCAGTGATTGTCTTGTCCAGTGCTGGTTCACCTCCTTCAATGATACCGAAACGCAGGTCGAGGCCATCAACGCCGCCACTGGCCTGAATATGAGCCTGGAAGAGGTTATGAAGGTGGGTCGGCGGGTGGTGACCCTGCTGCGACTCTACAACCTCAAGTGCGGGCTGACACCGGATAAGGAGAAGCCGTCGCCGAGGTACAGCTCGCAGCCTGTGGATGGCCCGAACGTGGACAAGCCCGTCGCCCCGCACTGGGAGAAGATGGTTGACCAGTACTACAAAATGATGGGCTGGGATAGAAAGACCGGAATGCCACTGCCCGAGACTCTGAAAGAGCTGGGCATTGAAGACCTGGCAAAATAGAATATAAGGAGTAAATGCACGATGAAAATAGACCCTGAACTGTGCATTGCGTGCGAAGCCTGTCTGCCCTACTGCCCGATGGCAGCCATCAGCATGAAGGACGACATGGCCGTTATCGACGATGACGAGTGCGTGGAATGCAACGTCTGCCTCAAGT
>CAZBMB010000011.1:0-37637 GCA_964493435.1 uncultured Dehalococcoidaceae bacterium | reverse complement strand
GAGCGCCTCCTTTGCAAGGAGGAAGTCAGGGGTTCGAGTCCCCTCAGCTCCATTTAGCTTCAAAAGAACCAACCTAAGTTATCAATAGGTAGAATCTAACTATATCTTGCACTACCCTTTGATTTATACTGTTTACGAACCAGCAAAGAGTATAACCCTAGGTATTACATTGGAGGATTTAATAAATGGACAAAAAATATAAAACAATAGATGAATACATCAAAACCTTTCCGGCGGGTGTTCAGAGTATTCTTGAAAAAATGAGGCAGACCGTACGAGGGGTGGCACCCGAAGCTACGGAAGCAATTAGTTATCGAATGCCTACATTCAAATTAAATGGTGCCAACCTCGTACATTTTGCGGCGTTTAAGAATCATATTGGATTTTATCCCACCCCTTCAGGAATTGAACAATTTAAGAAAGAATTATCGCCGTATGAAGGGTCAAAAGGTGCTGTGCAATTCCTGCTAAATAAGCCTATCCCTTTCGACTTAGTGAAAAAGATCGTTATGTTTCGAGTAAAAGAGAATTTAGCGAAAAAGAAATAAAAGAATTTGCCGCCAAAGAAAACTTGAAATAGTCCTTTACACCTAAATATTTAAACTGAAGGTTAGGTTAAAGTCTTTTACAATTCTACCTATTGATACCTCAGCTCCACTTTTTAATACTGCCTCAGGCTTCCATAAACTCAGGCCGAAACCTTACCGTGCCCCGTTTACCGGCCAGAGCTCCTTCCCGCAGTTCTAAAACCAGCCAGGCTTCTTCGGGGACTTCAAATTCGCATTCTATGCCTTTAGGCTTTGCCGGAACGAACCCGAAGCGCGGGTAATAATCGGGGTGGCCCACCAGCACCACTATCTCTTGACCAAGGCGGCGGCATTCTTCAAGGCCCGCCCGAACCAGTTCGGAGCCTATACCTTTCCTCTGGAAGGTGGGGAGGACGGCTATCGGGCCCAGGGATATGGCCTCGAAATCCGAAGGCTCAGACTCGACTTTCGCCGGGCTGAAGGCAATATGCCCCACAATCTCACCATCCTGGACGGCCACCAGCGATATGGTTAAAACACCGTTATCCCGCAGCTTTTCAATGAGCCTGGATTCGTTTTCCCTGCCGAACGCCCGCTCATTAACCTGGCGAATAGAATCTATGTCTTCAGGTGTTTCCGGACGGATAACAAGCATGGCGACCTCCCGAGCAGTCTAATCGAACAAGAGCCATTCTATCAGAAAAATTTTTTAAACGCCATCTCAAAAGTTCTACCCATTGATTCTCCAACGCTACTTTCTTGGGCATTGAATCACCGTTTATAATATCCCATAGTGGATAATTCAGACGTTGCACAAATACTTGACCTTTTAACCAGCGCGTATGGAAATCGCCACTGGCAGCCTTCAGATAGTCCTCTGGACGTACTGATACAGACCATTCTCTCTCAAAATACGTCGGACACGAACTCCAAAAGGGCTTTTCTGTCTCTTCAGGCTGCTTTCCCTCGCTGGGAGGATGTGGCCTCGGCCGATATCTCTGAAATCGCTGACGCCATAAGGGGCGGGGGGCTGGGGGAAATCAAGGCCAGGCGTATCAAACAGGCGCTCGGCGAAATTCAGCAGAGGCGAGGTAAGCTTGAGCTCAACTTTTTAAACGAGCTTCCTCTGGACGGCGCAAGGGAATGGCTGACGCAGCTCCCGGGGGTGGGCACCAAAACGGCCAACTGCGTCTTTCTCTTTTCTCTGGGCCGACCGGCCCTGCCGGTGGATACCCATATTCATCGTGTGGCCAAGCGACTCGGCTTGATTGACATTAGAACCACGGTAGAGAAAGCCCACAAATTGCTGGGAAGCCTGGTGCCACCGGACAAAGTATATCAATTTCACGTGCTGATGATTGAACACGGCCGGAAGGTTTGTAAGGCGCAGCGACCGCGGTGTGCCGAGTGTGTGCTGCGTCAGCGCTGTCAGTATTTCCAGCCGAAGCGGCGTTGAATATATATTATCTTGACAATCAAAAACCTTTGTAATAAGCTTTCATCGGATTTCAGACCAGAATACCGTGAATTCCATAAATACTGGAGGGATATACATGGAGAAAATTGCGCAGGCCATGGAGAGGGCCGGATTCCCTGGCGGCGACCGCTATGACCTGCCAAACTCAACCAAAACCTTCCCTGACGGCGCGCATTATCGCGTGGAAATTTCCGGGATGGAGACACCCAAAGTCCTGGCCGCCACCTGTGACGAGGCCAAGAAACAGGGAGTGCCCTTCCATCGCTCGATTTCTGTGGTGCGCGGAGCATCCATGCTCACCCGGGAGCAACTTCAGGAATTCGCCAAAATCGCCCAGGATAATCAGGTGGAAGTCATCATCACGCCGGGGCCGAGGCCTACCTGGTACACCGGCCGGCAGATTGCCACTCCGGAAGGCGCTCTTTCCGGGCTGAGGATGAGGGGGATGGACTCCGTTCGGCACTACCTGATTGAGATTGAGCGCTGCATTGAGCTCGGTTTCCGCGGCTTCCTGGTCTGGGACGAGGGGGTGCTTTCCCTGCTCAACACCATGAAGCAGAATGGTGACCTGCCCGAGGATATCGTCTTCAAGGTCTCCATCTTCGCCGGGCATGCTAACGCCGCCGGCTTCAAATTACTTGAGTCACTGGGCGCTTCCAGCGGCAACCCGGTGGCTGACCTGACGCTGCCGGAACTGGCCTCTATCCGCAGCGTGGTAGATATTCCTCTTGACATCCATATTCAGCTCTGGAGCTCAATGGGCGGCTATAACCGCATCTTTGAAACGCCGGAAATCGCCCGCGTGGCCTCGCCCTGTTATTTCAAGATGGAGCCGGGGCCGGGCCTGGCGATGTATATGCCCTGGGGCATGTCCGAGGATATGCTGGCGGAACTGGGCCGGGAAAAGATACGCTCCATCAAGAACATCATCGAACTGGTAAGCCAGGTTCACCCGGAACTGAAAGTATCAAAGCAGGGACCAAATGATCTGAGGGTGCCCAAGCTAAAATAACAAAAGGGGGACTTATAATAAATGCCAAAGAAATCCGTTCTAGATTTTAAGGAGATGAAAAAGAAGGGTGATAAAATCACCTTCCTCACTGCCTATGATTTCCCCATGGCCAATTTCTGCGAAAAAGCAGAAATTGACATGATCCTGGTCGGCGACAGCGCCGCGATGGTTGTCCACGGCTTGCCCGGGACAGTGCCGATGACCATGGACCAGATGATTCAACATTCCGAGATAGTCAGGAGGGGCGCTCCCAACACCTTCGTCATCGGCGATATGCCTTTCCTCTCCTATCAGGTTTCAAGAGAGGCCGCCATTGAAAACGCCGGCCGGTTCTTCAAAGAGGCGAGCGTTGATGCCATTAAACTGGAAGGCGGCCGCAGGGTCCTCAATCAGATAGTAGGCATCATTGAAGGCGGCATGTCCGTGATGGGCCACATCGGCCTGACACCACAGAGCTCCGGGCAGCTGGGCGGCTTCAAAGCACAGGGGCGCACCGCTGATACTGCTATGGAGCTTATTAAGGACGCGCTGGCCATTGAAAAGGCAGGCGCCTTCGCCCTGCTGGTGGAAGCGGTCCCTCCGGAAGTGGGCAAAGTCATCACCGATATGCTCAAAATCCCGGTGCTGGGCATCGGAGCCGGCATGTACACCGATGGCCAAGCTCTCATCATCGGCGATATGCTCGGCTACTTTGAGGCGTTTACTCCGAAGTTCGTTAAGAAATACGCCAGCCTGGGTGAAAGCATTGAGAAGGCTTTCCGTGAATATAGTGACGATGTCAAAACCGGCAAGTTCCCAGAGGAGAAGCACTGCTACCGCATGATTGAGGGTGAATTCGATAAGCTGGAATCCATGCTCAAGAACCTGCCACCGCAGTAATCGGCCTGTCGGCGGGAAGTAAGGTAAGCAAAAGCAACGGGCAGCGTGGCGCATAATGCCACGCTGCTTTTTAATCGCCGAATGACAGACTGCGCAGAAAAGCTGCTTCGAAGTCCGGCCTGCCCGACAGCTCAATATGGTGTGCCTCAGCGGCAATCTTCTCTGCCTGACGCCGCTCTTCCATATTGAGCAGGGCCTTCAACGCCCCATCCATGGCCCCATTGCCAATAAAATGGATTTTCTCCAGGGGGAAAGGCGGGATAAGTCCCAGGGTAACCGCCCTTTCGCGGTTTATATAGTTGCCGAACACGCCGGCGAGAAGGACTTCCTGAACATCGTCGCTGGTGACGCCAGCCTCTTTCATGAGCAGCTCAACACCGGCGCGAATCGCCCCCTTGGCGAGCTGCAGTTCACGCACGTCCTGCTGGGTCAGCGCGACCTCCCTTTTTTCATCGCTGAAGATGACAAATTCCCGCGCCTGCTTTCGGGCTCTGACCCTCGATGCCAGTTTACCAGCCCGTCTTGAGCTTATCTCCGCGGGCAGCAGAATGCGCCCTTTCTGGTCGATAACCCCTGTCCTATAGAGCTCAGCCACCAGGTCAATCAGGCCGGAGCCGCAGATACCTTTCGGGGTGACGCCGCCGATGACCGAGTAGTTTAACTCCGGGGTGGCCTGAAAAGAGCTGATGGCACCTTTCACGGCGCGCATGCCGTACTTTATCCGGCCTCCCTCAAAAGCAGGCCCGGCCGCGGTGGACGCGGTCAGGACGCCTTTCCTGGTCGCCAGCATCACCTCGCCGTTGGTACCGATATCAATGGCCAACTTCGGCGTGCGGGTCTGGTGCAGCTTCGCCGCCAGAATTACGGCCACGGTATCGGCACCGACAAAGCTGGCAATCGACGGCATGACATGCACTTTCCCCCTGGGGTGAATCTGCAAATCAAGTTCCCTTGCCGGCAGGTCGAAAGACTGGTTCAGCCCCCCGATGTAGGGAGCCAGCGCGATATTTCTTGCCTCCAACCCCAGCAAAGTATGGAGCATGGTGGTGTTGCCCACCACCGTGGCCTCAAAGATGCGGTTCCTTTCCCGCCCGGCGCTCCGGCAGAGGCGCACCAGCAATTGATTCAGTCCCCTGACCAGTTCTTTCTGCAGTTGTGCCCGCTTGCCAGGGGTATCCTGCGCATACATAATCCGCGAAACTACATCGGCCCCAAAAGCGATCTGGGGGTTCAGTTCAGCATCAATAGCAATAACCCGGCCGGTACCCAGGTCCACCAGCCCGGCGGCAAGTGTGGTGGTGCCGATGTCTAACGCCATGCCCAGCTTGTCTTCAGTGCCACCGGGTGGGTCGAGCGCCACCACCTCGTTGCCCACCACCACCGCCTCGCCATTGAAATTCAACTCCCTGAGCCGGTCGGAAAGCTCGCGCAGCAGTGATAGTTCCGTACCTACCGGTCCATCTATCTGCTGTTCCAGATATTCGGCGAGACGATCCCAGTCTGCACGCTGGTCACTCAGCGAAGGCCTGCTTAATTTAAAAGGAATGCTCCGGACATTGGGCCGCAGGGCGATTTCCTCGCCGAGCAACCCGAAACTTGCCTTGGCCCGCGAAATCTCCACCTCGGGAAGTCGGACCTCGCCAGCTGCCTCCACCGTAACCTGGCAGGCGAGGTGCCAGCCGCCGTCAAGTTCCTCCTGGGACAGCTTCTCCTGTTCAAGTTCCGCGTGCTTCTGGCTGACTCCAGAGAGCTGCACCTTGCATTTCAGACAGGTGCCCTGCCCCCCGCAGGGTGAATCCAGGTGAATCCCGGCTTCAATAAGCGCGCTGCGCAGGTTTTCACCTGCCTTCAGCTTCAGCTCTCTGTTAGTAGGAACTATCCGGACGTTAACCTTCATCTATGACAGTTTCCCCTGCCGATAGGCAGTGATGTATCCGGCACAGAACCTGTCCCGGTCCAGAATCGCTTCCGCCGCCACCAGACCAGCCATAAGCTGGCGGTCGGTGGGGTCAATAATCGCCGAGTCGAGACCCTGCGCCATGGCCGTGACCAGAAAAGTACGATTGACCAGCTTCCGCTCCGGCAGCCCGTAGGAGACATTGGTCAGCCCGCAGATGGTGTGCACCTCCGGCATCTTCAGGGTGATTTCCCTGATGGCGCCAAGCGCGGCGACGGCTGACTGCGTATCAGTAGCTATGGGGTAGATAAGCGGGTCGATGAAAATATCGCCCGGGGCAACGCCTTCTTTGGTTAAAACGCCTACCATCTGCCGGGCTATATCCACCTTCTCCTCAACGGTGTTGGCCATGCCCTTATCGCTCTGGCACAGCACTACTATCCTCGTCCCGTACTGCTTTATCAGCGGCAGCATACCCTCCAGCCGCTGCTTTTCCATGGTGATGGAATTGAGCAGGCAGGGCTTTTTCACCTGCTTCAGCGCCGCGCCTATCGCCGCCGGGTCCGGGCTATCCAGGCAGAGCGGTAAATCGGTGGCACCCTGCACCACGTCCACCAGCCAGCACAGGTACTCCGCTTCCTGCCCGACAAAGCTGCCGGCGTTAACATCAATATACTGGGCGCCGGCTTCTGCCTGCGCCTTAGCCTCATTCTGAATGAAGCCGACATCTTTGGCTTTTATCGCCTCGCTGATGGGCTTGCGCGACGAATTAATTCTCTCGGCAACAATTAGCATACAATCCCCTCCAATATGATATCGTTAATCGGGCAGTCGGTCCCGCCCGGCAATCTCCCGCAGCATATTTATAAAGTACTTGAAGTTCACAAAAGGAACGTCCGGCGGAATGGCGTGGTCAAGGCCGGGGAAGAAGCCGCCCGTCTCACAGAGGTACGGCACCTTTGACATTACCTCTTCTTTCAAAGCATCCTTGCCCTTTATAAAAGACCTTTTGTCAATGTACCCGCCCAGAATGAGCTCCTTGCCGAATTTCTTTCTCAAGGCAATGCCATCCATGCCGGCGGCCACCTCCAGCGGCCAGGGGAAGTTGACCCCGACCTCTTTCAGCCAGATGGGTATCAGCTCCTCGATATTGCCATCGCTGTCCAGGTGGATGATGTCGATTCCCTGGACGTGCAGGAAGTCGGTGATAATCTTGTAGCGCGGTATCATGAACTTCCGGAACATGGCCGGTGAAATCAGGGGGCCGGCCTTGTAGGCCATATCCTCCCAGAAGCGAACAAAGTCCACCCGCAGGTGCTTCAAGGCCCGCTTGGCCACCTCCATATCCAGATAGAGCACCTGGTCCATCATGTCCTCAACCAGCTGCGGGTCATCATAGAACATGTAGAGCAGGCGCTCCAGGCCGCACCATTCCCGAAGCACACCGAAAAAGCCGGAAAAGAGCAGCAGCATTGGCACATCTTCACTGTTATGCTGCCTGACATAGGCGTCCCAGTCCTTCGGCCAGCGCGCCGGGGTGTGCGGGTCAAGTCGCTTTTTATACTCGTTCCAAGAGGCCCGGTCTTTGACCGGGTGGTCAACATAGTGTGGCATACGCAGTGGGTGCTCTTTATTGACCTCAACCGTCTGCCCGCCAAAGGCAATCTCCACTCTGTGTCTCTCGTCCTCGCTGATGACCTTCCGCCCAAAAACGGGCACCACCGGGGGCGTGATGATGTAATGCCCCGGGCCCTGCTGGGTGGGGTCATCTTTCAGGTCGGCGCGGTTGACCCCGCAGACAATCTCCTGGGTGCTGTGAATACGGTCGAGCTGAAAATAGTCGCGGTAACCATCCGGAGTCAGAATCTCCCTCGGGGCGCCCTGCTCAACCCAGACTTCAGGTGTTTCCGACCAGTACTTGTTGAACCAGTCGTAAATCGGGACGTCCCCAGGCCTTTTGCCGAGACACAGGTCATGAAATCGCTTTCTATTGGGCATATCATCTACCATGTATGGCTCCTTTTGGCTCTGCTTTTCCAGTATAGTATCTTTCCAAGGGGTTGCACAAACTCGTTGCCAGTCCTGAAATATATCGGGGCAAAGTCTACTTGCCGCTAAGGCCCATGGCCCGGGCATTCGGGCATATGTTTTTGGCGCGGCAGTGAGGGCAGACTATTCTGGGTATCAGCAGGAAAAAACGGAAGAGAAATAATACCAGCAAAACGATGAATATGGCCAGCAAGGCGAAGGAAAAATTGATAATCAGCGCCGGTATTATGGCGATAACCGGGATAACCAGAGAAGCAATGTACATATTGTTGTGGCAGAATATTCCCCGGGCACGCTTTGAGAAGTCCTTTATATCCCTCTTCTTAGCTATCCGAACGGAAATAACGTTCAGGCCGGAAATGCAGACGGCGTCTTTCATCCCGTAGTACACACAGTTCGGGCAGACGGTGAGCGGCATGACCAGGTACATTCCCGCGAAAGCAAAGGCTAGATACACGGCGCCGAATAGATAGGCGAGCCAAGACAGGTTATAGCCAAGCACGATGCCGGCCCCACCGAATAAAAAGTGGAGAGCGGTGACGCCATTGTAGAGCGCGATATGCGAGACTGGATATCTGGTATATACCCTCGTTTTAATCTCCGCTTCTGGACTATTCACGCCTAGAGATATTCTTTCTCAAAAACGGTGATGGCGGCATCAATCCGGTCAAATGCTTCGTCTATCACCGACTCGGTGATGATGAAGGGAGGTGAGACCAGAAAAGCATCCCCGCTCACGCCATTCTTAATGCCGACGGTGGGATAGCCCATAACACCGTGCTCCATGGCGATATGCTGGAGGCGATTGGCTGCCCCTCTCTTCAAATCAAAGGGGTGCCTTTTCTCCTTGTCCTGCACCAGCTCGATGCCCATGAGCAGGCCCCTGCCCCTTATATCCCCCACCACCGGATGATGCGACAGCTTCTCCCGGCCTTTCTGGAAAAAGTACTCGCCCAGCCTGGCACAGCGCTCAACCAGCCCTTCTTTCTCAAGGACATCTATGACGGCAAGGCTGGTGGCTGCCGAGACCGGATTGCCCTCCATGGTGAAGCCGTGCATGAAGCCGGCGCCTGTTTCAGCGAAGACCTTCCCGATTTTCTGGTCGATAAGGACCACCGCCATCGGCGTATAGCCTCCGGTCATGCCTTTGGCCGAGGTAAGAATATCGGGGCTGACGCCCCAGTGCTCAATGCCAAACCACTTGCCCGTCCGGCCGAAGCCGCAGATGACCTCATCGTCAATCATCAGCACATCGTATTTATCACATATCTGCCGGACCATGGGGTAGTATTCCGGGACGGGCACCATACAGGCGGTGCCGGCGCCGCCTACCGGCTCAATGAAGAAGGCAGCGACATATTGAGGCCCGACCTGATTGATAATCTCCTCCAGGGCTCTGGCGCACTTGATATCACAGCCCGGATAGGTGAGCTCATAAGCGCAGTGGTAGCATAATGGCGCCGGTATCTTGGGCCAATGCTGCAGTATAGGCTCGAATTTCTGCCGCCTTATGGTATGGCCGGAGACGGATAGCGCCCCCAGCGTCATCCCGTGATAGCTCTGCCAGCGGGATAACACCATATACTTCTCCGGCTTGCCTCTTTCCACATGATACTGACGGGCGATCTTTATCGCCGTCTCGTTAGCTTCGGAACCGCTGTTGCAGAACTGGCACATGGTCAGGTTTGACGGCGAAACTTTAATGATGCGTTCCGCCAGTTCCAGGAGCGGCTCGTTGAGCCAGAAGCTGCGAAAGAAAAAGGAAACTTTATCTATCTGCTGCTTCGTCGCCTCGTTAACCTTCTTATTGGCGTGGCCAAGAGAGACGACGTGAGGCCCACCGCTGAAGTCAATGTACTTGTTGCCATTCTGGTCATACAGGTACACGCCATCGCCGCGTTCACAGATAACCTCCGGCGCCTTTGTCCCATGCAGTGTCCCGAAGAGATAGCTTAATCGTTTCTGAGCTGTTTCCAGTCGGCCTGCCATATGCTTCCCCCTGTGCTTTGAATGATTATTCTCCGTAGGCTACTTTATAAAGCTCTATTATTTCCTCTCTGGTTGCCTGGCGCGGGTTGTTCGCCGGGCTGCCGCTGGCGATGGCGTCGTCGCTCATTTTGGGCGCCAGCTGTTCCAGCCTTGCCTTGTCCACCCCAAGCTCCCGTAGAGACGGTATCCTGATGTCTTTGATAAGCTTTTTAACTGTTTCCGCACCCTGTTTCGCCGCTGCCATTTCGGATAGAGCCTTCGTCTCCACTCCCATTGCCTGCGCGATGCGCGCGTACCGGGCCGGGTTTCCCTCCAGGCTGAATTCCATCACCGTGCCCAGCAGGGCAGCGTTTGACGCGCCGTGACGAACGTGAAAATAGGCGCCAATGGGCCGCGCCATGCCGTGAACCAGCGCCACGGAAGAATTGCTGAACGCTATTCCCGCCATGAGTGCGCCCATCATCGTCTTCTCCCTCACTTCCAGGTCTTTCCCGTCAGACCACGCTTTCCCCAGGTTGCCGGCGATGAGCTCTATAGCCGCCAGGCAGAAGATATCACTTATCGCCTGGGCTTTTACCGAAACGTAGGCCTCGATAGCATGGGTCAGCGCATCGATGCCGGTGGCGGCGGTGACATCGGGTGGCAACAGCACGGTGAGCTGAGGGTCGACGATGGCTATCTCGGGCATGAGGAAAGGGCTGCCGATGAGCATTTTCACGTCACGCCCGGTATCGGTAATGATGGTGAAGGGCGTTACCTCGCTGCCGGTGCCGGCCGTCGTTGGCATGGCGATGACCGGTCGGCCTTTCTGCGGCACCTTGCCCAGCCCCATGTAATTCTCTATTGAGCCCGGGTTGCTGGCCATGACCGATATGGCCTTGGCAGTGTCCATCGGGCTGCCCCCGCCTATGGCCAGAAGGCAATCGCATTTGTTTTCCCGAAATGCTTTTAATCCCTCCTGAACATGCTCAACGACTGGTTCCGAATTGACGCCATCGTAGATGGCGTAGGCCACGCCGCTCTTCCGCAGCGATGCCAGAGCGCCATTGATAATACCCAGTTTGACCTGGTTCTGGTCAGTAACAATCAGGGCTTTCTTCAAATTCAGCTTTTTTAACTCTTCGCCAACCTGCTCTGACGACCCGGAGCCGGTGATAATGGCCTGAGGAGCACGGAATGTCTTTACTGGCAGCATACGGAGCCTCCTGAATTTGTTTGACAGACAAAGCGGATAAATATACCGGGCGCAAGACTGATGACACAAGTCTATTACATTCAACCGCCAGCGTCAATCCATACGGAGCCCCGGTCAGTTTTATTTGACAACAGCGGTATTCATAGCTACGATTATGCCGTAGACATTACTTGGATGATATAATTTATTAAAGGAGGCGCCGATATGGCCGAGAAAACATACGAACTGTCCCTGACGCCGGAATACCTGAAAAGGATTGAGGAGATTATCACCGCGGGAGGGAGAAGTTCGCTTTACGGACCGGAAGACGCGATTGCCGCCATGAAGCAGCCCAACTTTGACAATGAGCGCATGTGGGGCCTGCTGCGTGGCTCTTACGATATTCACCAGCACACCGGCCCCTCCTCCACCACGCAGCGCCTTTACAGTCAGATTGAGTTCGCCATTCAGGCCTGCGAGGTGGGGCAGGCGGGCATTGTCTGCAAGGACCACACCCTGCCCACCGCGCCTTCCGTGCAGCTCACCCAGACGGTCGTTGACCAGTGGGCTGCAGAACACAACAAGAAAAGGGTGGAGGTCTTTGGCGGCGTGGTGCTCAACTATGCCGTCGGCGGACTGAACCCCGATGCGGTCGTAGCCAGCTACCGGGTGGGGGGCAAATATATCTGGCTACCCAACATGGATGCCGCCCATCACCGCAGTGTTACCCGCCACCCCAAAGGCGGTGGCATCTCCATCATTGATGAGAAGGGAAACGTGGTGCCGGAGATGAAGGAAATCCTGAAACTGATGGCGGAGACGGATATGGTGCTCGGGCTGTGCCATCAGAGCACGGCGGAACGCTTCGCCGTGGTCAGAGAAGCGGTCAAGATAGGTGTGGAACGCATAGAGGTCAACCATGTCAATTACCCACTGACGATGGTAACGCCGGAGCAGGCCAAGGAACTGGCCGATATGGGCGCCTACATAGGTATATATGCCATGCACCTGGCACCGCCGGCCTTCGTCTGGGACGAGGCGATGGCTTTTTACAAAGCGGTCGGCCCGGAGAGAATCGTTCTCGGCTCAGACACCGGTCATATTGAGACCGGCCTCCCCTGGGAGCAGATGAGAAAGCTGATTCTCGGCTTTCTGTTCCGCAGTGTACCTGATGAACACGTCAGAATGATGTGCCAGACCAACGCGCACAATTTGCTGCACTGATATTACTAAAAGTGGAGGTGGGGAACGATGGCGAAACAGAGCAATTTGCTGTACTTGGAGAAACCGGAGTTAAGGCAACCTTACCTTATCTGCGGCATCAATGGCTGGGTGGATGGCGGGGAGGCAGCGACAGGCACGACCCAGTACCTGATTAAGAAACTGCGTGCCAAAAAGTTCGCGGAAATGCCCCTTGACCGCTATCATGTCTTTCAGGTACCCGGGCAGCTCTCCCTCAGGCCACAGATAAAAATCGAGAACGGCCTGCTGAAAGAGCACGTGATGCCAGCGAACGAGTTCTTTTGCTGGATTAACCCGTCATCAGACCACGACCTGATTCTGTATCTGGGCACGGAGCCAAATGCCAACTGGGAGGAATATGCCGAGAACATTCTGAACCTGTCCGCTGAATATAACGTCAGCCGGATTTACGTGCTGGGCGGTGTCCTGGACAAGACGCCACATACCAAGGAAGCCGGTGTGTCCTGCGCCTGCAGTTCCAAGGAGTTGAGGCAGGACATGATGAAGTATGCCATGCAGTCCAGCAACTACGAAGGTCCGGGCAGCTTCAGCATCACCATGCTCCACCTGTCACAGAAGAGGAAAATGCCCTTCGTGAGCATTACCGCCCGGGCCACTTACTATCCTGAATTCAACATCGTCATACCGCGCAACCCGAAGGCAATCAAGGCGATCATGCTCAGGCTGAACAGCCTTCTTAAACTCAACCTGGACATCACCGACCTTGACCAGGAGGCCGAGGAGCTGGAGGTGAAGCTCAACTTCATGGCGAGCCATAACCAGGAGTTCCAGGCCTACATTGAGGAACTGGAGAAGGAGTACACCGAGGTAAAATACGAGGCGCCGCTCGATATCACGGCAAATGAGGCGATACACCTGGCGGAAGAGTTTTTGAAGGAGAGCCGAGAAGAATAGAGGCTAACGGCATTTAATCAATAGCCCTCTTCAGCGGCAGCAATTATCGCCTTCAGGTTTTCCAGCGGTGTCTGCAGGGATATGGCACACTCCGGCCCGATGGAGTCAACGCCCGCCTCAATATTATATCTGGCCTGTTTATGCACGTCGTCCGGCGTGCCCTGGAGCAGGGCCTGGATATTGCTGATGCCCCCCAGCAACGATACCTGGCCACCCGCCGCCGCCACCGCTTTTTGGGGGTCATTCTGCCACTCGAAGTGGTAGCCATCATACCCTTCGGTGGCAATGTGCGGGATACGATCCAGGCACTGACCGCAAACATGCAGGATGGTCGGCCCGCCGATATGCGCCAGCATCTTCCGGTGCACAGGCACCAGAAAGTCGGCATAGGTCTGGGCGCTGACCATGGCCCCGGTGGCATGGTCGGGAAGCACCACCGCATCGGCGCCGGCGCGGAGCTGGGCGTTGGCCACGGCAATGGTCACCGGCATGTAAGCATCAAGGTATGCCCTGACCTGGTCGGGGTCAAGCCGCACCAGTATCAGGAAGTCCTCCACGCCCACCGTATGGTAACAGATGGTCCACGGGCCCATCACCTTGCCCAGAATAGCCACGCGGTCGCCGTACTCGCGGCGCAGTATGGAGATGGCCTCCAGCACCACCTTTATCGAGGGTTTCTCCAGCAGGCTCTCCGGGATGACGACTTCCTGCGGGCTCTTTACTGGATGCGTCATCGTCTCCGGCATCATGGTGTCGCTGCCCCAGTTCACCTCACAGCCGAGGGCGGCCGCCTCCTGCTGGACGCTGAACTCCGGCATGATGGTATCAAAGCCCAGGACCTCATAGCCGGCGGCGGCCAGTTCCGCCATGGCCCTGGCAACAGTGTGGGCGTCAGGAAAATGGACGCCCACTTTCTCTATCAGTTCCACACAGACGATTGACGTGGGATTGGAAACGGAAATACGCTTGCCCCGGCGACCGCCCATCAGGTTGGCCATAAAACGGCGCCTGGGGGTAAGGTCCGGTTTCTCTATTTCATTTTCAGCGGTCATCTTCCACACTCCTAGACTTCAATGGGCAGGCGGCCATATTTATCGATAAGCCCGGCGACCCGGCGCACGCGGTCGATATCACCGTCAAAGGGGACATTGTCTCCCATCCCCACGATGAACCGATATCCCGGCGCCATCTCCCGGAACATGTTCTTGACGTAGGCGTCAAAGTCCTCGTCGCTGTACATCGGCTCGAACAGGATGGAGGGAATTCCTCCCCAGATGGTTACCTCTTCGCCCAGTTGCTCCCGGAATTCCTTCATTGTCACTTTTGTCTGCGGCGCTGGAGTTATGGCCTCAGCGATGTCAATGCCAGCTTCGCGGAACAAAGGGTTCAGGCGTCGCATCTCCCCATCAGCGTGTACCGTGGCCAGACAGCTATGAGCATGGAGAAAGTCGCACACCTCACGGAACCAGGGCACGAAATATTTACGGAATACCGGCGTGTGGATGTCGTCGCTCCAGTTGCTGCAGACCTGCAGTATCTGAAGGCCGCTTTTAACGGTAATCTGGCGCTTTTTCCGGTCCAAGTCCTGCAGGAGTTCTATCAGCTCCTCTACCCGTGCCGGGCGGTCCGCCAGCTCGTAGAAAAACACTTCGTAGCCCAATATTTCACGCATGATGCGCTGCACCGGCGACCAGGCCCTGCCCACCGGCGCAATAACTATGCCATCCTCACCGAGCTCGCTGCTCATCTTTTCCAGTTCCCCGAAATTTGCCACCGGTACCGTGTGCTGGATGACATATTTAAGCACTGGATAATCTTTCTCACTCTTGAAGAGCTTCTCCAACTCGTACTTGACCGATGTCCCCTCGGAGGAATCCAGAATCTCTTTCTTGGCCACGTTGCCAACAGGTGTCCGGTATTCGGTGGTGATATAGGGCGGCTCGTTTGTCTCCAC
This sequence comes from uncultured Dehalococcoidaceae bacterium, assembly GCA_964493435.1. Lineage (GTDB taxonomy): Bacteria > Chloroflexota > Dehalococcoidia > Dehalococcoidales > RBG-16-60-22 > E44-bin89. Next base: position 22,522 of record CAZBMB010000011.1, on the reverse strand, counting down.
CACTTCCATATCGCGGCATTCTTCTTTAATCAGCGAGCTAAACAGGCGGTACTGCATACCACCGCCGAGGTCACGGACGATATCAATCTGGCTCCGATCCCGGTATTCAGCGGGGAGGGTGCCGTGGGCATGGTGGTATTTGTACCACAGGTCAATACGCGCCCCGAAAGGCAATTTAGCCAGCTTTTCCCCCCGCGCCGCCGCCAGTATCTGCTGCTTATGCGTCATTGCCATCAATAACCCGAACCCCCGTGCTTATACCTGAATCGGCAGCCGACCGTATTTATCGATGAGTTCCACCACCCTGCCCACGCGATTGATATCGCCGTCAAAGGGTACGTTATCTCCCATCCCCACGATGAACCGGTAGCCCGGCGCCATCTCCTTGAACATATTTATAATATAGTTATCAAAGTCATCGTCGCTGTACATCGGCTCGAACAGGATGGACGGTATCCCACCCCAGATAGTCGCCCCGTCGCCCAGCTGCTCACGAAATTCCTTCATGCTGACCAGGGTCTGCGGGGCGGGGGTGATTGCCTCGGCGATGTCAATGCCGGTCTCCCGAAACATATGGTTCAGGCGCCGCATCTCGCCGTCGGTATGGGCCATGACCAGGCGCCCGCGGGCATGCAGGAACTCGCTTACCTCCTGAAACCAGGGGACGAAGTATTTACGAAAAACCGGCGTCTGAATGTCATCGCTCCAGTTAGCGCAGATATTGAAGACTTCCAGGTTGCACTCTATCCCCACCTGCAGCTTCCTTCTCTCCAGGTCTTTCACCGCCTCAATCATCTCCTCCACCCGCGCCGGGCGGTCAGCCAGCTCATAGAAGAACAGCTCATAGCCAATGATTTCACGCATGACGCGCTGCACCGGCGACCAGAGCCCACCGGCGGCGGTCATCACCATGCCGTCCTCGCCGACTTCCTCCCGCAATTTGTTATACGCCTCAAAGTTCTCCACCGCCTCGGTGTGTTCCATGACATATTTAATGACCGGGTAATCCTTTTCGCTCTTGAAGAGCTTCTCCATCTCATATTTAATCCAGGGCCCTTCTGAAGTGTCAAAGACCTCCTTCTTGGCCACGTTGCCAACGGGCGTCCGGTACTCCGTGGTGATGTAGGGCGGGTCGTTTGTTTCCACCACTTCCATGTCACGGTATTCTTCCCTGGTTACGGCAAAGAAGCGCACCTGAGTGCCGGCACCCTGGTCGCGCAGAATAGCTGTCTGGCTCCGCCCTTTATATTTATCGGGGAGAGTACCATGGGCGGAGTGGTAGTTATACCAGACGTCAATGCGCGCCCCGAAGGGCAGCTTATCCAGCTTTTCCCCCCGCGCCGCCGCCAGTATCTGCTGCTTGTGCGTCATTGCCATCAGTTGTGTGCCTCTTATAAGTTACTTGCCCAGGAGCTGACGACACGCCGGCACCGCCCGGCCACCGTCATGGGCATAGCCATCGGCGCCAATGTAGTTGGCATAGTCCTGCGTTACCGGTGCTCCACCGACGACTACCTTCACGCTGGAACGCAATCCCCCCTCCTCCAGCGCCTTGATAACCTTGCCGAACACCGGCATGGTCGTGGTCAGCAGCGCCGACATGCCCAGGATATCCGGCTTGTTCTCCTTCACCGCGTCGATGAATTTCTGCACCGAGACGTTTAGCCCGAGGTCAAAGACCTCAAAGCCGTTGCCGCTGAGGAAGGTGGCGACCACGTTCTTGCCGATGTCATGCATGTCGCCCTCCACGGTGCCGATGACCACCTTCCCGATAGTTGGCATACCGGTCTTCTCCAGCGCCGGCTTCAACACTTCCAGGGCGGCCTTCATCGCCCGCGCCGCCATGAGCATATCAGGCAGAAAGTACTCGCCGCTGGAAAACTTCTCGCCCACTGCGGCCATACCAGCCTGCAGTCCCTTGGCGATGATATCCTGCGGATTTGCGCCGCTATCGGCCGCGGCTTTGGTCAGTTCTACGGTCTTCTCAAGGTCACCACGGTCAATCGCCTGTGCCAGAAGAGATATATCAGTCATCAGAACGACTCCTTTCTTTACCGGTAAAGGTTAATAAATAGTCAAACTATTCAATTCTAGGTAAAAGCCTCTGAATTGTCCAGTCTTGAACCCTGACATTCAGGAAACATACAGCCCGTGCTCTTTGATGTAGCGGTTGACCGGCTCGGGGACAAGGTGACGCACGGAGAGACCTCTGGCCACGCGTTCCCTGATATCCGAAGCGCTGATATCAACTCGCGGCTCCTTCATCAGCATCACCCGCTGCGTTATGCCCGGGATTTCCACCTCCAGCGCCTTCAAATCCGGTTTTTTCACGCCGGGTCGCGGTGCCGCCACCATATAACAGAGCTGGACCAGGTCTGGCGCCTCACGCCATTGCGGGAGCTGCATCAGGATGTCCTGCCCCAGTATAAAGAACAGTTCATCTTCAGTATTGAGGTCTTTTTTCAACTCGGTAATGGTGTCAATGGAATAAGTTGGGCCAGAACGCTTGATTTCTATTTCTTCGATTCTGAAATCCGCTTTATCTTCCAGCGCCAGCCTCAGCATCTGCAGTCGGTGTTCGGCCGGCGTGATGATTCGCTCTGTTTTAAGCCAAGGCTGACCAGCCGGGATGAAAAGTATCACGCTCAGGTTGAGTTGTTCCTGAGCTACATCGGCCAAGATAAGATGACCGTTGTGCACCGGGTCAAAGGTGCCCCCCAGAATACCTATATTCATTGGATTCCCACTTCCACTCCAGAGTGCCGCACTTTATCCTGTCGCCGGGTTTTATGCCCGCCTTTTCCAGCTCCCTGGCGACGCCGGCCCTGGAAAGCTGGTGCTTGAGCTGGGCGCGTAACTCACCCTCGGTAACTCCTCTCATCGCCGTGATGCGTTCCAGCTCCGGAACCTGGATGATAAAAGCTCCGTTTTCCTTCCTTACTCTTGGCCCCCTGTCTCTGGGTTCGGGACGGAATATTTTCCTCGGCATATCTTTGTCATCTGCACGGCTTTTATCCATCTGGCCCAGCTTCTCACCCAGAGCAGCCATTAACTCTTCCACGCCCTGCCCTTTCTCCGCCGATATAAAAAATACCCCGATTCCTGCCTGGCGAAATGATGCCTCTATCTCTTTTCGCCTTTTTTCCACCGCTGGCAAATCAATTTTATTTACCGCCACAAGCTGCGGTTTTTGCACCAGCGCCGAATCATAAAGGACGAGCTCGTTATTCACCTTTACCATGTCTTCAACCGGCGATTCGCGGCTGCCATCAATGAGGTGGAGCAGCATTTTGGTGCGCAGAATATGCCGGAGAAACTCGTGCCCAAGGCCACGTCCCAGGTGAGCATCTTCAATCAATCCCGGTATTTCTGCCAGGACGATGTTATGACTCCCGACCTCAACTGCGCCCAGGACCGGCTCTATGGTGGTGAACGGATAGCTGGCGATTTTGGGTCGGGCGGCGGTGGCCTTGGCCAGCAGGGTTGACTTGCCGGCATTGGGATAGCCGATGATGCCAGCGTCAGCAATGAGCCTCAGTTCAAGAATTATGGCTCGCTCCTCACCAGTTTCGCCACGCTGCGCTATGCGTGGGGTTTGTTGTGTGGAGGAAGCAAAACGGGCGTTGCCCTTGCCACCTTTCCCACCATGGGCAACAATTAACTGTTCGCCAGCCTCTCTCAGGTCTGCCATCGGCTCGTTATCGGGCAGGGTTGTTTTATTTGTTACCACCGTTCCCGGTGGCACCGGCAGTATCAAATCGCTGCCACTCCGGCCATGCTTTTTCTGCCCGCCGCCATGTTTACCATCACCAGCACGGTAGAGCTTTCGGTACCGAAATCTTCTCAGACTGGCTATTGACGACTCGGCGCTGATAATCACATTACCTCCATTACCTCCGTCACCACCATCCGGACCACCATAGGGGATGAACTTCTCCCGCCGGAAGCTTATTGCTCCGTCGCCACCATCGCCAGCTTTTACCAGTATTTCCGTCTTGTCAATCATTTTATAAATTTGAAAGTTACCTATAAGTATTATTTAATACCATACTAACCTATAAAGTAAGTATTTAATAATTATACTAGTATACCTTTTAAAATTTGTGTAATTTCCCTGAATTATTCTCACCTTTGGTTAGAATGAAATGAAAAGTTATTGAAAATTTGCCCAAAGTATATCAAAGGAAAGGAATAAAATGAAAAGAGATATACCTCTGCCGGTTGGCCGTAAGTATTTCCGGAATATATTTTTACTTGCTTTTTTGCTGAGGGTTTATTGATTTTTTTATTTCGGTAAGCCGGCGCCTTATTGATTTGTTACCGGCCAGTTCGGCATTGAATTTTTTACAGGCATTGGTTACGGATGACGGCTCCCTGTTGCCAAGCATGGCACCTATCTGGGCCAGCGAATAGCCTGTCTCCTGGCGAAGAAGATACATGGCGAAACGTCTCGCGAGAGACGTTTCTTTATCTCTCCTGCCACAGGTAAGGTCTTCCGGCTTCATATTGAAGCTGCTGGCAACCGCAGATATCACCGGATTGTGCCCGGTTGGGACTCCTGTGCTCTCATTGCTGCCGATAGACACCACAGCTTGTTTTGCCAGATCAAGTACTGGCGGTGAATTGAATAACCTGGCGAAAGCAATCACCCGGTTAAGCAGTCCTTCCAGCTCCCTTACATTTTGCGGAACTTGATTGGCCAAGAATTCCAGTACATCATTGGCAATATTAATTTCCTTCTGCCGGGCTTTTGCCTTCAAAATGGCCCTGATTGTTGGCACATCGGGTGGCTGAATGTCAGCCACTAACCCCCACTCAAAGCGAGACCGCAGTCTTTTGTCCAGTAGCGGAATAGCTTTAGGTGGCCGGTCACTGGTGAGGACAATCTGCCGGTTGGCGTTGTGCAGGGAGTTAAAGGTATGGAAAAAACTCTCTTCGGTCTGCTTTTTGCCGCCGATGAAATGGATGTCGTCAATAAGAAATATCCCGGCATTGCGAAATTTAAATTGGAAATCTTCCACTTTTTTCTGGCGAACGGCGCTGACAAATTCATTGGTAAACTGCTCGGCGCTGATGCATATGACAGGAATCTGTCTGGACTGTGCTACCTGTCCGATGGCATGCAGTAGATGCGTTTTGCCCAGACCCACGCCCCCGTAGATATAGAGCGGATTGTATATTTTGCCCGGGTTCATGGCAACGCCCTGAGCTGCGGCGTGGGCGAGCCGGTTACCGTTGCCGACAATGAAGCTGTCAAAATCGTACTTCGGGTTAAACTGCCCCGAACCTGGCGTTAATGATTCAAAAATAGGCGGGGTTGCCGAGTGTCCATTAGAAGGGTTTTTATATTTGCCGTTAACCTGAAAGGAAATCTGGATATCTGGGGAGGTAGTCAGGCGAATGAGCGTCTTTTCAATCAGAGAACGCTGGTTTCGTTCCAAATATTCAGCAATGAAAGTATTGGGCACGCTGACGACAAACTGGTTGTTCTGGTAATCCAGTCCCACCGTCTTTTCCAGCCAAGTTCGATAATTTGACTTGCTGACCTGGATCTGCAGTTCACCCAGGGCCGCGTCCCAAATCTCTCGTGCTGACCTAGTTTCCATCAATTAAAAACAACGAATAAATTTTTTATATATCTTCAAAATCCGCCTCTACTGGATTCAGCGCCTCCTCTTTCAGGCAAAAAAACACCCCTTGCGGTAATTGATAACAGAGATTTGTTCGGGGTAGTTACTGGCTGAGAAAAGACTTATAATATAAAATCAAACGATTACAAGAATACTACCGAACCTCTTCTCTGGCAAGGTGTATGGTGGTAATCGCTGGGCATTTTTACACCATTTCAAGCCTTACCAAGTTCTTCATACTCCGTTTTTTACCCGATTTTGCAGCGATAAATACAAAATATAAAGTTGTTGTAAAAAATTAACAATGTTACAATTTTACCCGATGAGAGTGGTTTTCATGGGTACCCCTGAATTCGCCGTCCCCATGCTGGAGAGGTTGGTCCAGGAGCACTACTCGGTAGTGGCAGTTTATACCCAGCCTGATAAACCAGAGGGGAGAGGGCGTGCCCTAAAAATGTCTCCGGTGAAGATGGCGGCGCTCAGCCGGGGCCTGCCAGCAGTGCAGCCGGATGATTTAAAGGATAGGGCCGCCGCGGAACAGATGGCTCTTTTCCAGCCGGATATCATTATTGTGGCAGCCTTCGGGCAGATATTACCCCGTCCGGTCCTGGACATGCCCCGCTTCGGGTGCCTGAATATTCACTCCTCGCTGCTGCCCAGATATAGAGGCGCCGCACCGGTGGCGGCAGCGATACTGGCTGGGGAGGAGGTCACCGGGATTACCATCATGCTTATGGACAGCGGCTTGGATACCGGGCCAATCATCGCGCAGGAGAGGATGATGATATTGCCTCAGGATACGACGGGCACGCTGTCCGTCAAGCTCTCTCATATGGCGGCACAGATGCTTCACGGCGTGCTGCCGCGCTGGACTGCAGGTGAAATTACACCGCAGCCCCAGAACGACGCTGAAGCCACCTATACCGCGGCGATTAAAAAAGAGGCGGGCGAAATTGACTGGCAGCTTCCGGCAGGTGACATCTGGCGGCGCGTCCGTGCCTACCAGCCCTGGCCGGGAGCATATACCAGCTGGGGCGGCAGGCGACTGGAAATTATTGAGGCTGTTGCCCGGCGCGGGGGCGGTGGCAAAAAGGTGGGGGAGGTGGTGCCGGGGCAGGATGAGGCTGCCTTTGGTGTCAGCACCGGAGACGGCATACTTAGCATCATTCGAGTACAGCTTCAGGGAAAGCGGGCTATGCCCGCGGTTGACTTTCTCAGAGGGCAGCGGCAGCTAATCGGGGCGGTACTGCCCGACTAGGCAAAGGAGGAGAATTTGGATTCGCCGGAAAACCTTGATAAATTTGAGACGCTGGTGGCAATCTTTGCCCGACTGCGTGGCGTGGGGGGCTGTCCCTGGGACCGGGAGCAGACCCATGAATCGCTGCGGGAAGCGTTGCTGGAGGAATGTTACGAGGTTCTTGACGCGCTTGATGAGAGGGATAGCCAGAGGCTTTCAGAAGAACTGGGCGACCTGCTGATGCAGATCGTTTTTCATGCGCAGATAGCTTCAGAAGCGGGCGAATTCCAGATGCGGGACGTGCTCCAGAAGATAAACAGGAAACTTTTGAATCGCCACCCCCATGTCTTCGGGTCGGTGAAGGTGAAGGACGCCGGCGAAGCGCTGGTCAACTGGGAAGCGCTGAAGAAAAAGGAAAAGGGGGAAGGCGCCTCACTGCTGGAAAATGTCCCCCAAAAGTTGCCGGCCCTGAGCTACAGCCAGGAGGTGCAGGACAGGGCCGCCAGAACCGGCTTTGACTGGGAGAACATTGAGGGCATCATTGATAAGCTGGCTGAGGAAGTCCGTGAATTGAAACAGGCCGAAAACGGGACGGAAAAGGAGCACGAATTTGGCGACCTGCTTTTCACGCTGGTCAACATCGCGCGCTGGCTGGGAATAGACTCTGAGTCGGCGCTGCGGGAGGCCAACCGCCGCTTTTTCAAGCGCTTTTCTCATATGGAAGAGGTCTGCCGCCAGCGCGGCGTGAGTCTGGCGGACCTATCCTTTGAGGAACAAAATGTACTGTGGGAAGAGGCCAAGAGAGAAGTTGAAAATGAGTAAGAGATGGTCGGGGCGAGAGGATTTGAACCTCCGACCTCAGCGTCCCGAACGCTGCGCGCTAACCGGGCTGCGCTACGCCCCGCCAGCACTAATTATACGCTTACCTAATCTTAATCAGCAAGTCTAAATGGGAGGTGTGGAATGCATAGGATATTTAGAGGAGCGTTGGAAGATGCAACAGGAGTATCGCAACGTATAATAGCAGTGTTCATTGATATTAGAGACTTCTCTAGATTTAGCCAGCAAAGTGATTCTGTCGATGTGGCAGCGTTTATACGTAAAGTCTATATAAAAATAATTGATTCCTATTTCCCTTTCGCGTCATTCTATAAATCTACAGGTGATGGGCTCCTTTTAACTGTCCCATGGGAAGATAAAGATTTGCAGAAAACATCTCAGATAGTTATTGAAAGCTGCGTTAAATGTCATTCTGAATTTACCACGCTTTTTGATGATGACCCATCAATTAATTTTAAAGTACCCGGTTCACTTGGCATAGGCGTAGCACGTGGAAGTGCTTGTTGCTTAGTTTCCGGAGAAAGGGTAATTGACTATTCAGGCCGTCTATTGAATTTAGCCTCTAGATTAACTGAGATAGCTAGGCCATCTGGAATTGTCATTGACGGAGCTTTTGGTATTAACCTGCTAGAAGAAGAACAGCAAAAAACGTTCGAAGAAGATGATAAAGTATACCTGAGAGGAATAGCAGAAAGCGAGCCCGTAAAGATTTATTACACCCCCGAATTTACCATAATATCAAAATATAATAAACAGCCAATTGTATCTAAAAGATGGCGTGAGCAGACTGACATTAAGTCACTTGGAGATATTAGGAAGCTACAGCAATTTCGCTATAGTTTAGAAAGTGAACCGCTTAGTCCGGAAGATATTATAGTAAATATTCGGTATTCAAAAATTATTAACGGCGAAGTTCGCCCTGAATATTATTCAACCTTTGATTATAGTGGTCTTGATTATAAATTGGAAAGAGGTAAGCCATTAGTTGTTGTTGATTTTCCAAAGCTTTGTAAAAGACTAGAGAATGAAGGTTTAGTGGATGATATGAAAATTACTATTACCGTAGCCTATGTTGAAAAATGATATTCTATTTGAGAATTGTAATTTTATGAAATACGTTATCTTAATCATGGACGGCGCCTCCGGTTACCCCATCACCGAGCGCGGTGGCAGGACCTCTCTGGAGCTGGCAAACACGCCCAATCTGGACGCACTGGCTAGGGAAGGCATCGTGGGGCTGGCCCGCACCGTGCCGCCGGGGATGGAGGCGAGCAGTGCCTGCGCCTGCCTGTCGGTGCTGGGCTATGACCCGAAAGTTTATTATAAGGGCCGGGCGGGCATTGAAGCGAGGAGCATGGGCATTCCCATCGGCGATGGGGAGGTCGTTTTCCGCTGCAATCTGGTGGCGGTTAAGGATGGCCGGATGTGGAGCTACAGCTCCGGCTACATCGGCACTGAGGAAGCCAATGCCCTGATTGACGCCCTGAACAGGACCCTGGGCAATGATAATGTCCGGTTTTATCCCGGCGTTAGTTATCGGCATATCTGTAAAATCAAAGGGCACGAGGAAACACTCCAGGCCGAGTGCACCCCGCCGCACGATATTCCGGATAAAGAAATCGCGGAATTCCTGCCCCACGGAAAGGGGAGCGAGGTACTGCACGACCTGATGGCACGCTCTGAAGCCGTGCTCAGGGAACACCCGGTGAACCGGGAACGGATAGCCAGTGGCGCCATACCGGCCACCCAGATATGGCTTTTCTGGGGGAGCAGCCGGCTGCCGGATATGCCGTCGTTTGAAAGCAGGTACGGTTTTAAAGCCGCCATGACCTCAGGCGTTGATTTGCTCAACGGGCTGGCGCAGCTTGCCGGGATGGAGGTGCTGGAGATACCCGGGGTGACAGATAATTTAGAAAACGACTATTCCGCTCAGGTGAATGGCGCCCTGGCGGCGCTGGCCGCATATGACCTGGTGGTGATACACATTGAAGCGCCGGACGAGGCGGCACATGACCGCGCCATAGATGCCAAGATTGAGGCCATTCAGAGGATAGACGGCGAGGTGGTCAGCCGGTTGCGCTCATATCCGGGCGATATCCGCCTTTTGATTATGCCCGACCACCCCACCCCGATAGAGGTGCGGACCCACACCCATGACCCGGTGCCCTTCCTCATCTGGGGAAAAGGGGTGGCGCCTAACGGCGCCGCCGCCTTCGCCGAGGCGGAAGCGGCGAGAACTGGCCTTTCCCTGGAAAAAGGTTATAAAATAATGGCAAGATTCATTCAAAAGGCAGATAGCTAGATGTCTTTAATCGTGCAGAAATATGGCGGCACGTCGCTGGCCAGTGCTGAGCGCATCAAGAAAGTGGCGCAGCGCGTCGCCAAAACCAAAGATCAGGGCAACCAGGTGGTGGTCGTCGCCTCGGCTATGGGGGACACCACTGACGAGCTGCTCCAGCTGGCCTATCAGCTCTCGGAGAAGCCGGACAATCGTGAACTTGATGTCCTGCTCTCCACCGGTGAAGTTGTTTCCAGCACCCTGCTGGCCATGGCGCTGCACAGCACGGGTTATCCGGCTATCAGCCTAACCGGGGCGCAGGCGGGAATTCGCACCGATTCTGCTTACAGCCGGGCGCGCATCCTGCAGATTGAGCCCAAGCGGGTGCTCAGGGAGCTTGAGAAGGGGAATATCGTCATCGTAGCCGGCTTTCAGGGCATCACCGAGGACCTGGACATCACCACGCTGGGGCGGGGTGGCTCGGACACGACGGCCGTAGCCCTAGCGGCCAGCCTGGGGGCGGAAGCGTGCCAGATATACACTGATGTTGACGGAGTATACAGCGCTGACCCGCGCCTGGTTCCGGAAGCGCAGTGTCTTGAGGAGATACACTATGAGGAAATGCTGGAGCTGGCGACTTATGGCGCGAAGGTGCTGCACCCGAGGGCGGTGGAGCTTGGCGAGCTGTTCCACATCCCCATCTTGGTCGCTTCCAGCTTTAACGAAAATCCGGGGACTTTAATACACGGAGGGGTATCAATGGAAGTTCGGAACAAGGTAAGAAGCATTGCCCATGACCTCAATGTGGGCAAGATAACCGTGGTGGGCGTACCTGACCGCCCCGGAATCGCAGCCGGCATCTTCAATCCGCTCGCCAAGGCGGGCATCAACGTTGATACCATTGTACAGAATGCCAGCATTCAGGGCATCACCGACCTGACCTTCACCGTGGCCAAGAGCGACCTTGCCCGGGCGATGGAGGTGGTCAAGCCCATCGCATCCCAAATCGACGCCTGGGAATGCGCCAGCGATGGTACACTTGGCGCGGTGAGCATCATCGGCACCGGGATGCAGAATACTCCCGGCTTCGCGGCCCGCATGTTCAGCACTCTGAGTGAGAATAAAATCAATATCCAGCTGATTACGACTTCAGAAATACGGATAACGTGTATCATCAATGCTGCCGAGGTACAGGCAGCGGTGCGTGCCCTGCATCGGGCGTTTGAGATTGAGGAAGAGTAGACGGCCGCCTCTTGGTGCTAGGCGGCCACTACTTCTTTAACTTCCGGTATCTGCTCTTTCAGGATTTTTTCAATCCCCATCTTGAGCGTCATAGTGGACATCGGGCAGCCGGCACAGGCACCGGTCAGCTTGACCTTCACCGTGCCGTCATTGACCTCCACCAGCTCCACATCGCCGCCGTCCCTCTGTAGAGCGGGGCGAATCTGGTCCAGTATCTCGGTAACCTTGTCCTGCATCATAAAACTCCTGCCTAAAAATAACTATACATTTTTATTTTATATATTATGAAAGTCATTCGTCAAACAGGTTCAAAATCCTCTTGTGCAGTTATGGTGTTTAATGTAGAATATAATGCTTATAATCGTGCTTCTCTTTTAGGGGATTTGATGACGTATCAGGAAGAGAGACTGGCCAGCCTGAAACGACAGCGCACCAAACAGGCAATTGACCTGGCCATGCAGGGACGCTGGAAGGAGGCGATTGCCGCCAATAAGGCAATCCTGGAGGACTTCCCTAATGATGTTGATGCCCACAATCGCTTGGGTCGTGCTCATATGGAACTGGGTGACTACCGGCAGGCAAAGGAGGCCTATCAGCGGACGGTGGACCTTGACCCTTTCAACACCATCGCCAAAAAGAACCTGCAGCGGCTGAACTACCTTGGTGAGGCGAAGTTCACCGCCGAGAGCGCGGCACGGAAGGTTGAACCGAACCGGTTCATTGAGGAGATAGGCAAAGCCGGGGTGGTCAACCTCTATCACCTGGCGCCGACGCAGGTTCGCGCTCGCCTCGTCGCCGGCGATGAGGCGTTTCTTAAGGTAGACGGCACCCGCCTGATTATTGAGGATGAGTTCGGACAGTACGTGGGGCATGTTGAGCCGAGACACGGGCAGCGCCTCATCAAATTGATGGAAGGCGGTAACAAATATTCAGCGGCAGTGGTGAGCTCCACTGAAGAATCCATGACCGTCATCATCCGCGAGACCTATCAGGACCCGAGTCAGATAGGCAAGCTGTCATTTCCCTCAAAGGGAGCGGAAGAGCTCCGCCCCTATATTGACGAGAGGGTCTTCAAGCTGGAGTCGGAAATTGAAGAAATACTGCCTGAAGAACCGGGATATACTATCATCGGCGGCGATGAAATAGAAGTATTGCCGGAAGAGGCGGCAGACGCGAGCGACGAATCTATCAGTGAAGAAGAATAAGGAGCAATAGGATATGGCAATTGGAACGGTGAAGCCGGTATCAATAGAAGGGGAGATGCAGAGCTCATATCTTGATTACGCGATGAGCGTAATCGTGTCCCGGGCTCTGCCGGACGTGCGCGATGGGTTGAAACCGGTGCACCGGCGCATTCTCTACGCCATGAATGATATGAGCCTGACCTATGACCGTGCCCACCGGAAAAGCGCCCGCATTGTCGGAGAAGTTCTGGGTAAATATCACCCCCATGGGGATACCTCGGTCTATGATGCCATGGTGCGCATGGCGCAGGACTTCTCCATGCGCTATCCGCTGGTGGATGGACAGGGCAACTTCGGCAGCGTGGACAACGATCCCCCTGCGGCCATGCGCTACACCGAAGCCAGGCTGGCCCGCATTGCCAGCGAGATGCTGGTTGACATTGAGAAAGAGACTGTCGATTTCATGCCTAACTTTGATGACAGCCTCAATGAGCCCAAGGTGCTGCCCACGCGCCTGCCCAACCTGTTGCTCAACGGGAGCTCCGGAATTGCCGTCGGCATGGCGACCAATATCCCGCCTCATAACCTGAACGAGGTCTGCGATGCCGTCTCTTACCTCATCGACAACCCCAGTGCCACCATTGAAGAGTTAACTCAGTACGTCAAAGGGCCTGACTTTCCCACCGCCGGCATCATCCGGGGCATTGACGGCATCAAGAGCGCATATGCTACCGGGCATGGCAAGATTGTGGTTCAGGCCCGGGCGCGCATTGAGGACATCGCCCGGACCGGGCGCAGCCAGATAGTAATTACCGAGCTCCCTTACCAGACCAACAAGGCTGACCTGATGGAAACGATTGCCGAGTTGGTCAAGGAAAAGAAAATCAGCGGCATCAGTGACCTGCGTGACGAATCTGACCGTCACGGCATGCGCATTGTCATCGAGCTGCGAAAAGAGGCATTCCCGGAGCAGGTGCGCAATAACCTGTACAAATATACTGCCATGCAGTCCTCCTTCTTCGCCAATATGGTGGCGCTCGTCGACGGGCAGCCCCGTGTTATCAGCCTGAAACAGGCGCTCCAGAGCTATATCGATTTTCGCCACGGGGTTATCACCCGGCGGTCCAAGTTCGAGCTGAAAGAGGCCAGAGCCAGGGCGCACATTCTGGAGGGGCTGAAAATCGCCCTTGACCAGATTGACGCGATTATCAGCACCATACGCAAATCGGAGACCGCGGAGGCGGCTCGACAGGCTCTGATGAATAACTTCGGTCTGACCCAGATACAGGCACAAGCCATCCTTGATATGCAGCTGCGCCGTCTGGCCAATCTGGAACGGAAGAAGATACTTGATGAATATACTGAGGTGCTGAAGACAATCTCCTATCTGGAAGACCTCCTCGCCAACCCGCGCCGTATGCTCATGCTGGTCAAGGAGGAGGTCAGCGACCTGAAGACGAAGTACGGAGACGAGCGGCGAACCGAAATCGTGGAAGATGGGGAAGTGCAGTTCCGCGTGGAAGACCTCATCCCGCACCAGAGGATGGTGGTGACGCTGAGCAATCGTGGCTATGTTAAGCGGGTTCCGGCTCGCCTTTATACTCCGCAACACCGCGGCGGCAAGGGCATAATCGGGGTCGTGACCAGAGAGGGCGACCCGGTGCGACTGCTCACCGTGGCCGATACCCACGATGTTATTTTCTTCTTCACCAACCGGGGCAAGGTCTACAGCCTGAAGTGCCATGAAATCCCGGTGGACAGCTCCCGCATAGGGCGGGGTACCGCCGTGGTCAATCTTTTTCCTGTTATTGAGGGGGAAATGGTGACGGCGCTGGTGGCGGTGACCGATTTTTCATCGGAGACCTTCCTGCTGCTGGCCACGGCCGAAGGGGAAATAAAGAAGACGGCGGTGGACAGATTTGCCGCGGTGCGTAGCAGCGGCCTGATTGCCATGGACCTGGCCGAAGGTGATGAACTGGTAGATGCCTGCCTGGCCGGGGATAATGACGACGTTAGCCTGGTCACGCGGAAAGGTCAGTCCATCAAGTTTCGGGTGTCGAGTCTGCGGGCAAGCTCCCGGGTCAGCGGTGGCGTGCGTGCTATTCGGCTTGTCTCCGGCGACCGCGTTGTCAGCATGGACCGTGTTGATGCGGACGCCTACCTGCTGGTGGTGACCAGCGGGGGTTTCGGTAAACTGTCGGCTCTTAACCAGTATCCGCGACAGCACCGTGCCGGCAGCGGCGTCAGGACATTTAAGGTCGCCGAGAAAACCGGGGAAATCGCAGCCGCTAAAGTAGTGAACTTTAAGGACCAGGTGATGATTATATCGGCCAACGGTATTGTCACCCGCACGCCGGTAAAGGAAAAAGACCCGCGGCAGGGCATTACCCTTCAGGGAAGGAGCACCCTGGGAGTCAGGCTGATGAAACTGGAGGAAGGTGATGAGGTGGTGGCGGTGGCCGCTTTTGGCGGGGAGAAGGAAATCGGCAGCGTCAAGGTGGAAGGAAAAAAGGGCAAAGCGAAAAAGGGAAAAAGCAAAGCGGTAGCAGAAAAGAAAAAGGGCAGCCCTGAAGCTAAAAAGGAGGGCAAGAAATGAGCACCCCTAGCATTTCCCTGGCTGGCAAGGTGGCTATTGTTACCGGGAGTTCTCGCGGCATAGGCAAAGGAATTGCCCTCATGTTTGCCGAAGCGGGAGCGGATGTGGTGGTTTGCAGTCGTAATCTGGACGGGAAACTGGGGCTGGCGGCAGAAGAGGTGAAGGGGCTCGGCAGGCGTTCATTGGCAGTCACCGCTGATGTCACCAAGAGCGCCGATATAGATAACCTGGTGAAGAAGACAAAGGATGAATTCGGCGCTGTCGACATTCTGGTTAATAACGCTGGCACCATTATCAGGGCGACGGTTGTTGAGCACAGCGAAGAGGACTGGGACAAGGTTCTAGATACCAATCTCAAAGGCGCCTTTCTCTGCTCACGGGCCGCGGGCAAGGTCATGATGGAGCAGAAGCGGGGCAATATTATCAATATCGCGTCATATCGGGGCATCGTGGCGTCGCCAGGAAGAGTCAGCTACAATGTTTCCAAGGCGGGCGTGATTATGCTTACCAGCGTGCTTGCCTACGAATTCGCCAGCTATAATATAAGAGTGAACGCTATTGCTCCAGGCTGGGTCAAGACCGAACTCACCGAACCGTTATGGGGTGACCCAAAGCGCAGCAAAGTGATTACGGATACAATATCCATGGACCGCTGGTGCACGGTGGACGAAATCGCCAAAGTCGCTCTCTTTCTGGCATCAGATGTAGCCGGCTACGTTACCGGACACACCCTTCTGGCTGATGGTGGTATAGTTCCTAGCTTCTAGCCTTTGTTTTTTGCTGACAGTCCCCATGCCAGCGCTGCAGCCCGCAGACATTGCAGCTGTCATAGCGGCAATCGGGTGTCCCTTGGCCCTTTACCGCCGCGCGGTATTCCTTTTTCAAAAAGGCGGTTGATACACCAGGGTCAATATGTGCCCAGGGCAGCAGTTCTGCCATGTCGCGCTGGCGGTGCGCGTAGAAATCAGGCTCAAGCCCGCTCTCGGTGAAGGCGCTCTGCCAGTTTTCGTAGTTGAATTTTTCATTCCAGGCGTCAAAGGTGGCGCCGGATTTCCAGGCATGGTATATCGCTGCGCCCAGGCGTCGGTCGCCGCGTGAAAGCACTGCTTCCAGAAGGCTCGCCCTCGGCTCCTGCCAGGATAGTTTTACGCCAAGTCGTCGTAAACCCTGCCTTAATATTTCGTGCCGGGCGCGTATCTGGTTCTCGTCCTCCTGCCCAACCCACTGGAACGGCGTATGCGGCTTGGGGACAAAGGTGGCGGCGCTGACCCGGAGGTTTGGCATCCGGCCACTGGTCTGCTTTCCCAGCGAGCGAATTTCGGCCACCAGACGGACAATCTCGGTGACATCCTCATCTGTTTCGGTGGGCAGGCCAAGCATGAAGTACAGCTTCAGGCCCGTCCAGCCCCGCTCAAAGGCTATCGTCGCTGTTTCCAGAAGCTCATCTTCCGGAGTATTTTTATTTATGACCCGGCGCAGGCGCTCGCTGCCGGCCTCAGGGGCAAAGGTCAGCCCCGTCTTGCTGCGGTCGGGGAGAGTGCCCATCAAACGCACGGAGAAAGGGCTGACGCGCAGGCTGGGCAGCGACAGGGCAAGGTTGGGGTATTGGGCGGCCAGGTTTTTGACCAGCGGGTCAATGCTGGCGTAGTCGCTGGTGCTCAGTGAGACCAGGGAAATTTCATCGTAGCCGCAGTGACTGATTATTTCGTTGGCGGCCTTTAGCACCTCCGCTACCGGGCGTTCCCGCACCGGCCGGTAGATAACGCCCGCCTGGCAGAAGCGGCAGCCACGACTGCACCCCCGCTGTATCTCTATGGCGCCGCGGTCGTGCACGACCTCTATATAAGGCACAACCTGATTGGTCGCCGGTGGCGGCAGCTTGGTAACGATGCGTCGCCGGATGTGTGGCTTTGCCTCTGGCACTGATGGCGTGAGGCTCTTCAGGCAGCCGTCGGCCTGGTATTCGGCATGATACAGGCCGGGGACATAGATACCCGGAATCTTCGCCGCCTGCCGCAGGAAATCGCCTTTGCCGGTGCCGCCCGCCTTCTTCCATTCTCGGTAGCTGTCCAGAAGTTCTAGAGCGACCTCTTCCCCGTCGCCGATAACAAAAAGGTCAATGAAATCCGCCATCGGCTCCGGATTTAAAACGCAGCTGCCCCCGGCGATGACCAGCGGATGGCGCTCATTCCTCTCTCTGGCTTGGACCGGTATCTGCGCCAGGTCCAGCATGTTCAGCACGTTGGTATAGGTGAGCTCGTAGCCGAGGGAGAAGCCGATAATGTCAAAATCTTTGAGCGGGCGCCTGGACTCAAGGCTGAAGAGGGGTATGCCCTTTTCCCGCGTCGCTGCGGCCATATCCGCCCAAGGTGCGAAGACCCGCTCGGCAAGCACGTCCGGCTGGCGGTTGAACAGTTCGTAGAGGATGGGCAGGGCGATGTTGGACATGCCGATTTCATAGGTGTCAGGGTAGCTGAGAACAATTTTTATCGGCGTGTTGTCCCAGTCTTTCCGGATGCTGTTCCACTCGCCGCCGGTATAGCGCCCCGGCCTGGTCACTTTAGGCAGGATTTCATCCAGATGAGTCAAACTACGCCCCCCTAGACGCGAAAGAGTCTCTTCTATTTTAAAAGCGGAAATAGAAAAAGGGAAGTGCTGGTGAAGTGTTTTAGTCGGAGGGTGTCTATTGGCGGTTATAAAATTCCCCCTCCCCCTTTAAGAAACCGTAAGGAGGGAGGGGGACAATGGCAGCTTTAAATTACACCTCGCGGAACTCGCCTTCCACAGTGCCTTCACCCTCGCCGCCGCCTTCACCGCCACCTTCCTGTTCCGGCGGTGCCTCACCGCCGGGTGGTGGAGGCTGCTGCTGGTATACCGCGGCGCCTACCTTCTGCATAACTTCATTTAATTCCTGACTGGCCTTTTTGATGGCCTCAATATCAGAGCCCTGCAGCGCCGAGCGCACCTCGGAAACCTTATTCTCCACCTCCTGATTCAGTTCAGCAGGTATCTTGTCTTTATGGTCGCGGAGGGTCTTCTCGGCGGTATAGGCCAGTGTATCGGCCATATTGCGTGCTTCCACTTCCTCACGTCGCTGGCTATCTTCCGCGGCGTGCGCTTCCGCGTCTTTCTGCATCTTGTCTATCTCATCCTTGCTCAGGCCGCTGGAGGCGGTGATGGTTATCTTCTGCTCGCGGCCGGTGCCCTTGTCCATCGCCTTGACGTTCAAGATGCCGTTGGCATCAATGTCAAAGGTGACCTCAATCTGGGGCAGACCACGCGGCGCCGGCAGTATGCCATCGAGAATAAACCGACCCAGCGTGCGGTTGTCCGCGGCCATGGGCCGTTCGCCCTGCAGGACATGGATTTCCACGCTTGGCTGGTTGTCCGCTGCGGTGCTGAATATCTGGCTCTTGGAGGTGGGTATGGTGGTGTTGCGCGGGATAAGAGATGTGGCCACCGCGCCCAGTGTCTCGATGCCCAGGGTAAGCGGGGTAACATCGAGCAGCAGGACTTCCTTCACCTCGCCCTTGAGCACGCCGGCCTGAATTGCCGCCCCGATGGCCACCACCTCGTCCGGGTTAACGCCCTTGTGGGGCTCCTTGTTGAAAAACTGCTTGACCTTTTCCTGCACCAGCGGCATTCTGGTCTGCCCGCCGACGAGGATGACCTCGTTGATTTGCTCATTTGTCTTGCCGGCATCTTTCATCGCCTGTTGGCAGGGACCCAGGGTCTTATCCACCAGGTCCATGACCAGCTGCTCCAGCTTGGCCCGTGTCAGCGTGTAGTTCAGGTGTTTCGGGCCGCTGGCGTCAGCGGTGATGAAGGGCAGGTTTATTTCCGTCTGCTGGACGGTGGAAAGCTCAGTTTTCGCCCTCTCGGCGGCTTCCTTCAGGCGCTGTAAAGCCATCTTGTCCTGACGGAGGTCGATTCCCTGGTCACGCTTGAATTCATCGCCGAGCCAGTCCATGATACGCTGGTCAAAGTCATCACCGCCGAGGTGAGTATCGCCGGCAGTGGATTTCACCTGGAAGGTTCCCTCGCCGATCTCAAGAATGGAGATGTCGAAGGTGCCGCCGCCCAGGTCATAGACGGCAATGGACTCCTCTCCTTTCTTGTCTAGACCGTAGGCCAGTGACGCTGCCGTGGGCTCGTTGATGATGCGCAGCACGTTCAGTCCGGCGATAGCGCCGGCATCCTTGGTGGCCTGCCGCTGGGCATCATTGAAGTAGGCGGGCACGGTGATGACGGCATCGGTGACCTGCTCCCCGATATAAGCCTCGGCATCCGCCTTCAATTTCTGCAGAATCATGGCGGAAATCTCTTCGGGACGGTGTTCCTTGTCTCCCATCACCACCCGGATCTCGTTATTCTTGCCCTTGGTTACCTTATAGGTCTTGCGCTTGGCGTCCTCTTCCACGGGGAGTTCACGCCCGGCGGGCTCTCCCCATTTGCGCCCCATGAATCGCTTGATGCTGTAAACGGTATTATCCGGATTGACGATTGCCTGGCGCTTGGCTATCTGTCCGACCAATCGTTCACCGTTCTTGTTTACCGCCACTACTGACGGTATAAGGTTGCTTCCTTCGGCTGATGGAATGACCACCGGCTCACCACCCTGCATTACCGCCACTTCGCTCATGGTCGTTCCCAAATCAATGCCAACAGCTCTGCCCATTTACGCTGCCTCCTTCTCCGTGTCTTCTCCATTGCCCACCACTACCATGGTCGGGCGTATTACTTTATCGTGTAACTGGTAGCCCTTGCGTATTTCCTCAATGACGATTCCTTCCTCGCCTTTGTCCTGCCTCACCGCTTCATGAAGGCTGGGGTCAAAAGGTTTTCCCAGCGCTTCAATCTGGGTGAGCCCCTGCGACTCCAGGGTGGCTCTGAACTTGCGATAAATCAGGCTGATGCCGTCCACCCAGGCGAGGCCGGACAGCTTGGCTGGAACATGTTCAAGCGCCCTCTCCAGGTCGTCAAGTAGAGGTAAAAGTTCCAGCATGAGGCTGGCATTGGCAAATCGGGTGAAGTCCTCTCGCTCCTGCTCGCTGCGCTTTTTAAAGTTGCTGAAATCGGCTTGTGCCCGCTGCCAGCCGGCAAGGTTTGCTTCCGCCTTTGCCTGCTCCTCAGCCAGCGCCTGCTTCAGGCTTTCTATATCCTCATTCTCGGCGATATCAGGTATCGCTTTGGCTCTCTGCTTTTCTTCCGATTCCGATGACATCATTATTTATCTTACGTTATCTTATGGGATTTGCCTGTGACTTTAGTCACGAAAACATTCGTCGGCTTCAGTAGAGGCCAGACATCAACTCGCTCAATATTGCGGACAGGTAATTAACCGTGGGAATGGTATGAGCATAGGGCATACGGGTAGGTCCAAGGACACCTACCGTGCCCGCCGCCTCGTTGGAAATGCCGTATTTACTGATTACGATGCTGTAGTCGTGGAAGGTCTCATCCTCATTTTCCCTGCCGATGATAACCACCACCTTCTGGTTTTCCAGATCCCTGGGAATGATTGTCTTGATAAGACGGCGCTTTTCCACCAGTTCCATAAGGCCGCGCATTCTATCGCTGCGGCTGAACTCGGGCTGGCTGAGCATGAAATGAAGGCCATCGAAAAGGGGCTCTTCATATTCCTGTTCATCCTCGTCCTGCATCATGTGGCTTAAAACGTCCTTTATGTGTTCCTCAGCCGGGGAAAGCTCGAATTCTTTATCTGCGATTTGCTCTCGGCTCAGTCCGGAAAAGGCCGCATTGAGTTTATTGGATATTATGGTCAGGCTTGATTGTGAAATTGCCTCATCAAGGGTGAGCAACTGCTCCTTGACCTTGGCTCCGTGCAGGACAAGAACGATAAGCGCCAAGGTGTCTTGTAAGGACAGCAATTCCATATGCTTGAATCGGCAGCCCGACGGTCTCGGGCTGGTAACGACAGCCATATTCTGGGCCTGCTGGGCGAGTAGCGTAGCCGCGAGGCTCAGCCATTTCTCCATATCACGCTCAACCTGATGAAAGAGATGGCTGAACAACCGCTGCTCTGATTCGGAAAGCGAAACATCTTTCAGAGATTCCACATGGTAACGGTAGCCTTTATCGGAAGGCACGCTGCCGGCGGAATGATGAGCGCGAACGATATACCCCTCGTTTTCCAGGCGTGCCATTTCATTGCGGATGGTCGCCGGACTCACCCCCAGCATCGGTTCTTGAGCAATACTCTGGGAAGGAACCGGCACCGCCCGGTCAATATACTTTGACACTATCAGGTTCAGTATAGTTTCTGCTCTCGGCAACAGCATTTTATACTCCAATTAGCACTCTAAGCCCGAGAGTGCTAATCAGTTATAATTTAGCACTTCAGCCCCGGAATTGTCAAGATGGACAAGCGGATATGGAGACGTTTGCTTCCTTGACCATTATACCTGCCTGTGATATATTTGGCGGGATGGATATTAACTGGTTAGGCCATTCCTGCTTTCGCCTCCGGGGTAAACAGGCGACCTTAATTACTGACCCATTGCCGCAAGATTTAGGCTATACGGTCAGCAAGCTGGCCGCTGACATTGTCACCATAAGCCATCAGCATCAATCACATGCTTATCATGAGAGCATAGGTGGCGACCCGAAAGTAATCGCCGGCCCCGGCGAATATGAGATTAAAGGAGTCCTGATAATTGGCATCGCGACCTTTCATGACACTGAGGAAGGTAAAATCAAGGGCAAGAATACGGTCTATCTTATAGAGATAGACGGCATAACGGTCTGTCACCTTGGCGACCTAGGGCACGTGCTCACTGCAGAGCAGGTGGAGGAAATTGGTGATGTGGATGTGCTTTTGCTTCCGGTGGGTGGCAAATCAACGCTCAACGCTGCCACGGCTGCTGAGGTGATTCGTCAGATTGAGCCCAAGGTGGTCATACCTATGCATTACCAGACTCCGGTGCTCAAACGAGAACTGGAATCTGTTGACAGCTTTTTGAAAGAGATGGGAATAGAGAAGCCGCCCTCCCAGCCGAAGCTGTCTTTAAATCCCTCCAGCCTGCCCTCAAGCACGCAGGTATTCTTACTTGATTACTGAAAAAGGTTTATCCGTCAGGATAAGTAATTTCTAGTCTGGCAGTTTATCGGAAATATCGCTGAGCTTTTTAAGAGCTTCTTTGGTGCTCAATTTTCCGGCTTTCAATTCTTCGCAGACGTTCTCAATCTGATTTAGACCAGCGATAATTTGCTTTTCTTTTTCGGCTTCTTTCTTGGCCTGTTTTTTCGCCAGCTTCTCTGCTTCTCTGGCCTCTTCGGCTTCCTGTGCTTCTCGCTTTGTCTTTTCCTTTGCTTCGCGTTCCGCTTCCAGTCTGGTCAGCCTTTCGATTTCTTTAGCCTTGCTGGCTAATTCTGCTTCAAGTCTTGCTTTCTCTTTCGCCTCCTCGACTTCCTGAGCTTTCCTGGCCTCCTCGGCTTCCCGTTTAGCTCTTTCTTTGGCTTCCTCGGCTTCTCGCCTGGCCTTTTCCTTAGCCT
>CAZBMB010000010.1:0-50312 GCA_964493435.1 uncultured Dehalococcoidaceae bacterium | reverse complement strand
GCCTGTCTGTCTCCCAACTGGTCTCGACCGCCTGGGCGTCGGCATCCACGTTCCGTGGCTCCGACAAGCGCGGCGGTGCGAATGGAGCACGCATTCGTCTTGCGCCACAAAAGGATTGGGAAGTCAACCAGCCGGCCCGACTGAAGACTGTGCTGCAGACCCTTAAGGGAATCCAAAAGGAGTTCAACAGCGCGCAGTCAGGCGGCAAGAAGGTTTCGCTCGCTGACTTGATTGTACTGGGTGGATGCGCAGGTGTCGAGCAAGCTGCGAAGAACGCCGGGCACGATATGAGCGTTCCCTTCAAACCGGGACGCACGGATGCTTCGCAGGAGCAAACCGACGTGAAGTCATTCGCCGTACTTGAACCGGCTGCAGACGGATTCCGTAACTACATCAAAACCAAATATGCTGTATCGGCAGAGGAACTACTAGTTGATCGGGCGCAACTGCTGACGCTCACTGCTCCTGAGATGACGGCTCTTTTTGGCGGTATGCGCGTCTTGAACGCTAACTTCGGACAGTCCCAACACGGTGTCTTCACCAAACGGCCAGAGACGCTTACCAATGACTTCTTCGTTAATCTGCTCGACATGAGCACGACCTGGAATGCAACCTCGGAAGATAAAGATGTGTTCGAGGGACGTGATCGTAAAACGGGAGAGCCCAAGTGGACCGGTACCCGTGTCGACCTTATCTTCGGTTCGAACTCCCAACTCCGAGCGTTGGCGGAAGCCTATGGATGTGAGGACTCCCTGGAGAAGTTCGTGCACGACTTTGTAGCGGCGTGGAACAAAGTAATGAACCTTGACCGCTTCGAACTCGCCTGATCGTAGTATAAACGTCTTCGAGGGCTTCTGGAACGTATTATGGACTGCAGATCAGATGATCAAGAAGCGATAACCGTCATAGGTCGAAGGCTTAAATCTAGATGTAAACGAGGTAAAACGCCTTGAGGATATGTCTTAGGAAGAGAGAGTAAAAGCAAAGACCAAATAGTTTAATTATATTGAATTGAAATGCAATAAAGGAGGTTTTCTTTATGCCTGAAGAGTTCAAGCCAAGATGTCAGAGGCCATCAATTAAAAAGCCAACTCCTGAAACTGCTCCAGTTGCAGAATCTAACATAAAGGAGGCGAAACAAGCAATGGTCAAAGTAGGCAAGCCGGCTCCAGACTTTACAGCTGCGGGCTTTGATGACGATAAGTTTGCTAACTTCAATATTTCCGAGTACAAGGGGAAGATTTATCATTGATCCTGACGGCATTATTCAAGGATTTGAAGTCCTTACACCTTCGGTAGGCCGGAATGTTAGTGAATCCATCAGGCAAATTCAGGCCTTCCAACTTGTGCGTAATTCCAAAGGTACGGAAGCTACTCCATCTGGATGGAAACCGGGCAAACCGACACTGAAGCCGTCGCCGGATTTGGTCGGTAATGTATGGAAGGAATGGAAAGTAAGTCAGGCTTTTAAAGACTAGAAACGTTTCGTAAATAATTATACTATCAAAAGGTACCTCGCTTTGTTAAGGTACCTTTTGCTTTTACAAAAACCCGCATGTATTCGACAAATAAGTATTTTGTTACTTCATTACATAAAAGTCTGTTTTGTACAATCTTGGACAAGATTGTTTTACAATTGATTAACCTCTAAATGAATTGCGGAAATACCAGAGGCATTTTGCCAACATTTTGCCAACAAACTGTCCAATATTGTATAGTAAACAATAGCAAATAAGGCACAATTCTTGGGTATTCTGCTGAATATCCGAGACTAAATGATGGATATCATTATCCCGGGTCAACAGGAGGTCGTCACTCTTAATCAGCCGGTTGGAGGTTCGAGTCCTCCGCGGCGCACGTTCAGCCCGTAAATTTTTTCGTACATTTATGTTAGTATTACAGGTAATTGCCAGCGCCAAATTAATTACGGAGGTTATTTAGTAATGAGCAATGCTATTAGTGGTGGCTATGCTGGAACGACAGTTAGAGTCAACCTCACTGAGAACCGGATTTCGTCAGAAAAAACCGATGAAGGACTCTGCAGGAAATACCTGGGTGGAGCCGGTTTCGTTGCCCACTACCTCTGGAAGGAAATTGCCCCCAAAGTCGACGCCCTGGGGCCTGACAATAAATTGATTTTCGCCTGCGGGCCTCTCACGGGGGTGCCATTTCCGGGAAATGGGCGCAATTGCATTGGCGCCAAATCGCCGCTGACCGGCGGCGTGGCGAAATCAGAGGTGGGGGAGTTCTGGGGAGCCGAACTCAAGCGCGCCGGCATTGACGCCCTCATTATTGAAGGTAAATCGGCCAAGCCGGTATACCTGTGGGTCAACGATGGCGAAGTCAGCATAAGAAATGCGGCACACCTGTGGGGTAAAAACACCAAGGAAACGCAACAAACAATCAGGTCTGAACTCGGCGATGACCGGATAAGAGTCGCTAGCATCGGGCCCGGGGGAGAGAACCTGGTCCTTTATGCCTGCGTGATGAACGGCCCATTTGATGCCGCCGGAAGGGGCGGCGTCGGCGCGGTCATGGGCGCCAAGAACCTGAAAGCGGTCGCCGTCAGGGGCCATAAAGCACCAAAGGTAGTTGACGCCCAGCCGGCGAAAGATATAGCGAAATGGCTAAAGGTAAAGGATAACTGGGAGACGATGCGGGGTTTCTGGGAAGTCGGCACCGGATTACCCATGGACGGCTTTGAAGCAATCGGCAACCTGCCGGTGAGAAACTTCCGCGATGGTCTCTTCCCGGCGGTTAAAAAGATAGATGCCCCGGCCGTTATGAAAACCTTCGGCATCAAGATGGACGCGTGTTATGCCTGCTCGGTGCGCTGCAAGAAAGTGGTGAAGGTGGACAGGCCCTATAAAGTGGACCCCGATTACGGCGGACCTGAATATGAAACCCTGGCTTCACTGGGCTCCAACTGCGGCATTGAAGACCTGCCAGCCATCGCCAAGGGCAACGAGCTCTGCAATGCCTATTCACTAGACACGATTTCCGCCGGGGAGGTCATCGCCTTTGCCATGGAGTGTTTTGAAAACGGATTGCTCACCACCAAAGATACCGGTGGCATAGAGCTCAGGTTCGGCAATGCGGAAGCGATGTTAAAAGTTATTGAACTTATTGCCCATCGTCAAGGAATCGGCGACCTTCTTGCCGATGGCGTTGCCAAGGCGGCACAAAAAATCGGCAACGGTGCGGAAAAATTCGCCATTGCCGTGAAGGGCCTGGAGGCCGGCATGCACGAGCCTAGGGCAAAACCCGGGCTTGGCCTCGGCTTCATGGTGAACCCGCACGGCGCTGACCACTGCTTTAACCTCCACGACCATTCGTACTCAAATCAGGACAGCCTGCAGGTGAAAGATGTTGAAGCCGTGGGACTTCTGGGTCCGTTTCCGGTTGATGATATCGGGCAGAAAAAAGTCGAGCTTTTCCAGTACAGGCAGCGCCTGATGGCCATATTTGATTCCCTGATAGTCTGTCTATTCTTTCCCTACAGTCTGAACCAATTAGCCGGGCTGCTTAACGCGGTTACCGGCCAGAATGTGACTGTTAAAGAACTGCTGGAAACTGCCGACCGAACCATAACCCTGTTCCGGCTCTTTAATCTCCGTGAAGGATTTTCGGCGGCTGACGACAGGCTACCCCAGCGTTTCTATGAGCCGAAGACGGACGGCGTGCTGGCGAATAAACCGCTGGACCCGGCCAAAATGGAGGCGGCAAAACACTACTATTATTCTCTCATGGGCTGGGATGAAACCACCGGCAAGCCCAAAGAGGAGACGCTGAAGAAGCTGGGCATTAAATAATTTAATTCTGAATCAGCCGAGAGCACTGACCAGCGTGGGCGCCGGCTCGTCCAGCTCTTCCAGATGGGGGATGAAGGAGGCCTGCTTCTCCCATTCCAGCATGCCCCGGAACCAGATATAGGCGGCGGCCCTGGATGTTACCACCCGCATCTTCCGTAGCTGCCTCATGGAATCGATGCTGTGCTCCCGCCGTGCGTCGATGATGCGCTGTGCCGACACCGGGCCAATGCCGGGCACGCGCAGCAGCTCCCCGTAGTTCGCCCGGTTGACATCCACCGGAAACAGCCACGGCTGATTTTCGGCAATAACCAGCTTCGGGTCTTTCTGCAACGACAGGTTTCCCTTTTCGCCGAGCGCCAGCTCGACCTCCGGCAGGGGGAAGCCATAGATTCGGAGCAGCCAGTCCGACTGGTAAAGCCGGTGGGCGCGCAGGGGATTGGCCGGCGGCTTATCCTCAAGCGGCGAGTTCTGTACCGGGCGGAAAGGGCTGAAATAAGCCCTCCTCAGGTCAACCTCACGGTAGAGAGCCGCCGTCGTTCGCAATAGCTCCTGGTCGCTTTCACCGGCGGCACCGACGACGAACTGCGTGGTCTGTCCGGACGGCGCCAGACTTTCGTCGGCCGAGGTCAGTTTCTTAACCCAGCGCATCGGCTCCACAATACTGTTGTGCAGATCCTTACGCTTGCTCAGCCTGGCGAGGTGCTGGACGGTCGGCGCCTCCATATTTATGGAGACCCGGTCGGCCAGTTTGCAGCCCTCGGCAACGCAGTCGAACGAAGCGCCGGGCAGTATCTTGAGGTGAATATAACCTTTAAAATCATATTTGTGGCGCAGGATTTCCACCGTCTTGACCATAGCTTCCATGGTGCGGGAGGGATTATCAGCGACCCCTGAGCTTAGAAAAAGCCCCTGCACCATTCTCCGCTGATGGAGCTGCATGAACACCCGGGCCAGCTCTTCGGGCAGCAAAGCGTGTCGTGGAATGTCCCGGGCGACGCGATTGCTGCAGTAGGCGCAGTCATTCATGCAGACGTTGGTCAGCAGCACCTTGAAGAGGCAGACCGAGCCACCGCCGGGCAGCGTGGAGCGGTAGATGAAGCGCTGCGGCGACGGCACAAAATCGCGCACGCCGCTGTAGCCACAGATGTCAAACTTCGCCGCTGCCGAAAGGGCCTTGAGTTTATCTTCAACGTCCATCTTCCCAGCTACCCTTAAAATAGAACAACTGTACTATAACACAGTGGGATGGCAGCGTCAATAGTTAGAATCGGATAAAATGCTTCACTCGCTCATACGGGAGCCAACGACGAGCATGATGCCAACCAATGCCGCGATGGTGAACAGCGAAGCCTGAAACGTTCCGGTAACGTCAATCAGGTAGCCGAAGACGGCCGGCATTATCAGAGAGGTCAGGTTTCCCAGTGAGGATATAATGCCGACCACGCTGGCCGCTGTAGGCGCCAGCCGCTGGTGCTGGGTGGGGACGGAGAGACAGATGGTGAGCGTACCTATGGTGGCGAATCCGGCCACAAAAATACAGGGTAGAAGAAGAGAGAACGGGGCGTAATTGATACCGACAATGGCCGTAGCCGCTATAATTCCCAGCAGCGCCACAAAGGCCCTGGTGTTGCGGAACCGGTCTGAAATCAGGCCCACGGTGGGTCCGGCCAGAAAGAACCCCAGGGGAAGCAGCGTGGCCAGGGTCGGGGCGAGCCCTTTAACGTCCAGTATCTTCGGCAGCCAGATGGCCAGGGTATCATAGCCCCCAACACTGGCCATCATCAATAACAACAGCACCCAGACATACCTGTCTTTCAAGACCACGACGAAACTTTTCAGCTGAAATCCGGAGGTCGGCCTGGCGTTGCTTCTGGCGAGTGCCCACCACAGGAGGGCAAGGATGACGGCCAGGCCGCTATATGCAAGCAGAATGTGACGCCAGCTCAGCAGGTCCAGCAGCCAGGGCGTAAGGCCGAGGGCGGTGGCATTGCCTGCGGCGAAGCCGGAGATGTACAGTCCGGTGGCAAATCCAGGCCGTTGCGGAGTCCATTCCTGCACGATAAGCGGCAGGCATGGCATCACCACGGCCAGCCCCACCCCGAGGAGAAAATGGCTGACCAGAAAGGTCACGTAATCCGGTGACAACGCCCTTATTACGGCCAGAACGGCTATCCACGGCAGAGCGATGCGGAAAGCGTTCCGGTAGCCAATTCGGTCGCCGATCAGACCCCAGGGGATACGAAAGAGCATCAGGCTTAATACGGCCACAGAAAAAATGAGCCCGAATTCGGTGTGGGACAGGCCCATTTCCGACATGATATCGTTGACCATCGGGGCGATGCATATGTTCAGCAGGTGCAATAGAAAGGCGATGCTGAACGACAGGGCCAGCATCACCCAGTAATATCTCTTTTTCAATGCTCCAGACATGTTACCAGACCATTAAGTAGTCAAAGGCGCTTATTTTTTCTCTTCTTCCTTCTTTTGCCCGGATAGCTGCTCCCGCTGCCAGCGGTGAATTTCGTCGAGCGCCGGCGGAGACACGCTGAAAACCTCAATGTCTTCGGGGAACTGCGCCAGATGACCTTCTCGGATGAAGAGCAGTCCGGCCTGGCCCGTTTCCAGCGTCTCGCTAATCTGCCTGACGATGTGTTCATATCGCTGGCGCAGCGCCTCGACGTATAGCTCCGAGACCCGCTGCGCCACCTTCTGGCTGATAAAGCCGATGAGGATGAACCGCTCCCAGTCCATGCATTCTTCGGCCAGCGCTTTATCCTCCACGTTCTCAATCAGAGCACCAGCCTCACTCTTCTCTTTAACCACCCGGCCGCTGTCGGTGTTGAATTTCTGAATTGCCTCAAGCCCTTCCTTGCCCCCCTGGTAGACGGCCTCGTGGTATACATGTTCC
Source organism: uncultured Dehalococcoidaceae bacterium (assembly GCA_964493435.1). Lineage (GTDB taxonomy): Bacteria > Chloroflexota > Dehalococcoidia > Dehalococcoidales > RBG-16-60-22 > E44-bin89. The sequence continues at coordinate 43,592 of CAZBMB010000010.1, read as the reverse complement.
ACCCCGCCCAGTTTGGCCTCCAGGTTCGCCAGTTGCTCGCTGACCTGCGCCCAGTAACGCTGGTACTTTTCCACGTAATCCTCTGGCGCGTTCTTTCCCGTAAAAAGCAACGGCACCAGATAAAGCTTTCTTTTACTGGCGAATTCCTTCGCTTCCGGCTTCTCAATCTTACCCAGCGGCTCCGCCATGGTGCACCTTCCTTTCCTTCCACCCCATTCTACCCTCTGTTCTCTCCCTGAACAAGAGGCATTGGCTATGATATACTTATACTTTCAGAGGGGCGATAATCAATCATGGCCAAGGACTACTACCAGATTCTGGGCGTGCCAAAGAATGCCAGCCAAGACCAGATAAAGAAGGTGTACCGGAAACTGGCGATGCAGTACCATCCCGACCGCAATCCGGGCAAGGAAGCGTGGGCCAACGAGAAGTTCAAGGAAATCAATGAGGCCTTCGGCGTTCTCGGTGACCCGCAGAAGCGGCAGCAGTTCGACCAGTTTGGCACCGTCGGCAACATCGGCGACATCTTCGGCAGCCCCTTCACCCGCACCACCTTTGAAGACCTGATGAAGGATTTCGGCGGTTCCGGGCTGGGCTTTGACTTCCTGGACAATATATTCGGCGATGCCCTGAAAGGCAGGGGGTTCTCCTTCCGCACTTACAGCCGGGGGTTCGGGCGACCGGGAAGAGGGATAAGGTTTGAGGCGCCGGGCGGCATAAACCTGGAGGAGATATTCGGTCGGCCACAACCAAGACCCCGACCCCACCCCGAAGTCAAGTATGAGATAGCAATTTCCAGAGAGCAGGCTGCTCAAGGATTAGAAAAAGACCTGGTGCGGAGGGGTAAAAAGCTGAGGGTGAAAATCCCCGCCGGGGTGAAGAATGGCTCCAGAGTGAAACTGCGCAACGCCCGCCAGCTCACCGACGGCCAGCCGGGAGACATTATCATAGTGGTCAGGGTGAAATAGATTTTATGAGTCTATTATTAAATATTGCCAGGCCTGCCCGCATTTGCCCTTGCAACGCTCCCTTCCTTCCACTATAATGCTCTTTGTACCATCTGAAAATACTGCCGCCATAAATTGTTACATTAAGGAGGTATGAGTATGCCCAGGTTCAGTGCCAATTTATCAATGCTTTTTACCGAGGTCGGTTTCGGGGACCGATTTGAAAGCGCCGCCAAAGCTGGCTTCAAAGCGGTGGAATGCCAGTTCCCCTACGAGTTGCCCAAGGAAGAAATCGCCGCCAAACTGGACAAGCTCGGCCTGGAATTCGTCCTGCAAAACCTGCCTGCAGGAAGCTGGGCGGCCGGGGAGCGCGGCATCGCCTGCCTGCCGGGCCGGGAGAGCGAGTTCCAGGAGGGAGTGGGCAAAGCCATTGAATACGCCAAAGCGCTAAAATGTCCCCGCATCAACTGCCTGGCCGGCCTTACCCCCAAGGATGCACCGGCGGACAAAGTGCGCCAGACCCTGGTAAGCAACCTGAAATTCGCCGCCGATGCCCTGCAGAAAGCGGGCATTACACTCGTGGTGGAAGCCCTCAACGACAAAGATGTTGCCGGCTTCTATCTGGTCGGCACGCGGGACGTGCTCAAATTATTTGAAGAGGTCAAGCACCCGAACCTCTTCCTTCAGTATGACATCTACCATATGCAGATAATGGAAGGCAACCTGGCCAAAACCATTAAGGAAAACATAGGCCGTATCGGCCACATTCAACTTGCCGATGTGCCGGGCAGGCATGAGCCGGGCACCGGTGAGATTGACTTCCCCGATCTGTTCAAACGCATTGATGAGGCAGGATACACCAGCTGGATAGGCTGCGAATACAAGCCGGCTGGTGTTACTGAAGACGGCCTGGGATGGGTCAAACCTTATCTCAAATAAAGGAGGAGAGATAGACAAAATGGCAAATCTTGGATTTATTGGCGTAGGCATAATGGGCAAGCCGATGGCCAGCCACCTGATGGAGGCAGGCAACAAGCTCCACATTTATGATGTGGTTGCCGCCCCGGTCAAAGAACTGGTGGCAAAGGGAGCGGTTGCCTGTGGCACCTGCAAAGAGGTGGCCGAGAAAACAGATATCGTCTTCATGATGGTACCCGATACGCCGGACGTGGAAACCGCCCTCTTCGGTAAAAACGGCGTTATCGAGGGTGTCAAGAAGGGCTCAATTGTTGTCGATATGAGCTCCATCTCCCCTATCGCCACCAAGGAGTTCGCCAAGAAGCTGGCGGAAAAGGGCGTGGAAATGCTTGACGGCCCGGTTTCCGGCGGCCAGGTGGGCGCGCAGAACGCCACCCTGTCCATTATGGTCGGCGGTAAGCCGGCAATCTTTAACAAGATCAAGCCCTACTTTGAGCTTATGGGCAAGAACATCGTTCACATTGGCGGCAACGGTGACGGTCAGACCTGCAAGGTGGCCAACCAGATTGTGGTTGGCGAAACCATCATGGCCATCAGCGAAGCCCTGCTTTTCGCCTCCAAGGCTGGCGCCGACCCGAGCAAGGTGAGAGATGCACTGCTCGGCGGCTTCGCGCAGAGTCGCATCCTTGACCTGCACGGGAAGCGGATTATTGAGCGGACTTTTCAGCCGGGCTTCCGCATCCGCCACCAGCAGAAGGACCTGAACAACGCCCTGCAAGGTGCCCGCAGCCTGGGAGTGAGCCTGCCGGGTTGCGCGGTAGCCCAGGAACTTTTCAACGTGCTGAATGCCCAGGGCGATAGCGACCTTGACCATTCCGCGCTGGTGCTGGCACTGGAGAAGATGGCCAACCACAAAGTCGCTGGTAAATAGACAAGCCGGTTCTGAATTGAATACGGGAATCTGGGGAGAGGCAGTGCCTCTCCCCAATTTTTTGCCTTGCCCCGGATACAGAAGTCCACAATGGCAGGCGAATTTTAGAAAATGTTTAGGAACCGGGCTCGCATCTTTACCTTTTATTTAGCATCAAAGCCTTATCCTGTAAAGGCGGGCAAAGCAAGCGCACATATAGAATAACGCTTATTACCTATGACTAAAGAGCTATTGTCATTTGCCATTTGGCTAGATAAGATAGCTTCTGTGGGCGTGCGTCAAAAAGCTTGACAGGAGAAGTATCATCTGATGCCTAAGGTTAATATTGAAGAAACTCTAGTTGAAACGCCGCAGACCATGCTGCGCAAGCACCTGATCCAGCCTGAAGCACTGCGTCTTATCCCTGAAGCTATGGCGAGAAAGCTCGCCGTCATTCCCCTGGAAATAAGTGGCAACGTGCTTCACGTTGGCATGGTCGACCCGTCTGACATTCTTGCCCTGGAGGCACTGGCCACCCGAAGCCAGATGCACGTTGTGCCGGTGAAAGCCAGCTCACAAGAAGTCCAGGACGCTATAAATTTCAACTACCAGTCGTATGAAGAAATCGAAAAACAGATGTCCAGCATCGAGCTGGAAGAAGAGAAAACCGAGCCACAGGTCAAACTGGACACAGTAACCGATGCCCCGGTGGCCAAGGCACTCACCCTCATTATCGACGAAGCCGTCAAGGCTCGCGCCTCAGATATACATCTCCAGCCCCAGGAAGATAAGCTGCTGGTACGCTACCGCATCGATGGCACGCTGCATAACATGCTGTCCCTGCCGCTATCCACGGCCACGCCGCTTATCTCCCGCATCAAGGTTCTGGCCAATATGAATATCGCCGACCACCACCGCCCGCAGGATGGCCACTTCTCAGTGCGAACCAGAGGCGGACAGGCAATTGATATCCGCGTCGGCACCGTGGCCACGGTATATGGAGAGATGGGTGCCTTAAGACTCCTCGACAAATCCAGGGCCATTATGACTCTGACTGAGCTTGGGTTTTTGCCCCAGAGCCTGTCCCAGTACGAAGAGATGCTCAAAATCCCGTACGGCATGCTTCTGGCCAGCGGACCCACTGGCGCTGGCAAAACCACCACCCTTTACGCTTCCATAAACTGCCTGGACTGCGTGGGCCGGAACATTATCACCATTGAGGACCCGGTGGAGTACCGGTTCAAGCACATCAACCAGATTCAGGTCAACCCACGCGCTGGGCTTACCTTTGCCAGCGGGCTCAGGTCCATACTGCGCCTCGACCCGGACGTTATCCTGGTCGGCGAGATACGTGACGCGGAAACAGCCCGCATTGCCATACAGTCGGCGCTCACCGGTCACCTGGTGCTGTCTTCAATCCATGCCAATGATGCCGTCGGGGTGGTGTTCCGCCTATTAGACCTCGGCATTGAGCCTTTCCTGGTCGCCTCGGCGCTTATCGGTGTCATCGCCCAGCGAATGGTACGCCGGGTCTGCCCCGACTGCGCACAGATGGGCCCAGTGCCACTCGTCGAGCAGATGGGTTACAAGAAGGAAACAGGCGAAGACCGAGAAGAGTTCCTCAGCGGCAAGGGCTGCAAGTCATGCTCCAACACCGGCTACCTCGGTCGATCCGGGCTGTTTGAGATTCTGCAGGTCAGTGATGAAATACGGATGATGCTGCTTAACGGCACCACTGCCTCCGCACTCAGAAATCAAGCAATCAAGGATGGAATGGTTCCTTTAATCAAAGACGGGATGTCGAAGGTTAAAGAAAATTTGACCACCCCTGCTGAAATTCTCCGCAACGCCTACTCCGTGGACTAGCGTTGCCCTGAGCCTATATGAAATCAACGCAAATATAGAATAAGGAGTGCCTCTGGGGAGAGACAGATGGTTTTCCAGTACATTGCCTACACCGAAAAGGGAGAGATAGTCAAAGGCAAGCTACCGGCGGTCAACGAAGAGGCCGCCAACGATCTGCTTGGCTATGCCGGCTATCAGGCAATCCTCTTAAGACCTTACATTCCGTTTCTTAATGTCGATAAGCTGACATCCGGTCTGTCCCAGGTTAAGCCCGGCGATATCATACTGATGTACCGGCAGATGGCCATGCTTCTGGAGTCGGGCATTGATATCGTGACGGCGCTGGAGTTACTGCAGGAGCAGGCAACCAGCCGGGCGCTGAAGAGGGTCCTGGGCAACGTAATCGACGACCTGCGCTCTGGTCATCAGCTCTCCAGAGCACTGAACAAACACCCCCACGTCTTTTCCCCTATCTACAGCAAGCTGATAGGTGTCGGCGAGCAGAGCGGCGACCTTGAGACGGTGCTCAGACAGGTGGCCGATTATATGGAAAAGGAAATCACCACCACCAAGGAGACCAAAAGCGCGTTGATGTATCCGGTGATTACGTCTGTAGTGACGGCCGTGGTCATTGCCATTCTGGTGACGTTTGTCCTACCCGGATTTGGCAGTCTGTACAGCTCGCTTGGCATTGATATGCCAGCCTCCGCCCAGTTACTAATCACCCTGGCCGACAAGCTGAAGGAGTACTGGACCTATCTCATGCTGGGCACGCTGGCGGCTCTCGGCCTGACTTATGTCTACATTAAAACAGCAAATGGTCGCGCCAAATGGGACCGGCTAATTCTGCGTCTGCCATTGCTCGGGCGTGTGTGCCACCTGAACGAACTTGCCCGGATATGCCGGAGCATGTCGCTGCTGTTTCGCACCGGACTGCCACTGACCGAAATTCTCCCCCTGCTCATCCAAGGCAGCCGGAACCGGGCATTATCCGAGGTGCTAACCAATGTCCAGCAGGACATGATAAAGGGCGAGGGCATATCAAAGCCAATGTCCAAGCACAGCCTCTTCCTGCCCATGATGGTGCAGATGGTGAGAGTCGGCGAGGAAACAGGTAACCTGGATGCTACGCTGCTGGCAGTTGCCCGAAGCTATGAAACTGAAGCCGAGGATAAGATGCGCTCCCTCATCGCGCTGATCCAGCCGGTGATGACGCTGATTATCGGCATGATTATCGCTGGCATGGCCTTTTCCCTGGTTTCGGCGATGTATTCCATCTATGGACAGGGGTTCTAGTCGGGGAATTAATTATGAGATTCTGGCAGAAAATTTTAACTATATATCGGCGGGAGTCGGGCTTAACCTTTATGGAAGCGGTGATTGCCCTGGCCATTCTGGGCGCGGTTTCCGTTTCTTTTCTCCACGGCTTAACCACGGCTTCCAAATCCGTTTTCATCACTGATGAGCATTCCACCGCCGAGAGTCTAGCCCAGAGTCAGATGGAATGGGTGAAGGACGCGATTTATTCCTACAATGCCACCACTTATGCCTCAGCGCCCATTCCTGACGGCAAGGACTACCAGCACTATTCAGCGGTCATAATGGCGGAGGCACTTCACACTCCGGACGACGGCATACAGAAAGTAATCGTTTCCATCAGGCATGACAGCCAAGTGCTGGTATATCTGGAAGGCTACAAGGTGGACCGATGAAAAACGGGGAAAGAGGTTTCACCCTTATCGAGATGCTTATCGCCATGACCATCTTATTTTTGGTAGGTGGCGCTGCAACCATGGCTACTTATCAGCTTTTGAAAGGAACCGAGGTCAACAGCACGCACATGACAGCGGTGCGCCAGGTGCAGAATGCCGGCTACTGGATTTCGCACGATACTCGCATGGCACAATCCGTCTCGGCGGCTAACCTGACGCTGCCCACCTTCCTGGTATTGAACTGGACCAACGGTGATACCCAGGACGAGTTTGAGATTGTGTACACGCTTGATGACATTGCGGGCAGCACGCTGAAAAATATGTACCGGCACCAGTCAGTCAATGGCGGTGCTAATATGACGACTTTCGTCGCCCAGTTCCTTGACCCCGATGTTGCCAAGACAAGCTGCCAGTTCAGCGGCGGTAGACTGACGCTCACGGTTACCGCCGAGATTGGCGACGGTATGGCAGAGCAGAGCGAGAGCAGAACCTATAAATTCGTGCCCCGTTCCAGATAATCGGCCTTTAGGGTTGGAAAATGGAGAAGACCTGGAGAAAAATAATCGGCAACGAAAAAGGGCAGGCCTTTGTCATCGTCCTAGGCTTTCTGGTGCTGGGTAGTCTAACCCTCACCCCTCTCCTCATTCATATGACCACGGGGCTTGGTTCCGGGCAGATATTTATGAAAAAAATCGAGCTGGACTACGCGGCCGATGCCGGTTTAGAGGACGCCCTCTGGAAATCCAACAATGAGGACATACCGCTTGACCCCGGCGATTACGCCACCGAATACAACTATAACTTGACCGAGGACATCAATGAAAAAGATGTTTCCGTTACCATCAAGCAGGTCTGGCCTCTGTCCGGCCTGGAGACTGACACCCTCGGCACCACCGCGCCCGAATGCCTGCTCATTACCGGTGGCATTATTGATGTCGGTGAGGGCGAATATAAGGTGCAGATGAGCTATGACGGTTCCGAAGGAGACCTTCCCATAGACCGGGTGGCTGTCTGGCTGCCCCCTAGTTATGAATACGTGGGTGGCTCCAGTTCTGGAATAACCACCGATAACCCGACGACCAGCAACTGGCGCGGCGGCACGGTGCTGATTTGGGATTTCGACCCGGAGGTCAATTTCGCCGACCTGCCCGTACCTGACCCACCGGGAGGCGGGTTTACGCCGGGGACGGAGTATCCGGCGACCAGAAAGCTCTACTTCAATACAACGCCAATCGGCGACCGCGCCGGCGGCAGCTATTGCTGGGTCAGAACCACCAATGCCGACCTCTACTTAGCCTGGGAGACCGACTGCTACATCTATCAGATAGACTCCACCGCCACGGATGATACAAGCGGGAATAGCGTAACCGTCAGCGGCTATACCTATTTCAGCGAGGGCGGAGCGCTGGGCGGCTGTGGTTACCAGATGCAGGGTGACTATCGGGCCATCGGCCAGACCTTGATGGAAGACAACGATTTTGACTGGACGCGTGAAACATTCGTTGACCAGAGCAGCGCCAATATCACTGACATACCCACTGACGCCGAGGTGCAGCTTGCCTACCTTTACTGGTCTGGCTGGCGGGAGTATCAGGGCGCACAGGAAGCTGATAGATATGTGGGCCTGAAAGTTGATGGCTACTCGGTTTATTTCGATGACCAGGGTGACCCCCAGCAGGGCGAACTGCCCACCGACCCGGAAACGGAAATCCTGCGCCCGAACGCCTCCGGCAGCTACAGCCAGTGTTCACGGTCTGGCGGCGGCGGTCAAAATTACCGCTGCGTTGATGAAGCAGTCGCCGACGACAGCTCTACCTACGTGTATGCCCAGGGGGGTGCCGTAGAACTGGATACCTATAACCTCAATAACCGCAGCCAGGGCACGGGCAACATCAGCAGCGTCACGATTTATGCGCGGGCACGGGCCTATAATTCTGGAGCGTGCGATAACATGAGCATGCAGATCGCGCTGCGGACCAACTCGACGACCTACTACGGTGACATGATAACCCTCGTCGGCAACGGCGACTGGTCTGACTATTCGGCCAACTGGGCGCTGAACCCGGATACCGGCCAGCCCTGGGCCTGGTCGGAGATAGACGCTCTGCAGGGCGGCATCAAGCTCTATGATGAAGGTGATGGCTCTCCGCAGTGCACCCAGGTTTACGCCGAAGTCAACTACACCCCGCTCTTTCAGGGAGTCGAGGCAACGCGGTGGTGGCTACTGGACAATGATGCCCCCAATTATTCCTACTCCTGCTTCTGCGACGTGACCGAACTGGTGCAGCTCATCACCACCGATGGCAACGCGACCTATACCGTCACCGGTGTCTCCGGAAACACGATGAGCCAGCATTCCTACGCCGGCTGGTCGCTCATCATCTTCTACGCCAGCCCTTCCGAGCTCGCCCACCAGTTCTTCCTCTATGACTACTTCCTCTACGCTACCAGCGATAGCTCGCACACTTTTGAGATTGAGGGTTTTGAGGCCCCCGCCGATGCCGAAGCCACGCTCACCTGTTTCGTCGGCGAAGGGGACGATCATTATGAAAATGACTATTTGCAGTTTAATGACTATTACCTTTCCGATGCCACCAATCCGGAAAACAATGTCTGGAACGGCAAGTCCAGCGGACTGGGCGGCCAGTTTATTGACGGTGTGGACATTGATACCTTCAACGTTTCGGCGCCAATGGTCAACCCCGGGGAAACTTCCGCAGAAGTATCCTTGAGCACTGAGACTGACTGCTGGAACCTGATATATACCATCCTCTCTTTCCGCAGCGAGTACGGAGGCCTGACTCCCAATAGCTGCGGCATCATTACCTATAATTATGGAAATTAAAAACGGGGATTAACTTGTTATGAAGGTTATGAAATTAAGTAAAAAAAGCTGGTTGTCCATCGGCATTGGCCTGTTCCTCATTGCCCTTGTGGGCCTGGGGATGGTCTATTCACAGCATGCGGGCGTCAAGAACCAGCTGAAAGAAGAGCTCGCTCAGGCCAGGGCAAGGCTGGGCTCAATTCAGGTCGAGCCGCTGGCGGGTAAGCAGTATGAACTCGAGCAGCGGCTTAAGACAACAATAGAGCAGTCTGAATCCGCCCGGGAAACACTCTCCCAGCCGATGAACAGCATAATCATCAACGATATATTGTTCAGCACGGCCGAGGCCAACAGTGTAAATATCACCTCCATAAGCTCATCGGGGGCAGGCCGGGTGATTCTGGATGGTGTTCCCTGCCGGGCGTTTCCTATTACCGCCAATATTGAGGGAGAAGTGGCCAATCTCATTAATTTTATCACCGAGCTCAACGGCGACCTTGCCATTATTAATTTAAAGACCGTGAGCATGGAGATACCGGCTGGAGATAGAAGGTCTACCGCCAGCATTCAGATAGAAGCTTACACGTACGAAGGAAGTTAGATAATGTCAGATAAAGTGGTCACTTTATATATTGATGATACCAGCATCCGGCTTCTGGTAACCGGCGGCAAACGGATCAAGAAATGGGCGGATGTAGCTCTGGAACCGGGCTTGGTGAAAAATGCCGTGGTGCTGAAACAGGAAGAGGTTGCCGCTAAAATAAGGCAGCTGTTCAAAGTCCGGAAGATAGACACAAAGAAGGTTAATCTTGGTATTAGCGGCCTGCACTGCCTCACCCGGCCGATGATCCTACCTCAAATGCCAAAAGACATGCTTGAGGAAGCGGTAAGGCGGGAGGCAAATCGGGTGCTGCCAGTTTCTTCCGAGCAGCTTTATCTCCAGTGGCAGTCCATCCCCGCACCTCAGGGAAAACTGCAGATCTTCCTGGTGGCGATTCCCCGCACCGCCGCCGATGCCCTGCTCGGCACGCTGCGTCTGGCTGGCCTCAAGCCAGACCTGATGGACCTGAAACCGATGCTCCTGACCAGAATGGTAAAGGACACCATGGCGGTTATCGTGGATGTTCAGCCAAACGAATTTGACGTTGTTGTCATGGCAGGCGGTATTCCCCAGCCCATCCGCTCCGTCCATTTCCCTGACGAAGTATCATCCTGGTCAGAAAAGATTACACTGATTAAAGACGATGTCAGCCGGACCATTGAATTCTACAACACCAACAATCCGGAAATGACTCTGGCCACAACACTGCCCATCTGGGTTTCCGGGGAGCTGGCCACCGAAGCTGAACAGTGCCAGGTACTCTCCGATGGACTCAAGCGGCCGGTTCTGCCTCTGGCGCCACCGTTTGAGAACCCCGATGGACTTGACCCGAATCGTTACACGGCGAATATGGGCATGGTTCTCAAGAAAACCACGCCAAGAAATGGTTCGGGACTTCTGGTAAACGAGCTCAATGTACTGCCCGTTGCCTACCAGCCCGAGCCTATTTCTCTCACCAGAATCCTGGCGGTGCCCAGCGCGGTCATTGCCATCAGCCTGCTCCTGTTCCTAGCGCTTATGATTCAAAACACCACCGCTGATACCATCGAAATGCGAAGCCAGTTGAATACCACCAATCAACTCCTGCAGCAGAAAATGGCCCAGAAGCAAAAATATGCCGATGTTATCGCTGGACTCCAGCAGAAAATCAACAGCGCTGAGACCTCTGGCGGTAACTTCGCCCTGGCCGTGTCTAACCTGGAAACGCAGAGCAAAGTGGTGAACGGCGATCTGCAAATAATCTTCAGCCGTCTGCCGGAGACGGTGAGCCTGACTGGTATCAGCCAAGCTCAGAATTCACTGTCCTTCAGAGGACAGACTCAGAACGAGGAGAGCATACTTTCATACCTGAGAGAACTTGAAGTCAGTGAGCGATTTTCCGGCATTACTATTACCAGTCTTACCAGAGCAGCTGACGGTACTGTGAATTTCAGCGTCATTCTTAACTTGGGAGAATAAGCACATGGATATCTTTAAACTGGTTCGCTCGGCCGCGGAAAAGGGTGCTTCAGACCTGCATCTGATGGTAGATAATGCCCCCATTTTCCGCATCAATGGCCTGCTTCAGCCTGAAGCCGACCTCCCACCCCTGACACCGGATGATATCACTCAGGCCTTCCAGCAAGTTACCTCGGAAAAAGAAAGGGCTGATTTTCATCAGCGGATGGAGCTCGACTTTGGCTATACACTGCCCGACATTGGCCGACTGCGCTGCAACGCCGCCAGACAGCGCGGCACGGTTATCCTTACCATCCGGCTTATCCCTCTGGTCGTTCCCACTCTTGAAGAACTGGGATTGCCGGAGGTATGCCGGGACCTTATCATGAAGCCCAGAGGACTGGTGGTGGTCAGCGGTCCCAGCGGCAGCGGCAAATCCACCACACTGGCGGCCATGATTAATTATCTGAACTCTACGGAAAACAGACGCGTGATTACCCTTGAAGACCCGGTTGAATACGTTTATACCAACAACAAATGTACCGTCACGCAGCGTGAACTGGGCAATGACACCCTGTCGTTCGCTGACGCCCTGAAGCATATACTGCGCCAGGACCCGGATGTCATTCTGGTGGGCGAGATGAGGGACCTGGAAACAGCTGCAGCCGTGCTTACTGTGGCCGAGACCGGCCACCTAGTCCTGACCACCGGCCATGCCACCAGCGCCGCGCAGGCAGTGGAACGAATCATCGACCTTTTCCCCACTCATGAACGGCACCTCGCCCAGACCCGCCTGGCTTCCCTGCTCATCGGCATCCTGTGCCAGACACTGGTCCCTAAAGTAGACGGGGCGGGGAGAGTGGCCGCGGTTGAGATTATGCTGGCCCTGCCGGCGGTGAAAAACATCATCCGCGAGGGCAGAATCCACCAGCTGCCCAATACCATCGCGACACAGACCCAATCGGGGATGATGCTGCTTGACCATGCTCTGTTAAACCTTCACCGCAGCGGTCTCATCAGCGGCGACAGCCTGTTTTCAGTATGTAACGACCGCGAAGAGGTGGCCAAACTCATGGGAAAAGTTGGGGTGGAGTAAAGCCAGCAGAAGACATCACCTGCCTTGGCTATCTCTCCCTCCCCATATCCCCTCCCGCTCTCCCGGGAGGGGACTTTTTTATAAACCTTGACGAATGGAGTAAAAACGCTCAAAATACGGCGAAATGGATGTCATTCTTAGCATTATTTTGGCCATGTTCGGTGCTGCCGTAGGCAGCTTCCTGAATGTGTGCATCGACCGCCTGCCCGCGGGCAAGTCAATACTTCGCCCGCCATCGCACTGTGACTCCTGCCAGCACCAGCTATCACCCGTCGACCTGGTTCCCTTATTCAGCTACCTCTGGCTGCGCCGGCGCTGCCGCTACTGCGGCGCACTCATTCCCTGGCGACCCCTCTGGGTGGAGCTGGGCACAGCGCTGCTCTTTGCCCTGAGTTACTGGTTCTTTGGGCTGAACGTTCAGTTCGCCGTCATCGTTTTCTACGGCTGTCTGTTTCTGGTCATCGGCATCATTGACCTGGAACACCAGCTGATACTGAACAAAATCTCCTATCCCGCCATGGCGCTGGCGCTGGTCATCGCTGTCTTTCAGCCTCCGCCGGAACTTATGGCTCTGAATTTAGCCTGGCCGTGGGCAGGCGTTATCAGCGCTCTGATGGGTGGAGTGATAGGTTTTCTATTTCTTTTGTTGGCTTATGGCATAACCTATGCCATCTACCGGGCTGAAGCAATCGGGTTTGGCGATGTCAAACTGGCCGGACTTATCGGGCTGGCTGCCGGTCCGAGACTGGCGCTTCTTTCATTAACCCTGGGTGCAATCCTCGGCGGGGTAGTGGCCATAATTCTGCTGCTGTTGAAGTTAAAAGAAAGAAAAGAGGCCCTCCCCCTCGGCTCCTTCCTCGCCATCTCCACCATGCTCACCCTCATCTGGGGAAATGACATCCTCAACTGGTATCTGGGGTTTTTCCTCTTTTAAATTCTCACCAGCACCACCTCTTGGCCGGCCAGATAAAGAGCCAAATGAGTCATTTGTAGCCTGCGGTAATAGGCCACGGTGGTTTATTTCGCTAAATTTCTTTCCATAATGTTGACAAATGGCCGAATGATTAGTACAATAGTCCTACCCTATAAAGTAAGGGAGGCTAGTGGTGAGGGTAAATCGGCGGCGTTCTGATATTGAAATCATAGCCGATATGCTAAAAATAGGCGAAAATGGCGCCGGAAAGACCGAAATCATGTACAGCGCCAATATGAGCTATCGCCAGATACAGAAGTATCTCGGCTTTCTGGTTGGTCAGGGCTTTATTGGCAAGATGAAAATAGGCAACCCCTCGGTGACCTACCAGGTAACGGATAGCGGCCTGAAGCTCCTTCAGCTGATAAGCAATATCCGGGAAATGCTGGGGATGGATGAGGGTGACAGTCTGTGAGCCTCTCTTAGCTATTATAAATATGACCTGAGGGCGTCAGAGTCTTCAGGTCTCTTTTTAAATACAGAGAAAAGGAGATGAGCGTGGCAGAGAAAAGAATGTTAATCGTTGATGCCGATATCGCCAGAAAAATTAACGAGAACCGCGGCGATATGAACTGCTCGGAATTTCTGAACTTCCTGATTGACAGCCAGTTGAAAGAGCCGTCTGGCAATAGCAACTATGTTGATAAAGACGAATTTAACCACTTTGCCGCGGGCATGAGGGAGCTGCTGCGCAATTTCCTGGAGTTTTTCCTCAGCTACGGGCTGGAACTGGGCAAACAGCCTGAGGACAAGACCTTTCAGGAGTTGAGCCACAAACTACAGGAACTGGGCAGTTCCGGAAATAAAGGTAAAAACCTCTAACCCTCCCTCCCCCATTCCTTCACCACTATACTCCCCCTGACCAGACTAACCCACAGCTTAAATAGAACTATGTTCTAGAACACAATCACTTCCCCACCTTATTTTTACGTGTCATAGTCAACTGATAGCGATGTTGGCTTGGGGGAGTGATTTGTGTTAAAAGCGGTCGAGCTTTTACAGCAGGGCAGGTCAGAAGAGCTGTGGCAGATGTGTTGTGGCTATCTGAAACTTTCTCTGGAGCAGTTTATGGACATACAGAAGAGGCTGCTCCTGGAACAGATAAGGCTGGTTAACGGGTGCACGCTGGGCAGAAAGATCCTGCGCGGCGCCAGACCGGAAACGGTAGAGGAATTCCGCGAACAGGTGCCATTGACGACCTACGTTGACTACTGCCCCGAGCTCAGCAAAAAAAGAGAGGCCCCGCTACCTGCCGACCCCGCCTTCTGGGTGCATACTTCAGGGCGTTCCGGAGATTATCCGTGCAAATGGGTGCCAATCACAAAAGCATTTGCTGAGGAACTGAGCACGATAATGTACGGTGTGGGTATGTTTTCCAACTGCAAGGAGTGGGGGGACACTTCCCAGCTTAACGACCACCCCAAGTTCGTATATACGGTAGCGCCCCGCCCCTACATGTCCGGGACCATGGCGGATATCCTCGGCATGCAGACGCCGACATATTATATGCCTCAGCTGGCAGAAGCCGAGGAGCTCTCCTTTGAAGATAGGATAAAGCTGGGCTTCAAACAGGCCCTGTCCCAGGGACTTGACTACTTCTTCGGGCTGTCCATGGTTCTGGTGGTGGTGGGCAACAAGTTCAGCGATTCATCCAATAAGGTGGACATACGTCCCCTGCTCACGCAGCCCAGAGCCCTGTTTCGCCTGGCCAGGGGAATGGCCAAGAGCAAGCTGGCGCAGCGTCAGATGCTGCCCAAGGACATCTGGCCGGTGAAAGGCATTATCAGCAGCGGCCTTGACAGCGCTGTCTACCGTGACAAGATAAAAACGCTCTGGGGAAAATATCCGCTGGATATCTACTCCGGCACCGAGGGCGGCATCATCGCTACACAGACCTGGGATTACGAGAGCATGACCTTCGTTCCCAGCCTCAACTTCCTTGAGTTCATCCCGGAAAAAGAATATTTCAAATGGCGTCTCGACCCTGAATATCAGCCCAAGACGGTACTGCTTGACGAAGTGACCGCTGGCGAGAGCTATGAGATTGTCCTCACCAACTTCCACGGAGGCGCGCTGACTAGGTACCGTCCCGGTGACATGATACGCATCACCTCGCTGCGCAATGAACGCCTGGGCATTGACATTCCGCAGATGGTGTTTGAGCGGCGCGCCGATGACCTGTTTGATTTCGTCTTTGTCCGGCTCACCGAAAAGACAATCTGGCAGGCAATTGAGAATGCCGACATCGCGTATGAAGACTGGACCGCTTTCAAGAAGGAAGGGCAGCCGGTGCTCAGCCTGTACATTGAGTTGAGAAACGGCTATCAGGGCAGCGAAGCTGAAATCGCCGCCGCCATACGAACCCAGATTCTCCGGTCGGACAGTCAGAAAGAAGACATAAAAGAGCTGTACCGTGATGACTTTGCCGATATGATTGACTTCAAGGTTGAGGTGAATGTGCTGTCGCCCGGGGCCTTCGCCCATTTCGCCCAGCAACGACAGGCCGAAGGGGCTGACATAGCGCATCTCAAGCCGCCCCACATAAACCCTTCACAACGAGTGCTGCAGCTTCTGACGCAGAAACCAACCGAGGTGGTCAAGGTCAGCTCCGGGACGGCGAGTGAGGCGGCCGCAGTCAGCTAGTACTTTAGTCCACCGCACTTTGGTCAAACGACCTTAGTTTTGCTTGACAGTGCTCCTGAATGAGATAATAATTACCTCGTAATGAATGTTTACACCCTGTTTCCGTTATTCGCTGTAGTTGCTTATATACCGCTGCTAATCACCACCTTGAGCAGCCGTCCCTGGCAGACGCGCCACAAGCTCTTCATCTTATTCCTGATTGCTGCCATGAGCTGGAGTCTCACCTCCGTTTTCCTGCGCAGCAATTTTTTCCCGCAACATAATTTCTTGCTACTTCAGCTTATTCTGGTTACCTATACCTTTACGGCGATACAATTCTATGTCTTTCTCTCTTCTTTCTTTGCTCCAGGGGAAGGGCGCTGGCTTCCCCTTGCTTACGCATCTCTGGCCCTGGTCATCATTTTAATTGCGCTGGGTGTTATGCCGGAAGGGGTTTCCAGTGCTGGAGACAAACTCTATCTTGATTACGGAGCAGGTATTATCTTTCTGGTAGCTCCCCTGATGGTCCTGGGGGTCAGAGCCGGGTTCCTCTTCTGGAGAAGGCTGAAGATTCTGGATAATCCCATGCTCCACAGTCAGATACTCTCCCTGCTTCTCGGCCTCTTTTTGTTTGTTTCCTTCACTTTTGCGTCCCTCCTCCCGTGGGGAAGAGAATATCCCGTGTCTCACCTTGGCAGCATTATCATGGCCGTCATCTTCAGCTATGCGGTCATCAGGCACCAGCTGGTCGACATCAGAATCGTTTTACGGCGCGGTTTGGGCTGGGTAAGCCTGGGGTTTATCGGCATTCTCTGTTATGGATTATTACTGGTTATCCTCAATGGAATCCTCGGTCTTAAGTTAGACGCGGTCACCGCCTCTGCGGCCACAGCCATTGCAGTTATCGTTGCCATATTTATATACAGACTGCGCAACCTTCTCTTTGTTACCCTGGGGAAAGCCCTGCAGGGACAGAGCTATGACTACCGCCAGAAGTTATCCGAATTCGCCGGCAAGATACATAATGTCTTCAGCTTGAAAGAACAGGGAGGTGAACTTCTCTCGCTGGTCACCAAGGCCGTTGGCTGCCAGCGAGCTCGCCTCCTTTTCCTGGAAGTCGACGGACAGGATTATACCACCCAGTTTGTTGAGCCCAAGGTAAAAGACGACTCTCTGTATCAGTTCAGCCTGAGCAGCAAAAGCCCGATAGCCGATTACCTGATAAAAGAACACAAGCTGCTGACCAGGGAGCACCTGGCCATTATGCCCGAATTCCGCGGGTTATGGGAGGAGGAAAAAAGCGAAATCGATGCCCACGAGATAGAGCTCTTCATGCCGCTGATAAGCCGCGAACGGCTCATCGGCATTCTGGTGCTAGACAAAAAAGCGTCTGGCAGGTACTCTCTGGAAGACCTTCGCCTGCTTGAAGAGGTTGCCAACCAGGTAGCAGTCAGCATGGAAAAGGAATACCTCCGCGAGCGTCTCAGAGAACGTGAGGAAGAGCTATCGGTGATAAATAGCTGCAGCGCCATAATCACGTCAAGCATGAATATTCAGGAAATCTATGACCGCTTCATTGGCGAGCTAAAGAAAGTGGTGGACATTAACTGGTCAGCCATCGTCCTCATTGAGGACAGCTATCTCAGCTTTCTGGCGCTTTATTCCGAGATAGGCTCGGCCTGGAAACTCGGCGAGCGAATTCCCCTCCGAGGCACGGGAACGGAATGGGTAGCCCTTAATAAAAAGGCTTTGCTGGAATCTGACTTGGCCCAAGGTGGGCAGTTTGTCACCGCAAAGTATCACTACAAGCAAGGGATACGAACCATCGCTTACCTCCCACTAATCGCGAAAGGACTGGTCATCGGCAGCTTTGTTGCCGCCACCTGCAACCCGAATGTGTACTCACAAAAAGATATTACGCTCCTGGAGCAGCTTGCCTCACAGATTGCCATGTCAATAGAAAACTCTCGTCTGTATGCTGAAGCCGAAGAAAAAGCACGGATTGATGAGCTTACTGATTTGCTGAATCGCCGCTCCCTGAATGAGCTGATGAACACGGAGATTAACCGGCACTCACGTTATGGCGGTGTCTTCTCGCTGATTATCCTTGACCTCGACAATTTCAAAGCCTTTAATGATAACTACGGGCATGTGGCCGGCGACAAGCTGCTCAAGGAAATTGGCGGCGTCCTTAAGGGCACCATACGGAGCACTGACCAGGCTTTCCGTTACGGCGGTGATGAGTTTGCCCTTTTGCTGCCGAATACACCCATTGATGCCGCCTCTCAGGTGGCGGATCGCGTCCGTCGTCGGGTTGCTGCCAATGTAAAGGCGGGACATATCACCATGACCGTCAGCCTTGGCCTGGCAAACTGGCCTGCAGATGGCGTCGCTGCCGATGAAATAGTGGCGGCGGCTGATGGTGCACTTTATCGCGCCAAGCGCGAAGGCGGTAATTGCTGCTACTGTGCCTCGGGAACTTTATTGGAACTGGAAGATACCCGGCGCAGACTAATAGATAGCGTGGACGGCGATACGCTGAGCGCTATCTTTGCCCTAGCGGAAACTGTTGATGCCAAGGAACATTACACCGACAGCCACTGGAAAAAAGTGAAAGAGCATGCTGTCCTTCTGGCCACCGCCATGGAGCTTGACGCAGAGGAAATTCGCCAGCTTGAAACCAGCTCCCTGCTGCATGACATTGGCAAGATAAGTGTCAGTGAAAAAATATTGAATAAGCGCAGCCAGCTGACGGCTAAAGAATGGGAAGTAGTCAAAACACATCCCCAAGTTGGGGTTAATATCGCCAGCCGCGCCCCGGAACTAGCCCCATGTCTTCCCGGCATCCTGCACCACCATGAGAGATATGATGGGAAGGGATATCCATTTGGTTTGAAAAGGGAAGAGATACCTCTGGAGGCTCGCATCCTGGCGATAGCTGATGCCTTTGCCGCCATGACCTCAGTGCGGAGCTACTCCGAGGCCCTGCCAATTGAGGAAGCGTTAGAGGAACTGAAACGGGGTGCCGGTGCCCAATTTGACCCGAAACTGGTTGATATTTTCCATACTGCCCTCCAGAGCGCCACGCCAACACCGAAGGATATGAAAATGGAAGGCGAGGAGGTGGCTTCACCAGAGGCTGGTGCTGCCGAAAATTAGTTGTTAAAATAAGGTGGCTGACAATGAATAAGATACAGGTAATTATTATTAGCCAGCAGGTGCTTTTCCGCCAGGGAATAGAACACTCTCTTTCCAGAACCAGAGATATTCAGATTTCGGCCATGACCGATGTCTCTGATGAGGTACTTTCGATAATCGATAACCTGCCGCCCGATGTTGCTCTGCTGGATATTGATTCTCCGACTGACAACGGCCTGAAGCTGGCGCGCCGGATAAAACAGCGCCTGCCGACAATCGGTGTAATGCTGCTTGCATCCAATCCAGATGACGCCCAGCTCTTCCAGGCACTTAAAGCTCAGGCAGTTGCCTACCTGAGCAAGGAGGTCACTGCCACTGACCTGGTAAATACCATAAGGCGCGTTTACCGGGGTGAGCACCCGATAAATGAAAGCCTGACCACCAGACCCAAGCTGGCCGAACAGGTGTTAAAGCAGTTTCAGGAACTGTCACTGCGCAGCGAAACGGAGCAGTTCATCGCGCCGCTCACTCCTAGAGAGATGGAAATCCTGAAATACATTGCTCAGGGCTACCTGAACAAGCAGATAGCCGCCGAGCTGGACATCAGTGAACAAACGATTAAAAATCATGTTACCTCTATTTTGCGCAAGCTGAATGCCAACGCCCGTACTGAAGCAGTCGTCGTCGCCATCAAGCAAGGGTTAATTTCCCTCAGTTGATGTCCATATTATTCTTTCCCAGCTGTCGCAGTTGTTACCTCTTTTTAATATAATTTTTTATGTCTAGTCTTGACATAGGGCACGTTGCAAATTACCATTATACATAAGAAGGTGGAGTGAAAACACAGTAAAATGCAGTACCGCTACGAAAAAGAGGCCTACCAGTTTCTCGCCGTTTACCGCTTCCTAGCGTATGCGCTGGCGGTGCTCTTCTCACAGGTTACGCCGGCAATGAGCGCGTTGCCTCAGGTTCAGCTCATCACTATTTTTAGCACCCTCGGTGTCTATTCCATCCTGAAGGTTTTCTCACCCCTGCGCTGGCAGGCGAGGGGCACCATGACCTACCTGATACTGAGTGGTGATTTTATCCTCTGCATCCTGCTCATTATCTACACCAATGGCCTTAACAGCATATTTCTGCTTTACTCCCTGACTCCCATCATGACCGCTGCCCTGCTCTTTGAGGAAAAAGTTGCTCTTGGCCTTGCCGCCACCGCATCCATCGTCCTTTCGCTAACGCACGTATTCCTCAGTCAGTTCACGACGCGATTTGCCTGGATTATGCAGGGGTACAATCTCACCCTCCTCATCGTCTACACGCTCTTCTCCTTAGTTGTTGCCACCGTGCCGTATCGCATTAACCTGAATATACGGCGCCGCATCGAAAGGGACGCCATAATTGAAGAGCGGCGCCGTATTGCCAGAGAGATACATGACGGCGTTGCCCAGTCTTTAAGCTATCTCAACCTTAAGACCAAATCAGTCAGTGACCTGCTCGCATCAAAAGACACCATACAGGCGATCACCGAGCTTACTGAGATTCGCGATGTAGTGCAGGATACTTACGAGGATATCCGGGAATCAATCGACCAGTTAAGCACCGAAATAAAAAACATTTCCATTCTGGCCGCCCTGGGCAACTATGTCCGGGAGTTCAGCAGCAACAATGGCATCCCGGTGCAGTTTGAAATCGCCAAGCCTTTTGCCCGGCTTTCCCCGGTTGTGGAACTGCAGCTGCTGCGCATCGGCCAAGAAGCATTGACCAATGTTCGACGTCACGCTATGGCCAGCAGCGTTGAGGTAATGCTGAGAAACACCGGAGATAAGGTGGAGATGACAGTCAAAGACGATGGCCAGGGTTTTGACCTTGAAGTACTGGAGGAATACCCGCCCGGCTATCACGGTTTGACCATCATCAAGGAACGGGCCGAGGGGCTTGGCGGCAAATTGTTTATTGAAACTGCTCCCGGTCAGGGTACCGAGTTAAAGGTACATCTACCGGTGGAGAAAGTAAGGATGTGAAATGGAACCAGTAAAGGTACTGGTCGTAGATGACCACGCTCTTTTTCGTCGCGGCATAGTCACCGTTCTGACAAATCAGGCGAATATCAGCGTGGTGGGAGAAGCGACCAACGGGCTGGAGGCAATAGAGAAAGCAGAAGAACTAGCGCCTGATGTTATCGTGATGGACCTGAATATGCCGCAGTGCAGCGGGTTGGAAGCCACGCAGGCGCTCCAGGCCAAGATGCCTCAAGTGAACATCCTGGTTTTAACCGTGTCTGATAATGAAGCTGACCTTTTCAGTGCCATTAAGTTCGGAGCTACCGGTTATATCCTGAAGAATACGGAGCCGGAGGAACTCGTTCAGGCGATTGCCCACATTGCTCATGGTGGCGTCATTCTTTCCCCTGTCATGGCTACAAAACTGCTCACCGAATTCAGAGATTCAGCTACCGGTGCCGAGACCAAAGCGACCGCCGACGAAGAGGCCCATCTGAGTCGCCGGGAAGATGAGGTGCTGCGGCTGGTAGCTCAGGGCGCTACCAATAAGGAAATCGCCGACTCACTGTTTATTTCAGAGAATACAGTGAAGACACATCTGCGCAACATAATGGACAAACTCCACCTGGCAAATCGCAGCCAGGCGGCCGCATACGCCGTGAAACGAGGCCTTGTGCCCGACAGCCGGAAATAGTCCGGTACTAGGCGATAAGTCTTATGTCCACTCACCCAAAAGGATTAGTCTTCCACGCGTTAAAATCACCTCTTCGCAGTATTGTAAGTGAAGTCGCCATGCTCTATGATGCAAGTATTGCCTAGTAATCTCTTTTTACCATGAGGTAAAAATATTAAGGAGGTGAAGAAATGAGGTTACCAAAAAGAGGCGAAAAGGGGTTCACACTGATTGAGCTGCTCATCGTGGTCGCCATCCTGGGCGTACTGGCAGCGGTGGTAATCCCCAACGTGGGCCGGTTCATCGGCCGCGGCGAAACGGAGGCGGGGGAAACCGAGTTTGCCAACGTCCAGTCAGCGGTGGTCGCTATGATGACCGACAACGGGTTGGACTCGCTGGCAAATCCGCGTTCCGGTGCAGCCAACGCCACCAGAAACATGAGCGTCTTTCCCGATACCACCCCGGTGGCCAACAAGGGACAGGACGCCAATGGAACTAACTTCTCAGCCGGTGACGGAATTGGCTTCGTGCTCTACCAGCACGATATAATCGGTGGCGGCACCAACACCAGCCTGGTCAACTACGTCGCTACTCAATACACCAAGGGCACCTACAGCGTTGACTCGTTAGGCACGGTAACTCAGGTAACCACGGGGTATGAGTAATCCTTAGAATGAGAGGAGGAGGTGAAGAAATGAGGTTACCGAAAAGAGGCGAAAAGGGGTTTACGCTGATTGAGCTGCTCATCGTGGTCGCCATCCTGGGCGTACTGGCAGCGGTGGTCATCCCCAACGTGGGCCGGTTCATCGGCAGAGGTGAAACGGAGGCGGGGGAAACCGAGCTGAGCAACGTCCAGTCAGCGGTGGTCGCTATGATGGTTGACAATCAGTTAAGCACTCTGGCAAATCCGCGAACCGGCGCAGCCAACGCCACCAGAAACATGTGCGTCTTTCCCGATACCACCCCGGTGGCCAACAAGGGACAGGACGCCAGTGGCACTAACTTCTCAGCCGGTGACGGAATTGGCTTCGTGCTCTACCAGCACGATATGATCGGCGGCGGCACCAACACCAGCCTGGTCAACTACGTCGCTACTCAATACACCAAGGGCACCTACAGCGTTGATGCGTCAGGCACGGTAACTCAGGTAACCACGGGGTATGAGTAATTACCTACTTGTGATGGTGGTGGATGCTTGGCGGCGGTAATTTAGTCAGGAGGGGTAGTTGAGGGGGTGAGGTCAGAGAAAGAAGCCCGTTTCGGGCTTCTTTCTCTTTTCACGGCCATTTTAATCTGAAGTATTTGAGTAAGCAAAGGGAGGATATTCAATCAACAATTCACGCAGCGCAGACGGTTTACTGCTCGCCAGATTGGATTGACAGCTTGATAACACCACCATAGGTATACGGGTATCCCTCCGGAGGCGGTATGGGTGTGGCAAAGCGCCCGCTTTCCTCAAGCGCTGTAAGATAGTTCCGAAAAGATAGATAATCACCCGCCATACAGTTAACACTTATATCTTTACCCCGGTGTGATAATGCACTCACCTCTACGCCCAGTCTTTTCGCCTCTTGTACAATTACCTTGATATCATCGTCGAAATTCCTGTCCCTGACAATGATGGAACTATATTCATCGATGGCCTTTTGCAGCGGTTCACGCCGCTCTATTTCCGCTTTCTTCCTCAATAACTGCGCATTGAGACCAATATCTCTCATTTCTAAAGCTGACGTCTTCCTCATTTCCTCGTCCGCAAGCTGCCATAATGGAAAGATAAGAGCAATGGCAGCTATGATAATAACGGCTGAGTAGATTTGCTTTACGGTTGGCCGCCAGGCCTGATAGATCTGGGGAAGCATATTCATACCGAGTGCTAAGCCTCCGGCATCACCATGGCGCGTCACTATTTCCTTACGCATGGCAAGTCCAATATTCGCCGCATACTGGGATATCGGCAGCAACTCGGGACATTCCAGCGGTGATGTCAGTGGCTCTATATTAAGCTCAAGCCTGCCCTGTAATTTCTCCATCAGTTCCGGGTTAACAGACATCTGTCCGGTGATGTAAAGGGGAGTGGCCATATCAAACGGCCTAGCAACGCGGCTGGCGTTATAATGCTCAATTACCATGTCAAGCTGTGCCGCCAGATATTCAGCGGTATCTTCAAGGCTCATATTATCCGGCCGCCACGCCAGTGAATACATGATTTCAGGCATATCTTTAACCATAATAACGATGTCAAAGTTTGTGGGTTCAATATTTAAAATCAGGGCCTCTTTTTTACCGACGGCTCTTGCCAGCGCCATCGCCTTGAGCTCGATGCTCTGAGGAGCGACACCAGCCGCCTTTAAGGCAAGCACTATGTCATCAATAACCTCTCTGGGCACACCGGTAGTGAATACGTAGCTATCCCCATCCGCAGTGTTCAGTGCCTGCCAGAAAAAGTAGAGGGCTTCCTTGGGAACAGGCATTATATTCGGGGCAATCTCGTCAATCGAATCGGCAAGTGTCGGTGCTGGCGGCAGGCTGGCCGTAGGTATGAGACGACTTATCGTGTAGAGACCACTTATACTAGCAATTACCTTCTTGGTTCTGATACCGCTTGACTCCATTAGCTGCCTGACGATGTCACCAAGGTCGGGCTTGCCTCTGTCACCTATTGGCTCTGCTTCTTCAGTGCCAAACGAGGCATCAGCCCACCTTCTAATCACTCCACCACGCGTTTCCATGATGCTCACGCCGCTTTCGCTGATATCAAGAGTAACGACATTCACGGAAACAAACCGCGCCAGCACTCTCCTCAGTATTCTCAGGAGCTTCTGAATCACGGTACCCAGGTCAAGGGCCATGACACCTTGAGATTTAACTTCGTCTTTCTGCTCCGCCAAGATAAACCACCTTTTATCGCATCGCCGCTGGCTTAATTACCCTTCGGGCGGTCTAGAATACAAGTCAAGAGCTAACCTGGCCATAACTTCATAGACAACTTCTTCGCTGCCAAAGAACTCCGTGGCTGTTTCCACTTCCGGTCCATCAAACTGCCGGACGGTGCCATCTGCCTCGCAGGTGTAGTAGTATTCAGTAAACGGTTGGACAATATAGTTCATCTGCTGATAATCAGATGTATTATCAGTGGTAATTCGGTCGTGTTCAAAAAGCAAATAACCATCTGCCGGAGCCCCTGCTCCGGTATATCCCTTTTCCCCAGCTGTGGTGGTAACATCGGGAAAAGCCGTCATATCATTCACCGCCACTCCGCCTTCATAATTTATCGGCTTGGGAACCGCTTCAAGGCTGTTGTCTTCCATCATGTCTGACACCGCCTGTATGACAGCACTGAATTCAGCTCTCCGCATCGCCTCCTCTTCCTCTAATTGCAACTGTACCCAACTGAGCTCTACGTTTTTAAGAATCATGGTTTCCACCGTCTTGCCGGTATCAAGGTCGGATATGAAATTCATCATGGTATCAAAGTCAGCCTGTGCCCTGACATCAGAAAAGGATAGAACATGATAGGTGCGCTCACCCATTTTTCTGGCTGAGGGACTACCGGGTGGAGATATGTGAAACTTGCCACTTTCCGGAGTGACATCAATGCCGTTCTGTCTGGCGATATCAACTATTGCCGCCAGGGCTTGAGGTGTCTCCATTGGCTCCAGAGCTGCATTTACAGCATCATATTTGGACTGCAACTCCTCCATACTCGGCAAAGGCTTGTTCACCACCACCAAGGTCTTCATTATCTTCTCTTCAAGCTCCTTTTGTTTTGGCCCCTGCTGCATGTAAACAAAGCCGAGTCCTATGTATATAATGACGCATACACCAAGTACGACGAGAAATCCCATGCGGCGTATTCTGGTCAATGTTCCCTGCATTGCCGCCTGCTCCTCGTTCTGCCGTGCTTTACTCCATATTCGTCAGTGAAGTACAAGGTAAATACTCTCCCGGGTTACTTCCACCGCTCGCGCAACGCTCGCTGCACCGTTTCCTCAATCGTTTCTTCTATGGTCTTGGTTACTTCCTTCTCTTCCTTCTCTCCCTTTTCTTTCTCTTCCGCTTCCTTCATTTCCTTTTGCAACTTAAAAAGTTCATCATCGTAGAAAGATCGGTATAGCTGTTGTCCACGCCTCCAGCCTACTACCCAGACCATTACCAGGCCAAAGATGGCTACTGGCGCCACAACCCCGATGCTGATATCCTGAAAAAGCAGGATGATAACGATGATTAGTACGACAAAGAGAAATACCGCCACATCAAGGTCCCACCTGGCAACTCTGGCTCTCTCCTTCGCCCTACGAGCCGCTTCCCGTATTATTTCTTCTTTTACCGGCCCAGGTGCTGCGTCATCGCTCAATGCATGCCTCCTTTTGCCCGGTCAATGCAGGCCACAGGTTTTAAATTATTACACTACCATTAATTATTAATTACCAGCTCAAGTATGGGAACTTTCGGCATTAACGGATAAGTTGCCCGACCTTTTCTATTTCCGCAAGCCCGCCGTTATCCCCTTACAATACTAGCTGCTTCTTGAAACTACACAAAGTCTATATTTTTGCCATCAGTGTAACGGGTGAACTGCCTTCTGTCAATTATTCGAAGGCGCCGGTGAGCGCATACATAGGCATAATAACGGAGATGGCAATGAATCCAACCATGAGGGCGATGCCGATGGTGCTGACAGGGCCTATCAGGCCCACCATGGCAGCTGTCTTCTCCTCCGCCGTCGTTTCAAAGAAATCGGCCACCACTCCCATAGTGAATTCAAGAGTGTTGCTTTCCTCTCCCACGGCAACCATCTGCACCAGCAGCGGCGGAAACAAGCTTATTTGGGACATCGGTTCCGCCAACCCCTCACCGAGAAGCAGCCGCTCGTTCACCTTGTTCAAAGCGTCACGGAAGACCATATTGGCGGTCGCCTGTGGAAGCAACTCCATTGTTTCCTGTAATTTAAGTCCGGCGCCGACCATCACCGACAGTGTTCTGGCGAAGCGCCCCAGTTCTGACATAAGTGCTGGTGGCCCGATAAGCGGCATGCTGAGACGTAGATGGTCGAGTATCCGTCTCCCGGAAGGTCTCTTCACCATCCAGAGCACAACGGCAAATAATACCGAGCCGCCAATGACAAGGTACAGCGGATAATGCTGAACAAACTCTGTCAGCGCAATGAGTATTCTGGTGGGTAAAGGTAATTCCACTTCCATCGCGGTGAACATATCAAGCATTTTAGGCATGACAACGGTAACCATCAAAATGACCACGCCAACGCCAGCGCCCATGACCATCATCGGATAGCTCAGCGCTTTTTTAACCTTCTGGGCCATCGCCTGACGTTTCTCCAAGTAATCAGCCATCTGATTAAGTACCGCGTCCAGATTACCTGTTTCTTCACCCACCGCAATGGTGCGACAGTAAATCTCATTGAAGGCCTTTGGATGCTTCTTTACTGCCTGCGAAAAAGAACCGCCAGAACGAATATCATTCAATATGCTGGACAAAACGCTTCTAAAAGCGCGGCTGCTGGCCACCTGCCCCTGCAGGATTTCCAGCGCAGGCAGCAGTGAAATACCGGAGTGCAGCAAAGTGGCCAATTGGCGGGAAAAAATGATAATATCACGGGGCTTTAGCTGGAAGAGCGTAGGAAAAGCCTCTTCCAGGCTGAACATGGACGGGGCAATTTCAACAAGCTCCGGAACATATCCCTTGGCGACGAGCTGCCGCTCGGCGGCAATCTCGCTGGTTGCCTTGATGTTGCCCTTCACCAGATTACCCTCTCTGGTGGTCGCTATATAGCGATAGGTAGTATATTGCTGTTTTCTGGGCCCTTCAGCCGTTCCTGCCATTGTTTCCTCTTAACTGATGGAGAATACGTTGCGCAGGATCTCATAGGGGGTGGTAATTCCCTCTTTAACTTTCATCATTCCGTCGTGCCATAGAGAGACCGTGCCTTCTCTGCTGGCTTCATGGCGTATTTCGTCAGAATCGGCGCCCTTGACAATTATGCGGCGGACGGCCTCCGAGACGACCAAAACTTCAAAGATGCCAGTTCGCCCCAGGTAGCCTGTACCGGCACAGAAATTACAGCCGGCACCAACTATAAATTCCGGGCGTTTTTCCCCCATTTCTTCTTCATAAGCTTCCCGCTCCTCAGGGGCTATCTCAATGGGACGAGAGCAGTACGGACAGACACGCCGCACCATTCTCTGGGCAACAACGCCAATTAACGCCGAGGAGATGAGGAACGGCTCAATACCCAAGTCAATCATGCGGATAATGGTGCTCACGGTGTCATTGGCATGGACTGAAGATAACACCAAGTGACCGGTAAGAGCCGCCTGCGTGGAAATCTGCGCTGTTTCCTGGTCACGTATCTCACCGACCAGTATCACATCAGGGTCAAGTCGCATGGTGGCTCTGAGTCCGGTGGCGAAGGTAACGGCCGCCGCCGGATTGACCTGCATCTGATTGATATTGGCGAAATGGTACTCCACCGGGTCTTCAATGGTGATAATCTTGCGCCCAACTGAGTCCAGCGTGTTTACCGAGGCGTACTGGGTGGTTGTTTTACCGGAACCAGTGGGACCGCTTATCAGTATCATGCCAAAAGGCGTCTTCAGCATCATATTGTATTTTTCCAGCGTTTTCGGCAGGAATCCGATTTCCGGCAATGGCAGGAAGGCGAAGGCCTTGTCCAGAATTCTCAGCACCGCCATCTCTCCGTATATCGTGTTGGAGGTGGCCACACGGATATCCACCTCACGGTCACCCATGTCAAAGGTAATCTGGCCGTCCTGGGGGCGGCGGCGCTCAGCGATGTTCAACGCTGCCATGATTTTCACGCGCGAGAGCAGTGGCGCATGTACAGTTAGGGGCAGGCCCATCACTTCATTCAGAATACCGTCAATCCGGTAGCGAACGCGCAACCTGTCTTCCTGAGGTTCGATATGCACATCGGAGGCCCGGTCCCGTACCGCCTGCTTTATCAGCAGGTCAATGGCGCGCACCACCGGCGCCTGCGCGATTGCTTCCGGCGAAACACGAACCTCCCTCAGCCCGGCGCTGCCATGATACCGTGTGGGAATCTGACTCAGCTGTTCCTCAAGCTCACCGCCGATGCGGTAATTGAGGTCTATCATCTCCTGAATATCCTGAGCCGTGCCGATAACCGGCTCAATTCTCTTCATGGTTATCGCTGCCAAGTCTTCAATCGCCTCTATATCTTTGGGGTCCTCCATGGCAATCACAAGGGTCCCGTCTTTCAGTTCCACCGGGATGATGCCGTATTTTCTGGCCACTGATTCCGGGATCAATTTCACCGCATCGCCCCTCACGCCTTCTCTTCTCAGGTTGATGAACGGAATTCCCAGCTGTAGACTGATGAAAAATGCCAGCTGCTGCTGCGTAACCATGCGTTGCTGGAGCAAAATATGTTCCAGGCGGTCACCCGTCTTCTGCTGTAACTCCTGGACGCGCTGTACCTGCTCTTCGTTGATAATTCCAGCCTCAACCAGAATATTCTTGATGTCTTTCTTAGCACTTTTCGCCGGTGCTGCCATTTCTTTTCCCCCCAGATTAGCCCAGTAGTATAAACTAAAACTTCTTCAACTCAGTGTTTGCCACGCCAGTGACGAACGACTATTAATTCTTCGGCGAAATGATTATTCGCCGCACTCTCCTTCTATCTCTCACGTAATCTTTTCCTTCCGGCCCCTCCGGTGAAATATTAGCCTCGGGCAACTTGGCAACGAGCTCAGCAAGCAGAGGAAGAGGTTTATCCAGCAATATGGCTATGGTGCTTCCCTTATTCCATGAGCCTGTGGTACGGACAAATTTTATTTCAGGTGTGGTCTGCAGATAGTTATATAATTTGGCTACCATTGTTGGTTCAATCGGTACCTCAACATTCAACTCAATCTCACCAGTATACGGTGTCTGGCTTTCCTGCGTGGTTAAAACCGCCTGTGGTGCTTCCTTGGTCAATGCCCCCCGTTTTTTACCGGCTTTCCCGGGCTCTGTTACTTCTGCTGTCGGCTCAACAATAGCCGGCTCCTCAGGCGGCATCGCTTCTTCCGCCACCGATTCCCCAACCTGGCTCTCAAGTGGCGCTGGCCTTTCTTCCTCGGCAACCGCTTCTTCCGGAACTGGAACTGGCTCTTCTCTCTCGGCAACCGCCTCTTCCAGATCTGGGGCTGGCTCTTCTTCCGGCTCTTCAGCGACCTGTTCCACCATGGAAACAGTATCTTCCGCAGCCTCCTTCTGAACCGGCTTCTTTTGGCTTTCTATCTTTTCCGCTTCCTTTTTAGCCTCAGCAATAATCTTGGCCGCTTCCTGCTGGGCTTCTGCCACCACCTGCGCTTTTACACTGTCAACAATCTGCTCAGCACTGCTGATTGCCGCCTTGAGTATAGAGCGGACCGAAGCCGAAGAAGAAGCGCCGCGCTGCTCAAACAGTTGTCCGGTATCTTCCTTCTCTTCAGTGCCATTGCCCCCGCCACTTTCCTCCCGCTGTTTGTTGGCCGTATCCTTTGCTTCACGCTTCCATCTGGGCAACTTGAACATGCCGTGCAATCCCTTCGCTCGTCCCTGAGCTTTCTCCGGTTTGATTTACATAAACAATATTAGTTTGATGAGTGCCAAATGTCAAGTAAACCAAGTGTAGGCCGTCGGCCCGTAATTGTCAATGCGACCATCATAAGATAATGGTACCATGTGCCTGCAGAGTTATTATTCACAATTAGTTGTCTGAGGTTAAATAGCCATCAAAACCCCATTGGAGGTGCTTTGAAATAGGCTGCCCGGTAGAATTATGAAGGTTTCTAAGCCTCAGGTACTGTTTAAACCAAATCCCGGCCCCTATTTGAAAAGATGGTGCTTTTGCGTTATAAATATAAGAGCATTCTATCTGGTTAATAATTAAGAAAGGTTTGAACTTGGCCAAGAAGAAGCCTGAGAAACCACAGCATATACTAACGCAGCGCCAGATTTCACGCTGGGAGCAGCAGAAAAAGCGACAGCGCATAATCTTTATAACAGGCATAGTCATCATCGCTCTGGTGCTGGCTTTTGTAGGTATGGGCTGGTATTATGGCCAGTACAAACCAATGCGTGAGACCGCCATTGAGGTTAATGGCACCGAGTTCACCATGGGTTATTTTGTGGAAATGCTGAAACTGGAGAGCGCTTATCATGAAGGAGCCGACATTTCATCTGTTGCCGATACGGTACTGGAAAATATTCAACGCAATGAATTAATCAGACAGGGCACTCTGGAACTGGGCATCAGCGTCGCCGATGATGAAGTGAAAAAGGCTCTCAAGGACAATGACCTGCCGGATAAAGAGGTCTATCGTGCACTGGTCAGCCATCAGCTGCTTATTCAGCGTTTGCTGGACAGGCAGTTTGATCCCCAGGTACCGCTGTATGCTGAACACAGGCAGGTTATGGCGATGATGCTGGAGAGCGAACAGCAGGCTCTTGAGGTCAGGAGCAAGCTGGTGAATGGAGAGGACTTCGGCGAGCTTGCGGAAGAGTTCAGTCTGGAACTGATTACCAAGAATAAAGGAGGCGACCTCGGCTGGGTGCCCAAGGTTATATTGCAGGACATGCTGCAGACGTCAATAGTTGATGAAATCTTCAGCCATAAGGTAGGAGAGCTGAGCCAGCCGATATATGATGAAGAAGCACAGAAAGGGATTGGCTACTGGCTCGTAAGGGTTCTGGAGCGAAACGAGGAGGAAGATGAGGCCCACCTTCAGTTGATACTCCTGGGTAGTGAGGAGGAAGCGTGGAACATCAGAGAGCAACTGGAGGCGGGTGCTGACTGGGGTGACCTTGCCGTGGCGCATTCCCAGGCGGACGGTGTCGAGGAAAACCTGGGCGAGTATCAGGTATCAGAGGGCATGGCCACGCCACCGATTGATGAATTTGCTTATAATCCAGATACGGAAATAGGCGAAATCAGCGAGCCACTCCGTGACGAGGATATATTCACCAAAGGTGGCTACTGGCTGATTGAAGTCCTTGACGAAGATGCCGACCGACGAGTCGATACCGAGTACAGGGAGTACCTGAAAGCCAAAGCCCTTGATGAATGGGCAGCGGCACTCATCGACAACAAAGGCAATGAAATCGTAAATTACATTGACGAGGAGAAGAAGTCCTGGGCGATTGAGCAGGCGCAGAGAGGGTAGCAACAACAGCGAGGCATGAGGTGGTATGAAAAACAGAAGCATTGGCATCGGTCTGATGGGGCTGGGGGTAATCGGCGGGCAGGTGGCCAAGGTCTTAACGGAAAAAGCTAACATGCTCGCCGAGCAGACTGGCGGTTCACTGGTCCTGCGCAAGATAAAGGTGCTGCCCGTTGACCTGAAAAGGCCACTAGCCAGAGAGGTACCCGCCGACCTTCTCACCACGGATGATGACGAGTTTTTCGATACGCCCGGGATTGATATCATCATTGAGGCCATCGGTGGCGAGAACCCGGCCCGGGAGTACCTGAAGCGGGCCATCACCAGCGGCAGATACGTGGTAACCTCAAACAAGGAGGTCATCGCCAAGCACGGCGCCGAACTGCAGGCCCTGGCCCAGAAACATAACGTCGGGCTGCGCTATGAAGCCAGCGTCGGCGGCGGCATTCCGCTGATTGCGCCATTCAAGTACGACCTGGTGGCCAATGATATAACCGGTATTTTCGCCATCATCAACGGTACCACCAATTATATCCTCACCCGTATGGCGCGCGAGGGCATAGATTTTCCCACGGCGCTGAAGAGCGCCCAGGAGCTGGGCTATGCCGAAGCCAATCCCGAAAATGATATTGAGGGCATTGATGCCAATTACAAGCTGGCCATCATGGCCTCCCTGGCCTTCCAGACGGTGGTCAAGCCGGAAGATATCTACCGGGAAGGTATTTCCCGGATTGGCAGCCGGGATTTCCGCTACGCCCGGGAATTTGGCCTGGCCATCAAGCTCCTCGCCATCGCCAAACGCGTTGACAACTCCATTGAGGTACGGGTACATCCGGTCCTCATTCCAGAGGACTCGCTTCTGGCCAAAGTCGACGGCGTTTATAATGGCATTCTGGTGGAAGGCGACCTCATCGATAAGGTGCTGTTTTACGGTCAGGGAGCTGGCCCATTGGCCACCAGCAGCGCCGTGGTCGCTGACGCTGTAGCTTCGGCACAGGATATCACTTTCGGCGTGGGCAACCGGCTGAAATGGAAGCCGGGGTCAGGCAAACGAATCAAGCCCATGGATGAGATTGAAACCCAGTACTACCTCAGGCTGAACTGCACTGACCGTCCCGGCGTGCTGGCCCAGATTTCCAAGATACTGGGGGATAATATGATAAGCATTGCCTCGGCGATTCAGAAGGAAGCTGACGAAGCCGCCCAGACTGCAGAACTCGTCCTGACCACCCACCCATCTTCGGAAAA
Organism: uncultured Dehalococcoidaceae bacterium; assembly: GCA_964493435.1. Lineage (GTDB taxonomy): Bacteria > Chloroflexota > Dehalococcoidia > Dehalococcoidales > RBG-16-60-22 > E44-bin89. The sequence goes on along the minus strand of CAZBMB010000010.1, from coordinate 10,464 downwards.
AGCGATGCGGCAGGCCCTGAATAAGATTGAACAGCTTGAGGTGGTGAGGGAAATAGGCAACTTCATCCGCGTGGAACACGTTTAGTGAATATTTATTTAAGGTGTTCAGCCCGATGATGAAATCAGGTGTCCTCCAAAGATATAAAGACCTCCTCCCCATTACTCCCCAAACGCCGCTTTTTTCTCTGGGTGAGGGAGACACGCCACTGGTCAAATGCGACCCGCTGGCGGAAGAAATCGGCTGCGGGGAACTGTACCTCAAACTGGAAGGGTGCAATCCCACCGGTTCTTTCAAGGACCGGGGCATGGTGGTGGCAGTGGCCAAGGCGCTGGAGGCAAAGAGCCGGGCCGTCATGTGCGCCTCCACGGGTAATACCAGTGCCTCGGCGGCTGCTTATGCCGCTTTCTGCGGGTTAACGGCTATTATCGTTGTCCCCGAGGGCAAAATCGCCCTTGGCAAGCTGGCCCAGGCGATTGTTTACGGCGCTAAAATCCTGACCATAGATGGCAACTTTGACCAGGCACTGCAGATTGTCCGCCAGCTCACCGAGAACCACCCGGTCACCCTGGTGAACTCCGTCAACCCGCACCGCATTGAAGGGCAGAAAACCGCTGCCTTTGAAATCATTGATGTGCTGGGCGACGCGCCTGACTACCTGTTCATTCCCGTGGGTAATGCCGGCAATATCACGGCCTACTGGAAGGGTTTTAAAGAATATTATGAACTGGGAAAGGCGAGCCAGAAGCCAATGATGATGGGCTTCCAGGCGGAAGGCGCCGCCCCCATAGTCCACGGCCATCCGATTGAAAAGCCGGAGACGGTGGCCACGGCGATACGCATCGGCAATCCGGCGAGCTGGCAGAAAGCGGAGGCGGCGCGCGATGAATCCGGCGGCCTCATTGACATGGTCAGTGACGCCGAAATCCTAGCGGCACAAAAGCTCCTCGCCACCAGGGCTGGCGTCTTTGGCGAGCCAGCGTCGGCGGCTTCCGTGGCCGGGCTGGTCAAGCTATCCCGGCAGGGCCGGGACTTCGAAAAGAAAAAGATTACCTGCGTGATAACGGGCACCGGTCTCAAGGATACCGATACCGCTCTGAAAGATGCCCCACCATTCCTTCAATTACCCGCCGATAGAAAAGAGATTGAGAAGGCACTGGGCTGGCGATAAGGCCGGGCTTCAGGAGGCGATGATGTTTGACGAATCTAAAATTAAAAACGCCATCAAAGACATTATTATAGCCATTGGCGAGGACCCGAAGCGGGAAGGCCTAGCGGAGACGCCGGAACGCGTGGCCGAGATGTATGCTGAGCTATTCGCCGGCATGAAACAGGAGCCAAGGGAGGAGCTGAGGGTCGGCTTTGAGCTCGGCCACCGCGAGATGGTGGTGCTGCGGGACATCCCGTTTTACTCGATGTGCGAGCACCACCTGCTGCCGTTTTACGGGGTCGCCCACATCGGCTACATCCCCAATGACGAAGGCCGAATCGTCGGCATCAGCAAGCTGGCCCGCGTGGTGGAAATCATTTCCAAGCGGCCCCAGCTTCAGGAAAGAATGACCACCGAGATTGCCGATGCCATCATGGACGCCATCAAGCCGGGAGGCGTGGCGGTGGTCATCCAGGCGGAGCACCTGTGCATGATAATGCGCGGCATCAAGAAACCGGGCACCAACGTGGTTACATCGGCCATCAGGGGCATATTCAGTCGCAAAGCGGCCAGCCGGGCGGAGTTTTTCTCCATAATTCAGGGGAAGCAGGGTTCACTACCCTAGATATCCAGGTTTGCGTTCTTGGCGTGTGCCTGAATAAAGGACTTACGCGGCGGCACTTCACTGCCCATCAACATGTGGAATATACGGTCAGCCTCTACAGCGTCATCCACGCTTACGGAAAGCAAGGTACGGGAATCAGGGTTCATGGTGGTTTCCCAGAGCTGCTCCGGAGTCATCTCGCCGAGGCCTTTATAGCGCTGTACCTCAACCTTCCTGGCGCCTTTCAGCTCCCTCATCACGTCTTCCTTTTGCTGCTCCGAATAAACCCAGTGCAGGTTGCTGGCCGCCTTTAAGCGGTAGAGTGGCGGCTGGGCGATGTAGAGGTAGCCATTGCTGAGGAGTCCGGGCATGTGGCGGAAGAAGAAAGTTAGCAGCAGCGTGCGTATGTGCGAGCCGTCCACATCGGCATCGGTCATCAGTATAACGCGGTGGTAGCGGAGCCTGCTGGCTTCAAAGTCATCATCAATGCCCGCGCCCAGAGCGGTGATGAGAATGCGGATTTCCTCGTTGGCGAGCATCTTATCCGGCGGGGCCTTTTCCACATTTAAAATCTTGCCGCGCAGCGGCAGTATCGCCTGGAAGCGACGGTTCCGGCCCTGCTTGGCCGAACCCCCGGCGGAGTCGCCCTCCACCAGATACAGCTCGCAGTGGGCAGGGTCTTTTTCGGAGCAATCCGCCAGCTTTCCGGGCAGGGTGCCAGCGTCAAGGCTGCTCTTTCTGATGATTAAATCGCGGGCTTTGCGGGCGGCTTCCCTCGCCTTGGCCGCGGTCAGGCATTTGTCAATGACTCTCTTCGCCTCATCGGGGTGTTCCTCCAGATAAACGGAGAGCCCCTCCCCGACCGCGCTTTCCACCTGGCTCTTGACTTCAATGTTGCCCAGCTTACCCTTGGTCTGGCCCTCAAACTGCGGCTCGTGGAGCTTGACACTGATGATGGCAGTCAGCCCTTCTCTGACGTCCTCTCCCGTCAGGTTAGGCTCATCGTCCTTTATCAGCTTGTTCTTGTGGGCATAGTCGTTCAGCACCCGGGTCAGCGCCGAGCGGAAGCCGGTGAGGTGGGTACCACCGTCAATGGTATTGACGCAGTTGGCAAAGCTGAAAACGGACTCGTTAAAGCCGTCATTGTACTGGAGTGATGCCTCAACTATGGTGCTGTTTACTTCCTTGACAATGTAGATCGGCTGGGCGTGGCGGACCATCCGGCCCCGATTCAGATGGCGGACGAAGCTGGTGATGCCACCCTCAAAGTAGAATGTCTGCTCCCCATAACTATTCTCATCGCCAGACCTTTCATCCCTGATGGTGATTTCCAGCCCCTTGTTCAGATAGGCCATCTCACGAATGCGCTCGCTGAGGATGTCGAAATCATAGGTGGCCTTGCCGAAAATCTGCTCATCAGCGTAGAAGGTAATGGAGGTGCCGGTATCGCTGGACTCGCCAATCTCCTTCACCGGGCCCTGCGGTATGCCCTGCCGGTACTCCTGCTGATATTCCTTGCCGTCGCGCCTCACGTTGCAGTAGACATGGGAAGAGAGGGCGTTGACCACCGAAGCCCCCACGCCGTGCAGACCGCCGGAGACCTGATAAATGTGTCCGCCAAACTTGGCACCGGCGTGCAGGACGGTCATCACCGTCTCCAGCGCGGAGACCTTTGTCGAGGGATGAATATCCACGGGTATGCCGCGGCCATTGTCCACCACCGTAACGCCGCCGTCCTGTCTGAGGGTGACCAGGATTTTATCACAGCAGCCAGCCATGGCCTCGTCAATGCTGTTGTAGGTTATCTCATAGACGAGGTGGTGCAGGCCGCGTTGGTCTGTGCCGCCGATGTACATGCCGGGTCGGCGGCGCACCGCCTCCCGGCCGCCCAGGACCTGAATGTCCTCGGCGGTGTACTCGTTGTTCTCTGTCCCGGACAGGGCTGTTTTCCGTCTGACCATACTTAATTAAGCCCCCTAAGAAAAAAGAAGGACAAGCTCTCAACTAGCTGAGAACCTGCCTTCAATGCGCACAAAATTCATACATTTACGCACATTAAAGTATAGCATAAATCAGCTTCAAAGTAAAGGTGGAGAAACATGTGATTATTTGCTTTAAAAATACACGAATTATATTGAATAAAATTTCTCGTTGTGCTATATTTATTCAGGACAAAACCTTTAAGCTGGTCCGGTGAGGCTGGCAAGGAAAAGACAGAGAATCATCGTAAATATGGCCTCTTGCCAGCCCCGGCAAGGGGTTATTTTTATGGCTAAAAAAACTGTCATGACCCGGGAGGACATCCGGCGCACGCTGGCGCGCATCGCCCATGAAATCATCGAGCAGAACAAGTCGATAGACCACCTGATACTGGTGGGGATGCGGACGCGGGGGGTGCCTCTGGCCAGGCGGCTCGCCGCCAATATTCAGAATTTTGAAAATGTGGCTGTCCCCGTGGGCGCCCTGGATTTCAGCCTCTACCGCGATGACATCTCCCATCTGGACAAGCAGCCCGTAGTCCAGCACACGGATATCCCGACCAGCGTCGACGGCAAGTCCATCGTGCTCGTTGACGACGTGCTTTATACCGGGCGCAGCACGCGGGCGGCCATGGATGCGCTCATTGACCTCGGGCGTCCCCGGCAGATTCAACTGGCGGTGCTCATTGACCGCGGCCACCGCGAGATGCCCATCCGCCCCGACTACACCGGCAAGAACATACCCAGCGCCCGCCACGAGGAGATACAGGTCCACCTGGTGGAGACCGATGGCGTGGATGAGGTGGCCATTGTCAGCGACCAGCCAAACGCGGGCGATAATCAAATGCAGCCGGCCAGTGCCGGGAAAAGGAGAGGGCCATGACACTGGCAAATAGAAGTCTGGTCACCATTGACGACCTTTCTTACGGGGAGATTGAGGCGCTCTTCAACCTGGCGGACGAGATGGCCGGGGCCATGGATGAGCAGTACGGGCTGTGCCGGGGCAAGATTATGGCCAGCCTCTTCTTTGAGCCCAGCACCCGGACAAGGCTCTCCTTTGAGACGGCGATGCACCGACTCGGCGGGAGCGTCATCACTGCTGCCGATGTGGGGGCAACATCACTGGCCAAAGGCGAGAGCATCGCCGATATGGCCAGGGTGGTCGGCAGCTATGTTGACATGATTGTCATCCGCCATCCCTGGGAAGGAGCGGCCAAGGTGGTGTCTGACTACGCCGGTGTGCCGGTCATCAATGCCGGCGACGGCGGCCACCAGCACCCCACCCAGACGTTGCTCGACCTCTATACCATAAAGAAGGAAAAGAAGACTCTAAAAGGGCTGAAAATAGGGCTGTGGGGCGACCTGAAGTACGGACGGACGATACACTCCCTTATTTTCGCCCTGGCCAAGTTCGGGGCCAATATACTCTTCTACCCCACCCGGGGCCTGGAAGTGCCCGAGCACGTGCTGGAAAAACTCACCAACGAATACGGTGGCGAACTGGAAAAGTATGCTGCTCGTAATACGCCATCAAAAGAAAAACTGTTCCCCCTTGACGCTGTTTACCTGACGCCGAGCAGTCCGCACCAGCTGGCCATGATGCCCGACGTAAATATCCAGGTTGAACTGAAGACGGGAATCGATGCTCTCTACGTTACCCGACCCCAGAAGGAACGGTTCACCACCGCCGAGAAAGGCGAGGAGATGAAAAAGCAATTCCCCGTGGTGGACAAGAAAATGCTCAGGAGCAAGGAGTTCAAAAAGACACTGGTGATGCACCCGCTGCCCCGTGTTGATGAACTGGCCCGGGAGCTTGATACCGATCCCAGAAGCATGTACTTCAAACAGGCGGCGCGCGGGGTACCGGTGCGGATGGCGCTCATTGCCTTGCTGCTGGGTTTGAAAGAGGTGGCCATTCCACAGGAGAAAGCGCCACCAGTAATATTCCCCTTTTACCGGCGCGATTATGGCCCCAGATGCCCAAACCCGCGCTGCGTCTCAGTGCAGGAAACGGAAATCAAATACCTCAGGCCCGAATATAAAATCGTCAACCGCAAACCGCTCACCCTGCGCTGCACCTACTGCGAACACGGTTTTGAGCCGGAATACGTTGCCAGTTCCGACTGGCATGAGGGCAAAACAGCCACCAAGAAGTACCACAGTGCGTCAAGCCACTGGGCTCGCAAAATCAGGCCTGAGAATCTGATCGCCTTCCGCTCTAACCAGGACGCGGAAACACTCGGTTTCAGGCCGAGCCGATATGTCAAGGCACGGCGCAGCAGAAAGGTCACCCAGAAATGAGAGCACTGCTTATCAAAGATGGCCGGATCGTTGACCCCAGTCAGGGCATAGACGAGCGGGGCAGCCTGCTGGTCAGCGAGGGCAAAATCGCCTGGCGGGGAGTATCTCCGCCCCAGACTGATTATGACATCCTGTATGCGGAAGGGATGGTGGCCTGCCCGGGCTTTGTTGACCTGCACTGCCATCTCAGGCAGCCCGGCTTTGAGGAGAAGGAGACAATCGCCACCGGCGCCCAAGCGGCGGCGCGGGGAGGTTTTACCACTATCTGCTGCATGCCCAATACCAACCCGCCGCTGGACAGCAGGGAAACGGTCGAGTATGTGAAAACCGAGGCTGAAAAATCGGGCATTATCCGCGTGCTGCCCGTCGGCTGCGTGACCAGGGGCAGGCACGGCGAAGAGCTCGCTGACATGGCGGCGCTGGCGGGGGCGGGAGTCATGGGCTTCAGCGACGATGGCAGCCCGGTCAAGGACCCGGAAATAATGCGCCAGGCGCTGGAGAAAAGCAAGGAGCTTGGCCTGCCGGTGATAGACCACTGCGAGGAGCCATCACTCGTTGAGGGTGGTCAGATGAACGAAGGGGAACTTGCCAAAAGGCTGGGCCTGCGCGGCATACCGTCGGCCTCCGAGGAAATAATGGTTTCCCGGGATATCCTGCTAGCCAGGATGACCGGCGGGCATGTGCACATCGCCCACGTCAGCACCGCAGGCGCGTTAACCGCCATTAGAGACGGTAAAAAGCAAGGGACAAATGTTACCGCCGAGGTTACCCCCCACCACCTCACCCTCACCGAGGAGGAGTGCAACGGCTACAACACCAACGCCAAGGTCGCACCGCCGCTGCGCACGCGGCGTGACAACCAGTCGCTGCTCAGAGGGCTGAAGGACGGCGCCATTGATATCATCGCCACCGACCATGCCCCGCACGCGCGGTCGGACAAGGAGTGCGATTTTGTCAAAGCCGCCAGCGGCATCGCCAATTTTGAGACCGCACTGGGCAGCCTGCTCAGCATAGTGCACAGCGGGCAGCTCACACTGAACTTGCTTATCGCCAGGCTCACCTGCGACCCGGCGAAACTTTTGAAAGACGAACTGCTCGGCACGTTGAAAATTGACGCGCCCGCCGACATCACCATCTTTGACCCGCACCGTGAATGGGCCGTTGACCCGGAAGCCTTTGCCTCCAAGGGGAAGAACACGCCCCTCATCGGCCGGGTGCTCAAGGGCAAAACGATGGCCACCATCTACGGCGGCAGGCTGGTCTATAAAGACGATTCCGTTACCTTTGTAGGTTTATAGGAGGTGAGGTAGATTACAAACCAAAAGACGCTGCTGGTGCTGGCCGACGGCTCGGTATACGAGGGCCTATCATTCGGCGCCGGGGTTGACGCCTACGGCGAGGTGGTCTTCAACACCAGCATGATTGGCTACCAGGAGATGCTGACCGACCCTTCCTACGCCGGGCAGATAGTGGTGCCCACGTACCCGTTAATCGGCAACTACGGCACCAGCCAGCAGGACGTTGAGTCGAACAGAGTTCAGGTCAGGGGCTTTGTGGTCAGGGAGGAGTGCCTGCAGCCAAGTCATTACCTGAATCAGCAGGCGCTGCACGATTATTTGCTGGAAAATCATATCCCCGGCCTGCACGGCGTTGACACGCGGTCGCTCACACGGAAGCTGCGCTCGTACGGGGTGATGATGGGCTACCTCACCAGCGAAAAGACTCCCGAAGAGGCTCTGGCAGCCCTGAAACGGTTGCCCGACTATGGCAGCGTTGACTTCGTAAGCAAGGTATCAACCCCCCGCCCCTACACCTGGGAGCCGAAGCCTGATGATGAAACCCTGCCCCACGTCGTCGTGCTGGACTGCGGGCTGAAGTACAACATTTTGAGACTTTTGAAAGAGCAGGGCTGCTGCGTCACCGCCGTGCCCTGCGCCACCTCCGCAGAGGAAATTATGAAATTGAACCCCGGCGGCATTTTGCTGTCCCCCGGCCCCGGCGACCCCGAGCTTTTAGATTATATCGTTGAGACGGTGAAGGGGCTGGCGGGCAAAAAGCCGATGATGGGCATCTGCCTGGGGAACCAGCTTATCGCCCGCGCCTTCGGCGGGAAGAATTTTAAGCTGAAGTTCGGCCACCGCGGCGGCAACCACCCCGTCAGGGATTTACAAACTGGCCGGATACACATCACCGCCCAGAACCACGGCTACGCCGTTGACCCGGACACGCTGAAGGACGGCCTTGAGGTGACGCATATCAACCTGAACGACGGCACGGTGGAGGGTTTAAGACATAAGGAGCTGCCCATCTTCTGCATCCAGTACCACAGCGAGGCTTCCCCCGGCCCCCTGGATAACACCTACCTCTTTGAGGATTTTATGAAGATGGTGAGGGGAGAGAAATGACGTGGTATCGCCAATGATAATAATAGGCATTATATTGGTAATCATTATCATCATTGTTGTGTTCTGGGCATTACTGAAGTGAGAAAGCGGGGTGTTTAAGAGGGGCGCAGCCCCTCTCCCAAAAACCTCCCCCCTCTCCTTTGAAGGAGAGGGGGGACAAAGGGGGTGAGGTAGAGAAATGAGTAACGAAGACGCCTTATTAAAGGAATATGAAGTATGCCAATCTCATAATAATTCTCTGAGTAACCAATCTTGGATTAGCATCAGTGTTCTGATAACCGTAAATATGCTGGTTTTAGCAGGGGTTATCTCTCAGATCGTGCTTAATACTATTCCTATTCATGAGGTTGTTTACTTAATAATGATCACATTGTTGGCATTACTAATGGTTTTTATCTTGGCAGTTTTCTGGCGGTGGCAAAAGCGGATTCGGCTTCTAACTTGGCTCAATAACCATAGGATGCAAGAAATAGAAGAGGAGTTAGACTTCAAAATATGGAAAAATTGGAGAGTTCGTGGTCTGGACTTATGTTACAGGGAGGATGAGGACAAGCAGAAGAAGAAATGGGACAAATTAAATCCTAAGTTAAAAGAAATGATCCAGCAACTTCGCGAACAGTATCCACAAAAAGATAAAGAGGCTAAAGAGAACGAGAATTATAAGACAATGTATAGATTGCCAACCACAGAGGGGCGATTTTGGAAAGGCCAGTTTAAGTTTGAATACATTTTCCCTGCATTAATGATATTTTGGGGTTTTGCGGTAATAGCAGTGTTAGTTGTCGTGATAGCTGCATGTATCAATTCGTAATCTAAGGAGTAAAAATTTTTGAAACCCTCTAAAGTCTTGATTATAGGGTCGGGGCCCATCATTATCGGGCAGGCGGCGGAGTTTGACTACGCCGGCACGCAGGCCTGCAAGGCCATGCGCGAGGAGGGCGTCATCTCGGTACTGGTCAACTCCAACCCGGCCACCATCATGACCGACGAGGACATCGCCGACGTCGTTTACATCGAGCCGCTCACCGTGGAGGTGATATCCCGCATCATAGAGAGGGAGCGACCCGACGGCCTCTTGCCAACCCTCGGCGGGCAGACCGGCCTCAACCTGGCCGTGGCCCTGGCCGACGCCGGCGCCCTTGATAAATACAACGTTAAAAGTCTGGGCACGCCCATCCAGACCATCCGCAACGCCGAGGACAGGGAGCTTTTCAAGCAGCTGCTTATAAAAATAGGCCAGCCGGTGCCGCCCAGCCAGACGGTGAACACCCTTGAGGAGGCGAAAAAGGCGGCCAAAAAAATCGGCCTGCCCGTGGTCATCAGGCCCGCCTACACTCTGGGGGGGACGGGGGGAGGATTTGCCCACACCTGGGAAGAACTCGACCAGATTGCCAGCGGCGGGCTCGCCGCGAGCCCCATCCACCAGGTCCTGATTGAGCAGTCGGTGACCGGCTGGAAGGAAATAGAGTACGAGGTGATGCGCGACGCCGCCAATAACTGCATCACCGTCTGCAACATGGAGAACATCGACCCCATGGGCGTCCACACCGGCGACAGCATCGTGGTCGCCCCCAGCCAGACGCTGACCAACAAGGAATACCAGATGCTGCGCACCGCCAGCCTGGATATAATACGGGCGCTGGGGGTGGAGGGGGGCTGCAATGTCCAGTTCGCCCTGGACCCCGAAAGCCAGCAGTACTACGTCATTGAGGTCAACCCCCGCGTCAGCCGCTCTTCCGCCCTGGCCAGCAAGGCCACCGGCTACCCCATAGCCCGGGTCGCCAGCAAGATAGCGGTGGGCAAAAGACTTGACGAGATACCCAACGCCGTCACCGGCAAGACCATGGCCTCTTTCGAGCCGGCGCTGGACTACGTGGTGGTCAAGATACCGCGCTGGCCCTTTGATAAATTCGCCACCGGCGACAGGGTCATCGGCACCCAGATGAAGGCCACCGGCGAGGTCATGGCCATTGACCGCACCTTCGAGGCGGCGCTGCAGAAAGCGGTGCGCTCGCTGGAGTTCGGCA
>CAZBMB010000009.1:0-56548 GCA_964493435.1 uncultured Dehalococcoidaceae bacterium | reverse complement strand
ACCTTCGGGTTATGAGCCCGACGAGCTACCACTGCTCCACCCCGCGCCACTTGACATACCCAGTATAATTCCTGTTAGAATTAGGTGTCAAGGAAACCTGTTGGGCGGTAGCTTATTCGTGTGTGTTTTATTTCCTTGCCCGGCTTGAAATTTAAGCATTTTAAGCATTGACCAAAAGGGGAAAATGGGTTACACTTATGGCATGAATAACCTCGGCAGCAATGCGGCCGATGCCTATAGCAATCTATCACTGCTCACAGGTGCAGATGAAGATAACGAGCTGGCACGGCGTGCCAGCGATGAATAACGCTCGTTAGGTTTTTCAACCCACCATTGATTTCTTAGTTACTGATTAGATAGATACGGTCGATGACACCTGTTACAAGTTGATTTGAGATATAGTCGGCAATCCATCTCAGGCGCAAGAGAGGGGAGGGGAAAATGACAACCAACCACAGCATACTTAAGTCTCGGCTGGAGGCGGAGCGGAAGCGTTTAATTGAAGAACTGGAGCAGTTGGAGGCCAGTGCCAACCCCACTGACGAAAGGCGGGAAGGCAGTCCCTTTGGCAAGCGTGAGGAAGAGGCAACGGAAGCACTTGAGCTGGAGAAACGCTTGGTCCTGGAGAGAAGGACAAAAGAGCAAATAATCGGCGTGGAACACGCTTTACAGAAATTTGAAGAAGGCACCTACGGCTTCTGCGATAGCTGTGGTCAGCCCATAGACCCGGCGAGATTGGAGGCAATCCCCGAGGCAAGCTTGTGCATAAATTGTAAAGCTCAGCAGGCAAAGAATGCGAAAGGAAAAGCGCCCGCTGGCTAGATGGCGTTATCTGCTATTTTGTCTTGTCGCGCTATTCATCATAGTTGCTGACCAGGTCAGCAAAGTCTGGATACGGGCAATCCTGCCTGAAGGACACTCTCTGTTCAAACTCGGCTTTTTTCGCATCACGCATGTCCAAAATACCGGCGCAGCCTTTGGTCTTTTCTCTGACCACTCTCTAGCCTTAATCATTTTCGCCATAATTGCCGGCTGTGTGGTGCTGTTTTTCGTCTTTTATGGCCATCGTTACTTCACTTGGCTGGGGAATACTATCGTGATGCTGACTTTCGGGCTGGTGTTAGGTGGCATAGTAGGTAATCTGATTGACCGATTCCGCTTCGGCTATGTAACTGATTTCATAGATCTAAGCTACTGGCCGGCTTTCAATATCGCCGACTCTGCAGTTACCGTTAGCGTCGTTGTTTTCGCCCTGCTATTGCTGCGCTATGCTCAAACCGAAAAACAGTAGCCCGAACAAAACGTACTATTTGACGGCCCACATCGCCGGTGTCAGGCTGGACAGGTTTGTTGCCGAGCAGTGCCCGGAGTTGACCCGCAACCACGCTCAGAAATTAATCACCGATGGCTTCATTACGGTCAACGGTCGGGAAGCAAAGCCGAGTTCAAGACTTGATTCTGGCGACCGGGTAGACATCGCCATTCCCCCCACACCGCCCGGCTCACTGGTGGCGGAGTCAATTCCCCTGCACATCGTCTATGAAGACGAAGACCTTGTCGTTGTGGACAAGCCGCCGGGACTGACGGTACACCCGGCACCGGGGCATCCACATCATACTCTGGTCAATGCGCTTCTCTCCCGTGTTCCCCATCTGAGCCAGATGGGTGACTCCCTCCGACCGGGCATTGTGCACCGGCTGGACAAAGACACGTCAGGCCTGATGCTCGTGGCCAAAAATAAGCCGGCGCAGATGAACCTGATAGAGCAGTTCAAAACGCGTTCCGTGGTTAAAGCCTATCTGGTGCTGGTGGAGGGCAATCTAACTCCGGAAAAGGGCATTATTGACGCCGCCATAGGGCGTGACGCTCGGAACCGCAAGCGCATGGCGGTGGCCAGTAAAGGCAGGCCGGCGCGCACGCAGTATCAGGTCGTTAGATATATAAATGATTATACGCTTCTGGAAATAATGCCGGAGACGGGGCGCACCCACCAGATAAGGGTGCACCTGGCGGCCATCGGCTATCCGGTCGTCGGCGATGCCGTTTACGGGGTGAAGTCGCCGTTCCTATCACGGCAGTTCCTGCACGCCTGCCGCCTCGGCTTTAAATTACCCTCCAGTGGGGAGTACGTTGAGTTCAAGTCCGAGCTTCCTTCTGACTTGGCGCAGGCGTTAAAAGAAATAAGCTAGAATGAGGCAAGACGGGAGTGGTAGAATGATTGATATGAAACAAGGAGGAATGGTATAAAAATGGGCGCGCTGGTGATAGTCGGCATAATACTGGCCATCATTAACCCTGTCATCGGGGGTGTTCTGGTCGGGTACATTGTCTGGCTCAACAATCCGGATGCGGGTTTTCAGCTTATTGTCCTCTCTTTTACGGTTATGAGCCTTTTGGTTATCGGTTTCATAGTCTGGGCAAGCAGGAAAATTCAAAAGCTGGAAGGCAGAATCAGTCAACTTGAGGATAAAACGCAGGGATAAAATGGTGAAACCAGTCAGAGTCCGCTTTGCTCCCAGCCCCACCGGCTTCCCCCACGTGGGGAATATCCGCACGGCGCTGTTCAACTGGCTCTACGCCCGCCACAGCGGCGGCACGTTTATCGTTCGCATTGAGGACACGGATGTCACCCGCAAGGTGAAGGGTGCAATAGAGTCAATACTGGGTGGTCTGCGCTGGCTGGGCCTTGACTGGGACGAGGGGCCGGAGGTGGGAGGCAAATACGGGCCCTATTTTCAGTCGCAGCGACTTGACCTCTATCGAGAAGCCACGAAGCGGCTGGTGGCGCAGGGCGATGCTTACTATTGCTACTGTTCGCCAGAGCGACTGGCCGAGATGCGCGCCGAACAGAAGAAAAGGAAGCAGTCAATAGGCTATGACCGCCACTGCCGCGGCCTGACCGGGGCGGAGCGTAAAAAGAAGGAGGCCGAGGGCATCACCCCGGTGGTGCGTTTCAAGATGCCTTTTGAGGGGCAGACCAGCTTCAATGATATTATCTGGGGGGATATAACAGTGGAGAACAGCACCCTTGACGACTATGTCCTGCTTAAGTCGGACGGCTACCCCACCTATCACCTGGCCAACGTGGTTGATGACCATTTTATGGAGATAAGCCACGTTTTGAGGGCGGAAGAGTGGCTGTCCAGCGTCCCGCGCCACAAGCTGCTCTATGAAGCGCTGGGCTACGAGATGCCGCGGCTGGCCCACCTGCCGATGATACTCGGGCCTGACCGCTCCAAGCTGAGCAAGCGACACGGCGCGGTGTCCATCACCGAATATCAGGAGCAGGGCTATCTCCCCGAGGCGATGGTAAATTTCCTGGCCTTGCTGGGATGGTCGCTGGACGACAGGACGGATATAATCGGCCGCGCTGAACTGGTGAAGCACTTCTCGCTGGAGCGAATCAGCAAGACGGCGGCCGTTTTCAATCACGAGAAGCTCGACTGGATGAACGGGGCCTACCTGCGGGAGTTGAACCAGGAAGAGCTGCTGCCGAAAATCATGCCGTTTTTAGAAAGCGGGTTGCCGAAAGAAGTGAAACGGCCTGTCTCCAGAGAATACGTGAGCCGGATTGTGCCGCTGATTCGGGAGCGGATAAACACGCTGGCGGAGGCGGTGACATATGCGGAATTCTTCTTTCGCGATGGACTGAGATACGACGCATCGTCGCTGGTGGATATGAAGATGACTGCCGACACCACACTCAGGGCGCTGCAAGCCGCTCAGGAAAAGCTGTCCTCGCTGGAGAGCTTTGACCGTGATTCGCTGGAAAGCGCGCTCCGGCCCCTGGCTGAGGAGCTGGGGCTCAAGGCGGGGCAACTGTTTAATCCGCTCCGGGTAGCTACCACCGGCCGCACCGCGGCGCCACCTCTCTTTGAGACGATGGCGGTGCTGGGGAAAGAAAGGTGTTTGAAGAGAATTGGGGTTGCGATAAGAATGCTGGGGGAATAACTTATGACCACGAACAATTCTGAATCATACCGCGATTTCATCCGGGACATTATCAATGATGACCTCCGCACCAATAAGTACGGTGGTCGGGTACATACCCGGTTTCCTCCGGAGCCGAACGGCTACCTGCACATCGGACACGCCAAGTCCATCTGCCTCAATTTCGGCATCGCCGCTGACTACAAGGGCCTGTGCAATCTGCGGTTCGATGATACCAATCCCGTCAAGGAAGAACAGGAGTATATCGACTCAATCATTGAAGACGTTCGCTGGCTGGGGTTTGACTGGCAGGACCGGCTGTACTACGCCTCGGACTACTTTGAGCAGATGTACCAGTATGCCATGCAGCTGGTTGAAGCCGGTAAGGCTTACGTTGATGAATTGAGCGCCGAAGAAATCAGGGACTACCGCGGCACCTTAATTGACCCAGGCAAGCAAAGCCCGTACCGGGACCGTTCCGTCGAGGAAAACCTGGACCTATTCAAACGCATGAGGGCCGGAGAGTTCCCGGACGGCTCACGCGTGCTCCGGGCGAAAATTGATATGTCTTCCCGGAACCTGAACATGCGCGACCCGGTCATGTACCGCATTCTGCACGCCGAGCACCCCCGCACCGGCGATAAGTGGTGCATCTATCCGATGTACGACTGGGCCCATGGCCTTGAAGACTCCATCGAAGGGGTTACCCATTCCATCTGCACACTGGAATTTGAAGACCATCGTCCGCTGTACGACTGGTTTCTGGACCAGCTGGGTATCTATCACCCGCGGCAAATCGAATTCGCCCGACTCAATCTCACCTACACCGTGATGAGCAAGCGCCGGCTTCTGGAGCTGGTACAGGCAGGGGATGTCAGTGGCTGGGACGACCCGCGTATGCCGACGATATCGGGTCTGCGCCGACGCGGCTACACGCCGGAGTCCATCCGTGACTTTGCCCGGCGCATCGGGGTGGCCAAGACCGACAGCACGGTTGATATTGCCTTGCTTGAGCACAGCCTCCGCGAGGATTTAAACAAGCACGCCTGGCGTGTTATGGGAGTGTTGCGCCCATTGCGGGTGGTCATTGAGAACTATCCGGAAGGCCAGGTGGAGGAAATGGACGCGGTGAATAATCCCGAGGACCCCGGTGCCGGGACACGAAAGGCACCCTTTTCGCGCGTGCTGTATATTGAGCAGGAGGATTTCCGGGAAGACCCGCCGCCTAAGTTCTTCCGTCTGGCGCCGGGCCGTGAAGTGCGGCTGAGATACGCGTACTTTATCACCTGTGTGGGCGTGGTCAAGGATGAAAAAACGGGAGAGGTGGTTGAGCTCCGCTGCACCTATGACCCGGCCACGCGGGGTGGCGATGCCCCGGACGGACGGAAGGTCAGGGCAACGCTGCACTGGGTCTCGGCTGAACACGCACTCGAAGCTGAGGTGCGCCTGTACGACCACCTGTTCGGCAAGGAAGACCCGACTGATGTGGAGGATGGCGCTGATTTCAAGGATTATTTGAATCCCGATTCCCTGGAGATATTGACCTCCTGCCGTGTTGAACCCGGTCTCGCCGGTGCCAAACCGGGAAGCCGGTACCAGTTCGAGAGGCAGGGCTATTTCTGCGTCGACCCCGATTCATCGGCTGGGAAACTCGTGTTCAACCGTACGGTGGCGTTGCGGGATACCTGGGCCAAGATAGAGAAGCAGGCAGATAAGTAGTATTCCCCATGACGGTTAAAGAACCCCGGTATATTGCTCTGTATAATTCAGGCGAACTGGCACGACGTGCCCGCGAACTTGAAGCTCGATTGCGCGACTGCGATATATGCCCGCGAGAGTGCCGCGTGAATCGACTGGCCGGTAAGACCGGTTTCTGTCACTCAGGTCATCTGCCGATAGTGGCGGCAGTCTGTGCCCATCATGGTGAGGAGCCGGCCATATCCGGGGATAGGGGTTCGGGGACCATTTTCTTCGGCAACTGCAACCTGCGCTGCGCCTACTGCCAGAACCACCAGATAAGCCAGAACCACCGGGCGCAGTCCAGAAATCAGGTTGACCACCAGGCTCTGGCCGGACACATGCTTTATCTCCAGAACGAGCTGGGCTGCCATAACATAAACTTGGTCTCGCCGTCGCACTTTGTCCCGCAGATAGTAAGCGCGCTGCTCGAAGCAGTGCCGGCGGGCCTGCATATTCCTCTGGTCTACAATACCAGCAGCTATGACTCGGTTGATACCCTGAGAGCGCTTGAGGGGATAATCAGCGTCTACCTCGCCGACCTCAGGTACGCCTCCAATAAGTGGAGTAAGAAATTTTCCCGAGTGTCGGACTACGTTGAGCATGCCAGAGGCGCCATTAAGGAGATGTACCGGCAGGCGGGCGATCTGGTGGTGGATGAAGGCGGGGTTGCGCAAAGAGGGTTGATTGTACGGCACCTGATACTGCCCAACGGACTGGCGGGGAGCCATGAGTCTCTTGCCTGGCTGGTCAATGAGGTTTCCCCGGAGGTTACTGTCAGTGTCATGGCGCAATATTATCCCACCCATCGTGCTCTGAAAATACCTGAGCTTGCCCGCAAAATCACGGTGCCGGAATATGAAGAAGTTGTCGGTTTGCTGTACGAACTGGGGATAGAAAATGGCTGGGTGCAGGAGATGGATGCTTCGGATACCTACCGGCCTGATTTTGCCCGTGAAGGATATGATATCCTTTTGAAACGGCGATAAGCCGTCGTAAGTAAAGTTCAGCGTCTACTGACTGGATTTCCCCTTCTTTTTCATCCAGGGAAAGTTTATCTTCAGGCCGTTACGCTTATCTTTCTTGTTCGCGTTTTCAATAAACGTTTTCACATCAGTCAGGGGCTTATCACTCATGGCTAAATCCAATCCTCCGATTAAAGAAACCAGTTCATTATACTACATCAGCGTTATGAGGGCAAAACCAGACCTTGACAATAAGGGCCAGGCTACCTAAAGTATTCATTATCTACTTTGGAAAGGGAAATTGCCAATGCAGGATATTGCGCCCGTAATTGTCTTCGTCGGCGTCCTTGTTTTTCTGGCCCATATCTTCACCGCTATTTTCAGCCGGACCAGGATTCCCGATGTCCTGCTGTTAATCATCATCGGCATCTGTGTCGGCCCTGTTCTGGGGCTGGCTTCGCCGGCCAATTTCGGCACCATAGGCCCAATTCTGACCACGGTAACGCTGATTATAATCCTCTTTGAAAGCGGGACTGCCCTCGAGCTTATTAGCCTGCGCTCGGCAGTCGGGGGTGCTCTGGCTCTGACTACAGTGACCTTTTTCCTCTCCATGGGCGCGGTCGCCGGCATAGCCCTGTGGCTTACCGACCTGGAGCTGATTCCAGCCTTTATACTGGGCGCTATTGTTGGCTCGATATCGGAAGCCATCGTCATTCCGATGGTCAGGCAGCTCAGGATGAGAAAAGACAGCCAGACCATGCTTTCTATTGAATCATCGGTCAATGATGTGCTCAGCATCGTCATCACCATTGCTCTCGTTGAAGCTTACGTTCGAGGCGAGTTTCTGTGGGCCACCGTTACTGGCAACCTGATTGCGGAATTCCTAGTGGCGGTGGTATTCGGCGTGGCCGGCGCCTTCGTCTGGTCGCGATTGCTGAACCGCATCCATGCCATAAAAAACGCCATGTTCACCACGGCGGCTTTCGTCTTCATCATCTATGGGGTGGTCGAGATACTCAATTTTAGTGGCGCCATTGCCGCGCTGGCCTTTGGCATCACCATCGGCAACGTGGAATCAATCCGCTACTACATTTTCCGGCGACCTCAGGCCAGCGAGTCGGAGGGCTTGAATCCGACCGAGAAAGCCTTCTTCAGCGAGGTCGCCTTCCTGTTGAAAACATTCTTCTTCGTTTATCTTGGCATCTCTCTGGAGCTGATAAGCGGGTGGCTCATTCAGCTGGCGCTGGTCCTGACCGCCGTTATTTTCCTGCTGCGTATTCCTGCGGTGAAGGTTACGTTACGGCAGTCCATTCCGGCCAGGGATGCTTCCATTGTGGCCATTATGGTGCCAAAGGGTCTGGCCGCCGCCGTCCTGGCGATTATTCCGCTTCAGGCGGGGGTTCTGGGTGGAGAGTTGATTCAAAATGTGACTTACGGCGTCGTGCTGTCCAGCATTGTCTTCACATCAATCATGCTTTTGCTGCTGGAAAAAACGGGATTATCTGCCCTGTATATCTGGTTTTTCTCACTTGACAGCCAGAAAATAGCCGGCTACGGCCGGCGATTGGCTTCAATCCAGGCGCCAGACCTGTCCGGTTTTCAGGAACGCGTCTCCTCGGTTGAGCTCTCAAAACTGCCGCAGAGGATGAAGACGCTTACGTCTGAAACCAGAGCGCATGTGAAGTCGTTTTTCTACGATTTCGGCAAACCCAGCGAATACCGTTTCAATACCAAAGGCAAAACCGGAAAACCGAAGAAATGACGCCGTTGTCTCGGAATTGATTTTCAAGATGACGGGGTGATACACTTTAATTTGATAGCATGAGTTTTAGCGTCACTCAGGAGAGTTTTGACCGCCTCACTTCATACTGGCACGACCCCGGCCTGGGTCTGAAGTGGGGCTCTGTTTTTGTATTGCCGGCCTGGCTGGAAGCCTGGTGGCGGACTTTTAATCCAGATTCAGAGTTATGCCTGACCGTGGTGCGTGAAAACTCGGATATTATCGGTATCGCCCCGCTGCAGCGGAAAGGCGGTGAAGCTTATTTTGTGGGCAGCCCCGACGTCTGCGATTACCAGGATTTTGTAACCGTGCCCGGAAGGGAGGCCGAGTTCTACAATGCGCTGCTTGGTGACCTGGCCAGGCAGGGAGTAAGCCAGCTAGACCTGAAGGCGGTAAGGCCGGACTCAAGCACGGTTATGAACCTGGCGAAGATAGCGGAAAAGCGTGGTGGCGCGGTGCTCGGTCAGGAGGCCGACGTAACCGTGGAGATGGACCTGCCTAGTGCCTGGGAGGAATATCTTGAGGGGCTGGACAAGAAACAGCGCCATGAGGTTCGGCGCAAACTCAGAAGGCTTTGGGGGGCGGGCGATGTGCAATATCGCTGCCTTGAAGTCAGAAAAGAAGAGGCTGGCAGCCTGACCGATACGTTTTTAAAGCTCTTCGCCTTGAGTCGTGAGGAAAAGGCTGATTTTATGACATCGCAGATGGGAGAATTTTTCCGGTTGCTCGCTGAGGCCATGGCGGAGATAAACTTGCTGCGATATGGTATCCTGGAAGTGGAATCGCAAATCACAGCCATGATTATGGGCTTTGACTACGAGCAGGCGCTGTACCTGTATAACAGCGCCTACGACCCCAAGTACAACCCTTTAAGCGCCGGCCTGCTTTCCAAGGTGCTCTGCATCAAAGAGAGCATTAAACTGGGCAGAAAAAAATGGGACTTTCTGAAGGGTGCTGAGAAGTATAAATACCAGCTGGGCGGCAGTGAAATCAAATTGTATAATTACCAGATAACGGTTAAGTAAAGATTACGGGGAGTAAGCATATTGTCAGACGGTAAACCATTCCGGATTGCCATGCTCAGCGCCCACAGCTGCCCGGTAGGCAGGCTGGGCACGAGAGATACCGGCGGCATGAGCGTATACGTCTTTGAGATGGCACGTGAGCTGGGCAAGCTGGGGCATCGGGTCGATGTGTATACCAGGGTTCACGATCCCGCGGACAGGTTGATATATGAACTGGGCCAGAATGCTCACCTCATTCACCTCAGGGCGGGAGAAGACGGGGAAATGCATAAGCTGGCCGTATATCCCCACCTCCCCGATTTTGTGCGGCGCCTTGAGGATTACCGAAGAGACAATAACCTGCATTATGATTTGATATACAGCCATTACTGGCTTTCTGGCTGGGTGGGGAGGCGTTTGCAGAAATGGTGGCAGGTGCCCCATCTGGTGATGTTCCATACTCTGGGCGCGGTGAAAAACGCGGTCGGAGTTGGTGAGAAGGAACCCGCGCTGCGCATCAGGACAGAACGTTCCGTGATAAGCGATTGCAGTCGTGTCATCGCCGCTACCGAGAAAGAAAGAGAAGACTTGGTGAGGTACTACGGCGCTTCAGCGGAGAAGGTCAGTGTTATCCCGTGCGGCGTGAATATGGACACGTTCCGACCAGTCAGCAAGATGGAGGCTAAAAACCAGCTTGGTCTGAACGGCGGCAAGGTAGTCATATTTGTCGGGCGTATTGAACCGCTCAAGGGCATTGCCCGGTTGATGATGGCAATGACCCATCTACAGAATGGTCGCCGGCCGCGACTTTTAATCGTTGGTGGTGGGGAGAACAGCCGGCACGAAATCGAGCGTTTAAGAAAGCTAGCTGGGGAACTGAGAATAGAGGACTCAATTGACTTTCTGGGGCTGGTGAAGCAGTCTGAATTGCCGCTTTTTTACAGTGCCGCTGACGTCTGTGTGGTCCCGTCATACTATGAAAGTTTCGGTCTGGTGGCGCTGGAGTCGCTGGCCTGCGGCACGCCGGTGGTGTCGACGAAGGTAGGCGGCGCGGAGAATATTATTCGGCATGGTGAAACCGGATATCTGGTCAGCGATAATGAGCCGCGTGGTCTGGCGGACAATATAATGCGGGTATTTTCGCAGTCGGATAATAAGGGGCATCTGGTATCGGTGATGCGGAATTCGCTGGTTCCTTTCAGCTGGGGGAATATTGCTGAGGCTGTGGCTCGAGAATGCCAGGCTCTCCTGGACAATAATCTGGCTGGCGCTGGCTAATCAAGCTGCCTTTCATAGTATAAATTGCGTGTCAGTACCTGAAAGCCGGCGGACCTGTAGAGTGAACAAGCTGCTGGATTATCGCTGTCAACAGTTAATTCTACAATGGCAATGCCTTTGTCTTTGAGATAGGATACGCCCGCCCATAACACCAGCCTGCCGATACCCCGGCCGCGGTAATCCGGGTCAACGCCGAGCATAAGGATGTGCCCCTTTTTCTCACCTGTTGCCGCACTCCTGTCGCAGTTTATTTTGGTCCAGCAATAGGCGGCGAGTTTAGCATCATCGTACAGGATGACAACGTCTTTCGCTGAAGTCCCGCTCAGGCTTAAGGCGTAGGCAATCTCTTCCGGTGTGTTCGGGTTGAAGCCCCACGTATCGGCAAAGCAGCGGTTCTGCAACTCAGCCAGTCTGGCTTCTTCTCCATGCTGCAAGTGACGTACAGTAAATTCGCGGCTTGGCGTCCCTGGCAGCTTTAAATTGCTGATTGGTAAACTCATTTCGAGGAGTTGCCTGACTTCAACAAAGCCCAGTCTGGATAACACTTCTCTGGCAGCAGCATTATCCTGCAGCACGCTGATATGAATCATCGCGACCGATAATTCCCGGGCGCGCTGAACGGCTCGCTCAAGCAGTGACTTCGCCAGCCCCTGCCGGCGGTGCTCGGGATGCACCAGACAGTCCAGGAGGACGCGGCGTGTTATCAGCTCCGGCGTAAGGTTCAGGAGGCCGATGATTTTCCCGGCTGCTTCAGCGATAAAAAGGTCTTTTTCCGGGTCATAGAGAGGCCTGTTTAAATATTCCTGAAGTATGTGCCGCGAGGTGCAGCGCCTGGTCCTGTCTATACGTTCAGCTTCAATGTGCAGGTTTACGTACTGGTCAAAATCTGAAGGCCGGTAATTTCTGATTCGGTACGCATGCGGGTTAACCATGGTGTATCCCTATGCCAAGATTGTATCAAGTACACCGATGTTATACAATGTTTGATTGATACCTCTAAAGCAAGGAGAATTTCCCAATGTCAGTTAAAAAAGCTGATGTCCTCGTTATCACGCCGCATCCTGATGATGCCGAGTTCGGCGTCGCCGGCACCGTGGTCAAATGGGTGCGGGAGGGCAAAGAAGTTGTCTATGTGGTTTGTACCAATGGTGATAAAGGTACTGGTGATTACAATATGAGGCCGGAGGAGCTGGCCAAAATCAGGGAGCATGAGCAACGTTGTGCGGCCGAGGTGCTCGGTGTGAGGGAGGTTATATTCCTGCGACATGAAGACCAGAGCCTGGAAGATACGCCCGAGTTCCGCAAAGAGCTCGTGCGGTATATCCGAATGTTCAAACCTGACATCGTGGTCTCGGCTGACCCGTACCGACGTTACGTCTGGCATCGCGACCACAGGGTTACCGGCCAGGTTGTCTTGGACGCGGTTTTCCCCTACGCCAGAGACCACCTCGCCTACCCCGACCTGCTGGAAGAAGGGCTCAAGCCGCATAAGGTGAAAGAGGTCTGGCTCTGGACCATCAGCGACAATATCAATCACCGCTCCGATATTACGGACACTTTTGCTATCAAGGTTAAGGCGCTGCAGTGCCATGAGAGTCAGGTGGGCAATAACCGTTTCCCGGACATTGAGGAGAGGCTCAGGCAGTGGGCTAAAGACAGGGCCAAGGGGTCGGAATATGAGCTCGCCGAGGCCTTTCACCGCGAGGAAATTCTCTGGTAAGTGAACCCGGTATCAGGACGAGAGCCAGAGCACATCGCCGCACAGGCTCGGGGGGTGGGGACGTGAGGAGAAAACGCTGAATTCTTCCTTCTCTTTCTTCAGAACGGTCGGCTCTCCGTGCCCGGAGTAGACCTCTGTATTATCGTCCAGTGCAAAAATCTTCTCCGTGATTGATTTCACTATCTGGGCGAAGTCGGCCGGTGTCTGGGTCTTACCCGGGCCTCCCGGGAAGAGGGTGTCTCCCGCCAGCAGATAGTTTCCAGTATGAAAGCACAGGCTGCCCGGCGTGTGTCCCGGCGTATGCATGGTGGTGAGCCGTAGCCTGCCCAGGTCAGTGGTGTCACCGTCTGCAAGCTTTATCTCCGGGGGTGGGGCTAGAATGCCGGCGTCGGCGGCGTGGGCTGCCAGCGGGATTTTCAAATCGGAGCGCAGTTGCGACAGTGCCCCGATATGGTCCATATGGGAATGGGTGAGCAAAATATACCGGGGAGTGGTGCCTTTTAAGCTGGCTATTATTTTACCGGCTTCGCTGGGGGCATCGATAATAAGGCTCTCTTTGGTTTCCTGACAGACAAGGATATAGGCGTTGGTGCCATAGGGTGGCAACTGGAGTTTTATTATCCGTAGTGTGTCATCACCAACCAGAATTGTCACGGCCATCACCTCTCATCTATCTGCCGTTATTATACCATTTGATTATAGAATATCATCCATTTCGTTGACGTAGGAAGGCTCGCCGATTAAAATAGCACCGAGTGAATGAATAAGGAGCGTTCCATGGAACACATCTGGGCACCCTGGCGGATGCAGTTCATCAAGATGAAAAAGCCAAAGGGCTGTTTTCTGTGTGAAAACCCCCGGCAGGGCCGGGATGCTCCGAATTATATCCTATACCGGGGCAGCGAAAATTTTGTCATGCTGAATTGCTACCCCTATAATCCGGGTCATCTGATGGTGGCGCCCTACCGGCACGTGGCTTCTCTGGAAGACCTCACTGAAGAAGAGAGAAACGAGCATTTCAAAATCGTGAATCAGTGTGTCAAAGTGCTGCGTGAGGAGATTAACCCTGAAGGCTTCAATATCGGTATGAATCTGGGTAAGGCAGCCGGCGCTGGGGTTGCGGGCCATGTCCATACCCATATTGTGCCGCGCTGGCATGGAGACAACAATTATATGTCGGTGCTGGCTGACACTAAAGTGGTGCCGGAGGCGCTGGCGGAGACCTATAAAAGGCTGAAAAGCAGGTTCTGACGGGATGCGTTGACATAACGCTGAACTGGTGTTAATCTGAAATCAAATAAAGGTTGTGGAAATATCTGGAGATTGAAGGGAGCAGGCATGAATCCTATCAATGAGCGGATAAAGGCCGAAGTAGACGGCATTTCCCTGGTCGATACCCACGAACACATCATGCTGGAAGCGGAGCGCAATGAGTGCGCCGTGGACTTCAGCTACCTGTTTGCGCACTACAACTCAAGCGACCTGATATCAGCGGGGTTGTCGCCGCGTATGATGGAGGCCATACGCTTCCCGATGCATCGCGTGAGAGTGGAAGGGTACAAACGCCGCAAGGTGCGCCGTTTAATCCCGGAGCCGGAAAAAGATGGCATGTCCCTGGATGAGCGCTGGCAGGCGATGGAGCCTTTCTGGGAGATGATTCGTAATACCGCCTACGCCAGGCAGACGCTGATAACCATTCGGGATATATTCGGCGTTGATGATTTGAATCGGGGTACCTATCAGTCGCTTTCGGAAGCAATCGCCAAATCAAGGCGACCTGACTGGTACCGTCATGTTATGAGGGAAAAGGCAAATATTGCCGTGTCCATCGTTGACTGGCAGAGCACGGACCTGCCGGCCGACCTTTTTGTCCCGACCATGAGGCTGGACCATTTCATCAGTGTGCAGTCGCGGCATGACCTAGCTGTCCTTGAAGCTGAGTCCGGAATGGCCATCCACGCCGTAGATGACCTGGTAAAGGCAATGCGTGCCACTCTGGAAGGATATATAGCCAGGGGTGCCGTGGCGGTCAAGAGCGGCCTTGCCTATAACCGTATCCTGAAGTACGATAAGGTGTCCCGCCACGAGGCCGAGGTCACCTTCAATCGGATTGCCAGCCACCTTGGCGAAGGGCTCGCCTGGCTTGAGGCCAAACCGCTTCAGGACTATATGATGCATCAGGTAATACGTGCGGCGATTGACGCCGGCCTGCCGGTCCAGGTGCATACCGGCCTGCAGGAAGGCAATGAGAACATTATCACCAATGCCAATCCCACCCACCTGGTTAACCTCTTTACTGAGTATAAGGAAGCCAAATTCGACCTGTTCCATGGAGGGTATCCTTACGTCCACGAATGGGCAACTCTGGCCAAATACTTCCCCAATGTAACGGCGGATATCACCTGGCTACCCATTATCTCTCCAGAGATGGCCAGGCGACTGCTGCATGAGTTGATTGAGACTGTCCCCGGCAATAAAATCATGGCGTTCGGCGGCGATGCCATGACGGTGGAGATGGCGTACGGGCATTCAGTGATGACGCGACAGGTGGTGGTCCGTGTCCTTTCCGAGAAGGTGGATGAGGGCTACCTGAGTGAAGGTGAAGCCATTACGTTGGCACGGAGGATGCTCAGGGACAACCCGGCGTCGCTATACAAATTGAAGGTAAAGTAATGACTCTGCGTAGAAAAACCCGCATCATTGTCGGCACGATGTTTCTCGGGCTCATCGTGATTCTTTATTTTCTCTCCGAATACTTCCTGCGCGATGGCGGCAGGGCGGGCCCGGTCGGCGTTGAAAGACAGGATGTGGCTATTGCCTATCTGATGCTGATGATTGTTGGCGGTGGCCTGTTATTTGGCATCGTTACCATCCTGCTGCTGGAAAAGCAGGTGCTGTCCAGGTTGAGCCGTCTGAGCAACAGCATCCAGAACATCGGCACCAGCGGTGATATTACCGCCAGGGTCTCGATGCCAGGAGTAGATGAGCTCTCCGTTCTGGCGGGCACCATCAACGGTTTGCTGGCGGCTATGGAGCAGTCGGAAGGCGAGTTGCGGGAGCTTTACCACGAGGAGCGAACGCTACGGCAAACGCTTGAGGATGAAATCAACAAGCGGATTGAATTCACTAGGGCACTGGTTCACGAACTCAAAACACCGGTTACGCCGGTAATGGCATCTAGCGAACTGCTGCTGCAGAAGCTGAAGGACCAGCCGTTGTATGGACTGGCGCAGAACATCAATCAGGGGGCGAACAACCTGAACCGGCGCATTGACGAGCTTCTTGACCTGGCCAGGGGCGAGGTCGGCGCGTTGAGGCTGAATCCAGAAGCCATAGACCCGAGGCGGCTTTTGCAGAGGATAGTTGATGAAGAAACACCGGTTGCCATACGAAACGGTCAGGCGCTGGCAGCGGAATTGCCCGACTCGCTGCCGGTAATCGTGGCTGATGAAGAACGTTTCCAGCAGGTCGTGCTCAACTTGGTGAACAATGCCATCAAATTCACGCCTCCCGGGGGAAAAATAACCTTGAGGGCCAGAGCGAAGCGTGATAATCTGACTGTGGAAGTCCAGGATACCGGGGTCGGAATTCCCGAGAATGAGCAGGAGATACTGTTTGAGCCATATCGCTCTCTTAAGAGTGACCGGGAGCGGCTGAGTGGCCTGGGGCTTGGTTTGAGCCTGTCCAAGAAGCTGGTTGAGCTCCACGGCGGACAGATTTGGGTGAAAAGTAAAAAGGGTAAAGGCAGCACCTTTGGCTTTTCCATACCGCTGGAGGCAAGTGGGAAGAGGGAGAAAGTTGGCACGGGGAATAAATCGTGAAGATTCTTATTATAGAAGATGACCGGGCAATCGTGGAAGCCATATCCCTGGCGCTCCAGATGAACTGGGGTGATGCCGGGCTGCTTTACACCCATCTGGGAGAGAAGGGGATTGAGTTGCTTCAGTCGGAGAATCCGGATGTCATAATTCTGGACCTTGGTCTGCCAGATATAAGCGGCTTTGAAGTACTGAAACGTATTCGCCTTATCTCGGACGTGCCTATCCTGATTCTGACGGTCAGGTCAGACGAGGCCGATATCGTCAGGGGACTGGAGTGGGGGGCGGATGACTACGTTATCAAACCCTTCCGGCAGATGGAGCTGCTTTCGCGAATAAAACTGGTGACACGCCGGCGTGGGGCCATTGTCGAGGGAACGCCTCTGGTTTGCGGGCAGTTGCAGCTGGATCCCACCACTGGACAGCTTTTCTACGGTGAACGGGAGATAAACCTGACACCCACTGAAGGTTCCATCATTCATCACCTGATGAAAAATGTCGGGCGGGTGGTGACGCACTCCGGGCTGGCGGAGGCGGTGTGGGGTGTGGACTACCCGGATGCTGCTGATAGCCTCAGGGTGCATGTGCGCCGTCTGCGGACCAAGCTTGAAGCCGACCCCAGCGACCCGAAAATCATCCTGACCCGTGCTGGTATCGGGTATTTACTGGCCAGACCGGAAGAGCTGTGAAATTAACCTCAGGCGCTTGAACTGTCATTCAATTTTCTGACCGGCGAATTCTTCAAGAAGCTGAAAAACGGCGATAGCATCTTTCTGGCCCAGGCCGCGAGCTCTGGCCATCCGGTAAACCTGATATACAGCGCTGGCCACCGGCAGAGGTATATCCAGTGCCCGGACGGTGTCCATGATAATACCCGTATCCTTGACAAAAATGTCCACGGTTGCCTTTGGGGAGAAATCCCTGGCCAGCATCTGTGGCCCCATTAATTGTAGCACCTCGCTGGTTCCAGCGCCTTTGGTAATAACTTCATACATGGTCTGGAGGTTGATACCCAGCTTCTCCGCCATGAGCATCGCTTCTGCCACGGAAACGATGTTGGCGCTGACCAGAATCTGGTTGACTATTTTCATGGCCTGACCCTGCCCCACTTTGCCCACATGAAAAAGGTTACTCCCCATGGTTTTCAGAACGTCCTCGTTGGCCTTCACCACGGCTTCTTCTCCGCCCACCATCAATGCCAGGCTGGCATCGGCTGCCCTCACCCGGCCGCCGCTGACCGGTGAGTCAATGACCGCCACTCCGTGCTGGCGGGCCGTGCTTTCCACCTCAATCACGTCCTGCGGGGTAATCGTGCTGGTTATTATCAGTGTGGTTCCTTTGCGCATACCACTGAGCGCACCATCGGGAGGGAAAACGGCGTCTTTTATCTGCTGATAATCGAGCACCATGACGATAACCGTGTCACTCTCTTGGCCGACTTCCCGGGTGCTTTTGGCCACTCTGGCACCGAGCTTGGCCATTTCGGACAGGGGTTCTTTGCGGACATCGAACACAATGAGCGGGAATCCAGCTTTAACGATATTCGTCGCCATCGCCTGGCCCATTGAACCCAGGCCGATGAAGCCGACCCTCTTTGTTTTCATAGGTATATTCCTTCCTTGTTTCATTTATCACGTGACTCCGGAAAGCCTTTTCATTATGCCCTTTAACATCATAAATGGCAAACAGAGCCGCACCTGGCGAAGCAGTTTGGGAGCCAATATGCTTTACTACTTAACGGCACTGATTTATGATGTAAATAGCACTGGTATGATAGGAGTTGGGTTGTAATGACGGTGGCGAAAAAAGATGCAGCGTATCCGTCTCAGTATGAGACCGAGGTCCTGCTGAAAGACGGCTCAAGGATGCTGCTGAGGCCGATACGACAAGATGATACCGAGCGCTGGCTTGCTTTTTACAAACGGCAAAGCGAGCAGAGCAAATACCTTCGTTTTCAGCGCGACCCGGGTGAGATGGGGTCTGAAGACGCCCTGCGCTTCTGCACAGTGGACTATAAAAACACCTTTGCTCTGGTTGGTGAGGTGCAAATAGGACAGCGCCGGGAAATCATCGCCATCGGGCGCTATTATCGACTGCCCAACAAGCGCTCGGCGAGGGTCGCCTTCGCCATCGAGGATGCCTACCACGGCAAGGGGATTGGCACCAGGCTTATCGAGTGGCTGGCGAACGCTGCCCGTGACAACGGCATCGCCTTTTTTGAAGGGGATGTACTCGCCGAAAACGAACGCATGATGTCGGTTCTCAAGGACTACGGTTTCCATATTGACAGTGAATTGAGGGGTGGTGTCTACCACGTCAATATCCCCATCGCCAGAAGTCGCCGGGTTGAGAGAAAAGAAGCGGAGAGGGAGCGCCTGTCAACGGTCGCTTCTATACGCCATGTCCTGGCGCCACACTCTGTCGCGGTGATAGGTGCCTCAAGGCAGCCGGGCAGCATCGGGCAGCTCGTTTTTCAGAATATCATGGACGGTGGATTTACCGGCGTGGTTTACCCGGTGAACCCGAAGGCAGACGCCATAATGGCGGTGAAGGCCTATCCTTCCATACTTGATGTGCCCGGAGACGTTGACCTGGCCGTAATCATCGTGCCCACGCCGCTGGTGCCCAAAGTGGCGGACGAATGCGGGCGGAAGGGCGTTCGGGCTATCATTGTCATCACTGATGGGTTCAGGGAGAGGGGTCTGGAGGGGGCGGCCCGTGAAGAGGAGCTGCGCGATATAGCACTGGGCCACGGGATGAGGCTGGTCGGCCCGAACTGCATGGGCCTGATAAACACTGACCCTGAAGTGAGGCTGAACGCCTCCTTTTCTCGCATCTACCCGCCCCGCGGTAACGTTGCCTTCTTATCGCAGAGTGGTGCCATGGGACTGGTCATTCTGGAGTATGCCAGTGAACTGAATATGGGTATTTCCGGATTCGTCAGCGTGGGCAATCGCGCTGACATCTCTTCCAATGATTTACTGCAGTACTGGGAGGACGATCCGGCCACCAGGGTCATCCTGCTTTATCTGGAGTCGTTCGGTAACCCGCGCCGGTTCAATCGTATCGCCAAGCGGGTTTCGGCCAGAAAGCCCATCGTCGTCGTCAAGGGTGGCACCACGCTGGTTGGTTCCCGTGCTGCCTCATCACATACCGGCGCCCTGGCGACCCCTGAAGTGGTCTCGGATGCGTTATTCCGTCAGGCAGGCATCATTCGTGTTGATAGCATCGAGGAGCTGTTTGACGTGGCCACGTTACTTTCCAACCAGCCGCTGGCTAAGGGTAAACGACTGGTTATTGTGACCAATGGGGGTGGGCCGGGGATTCTGGCGGCTGATGCCTCGGCGCAGCGCGGGCTGACTTTGCCCGAGCTTTCCCCGGAGACGGCAAATAAACTGAAACCGCTTATCAAGCGGGACATCAGCATTGGCAACCCGCTTGACCTCACCGGCAGCGTTACCCCGGAGGAGTTTGAAGGTTCACTAAGGATACTGGTCGAGGACGATAACGTTGATGCCGTCCTGGTGGTGTTTGTGCCGGCAGCAGTGGTGGACTCAACGCTGGTAGAAGAATACATCCGGCGTGTCAGTCCCCTTTATCAGCGACGCGGAAAGCCCCTGCTCGCCTGTTTTATGGGACAGCGGGGGTTCAAAGCCAGGCTGGGCAAGGCAGGCAGCTATGTACCCTGCTATCCGTTCCCGGAGGATGCCGTCTCGGCGCTGGCCAAAGCCGTTGAATTTCGTGAGCTGAAAGAAAAGCCGAGGGGCGCTGTGCCGCGTATTAAGGGTATCAAGCGGGAAAGAGCGCGACGTATTATAGAAACGGCGATGGGCCAGCACAAACAGAGGCCGTTCTGGCTTCCGGCAGATAAGATTGTGGAACTGCTTGGTTGTTATGGCATACGTATAGTCGAGACATCCGTGGCTGGAAGTGCTGATGAAGCAGCGGCTCTGGCAGCAAAGGCAGGCTTCCCGGTGGTGGTCAAGCTGAACTCGTCCACCATCACGCATAAGACCGACGTTGGTGGCGTGATACTGGACCTAAATTCCGAAGGCGAAGTGAAGGACGCTTTCAAAGCCATAAAAGAGAAGCTGGCAGCTATCGGGCGTGAGTCGGAAATGGAAGGCGTTACCATCCAGCCGATGATAACCGGTGGTGTGGAAATCATTGCCGGGGTAACGCAGGACCCGACGTTTGGTCCGCTCATTATGTTCGGTCTGGGCGGCGTACAGGCCGAGTTGTTGAAGGACATCGTGCTCCGTCTGCATCCGCTAACCGAACTTGATGCCAGCGAGATGGTCAGTTCAATCAAAATGGCCAAGATATTTGAAGGTTTCCGGGGGGCGCTGCCCAGCGATACCCAGGCAGCACAGGATCTGCTTCTCCGACTCTCGGCCATGGTTGAGGATATCTCCCAGATTGCAGAGCTGGACTTTAATCCGGTGAAAGTAATGGCGCGGGGGGAGGGTTACTGGGTGGTGGATGCCAGAATCAGCCTGAAATAAAGGCAACCTATTAATTTGATGTCCTGCCGGGCATCTGGTATAAATAAAGAGCAGTGGAAAAGAGAATGAAAGGAATTAAGTGGCTGTTACCGGCTTTGATACTGGTAATGGTAATTGGACTCCTCTCTGGCTGTGGAGAGAAGGAAGAAGAAAAGTCAGAATACGGCTTTCTGCCGGTGGAGAAAATCGAAGTTAAGCTAAACGAGGAGTTTACTATCGCCCGGCAGTTTGACCTGAATTCCGGCTTTATATGGCGGGAAAAATACGATGAATCAATGCTTGAGCTGTTGGAGAATAAGATTGATACCGAGACCAAAGAAGATGGCACCATAATTCTATATCAGGTCTTTAAGTTTAAAGCCAAGAAAAAAGGCCGGACGCAGATGTTTCTGGCGCACGTAAGGGCACAGATAGGGGGCGACGAAATCCGGGCCCAAGAAGTTTTCGATGTTTACATAAAGTAATTTGCATTACTGGGTCCGGGAAGGTTAACCCAGCTTTCTTGAAACCAGTTTCACTACGTCCACCGGGTACATAGCAACATCAACGCCGGCTTTTTGAAAAGCGCTTATCTTGCTTCTGGTGGTACCCATTTCACCCTGCACGATGGCTCCAGCATGGCCCATCCGTTTCCCTTCCGGCACGCTGTGGCCGGCTACGTAGGCCACCACCGGCTTTGTCATCTGGTCGGCAATGAACCGGGCAGCGCGCTCCTCCTGTGTGCCGCCCACCTCGCCGACAGTAATAACTAGGTCTGTGCCCGGGTCGGCATCAAAGAGATGAAGCAGTTCGGACAGGCTGGTGAACGGCGCCGGGTCAGCACCCATACCGACGGCTGTGCTCTGGCCCAGGTCAGCGGCGGCGAGGTCGACACCGATTTCATAGGCAAGGGTGCCGCTGCGAGAAATGACGCCGATGCGTCCGGGCTGGAACATGTTTCCGGGCATGATACCCACCTTGGCCTCTCCCGGGGTGATAATGCCCGGGCTGGTCGGACCCAGAAGCCGCACACCGCGCCCGGCGGCACGGGCTTTAATCTCCATAGCGTCATGTACCGGAACGTGCTCGGTGACCACCACAATAAGCCCGATGCCGGCGTCCATGGTCTCAAGAGCAGCATCTTTAACAGCAGCCGGCGGCACAAAGAAGACGGACGCCTCCGCGCCACGTTCGGCAACGGCCTGAGCTGCGCTGTTGTAGACCGGCACTCCTTCTACCTCTTCGCCACCTTTCCCCGGAGTTACGCCGGCCACGATATTGGTCCCGTACTCCAGCATCCATTTTGTCTGGGCACGGCCCACCCGGCCGGTGATGCCCTGCACCAGCACCTTGGTCTCGCCGTCTAGCAGGATGCTCATCTGCCTCCTTCCAGGCGCTGGAAAAGGTGTTCCATACACTGTTCCGTGGCCACTTCAATGACCACCTCAACCCCTCCCTCTCTCAGTATCTGCCGGGTCTCCTCCTGGCGGTTGCCCATAACCCTGGCAAAGACGGGAATATCTGTCGGGTGCTCCTGGAGGAAGCGGACGATTCCCTTGGCTCCTTCGTGGATGGGGTTGATGCCGCCGAGGAGATTGATAAACACGGCCTTCAGACCTTTCTTCTGCATAACCAGTTCCATAACTTGGTAGAGGAGCTCTTCGGAGATGCCTCCTCCCGTTTCCAGAAAGTTGGCCGGGCGGTAACGCTGGCTGATGATATCCATGGTCGCCATGCCCAGCCCCGCCCCGGTGGAGATGATGCCGACCTCTCCGTCCAGCTCCACGTAGGTTACGCCTATCTGGCGGCCTTTTTCCTCCAGAGGGCTGGCAATGCGGTCCTCGGGCGATATTTTGAGTTCCGGGTGGCGGAACAGGGCGGAATCATCAATATCCATCTTGGCGTCAAGCGCCAGGTAGTCGCCATTTGCGGTTAAAACCAGGGGATTTATTTCGGCCACGGCGGCATCATATTTGCGAAAAACATTGTAGAGCCTGTGGAGAATGTCGGCGATGCGGGATGATTCATCATCATTGAGCCCGGTTTTTAGCGCCATTTTTTCCGCCTCAAGCAGGCTCAGGCCGGACAAAATGGGAACCTGGTATGAGATAACTTTTTCGGGGTGAGTTCTGGCGGTCTCTTCGATGTCAACGCCGCCGGCGGTACTTATAATAACTAGGGGGCTGCCGGCAACGCCATCTATGGTCGCTCCTAGGTAGAACTCCCGGGCCACCGCCGCCTTTTGCACCACCATCAACCTGTTTACTGGCAGACCTTTAATGGCAGATTTCAGAATACGTCCGGCTATCGCCTCTGCCTGCTCTGGAGATGCTGCCGTCTGAACTCCCCCGGCCAGCCCTCGACCCCCGGTCAGGACCTGCGCCTTGATTACGACCGGGAAGCCGATTTTTTCGGCCGCCTTGCGCGCCTGAAGGGGGCTGTCCGTGACGGCGAAACCGGGAACGGGTATGCCCTCATGCCGGAACAGGTCAGCGGCTTCAAACTCGTACAGTCTCATATATGGCTATCTGAAAAGGCTGATACTGGCACGATTACAGGCTGAGCGGATATTTACCGTACTCTTTTACGGCCCGTATCATCTCCGCATAGTTATCCGGACTCACGGCGCCGTGAATTGAGTTGCCAGACATGCAGATGTAGCCTCCCCCCTTGCCTGCTTTCCGGATGCAGTCTTTGACTGCTTCGCGGACTTCCTCTTTGCTTCCCCAGCTGAGCAGGTTGCCGCAGTCAACATTCCCCATAATACATAGTTTTTTACCGTACTTTTCCTTGGCTTCGCCGATGTCCATACCGGCCACGGGGTCGATGGGGTGAATACCATCGAAGCCGGCTTCCACGATGAGGTCCATGAGGGCCCATATGTTGCCGTCGGTGTGCTTGAGACAGGGTATTCCCCGGCGGTGACAGTAGTCAACTATCTCTTTAAGTGCCGGGAAGATGAACCGGCTCTGGTGTTTCAGTGCCACCATCGGCCCGTTGGTGAAGGCGATGTCAGCGGTCTCCAGGACGATATCGACGCCGGTGTCAATCAGGTTCTTGGTCAGGCGACTGTAGTAGCCGCGCAGCAGATGGTCCAGGTCATCCACGAACTCGGGGTCCCTTATCATGTCCTTGAAAAGGTCATCCTGACCGCGCAGGCTGTCGCGCATGGTGGCAAAGGGCCTGACGGTGGCGATGATTGCCCTCTTGCCTTTAAACCGTTTTACCGCGTCTTTTATCCTTTTAAATCTCTCCGGCCGGTCGGGGTCGGGCAGCTTATATTTTTTCAGGTCCTCTTTGGCCTTGATGGCCGGCTCCAGGAGCATGGGGATGCCGAAGGATACCCCGGAGTACTTCTTGATGGCGCCCCACTGGTCGCGGACGATTCTCTTCTCTTTGTCCAGCACTTCATAGCTGTCGGTTCGTGTCTCATGGTAGCAGACCGCGTCTAAATCCATGTATTCAACGAAGTCCTCATAGGCAGCGCCGGGCTTCAGGGCTTCAATAACCCGCTCGTCAATGTCTATTTCGAATGTGGGGACCACATCCGGTTCCTGCAGGCGGACCGCCTTCATTATGCGCTCTAAACCGGTAAGCGTCTGCATCTTAACTACCCTCCTTACTTATTTACCAGTTCCCTGGCTTTTACCACTGCTTCCACGGCGTCACGGGCGTAAGCATCAGCCCCAATCTGGTTGGCAAAGGACTGGTTCAAAGGGACGCCACCGACTATTACCTTGACCTTTTCTCTTAAGCCAGCTTCCTTGAGGAGTTTGATTGTTTCGGGCATCTTGGGCATGGTGAAGGTCAGCAGGGCAGACAGGCCCAGGACATCATAGCCGCCCTTTTTAATTTCCTCGCAGAAACGCTGTGGCGGGACATCTATGCCGAGGTCGGTTACCTCCCAGCCGTTTCCCTCAAGCATCAGGATGACGATGTTTTTGCCGATATCGTGAAGGTCACCCTCAACCGTACCGATGGCGCACTTTCCCGTATAGGCGGCTCCCTGGCTGGAAAGTTCGGGCCGGAGCAGTTCTATTGAGGCTTTCATGGCATCACCAGCCATGAGCAGCTCGGGCAGGAAAATCTGGCCATCTTCAAAGTCTTTGCCTACCCGGTTCATCGCCGGCAGCAGCCCCTTGTCCAGTACGTCTTTGGCCGGCACCTTTGCTGCCAGTGCTTTTTTGGTGACCTCGATTGCTTTGGCGACCTGCCCATCGGCAACACTGTCGGTAAGTTCATCCAAATTAAACATGGCCTAACCTTTCACCTCCATTAATTTGTTACCCCAGCAGTATTTGATATTGTAGCACAGTGTGTCAAGAAAGTCGGCCTGATTTCAACTCAAGCCCAGCAACGCTAGCGAATCACGATTAATTATCTGCTCCAGAAGTTCACCGGGAACCTCCGGAAGGTGATGTTTTTCGATGAAGTCACCCAGCTGGCGCAGGCCGTCAATCGTTTCCTGCGGCATGGTTATCGGGTAGTCGGAGCCCAGAAGCAGCTTGTCCATCACCGCCCATTCGTAGGCCATGCGCAGACCGTTGTAGAATGACAGAGGCCGGTAGAACCTGCCTGAGACATCGGCGTAGACGTACGGGTGCTTCCTTATCACCACCAGGCAGTCCTCAAGCCAGGGGTGGCCGATGTGCGCCATGACTATGCGCAGTTCCGGAAAGAGAATGGCGATTTCGTCCATAACCAGCGGGTGGGCGTATCGGAGGGGCGCATCGCGTATCGGCGAAGTGCCCTGGTGAAACATTATGGGCAGGTTGAATTCCTGGGCCTTGGTATAAACACGGAGCGCATTTTTCCCCAGAGGGTCGAAGTTCTGGTAGTTCGGTCCCAGCTTGAGACCTTTCAGCCCGAGGTCGTGGTAAGCCCTTTCCATTTCATCAATCGCATCCGGGGCATCAGGCCAGACAGACATGAAGCCGATGACTTTCTCCGGCGCTGCTGCTACCAGTGCGGCGGTGGCATCATTGACCTTCCTGGCGTCTTTCTCTCCGATGACGGCGGGACGGTCCGGGGGCATGGCAATGCCAAAAGAGATGACCCTGTCTACCGCCTCCATGGCCTTGAAGAAATCGCGGTGTGTGGTGGTTATCCTGACCGGTCTGTCCGCCCGCATCTTTGTGTTTACGATTTCCTCTCCCGACGGTATCTCTGATACATGTGTCGGCACGTGGGTATGCACATCTACTGTCATTGCTGCTCTCCTGTCAATATAATCCGGCCATAGTTTATCTTGTGCCACATTTTATCATTGATGACAATGATATGCATAATTACGATGCGGTCTGAAGATGCCGGCGTTGATGCCATCATTGCAAATATCATTTCACAGCGTTATTATTATTTGCGGAAAATTCTGGCGGGATGGGGGTGACATACTGCATGTCAGAGATAAAGGACAGGAAAAAGGAGTTCAGGACAACGGTTGATGGCACGGTGGTTGACCGGACATATTCTCCGGATGATATACCATTAAATGAAGTTGATACCAATCCTCCAGGAGAATACCCCTTCACCAGGAATATAATGTCCACCGGCTATCGCACCAGGCTGTGGACGATGCGCCAGTATTCCGGCTATGGCACCGTGGAGGAAACAAACCGGCGTTATAAGTATCTGTATAAGCAGGGACAGACCGGTTTTAGCGTTGCCTTCCATCTGCCAACCCAGATGGGCTATGATTCCGACCATCCCCTGGCGCTTCCCGAGGTCGGCCGGGTCGGTGTGGCCATTGATTCGTTACGGGATATGGAGGACCTCTGGGAGGGAATCCCGCTTGGCGAGGTAAGCACCTCGATGACCATCAACGCCACCGCCGCCATCATACTGGCGATGTACATCGCAGCTGCGGAGAAGCAGGGCGCCAGGCAGGAACAGCTCATGGGCACCGTGCAGAACGACCTGCTGAAAGAATACGTGGCCCGGAATACGTATATATTCGCTCCCGAACCTTCAATGCGGCTGACCACGGATATCTGCAGCTACTGCGCGCAGAACATGCCCAAGTGGAACTCAATTAGCATTAGCGGCTACCATATGCGTGAGGCCGGGGCGACCGCCATTCAGGAGGCCGCCTTTACTTTATCTAACGGGATTGCCTATGTCCAGGCGATGATTGACCGGGGCATGGATGTTGACTTTTTCGCCCCGCGATTTTCCTTCTTTTTCGCTGCCTTCACCAATCTCTTTGAGGAGGTGGCCAAGTTCCGGGTGCTGCGCCGGGCCTGGGCAAAGATAATGAAGGAAAGGTTCAATGCTCAGAATGAACGGTCAATGATGCTCAAATTCCACGTTCAGACCGGCGGCTGCACCCTTGCCGAGCAGCAGCCGCTCAACAATGTGGTCAGGGTAGCCATACAGGCACTGGCGGCGGTCCTAGGCAGCTGCCAGTCCCTGCACACCAACTCGTATGATGAGGCACTGGCTCTGCCCAGCGAGGAAGCGGTGCAATTGGCCCTGCGGACACAGCAGATAATTGCCTACGAGAGCGGTGTCGCCGATACCGTCGACCCGATGGGCGGTTCGTACTATCTGGAATGTCTGACCAATAAAATTGAGGCCGGCATACAGGAATACCTGGCCACCATTGACAAGATGGGCGGAGCGCTGGAGGCGATTAAAAGAGGCTATATTCAGAGGGAGATAAGGCGGTCGGCATACAATCACCAGAAGGCGGTGGATGCCGGGGAGCAGGTTGTGGTTGGCGTCAACAAATATATCTCGGACGAGCCGCTGGACCTGGAGCTGCTTGAGATTGATGAAAGCATTGCCACCAAGCAGCTCGAGCGACTGAAGCAACTGAAAAGCAGCCGCGATAGTGAGCAGGTAAGCCGGGTTCTGGACAAGGTGCGCCAGACAGCCAGCAGCGAGGAGAATATCATGCCGGTCCTCATTGAAGCGGTTAAACTCTATGCCACCGTTGGCGAGATATCCGGTGCTTTAAGAGACGTTTTCGGGGAGTACAAGGAACCAAGCGTGCTGTGAGGCTTGTCTTTAATATAACGGAGAGTGTTAAATAGTGAATAAAAAGATACGGGTGCTGATAGCCAAGCCGGGACTTGACGGACACGACCGCGGCGCCATCGCTGTGGCTCAGGGGTTGCGTGACGCGGGCATGGAGGTCATCTATCTGGGGCTGCGTTTAGCTCCGGAACAGATTGCAGGGGCGGCGATACAGGAAGACGTGGATGTTATCGGGTTGAGCTGCCTTTCCGGCGGTCATCTACACCTCTTCTCGCAAACGATAGACAGTCTGCGGAAGAGAAGCGACAAGAAAGTTATATTCATCGGCGGCGGCATTATTCCCAAGAAAGATATCCCGGCGCTGAAAAGGGCTGGCATTTCCGAAACTTTCGGCCCGGGGACGCCGATTAATCAAATTGCCAGCTTTATCAAGGTCGAACTGGAGAAGATAAGCGATGATAAAGAAGATTAATCACGTTGGTATTGCCGTCGGCAGCATTGACCAGGCGCTGAAGCTCTATACTGGGGTTCTTGGCCTGAACCTCAAAGACATTGAGGTGGTTGAGGAACAGCAGACCAGGACGGCCATCCTCCCGGTGGGTGAAAGCACTATTGAGTTGCTGGAAGCAACTGATGCGGAAAGCCCTATTGCCAGATACCTTGAGAAGTTCGGGGAGGGGATACACCACCTGGCGCTGGAGGTGGCTGATATTGAGGAGGCGCTGGGCCAGGTCTCACGGAGCGGCATACCGTTGATTGATGAAAAGCCACGGGATGGTGTTGAAAAAACGCGCATCGCTTTTCTGCATCCCAAAGGGACCGGTCGGGTACTGCTTGAGCTTGTCCAGAGTTGATGATAAAAACAATACCGGTGCTTATCGCCCTGGTTCTTGCGTCGGCTCTGCTTATCCCTTCCTGCCAGCCGAGTACACCCGTTGACGAAGAGCAGAAGCTGCAGCTGATAGAAGAGATAAAAGCGTTTGAAAAGAGGCTCGGTTTTGCTGAGACGGAAAATTTCAGGACGTATTCACCGGAAATAGGCGCATATCACTATCTGTTTTTTACGCCCAGCACGGTACTGCCATATTCTCTGGATGACCCGGCACTCGTGGCGGCCATCGGCACGCGTGACAGCGTATCTCTTGACTATCAGAAGTACGACGCTTATTTTTACTCCATTCCCTCGGTGGCTGGAGAGGGCACACCCGTAACCGGGTCTTTACTGCAGGCGCCGCTTGACCGCTTCATCCAGATCATTTTTCATGAAGACTGGCATGAGCAGATAGACCTGCCACTCGGATTGGAGGAGCCCTCTGCGGAAATAATCGGTTATGCCGCCGCCATACTCTTCACCAGAGAGAAGTATGGTCAGGATGCGCCGGTATATAAAACCCTGATAAAACACCTGGATAACAAACTCAGGGAAAGTGAAGTCTACCGGAAATATTACGATGAACTCAGCGCCCTCTATGTGCAGTATCACGAGGGCAAGCTTTCCGAGCTGGATACGGTAATCAGAAAGGCGCGCCTGCTGGAGTCCATGGGCAAGGAGCTCCACAGGATCTGGGGCGGTAGACCGGACCAGTTGAACAACGCTTTCATTGCCTTTCAGATGACCTATTTGCGGCACCTGCCCGTGATGCATGAAGTTTTGGAGACAACCGATTCTGACCTTATCAAAACAATCCAGTTATTTCTGGCCATGCCGGAGCAGGGGACGGCCCGCGATTCTCTGGAGCAGGTGAAGGGTATAGAAGCCCGCGTTACCGATTATTTGTCCAGTAAACTCTAGAAAACCTATGATTTCTATCGTTATACATCCGTCTTACTGTTTATCTACCGCGATGCGGTGATAAATCGCTATCCTCTCGTTTTCCATGTGGCTACTAATCATGTAATATATCTACGATTTTTTGTCTTAAGGGGGAATTAATGGAGCAGGAGAACAAGGTGCAGTGGATCTACTCATCACAGAGTAATGAAGAACTGGAAGAGCGGTATGACCAGTGGGCGAAGGATTATGATGCCGACCTGGAGCGCGATTTCACCTGGCTGGGACCGGAGGTCGCGGCCGATATTTTTGCCAAATATGTCCCGAAAGAGGCGAGGATACTGGATGCCGGGGCCGGTACTGGTCTGGTGGGCGTTTTTCTGGCGAAGAAGGGTTATCGTGATATGGTGGCGATGGACCTCTCCAAAGGTATGCTTGAGGAAGCCAGTAAGAAAAACGTGTACCGTGCATTTCACCAGATGGTGATGGGAGAGACGCTGGACTTCTCCACCGATTCCTTTGACGCCGCGATAAGCATCGGGGTGATGACCGTGGGGCACGCGCCAGCCAGCTCCCTTGACGAGTTAATCCGGGTTACCAAACCGGGCGGCTATATTGTGTTTTCCCTGCGCCCTGACGTCTATGAGGGCAGTGGCTTCAAGGAAAAGATGACCGGGCTGGAAAATGACGGCAAATGGGAGCTCGTTGAGGTAAGCGAAAAAAAGCAGGTGCTGCCCAAGGGTGAACCTGATGTGTACCATCAGATGTGGGTGTACAAGGTAGTTTAAAGGGTAGTTGGCAGCTAGAACAGGTTACTGCTAATGAACCGGTGAAATCTAAAATTTTCTGTAATATATTTTCCACTAGAGGTTCAGCACTTCGGACAGCTTTAAGAGGCTGAGGTCCAGTGGTTTCTTGGTGGAAACGACTTTTGCCAGTGGCGTGGGGGTAATCTGGTTCTTGTTCAGGCCAGCCAGCACGCCGAACTTGCCCTGAGCCAGATATTCGGTGGCAGCAGCCCCGAGGCGGGTCGCCAGCAACCGGTCAAAAGCGCCGGGGGTGCCGCCGCGCTGTACATGACCCAGACTGGTAATTCTCAGGTCAAATCCCGTGTCAGCATGGTGCTTGGCGAAATACTGGTTCAGGCCGTGGGCGTTGTATTTGGCGCCTTCGGCCACGACGATGAGAGCATGGCGCTTGCCGCGTTCATAGGCCTTGCGGATGGCGTTGACCACGTCTTCAGCATCCGTTTCGAACTCGGGGATGACAATGTATTCCGCGCCGCCGGCGATGCCTGTCGTCAGGGCCAAGTAGCCGCAGTCGCGTCCCATCACCTCAACTATGAAGGCGCGGTGGTGCGAGGAAGCGGTCACCTTGAGCTGGTCAATCGCTACCAGTGCCACATCAAGGGCGGTGTCAACGCCTATGGTTATTTCGGAGCCGTAAAGGTCGTTGTCTATCGTGGAAGCCACGCCAACCACCGGGAAACCCATTCGGGAAAGCGCATGGGCACCGCTCTGAGAGCCATTGCCACCGATGATTACCAGTGCCTCAATGGCATGTTCTTCAAGGACGCGCAGTGCTTGTTGCCGCCCTTCTTCGGTCTTGAATTCGGGACAGCGGGAGCTGCCGAGCACAGTGCCGCCCTGCTGGATGATGCCGCCCACATCACGGGCTCCCATCGGGAATATAATGTCGTTGTAGAGACCGGCATAGCCATTACGGATACCCATGACCTCCCAGCCTCTGCTGAGCCCGGTACGAACCACGGCACGGATGGCAGCATTCATGCCGGGGGCATCACCACCGCTGGTCAAAACGCCAATCCGCCTCATGTCTCCTCCTTAAGCTGCTGACACAGCATGAAGTCCGTCTTTTAAGTTTAGGTAAAAGACCGCCGTTTTGCAATACACTTATCGGGTTTCGCCCGTATTCTCTCCGTTTGCTAAAGGCGGGGGAGTGTGTGTATAATCGTTCTTCAGGTAATTAAGGAAAGATTGATGCGTGTTAAGCTCCTGTTTCTGGTCTTAGTGCTGATTCTGGCCCTGGGCCTTGGTGCCTGCGGTTCTTCCGAGGTAATTTTTCCCGACGCGAATCTTGATATGGCGATAAGGGAGGTCATCGGCAAACCTGGCGGCGCAATATATACTTGTGACCTTGAAAAACTGGTCGCCTTCAGTGCTACCAACAGGGAAATCGCCGATATCACCGGGCTGGAACAGTGCCCGAACCTCAAGCATCTCGTTTTGTGGAATAACCGGATAAAGGATATTGCGCCACTGGCCTCGCTGACCGAACTTGAGAAGCTTTACATCGGAAACAACCAGATAAGTGATATCTCGCCAGTCGCCTCTCTTACCCGGCTCACCGAGCTCAATCTGGGAATCAACCAGATTGGTGATATATCACCGCTATCTTCGCTGACCGGACTCATCTGGCTGGATATCTGGGACAATCAGGTGACTGACGTAACCCCTCTCGCCTCTCTCACTGCTGACCTCAAATCGCTCTACCTCAGTAAAAACCGGATTCGTGACATATCGCCCCTGGCCCCGCTCGCTGGCCTCACCAAGCTCCATCTGAGCCGCAATGAAATAAGCGATATCTCAGTGGTGAACTCTTATGCGCAGTTGAGTTTCCTTCGTCTCGATGGCAATAAGATAACCGATATCTCGCCGTTAGCTGGCCTTTCGAACCTGGAGGAACTCTGGTTGCAGGACAACGGGATAAGCGATATATCGCCTCTCGTGGAGAACGCAGGGCTGGCAGCGGGGGATATCGTTCATCTGGAGAATAACCCGCTGGACGAAAAATCTATTAACGACTTTATCCCTCAGCTTCAGGAAAGGGGCGTGGAGGTAAACTGGTGATATTCTAAAGCAGGCCCAGCAGTGCTTCAAGTCTGGTATCGTATTTCCACACCGCGAAATTATCCAGGCCAAGCTGCTCGCTGATGGTCAGTTTTCCCGACGCAACGGCCACCACCTCATCGCATATCCGCTTGCCCACGCCCTCAATAGATTCCTTTCCTTCTATGAT
The DNA here is from genome assembly GCA_964493435.1 of uncultured Dehalococcoidaceae bacterium. Taxonomy (GTDB): domain Bacteria; phylum Chloroflexota; class Dehalococcoidia; order Dehalococcoidales; family RBG-16-60-22; genus E44-bin89. Next base: position 24,044 of record CAZBMB010000009.1, on the reverse strand, counting down.
GGTGCTGGCGTTTATATCCATGTCTTCCTTCATTCTGGCCCAGGTCTCCGGATTTCCGGTTACCCTTACCACCGGGCAGATACTGTGCCCGAAGACACCACCACGGCCAGTGGCAAAAACGATGATATTCGCACCAGCTGCCGCCATATAGGTAATCGCTGGAATCTCCTCGTGGGTGCCTTCCTGGAGGTAAAAGCCTCCGCCCTGGGGCACCGTTTCCAGGCGACCCTTTCTGTTCTTCAGGACGCCCTGTATTGGCCTGTGGCCGCCCTTGTGAATGGCGCCAAGGGCTTTTTCCTCCAGCGTGGTCAGCCCGCCGTCAATATTCCCCCGGCACATGAAGTCTGTGCTCGCGCCGGGGACCGTCCAGCGTTTTTCTTCGTCGCTTATCCACTTCAGGACCTGTTTTTTCACCGATTTACTTGCGGCGCGGCTGGCCAGAAATCCCTCGGCACCGATGGCCTCTATGGGTTCAATCATTACCACTGAGGCGCCAGCATCAACCAGCATATCCGCCATAGCGCCTATGGCCGGGTTGGCGGCAATGCCGCTGGTTGTGTCAGAGCCGCCGCACTTCAAGCCAATGGCCAGCCGGCTCACATCCAGGGGCTCTCTTTTCTGCCGGTGTGCCTCGGCTACCATTTTTTCTACAATCTCACGTCCCCGGGCAACGGTCTTACGGGTGCTGCCGATTTCCTGAATGCGGACTATTGCCACCGGTTTGCCGGCCTTTTCTATCTCTGACATCATCGGTTCCGCTTCAATACCTTCACAGCCCATGGAGACAAGCAGCGTGGCGAAGATGTTGGGGTTCTTGGCCGCGCCAACGAGAGTGGTGGCGGTCTCCAGTGCAATGCAACCCAGATGCTGGGTAACCGCTACCACGTCATCCATACCGCGGGCAATCATTCTTGCCGCAGGGTCGGCACAATCAGACGTTGCCACGACGAGGACACGGTTGCGCACACCAGCACGGCCATCAGCTCTGACAAATCCCTGGAACTCCATTTGTCTGACCTCCATACTGGTGCTATTTATAGCCGAGCATGTGCTCGGTCAGGGGCATCCGATTGCTCTCAACGTTGTGAATATGGACGTAATCGCCAACCGCGATGTCTTTAGAGGCTCTCCCGATAACCGCCCCGTATTTTTTGATTTCACCGCCCGACTTGATATCCATGAGCGCAATCTTGTGCCCCAGCGGCAGCGAGTCTTTGGCCTTGATGCGCTGCACAACTTCCTGCTTCGTGGAAAGTATTTCCACTTCCTCTCCAGCGGTGATGGCACTGATGGCATTGGCTACATTGTCCTTTGCTTCCATCATTATTGCCTTCTTCATGGCTTTACCTCTGGTTACAGCGAGATATGCTTTTTGAGTAGCTCAATATTAGACGGGTCAGGCTCGGCTTTACCATTTTCTATCTTCAGGGTAAGGTCAAGAAGAGCCTGATTTATGGGTGTGGGCACGCCAACCTCTTTGCCTCTTCTGATGACTTCTCCATTGAGAAACTCTACTTCCGTCCGCCTCTTCTTGATTATATCCTGCAGGAGTGATGGGCGTTGCGGTGTGCCCACCTTCTTTTCCAATTGGTCAGCCGGGAGAAACATGCTGCTCAAGATTGGCGTTACCTTTTCTTTTAACTTCTTCACGGCTTGTTTGGTTGTCGCTTCGGCGAACTCGGTTGCCGGAAGTCCCCATATTGGGTCGATATGCACACCTAAAGCCTGGCCGGTTCGTGTGACCTCTCCGCCGATGACGACCTTGAGCAGGTTTACCGAATCCGTTTGCGTTTCATTCAGGGAGGACATTGCCGGGCCGATAACGCCCGCCAGGGCATTGGACATGCAGTTAATCGCCAGCTTAGACCAGCGCACCCCCCAGATATTGGTGGTCGCCTCGCTTGGGCCCACCGCGTTAAGTAATGCCACCACTTCCTTAGCCCGACTGGATATCAGGCCGGAAAGTTCGCCGACGGTAAAAGTGTGTGGTCTGTCCAGAGGGTCGTGGCGGCTAATGTGGCCCGGCTCATAAACGCCAACGCTGAGCAGGGTCACGCAGCCCACGGTGCGGTTAAATCCGACCACGCCGGCCACAACCTCGTCATTTAAAGCGTTTTGTGTCGGCAGGATGAAACCCGTGGGCTTGAGATATGGCTCGATGAGATACGCGGACCATCGTGTGTCATAGGACTTGACTGACAGAAAGACGATGTCAAACTTTTCCTTCACGCCGCTGACATCGCTGAGGTGAAGCGCCTTGGCCGGCACTGTGAACTTGCCATTGATGTCGGTCACTGTCAGGCCATCCTTGCGGATTTTTTCTATGTGCGCTGACCACTGGTCTATTAAGGTGACATCATGTCCGGCTTTTATCATGTAGGCGCCTGTAGCACCGCCTATCGCTCCCGCTCCCACAACCGCGATTCTTTTGCTCATACATTTACCTCCAGCACAAAAATATTATAAATTATAAGAGTGGATATATGTTGTGAGATAGTATAGCGCAAAGAAGTAGGCAACAACAAATCAAATGACTGTGTCCTAAATAAAATTTGTCAGGGAGATTTTCTTAAGTGAAAAAACAGAAGATGCCGTACCCGTCCTTGAATACGCCGGCCGTGCTCGTGGACCTGAATACTCTTGAAGCAAATATCGCCTGGATTTCCCGGCTGGCCAAAGAGGCAGGGTTAAAGCTCAGGCCGCACGTAAAAATTCACGAGAATGCGACCATAGCCAAGAAACAGATTGCCGCCGGCGCCTGCGGCGTGGAGGCGGGCGTTGTGGAGCAGGCGGAGGCCATGTCTGAGCAGGGAATCAATGACATTGTCGTTGCTCACCCGGCCTATTACGGTGGCATCAAAGGTGAGATACTGGCGAAGCTGCTGAAGAAACCCGGACTGAAGCTTGCCCTGGTCATTGACATGCTGGACCAGGCTGAAGTCATATCGCAGCTGGCTCAGGCCACAGGTCAGAAAGCGCGCCTTTTGATAAAGGTTGACCTGGGCCGGAGCACCCGATTTGGTGTTTCACCGGGCAAGCCGGTTCTTGATTTGGCGAAACGGCTCGGCAAACTTGCCGGCATTGAGTTTATCGGTATCTACGCACATGAAATGGGCATCAAACCAACCCCTGAGGACAAAGACGAGGTTGCCCTGGAAGCCGCCGAGATAATGGTAGAAAACGCCGGAATGCTGAAAAAAGCGGGCATTGAAATAGAACACGTATCCGTGGGTGCCTCTTCCACCTTTCCCTCTACGTGCCGCCTCCGCAAAGAGGGCAAATTCCCGGAATTAACCGAAATTCACCCCGGGGCATTCTTCATCGGTGATATCCGTTATATGAGACTGGGCAGCAACACGCGGGAGGCGTGTGCCGTAACCGTGCTGACCACTGTAATGAGCACCGCGCACGAAGACTTTGCGGTGACCGACGCCGGTTATAAAACATTCGGCAGCGATTCCCTTTTTGAGCACCGCGACAACCCTGATTTCTGGTGGCAGGGAAGATTGAGCTACGGCTCGGTTCAGGGGCGCTCCGACCTGTGGTTCGGGCGTCTCTCCGCCGAGACCGGCTGCGTATATTATAAGGAGCCCGGGAAAAAATTAATCCTGGGCGAGCGTCTGGAGATTGTACCCAACAACGCCACTCTGGTCATCAACATACATGACCGGATATACGGTGTGAGAAACGGTGCCGTTGAAGAAACAATACCGGTAACCGGTCGCGGACGGGGCAACTAGCGGTCGGTATAGTTTAATAATCAGCGGCTTATTCTGAGGTCACCCTTGCCAGCGAGCAGCTTCTCCATTTCTTCTAGGGTGAACCAGGCCAGGTCGCCCGGGCAGGAGTGCTTCAGCAATGCCCCCGCATTACCGTATTTAAGGGAGGCTTCAATACCTTTGCCGGTAAGGTAACCATAGAGGAATCCGCCGGCAAAGGCATCACCGCTGCCCACCCGGTCCACCACCTCAACCTCATAGGTCCGGTCTTCGTAAATCTTGCCATCGGCGAGGACTATGGCAGTCCAGTTATTGCGCCAGACGGTAATATTTTCCCGCAGGGTGATGGCGACCATCTTGAAGCCAAAGGTATCGGCCAGCTTTCGGGCGACATCTTTCCAGTCCTTGCCTTCAATCTGGAATACCCGTGCCGTATCTTCCTCCGTGGTGACCAGTACATCCACATATTTCATCAGTGGCGACAGCCCGGCCTTGGCCTGTTCCTGGCTCCATAATTTGGCCCGATAGTTGAGGTCAAAGCTGACCAGCAGTCCTTTCTCGTGGGCCTTGCTCATGGCTTCACCGGTGACATCCAGGCAGCTGCTGCTGAGGGCCGGGGTAATGCCGGTAACGTGGAAAGCCTTGGCCTGCGAAAATACACTTTCCCAGTCAATCATCCCTGGCTGTATTCTGGAGATCGCCGAGTTGGCCCTGTCATAGAGGATGGAACTGGGGCGGGGCAGCGCGCCGAATTCCAGAAAGTAAACGCCAAGCCGGTCTCCGTCCGTCCATATAACGTGCGAGGTATCTACGCCGTGTTCTCTGGCTTTATTCTGCACCATCCTGCCCAGCGGATTATTCGGCAGGCGGGTAACGTATGAGGTTTTCAGGCCCAGCCTCTGCATGGTGACCATGACGTTAAGCTCGGCACCGCCTATTTTCACATCAAGGCTGGTCGCCTGCTCCAGTCGCTCAAAGTTTTTAGTTGCCAGTCTCAGCTGGACCTCACCAAAGGCAACTATGTCAAACATGGGTACCTCCTTGAACTGCCCGTCTATTTCCGGCGGGCGAACTTCTGTATTGTCCGGGAGCCCTTGTCAACGCCGGCGCTGGTCTTGGACACCTCGCCGACGTATAAATCTCCGTGCGAGTCAACGGCGAGGACATGCGGCGCATGGAAAAGCGCTGTCTCTTTGTCATTGCCCTCATTGCCCCAGCGGGCGATTAGCTTGCCGTCAATGGTGAAGATGCTCACTCGCAGGCACAGTTCAGAGACGTAGACCGTGTCCTCCTCATCGATGTAAACGTGGGTGGGGCGGATAACATCAGTCCATTCCGTTATGAATTCGCCTTTGGCGTTGAAAATCTGTATCCGGCTGTTCTCACGGTCCGCAATCCAGACGCGCTCCTGCCTGTCTAGCCAGATGTTGTGGGGGAGTCGGAACTGTCCTGGAGCACCACCGGGCTCTCCCCAGGAGAAAAGCAGCTTGCCGTCAGGCGAAAACTTGTGTACGCACGCGTTGCCGTAACCGTCGGCGATGTACATATCGCCCGATGGCGTTACCGCAATACCGGTGGGCCGGTTGAACGGTGGGGCCCCCCGCTGTATCCTGGCCAGGCTCTCCCAGAAGTCCCAGGTTCGGAAGTAACCTGAGTCCGAAGACTGTCCTCTGGTGCCCAGCATCATGAGCAGCTCGCCATCCGTGGTGAATTTGGCCACGATGTGGTTTCTATCGTCGGTGCAGTAGATATTGCCGTCAGGACCGATGCAGCTGCCGTGAGCGCGGTTAAAGAAGCCCTCACCCCACGAATTGAGCAGGTTGCCTTCACGGTCGAGAACAATTATGGGACGTTCGCTGCGGTTCAGGATGTACAGTCTGTCCTGAGCGTCTATACAGATGCCGCCGACATCCAGAAATGACCATCCTTCGGGCAGCTTTGCCCACCCGTCAACCAGTTCATAGGTATATTTCCCGCTACCGAATGCCATTTTATAATCCTCCTTTTCTTTAGTCGCGTTTTTAATATTAAGTGACTAGGGGGCGGAGGGATGAACGGTGTTCGTGCCCTGAGCAAAGCCACCATCCACCTTGATATACTCGGCGGTAACGAAGTCAGAAGCCCTGCTGGCCAGAAAAACAGCCGCGCCGGCAAAGTCATCCGGTACTCCCCAGCGACCGGCCGGCACCCGGTCCAGCACAAAATCATCCAGGCCGGGGAAGTCCTTGCGTGCGGATACGGTCAGGGGAGTGTCAATCCAGCCGGGCAGGATGGCATTGACCTGGATATTATCTTTGGCCCAGGCGAGCGCCAGAGTGTATGTCATCTGAACTATTCCCGCCTTGCTGCAGGCGTAGCATAAAACCCGGGCCAAGCCGTAGAGGGAGGTCATGGAACCGATGCTGATAATTTTTCCGCCGCCGGCTTTCTTCATGGCCGGATAGACCGCTTTGGCGCAGAGGAAGGCACCGCGCAGGTTGATGCCCAGTATCCAGTCCCACTCCTCAACGGTGTATTCCTCCGGCATTTTACGAATATTGACGCCGGCGTTGTTGACCAGGGTGTTAATCTGTCCGAACTCAGCCAGCACCTGTTTCACCCCGTTCTGTATGCTTTCTTCCTGCCCCACATCTACCTGCAGGCCCAGCGCTTTTACCCCGTATTTCTTTTTAATATCAGCGGCTGCCTCGGCGGTCTTCTTCTCATTGCGGGCAAAAATCACTATATCGCTGCCGGCCGACGCCAGACCATCGGCGATTCCCTTGCCAATGCCGCCATTACCGCCGGTCACGATAGCCACCTTCCCCCGCAGGTCAAATAAATCTCCCATTGATTACTGCCTCCTCAATTTCATTACTACTGATAATAAACGTATTCTATATTATTTCACAATATTTTGTCTGTCTGCCAGTTAGAGTATTAGTTGCTAATTTTACAATTATATAGTATTTTATATTGGCAGATTTAGTAAGCCGTCTTTCTGTGACGGCTTCTGTTAATCGCTTCAATAAAGTAATGTTGCTGGTGAATAGAACTAAACCTGCAGAAACTGAAAAGAGCCGTAAAACACTCGTTTTAGGTATCGGAAATCCCATTCTCAGGGATGATAGGGTAGGTCACTTTCTTATTCAGATACTCCGCAGTCGCATCTCAAGCCCCGATATTACATTTCAGGAGACCAGCCTCGCTGGCCTGAACCTAGCCGAATCCCTGAGCGGCTTCAAATCAGCGGTCATCATTGATGCTGTCCAGAGCGGTGGCGTGCCAGGAGCGGTGTACTGCCTGAAGCCGGAAGATTTTCAAATACAGAACACATACCAGAACGACCCGCACCGCACCGGCATTTTGCAGGCCTTGGAGCTGGGTAGAAGCCTTGGCTGGCCGATGCCTCAAGATGTGACCATTGTCGCCGTGGAAGCCGGGGATGTCAATAACTTCGGTGATGACCTGACGCCGGAGGTTGAAAAAGCGGTTCCAGTGGCATTGAAGACAGTTCTTGAATTGCTCGATAAATGAGGAATTTAACATAAAACTAATCAAGGAGGCTTTTCATGTGGAAAACCACTAGCAGCCTGGGAACGCATGTTGAGGAAGCAGTGAAGCAAATGCTTCCTCCCTGCCAGATAAAATGTCCCATCAATGAGGACATTCAGCGCACCAATGTGTTGCTCTCGCTTCTTCCAGATGGTGTTGAGGCGGCGAAGGAAGGGATAATACAGATTGGCGACTATCTGTATGAGAAGAACCCGTTCTTCAATATATGCGGCTATATCTGCGGCCTCTGCGAGCTGGAGTGCAACTACAAGACCAGAGGAGGCGCTATCAGGAGAAGGCTGCTGAAACGATTTTTATCTGACCACTACACCGACTATTTAAAAAAGAAAGAAAAACTGGAAATCGCCAGGGATCGAGAAAGCGTCGCCATCATGGGCGGAGGCCCCGGTGGCCTCATGTGCGCCTATTCCTTAAGCAAGATGGGTTACCGTCCAACCGTGTTTGAAGCATCCAATCGGTTGGGTGGGGCACTTTGGCTTATCCCGGAATACCGGATGCCCGATGATGTACTGCAGACCACCATGGAAAATCTGGTGAGGATTGCTGACATAGATGTCCGGTTTGGTACCAAAATTGGTGAAGGTAAACTCACTCTGGAGCAACTGAAAAACGAGGGATACAAGGCGGTATTTATCGCCAAGGGGACACCTTATCCCAGAGTGCTCACTTTTGACGGCGAGCAGGTGGAAGGGCAGGATCTTTCCGGCGTGATGTACGGGCTTGACTTTCTCTATGAGGTGAGCCACGGCAATATTGCCCCGGATTACTTTAAAAATAAACGGGTAGTTGTCATTGGTGGTGGCAACGTCGCCTTCGATGCCGCCCGGTCAGCGAGGAGGCTTGGCGGCGAGGTTACCGTTGTTGCCCTGGAATGTGAAGACAAAAGCCACCAGGACGGGCTGCCGGCCGATGAGGATGAAATAAGGGCCGCCTGGGAAGAGGGCCTTAAAATTGTTTGCTCACGCGGCGTGCGGAAAATCATGGGCGAAGGTGGCAAATTCCGGAAAATAGACTGCCCGCGATGCACCAGCGTCTTTGATGAAAAAGGTTTCAACCCGAAGTTTGACTGCACCGACTGTGTTGAAATGGAGGGAGATATACTGATAATCACCATCGGGCAGGCACCGGATAGAGCCTTGCTACAGAGAGAGAAACTCCTGGATGAAAGGGGAAGGCTGGCCGTTGACCCCCACACTCTGCAGAGCCTGCAAAATCCGGCCGTCTTTATCGGTGGCGACGTGCGACGCATAGGCTTTATGGTGGAGGCGATGAAGGAAGGGAACGAAGCCGCCGAGTCCATCCACCGATACTTGAGAGGCCTAGACATGAGGTCGGGAAGGCAGAGAGATTTTGAGGCGCTTGGTCTGCCGCAGAGGAACAGCTACAAACAGCCCACCGAGGTGGTCTGGATACCACCGGAAAAGAGAATGCACTTCCAGTTGTTTGAAAGGGGTCTCACCTTGAAGGAGGCCATAGAGGAAGCTAAAAGATGCCTGACCTGTGGTCCGTGCGCCTCCTGCAAGGCGTGCATTTCCATTGGCTTTGAGAAGTCACTCTACGCGGTGGAAGTCGACGAGGAAAGGTGCAGCGGCTGCGGCGCCTGCGTTTACGTCTGCAACTACGATGCGGCACGTCTGGTGGAGAGGGATGGCAAGCTCGTATCGCAAACGGACATGTTCCGATGTAAATCATGTGGCATGTGTATCGCCGCCTGCCCATCCGAGGCCAGGACGCTGGTTGATGATTCAACCTACGACAGAATCGAAAGTACTTTATTGTCGCTAACTTAATATCTCAAGAAAGGTGAATAAATGAGCGATTTTGAGCCAAAAGTGGTCTGCTTCTCCTGTAAATTCAGCTGGGGCTATCTGGCGGATGAGGCTGCCTTATCATCACAGATAAAAAACTGGATACCCATTATCTGCAGCGGTAAGGTTGACGCCAAACACGTTGTGGAGGCTTTCCAGCATGGCGCTGACGGCGTTCTGATTCTGGGTTGTCCGGAGGGCGACTGCCATTATCAGGATGGCAATCTTGAGGCGAAGAAACGGGTACAGCTCATTCGCGGCGTGCTTGGTAGCTACGGAATCGAGCCGGAGAGAGTCAGAATGGAGCTCTCGCTTGACCCTGAGGGGAAGAAGATTCCAGAGATGGTGAAGAGCATGACGGAAGCGGTCAGGAAGCTGGGCCCGGTCAGACAAATATAGTCTGCCAGATGGAATGAGTTGAGAATGAAATTCATAAAGAGAGGTGGAAAAGATGGTCGCTAAACCAAAAGTAGCCATATGCTGGCTTGGCAGTTGTGGCGGCTGCGATGAGGCGGTCGTTGACCTGAACGAAGCTATCCTGCAGGTAACAGCGGCGGTTGACGTTATTTTCTGGCCGGTGGCCCTGGACTTCAAATATCATCACCTTGAGGCCATGAAAAATGGCGAAATTGCGCTCGCTATAATCAACGGCCACATCAGGAATTCAGAGCAGGAGGAAGTGGCCAAGTTGCTCAGGAAGAAGTCACAGCTGGTGCTGGCTTTCGGTGCCTGTGCCTGCTTCGGGGGCACGTCAGGTATGGCCAATTTTCGTACCAAAGAGGACATTTTCAACTGGGTCTACCGTGATGCGCCCACCGTGGTGAACCCGAAAGGTAACTATCCCCAGACGAAATCAAAGGCTGACGGAAAAGAGTTAACGCTGCCCGAATTCTATGAGCAGGTTTTCGCGCTGAAGCAGATAATTGACGTTGATTACTACCTCCCCGGCTGTCCCCCTCCTCCCGACCTGATTGCCAATGCGGTAAACGCGGTGCTGGAAGGCAAACTGCCGCCTAAAGGCTCCACACTGGCGCCGCACAAAGCGCTTTGTGATACCTGTCGACTCAACGAGACCAAGCCGACCAAAATCTCCATCAAGGATATCAAGCGCATCCATGAAGTGGAGGCCAGCCCTGATACTTGCTTCCTGGCGCAGGGCATAATGTGTCTGGGCATTGCCACGCGTGGCGGTTGCGGCGAAAGCTGCATCAATATCAATATGCCCTGCCGGGGCTGCTTCGGGCCGGTGGAGGGAGTTGAAGACTCCGGGGCCAAATTCATCTCCGCCCTCGCCTCCATGCTCGACGCCGAAAACGATGAGGAGATGAAGCGGCTCATTGACAAACTTGACGACCTCGCTGGATATATATACCGGTTCAGTTTACCGACATCTCTGCTGAAGAAGAAACGCCAATAAAGGTGATAAGGAGAGGTTACGATGGCGAAGAAAATAACCATTAATCCCATAACTAGGCTTGAAGGCCATGGTAAAATTGAGATTTTCCTTGACGACAAAGGAGATGTTGAGGATGCTTACTTTCAGGTGGTGGAGCTGAGAGGATTCGAGCGGTTCTGTCTGGGCCGGCCGGTTGAGGAAATGCCGAGGATAACGCCCAATATCTGTGGCGTCTGCCCGACACCCCACAATATGGCCTCGACCAAGGCCGTGGATGATGTATATGGGGTTGAGCCGACACCGGCGGCCAAACTGATCAGGCAGTTGCACTACAATGCATTTATGGTGGAGGACCATTACATCCACTTTTTCTTCCTCGCCGCGCCCGACTTTGTGGTCGGCGCTGAGGCCGACCCGGCGGTGAGGAATATACTTGGCCTGATAGACAAGGTCGGACTGGAAATCGGCGGCAAGGTAATTGAGGTGAGAAAAAGATGCCGGGATATCATCCGCCTCATCAGCAGCAAGCCGCCGCACCCGGAAGGTGGACTCCCCGGCGGTGTCCCCAGGGGAATTACAGAGGAGGAACGGGTGTGGATAAAGGAGACGGCGGATTATACCGTTGACTTCGCTCAGTTTGCTTTAAAACTGTTCAAAGACGTGGTGGTGGCCGACAAGAAACACCTTGACCTCGTCCTGAACGATGCCTATAAGTTGAATACCTACTATATGGGATTGGTCGATAACGATAACAAAGTGAATTTCTACGAAGGGAAACTGCGCGTCGTCGACCCCAGGGGCAAAGAGTATGCGCTTTTCGACCCCGCTGACTATATCGACCATATCGGCGAGTGGGTTGAGCCGTGGACTTATATCCGCCTGACCCATCTGAAAAAAGTGGGCTGGAATGGACTGAATGACGGCGATAAGACCTCATTGTACCGGGTGGGACCGCTGGCGCGGTTGAACGCGGCCGATGGCATGGCAACGCCTCTGGCACAAAAGGCTTACGAGGAGATGTTTGAGGCACTGGGCGGCAAGCCCAGCCACCACACCCTGGCCTTCCACTGGGCGCGGCTCATTGAAGCCCTCCAGGCCGCTGAGGATATGCAGAGAATCGCCAGCGAGCCGCTACTGACCAGCAAGGATATCAGAAATATGAACCTGAAGCTCAAGCAGAAGGGAGTGGGCTGCGTTGAGGCTGCCCGTGGCACGCTTATTCATCACTACGAAACCGATGAGCGCGGATTGCTGAACAAGGCGAACCTTATTGTGGCCACCCAGCACAATGCCGCCCCCATCTGTCTGTCAGTGAAAAAAGCGGCGCAGGGATTTGTAAAAGGTCCGGAGGTGAAAGAAGGACTGCTCAACATGGTGGAGATGGCCTTCCGTGCCTATGACCCGTGCCTCGCCTGCGCCACCCATGCCCTTCCCGGCGGTATGCCCTTGAAGGTCAATATACGGGATAAAAACGGCGCCATAATCCGGACACTGAGTCGGGACTGATTCAGTAGTATATTATCTCATGCCACCGGGCAAAGGCGGCTGCTTATCTCTTTGGGGCATCAGGGTAGGTCAGGATATTCGTTAGCTCGTTGACGTCTTTCACCTTGTCCAGTTCCAGCGCCATCTCGGCCGCTGCTTTGGCCTGCTTTGCCGAGTATATGCCGGCGAAGTCAATGCAGTCCTGATATTTCTGCATCACTTCTTTCACACCGAGCCGCTTGGAAGGGTCGCCCCGGGCCTCAACACAGACCTTTTTGAATTCACGACCATCCTTCAATCTGATGGTAAGCGGGCTATCAAAGGCGAAGTAACCGCCGGGCCACTCGGGGTGCACCGTTACCTTCACTTTTTTCCGCGCTTCCCGGAAACGAGCATCTCTGGCCTTTTCATCCGTATAACTGTCCAAAAAGACATTTTTATCGAAAAAGCAGGCCACGGTGCTGTGCTCAAGGCTGAACCTGGCATCCTCTCCGGTTTCTGGCTGGGCGTATTTCAGGTACATTGAGACCGTCTGGTTAATTTCATGCTCGATGCTCTCAACGTTTTCCCATGATATGTTGTGCTCGGCAATCAGGTCGAGAACCCCGTCGATATTGCGCTGCTGCAGGTAACAGCAGGGGTATTTCTTGATGCCGACATCCATAACCCGAAACCCTTCCCCTAGGGGCAAATCGAAATCAGGCTGCCCGGACCACAGGTCCATGAAGCCCCCGCGCCCTTCCAGGATGGCGGGGTTGCCCGTGTAGCCAAGTTCGGCGAGGGCGGCGGCGCAGATACCGTCACGGTCGGCGAAACCGGCCTCGGCCAGATGGGCGCCGGCACCGGTCTGGCGGGCTATGCCCTGACCCTGCGAGGCGGCGAGGCTCAAGGCGTGGGTGGTCTTTTCAACGTTCAGTTTCATCAATTTGGCGGCCATGGCCGCAGAACCTATGGTCAGGCACCCGGCAGCATTCAGATGGCCTTTGACCACGGCGGGCAGCGAGGCCAGGCCGATTCTGGAGCCGACTTCATAGCCCAGAACGTATGCTTCCAGAACATCTTTTCCGGAAAGCTTATATTTCTCGCCCAGGGCAAACACCGCTGGCCAGGCGCCGCAGGAATAAAGCCCGTCAGGGAAGCTATCGTCTTCAAGCTCGGTGGTGTGCGCCAGCGAGCCGTTGGCCAGAGCCGCATATTCAGATGAGGTGCGGAAGCCACCGCCGATAACACCGGCCTCTTCCTTGCCGGCGTTGTTTTTGGTGTATTGGATTACTATTTTGCCGAAAGGCATCACCGCGCCGGCGGCGGTCATGCCCAGATGGCTGAGAGCCATTAATTTGGCGTAGTCTATGACCTCGGGACCTATATCTTTATAGCTGTTTTTGCATATCCATTCTGCAATCTGTCGGGTCGTCTTTGCGCCCATAGTTTGACCTCCTGTCTTATAATTATCGGTAATATCCGAACCGGCTTTATTCTACAGGATATATCATTTGTCAACAACAGCTATGGCTTCTATCTCCACAAGGAGTTCCGGGAGTATCAGCCTGGATACTTCAACCCCGGTGCTGGCGGGCATCGGTGGGCTGAAGTAACGGGCTCTGATTTCTCTGAATTTAATGATATTCTTCATGTCCGTTACATATATCGTCATCTTTACCACGTCTTTCAGGGAGGCCCCCGCCGCCTCCAGGGTGAGTTTTATATTTTCAAAGGTCTTAACCGTCTGCGCTTCAAAACCGCCTGCCACTACATTTCGGTTTTCATCAAAGCCCACCATACCGGCGAGATAAATAGTATTATCCGCCTTAACCGCGTGTGACCAGCCTAGGGGTTCAAATAAAGCTTTCGGCAAAATATATTCTTTTTTCATGGCTCTGCCTCCTTATCGTGATAGCTTTTTGACACAGCATATATCAAAAACTAGAATAACGCTAGTGGGAAAAACAGTTTGAGCAAACGTTTAACAATGATTCTCTTCGAGCTGGCGGTGCTGATTAGAAGGTATTTAATATGAAAGAAAGAACCCCATTCTTTTACGGGTGGATTATAGTTGGCATCGCCGTTGTCGGCATGGTTCTGACCTATGGTACCAGACATTCTTTCTCGGTTTTCTTCCCCCCGATTTTAGATGAATTTGGCTGGAGTCGTGGCAGTACCGCGCTGATGCTTTCCCTGAATATCCTCATTTATGGTTTTACGGCTCCCTTTGCTGGAGTCTTGGTAGACCGCTGGAAACCGCGAAGGGTTTTGCCCATTGGAGTAACCGTTCTCTTTCTAGCCACGGCCAGTTGCGCCTGGGCCAGTGAATTATGGCATTTTTATTTCCTCTTCGGGGTGCTGGTGCCAATAGGCATAGCGCTCAGCGGCTGGCCTGTAATGGGTCCGACGCTGGCGAACTGGTTCTGTAAAAAGCGCGGTTTGGCCTTGGGCATTGGAGGAATGGGGGCGGGGTTAAGCTACACCTATGGCTTATTTGTTGAGTTCATTATCTCGCAGGTAGGCTGGCGCTATGCCTACGTGGCTATCGCTGCGATTCTGATCCTGGTAATGCTGCCTCTGTATTTCCTGTTTTATCATTACCGACCGGAAAGCAAGGGGCTGAAACCTTACGGTGCCGCCGAAACAAAAAAGACGGACGAACCTGATGGCCAGACTGAATTACCCAGAGACAGCGTATCTCACGAATGGACATTGCGACGTGCCCTTAGAACCCATCAATTGTGGCTCTTCATAATCTCACACTCACTCTTCTGGGGGATAGGTGGTTATATGGTCTTGGCTCATCAGGTAAAATTCGCCATGGACATGGGGTACAGCAGCCTTTTTGCTGCTTCCGTATTCGCTCTGTTCGGCGTTTTCATGGCCGCAGGGCAGCTATCCGGTTTTTTATCTGACTGGATTGGCCGTGAGAAAACGGTTACCCTGTCCAGTATACTTGTCATTGTTGCTTTGGTGGCGCTGATATCGGTGAAGGACACCTCCCAACCATGGCTGCTTTATATATATGCGGTCTGCTTCGGTTATGGTGCCGGTCTTTATTCACCCACCATTACCGCCGGCGAGGCTGATATCTTTCACGGCAGGAATTTCGGGGCAATAGCGGGACTGTCTCTTACCGGCGTTGGTATAGGTTCTGTTTTTGGTCCGTGGTTGGGCGGATACATTTATGACATATCCGGCAGTTATATCACTGCTTTTATACTCTGCATAATATGCTTTGGCATAAATTGTCTGGCCTTCTGGATAGCTGCTCCCAGAAAAGCCAGCACCTTCCCCCGACGTGAAATCACCTGACTGAATTACGCACCTCCGGCAAATGTTTTTCAACCTGTCGTCAGGATGATTAAAAATAGGCGGGCGTTATCTATTCCTCAATGGCGATGGCCCTCACCGGTGAGCCGCAGGCACCCTCAAACGGGAGCGGCAGGGCCATAAACTGAACGCGGTCTTTCTTCAAGAGGTGCTGATTGACCACGTATTCAATGACTGTAATGCCGTGCTTGAAAAATACATCATGTGTGGTGTTTTCCTCTCTCTTTGATTGACGTCCCGGTTCTAGAACTTCATAGCGCAGTAAATAGTCGCAGGGGTAATCGTAGCCCACCGCCTTGACCTTGCGCTCAACCAGCCATTCACAGGCATCGCGCTCTGTATAAGGTGCCCTGGCCCAGAAGTCCTTGCTCATGTAATCGCATTTAAGCGGCCAGTCAGTGCGCAGGAGAGCGATGTCGCCGGCGCGGATATGCTGGCCGTGCTTCTCCAGTTCTGCGGCACTGACACCGTCGTTTTCGCCGAGATGGGACAGGTTGACAATGGCGGCTTCTCCATAAAATTTTTCCAGCGGTACTTTTTCAATGGAACAGCCGTCCGGCAAAAAGTGATTTGGCGCGTCAACATGGGTGAAGCCATGTACATTGAAATGTATTGTCTGCTGCAGAAAGAAACCATCTTCATAGGTGCGCTTTGTCTCTACATTAATAGCCCATCGCCACTGGTCTCGTATCGTAAGGGTGAGGTCGATTACTTTCATATTGACAATTACCTCCTGTATAGTTTATGTGTATGAATAATAATATACGGCAGTTTAAACATTCAAATGAGGAGGCAAAAATGGAAATAATAGACGGTCATTCACATATGTACCAGAAGCATGCCAGCGTGGATAACCTCAAGAAAACGGTCGGTGATATTGAAGGCTTTGATATGGACCAATTGCTGAAACGCCTTGATGAAATAGGAATCGCTCAGTTTCAGACCATGTCGCAGTCAATGGAGCGCATCCGGGGCATGTGGCTCGGGTCAAATGCACTTTCCGTGGCACTGCACCAGGCGGCGCCATCAAGAGTCGTTTCCTTTGCGGCGGTGGAACCGCTGGATGCGCAGGACCGTTTGAATGAGGCCCAGCTGGAAGAACTGGAAGACCTGGTAATCAATCAAGGCATAAAGGGCTTATTATTGACGCCCGGTTACGGTTACTATTACGCCAACGATAAGCGCATTTATCCTTTTTACCAGAAGGCGATTGAACTGGACATACCGATATACTTTCATCATTCCCACCAGTTCGGCCCACCCAGAAACTGCCCTTTAAAGTACTGCCAGATAACGTTGCTGGATGATTTAACCATAGATTTCCCGGAACTCAGGTTTGACGTTGAGCATATGGGTTATCCGTGGACTGAGGAGACGCTTTGCATCATGGCACGCTCGCCGAATGTCTATACTGACTTTGCCATGTTTATCGAGCCGTATCTAGGTAGGGGGCGGCGCCAGCTACTGGCCAGGAACCTGGCCATGGCCAGAGAATACGGTGTTCTTGACAGGGTGTTTTATGGCTCGGACTATGTCGGCGAGAACGTTGACGAGTACATTACTTTACTACGAAGGGAGCTCGCCTATATACAGGAGGGGCTGAACCATGACCTGGCCACGCAGGGGTTTGCGCCCCTTTCCGAGGCGGAAATACAGGGTTTTCTCGCCGATAACGTGCTGCGTCTGTGGCAAGCGAAGTAAATTTATCTATATCAGGTTAGCGTCTTTTGCACTCTCCATGTCGCCAGCAGCAGGGTGATGGCACCAAAGACGGCCAGTACCGCCGCGTCCTGCCACAGATATTCAATCCCCACCCCTTTCACGATAATGCCACGCACTATCCGGAGATAATAGGTCAGCGGCAAAACTGCCGAAATCCACTGGGCCAGCCTGGGCATTGACTCGACGGGGAAGATGAAACCGCTGAGGAGGATGCTGGGCAGAAACACAAAAATGCTGGCTTGCATCGCCTGGAACTGGGTGCGGGAAATGGTTGATATGAATAAGCCCAGGCCTAGGGAGAACGAGAGAAAGAGAAAAGACAGCGCGACCAGTAACAGCAGGCTGCCGCGAATCGGCATGTCGAAAACGAGCACCGCCGTCAACAGCACCACCGATATCTGAATATAGGCAACGATGGTGTAGGGTATAAATTTACCAACTATCAACTCGCCACGCCGCAGCGGTGTAATGTTCAGCTGTTCAATGGTGCCCATTTCCCGTTCCCGGACAATGGCAAAGGCAGTGAGCATCATGGTGAGAACCTGGAGAATAACGCCCACTATACCGGGCAGGTAGAAGATGGAACTCTGCATGGCCGGGTTGTACCAGATTCTGGGTTCCAGCGTGATGGCGAGGGCCGGTTCGCTGCCCTGTATCTGGCTCATTATTTCAATACCTTTTGCCTGAGCTATGAGATTGGCATTGGCTACCGCCTGTATGGCGATATTGGGGTCGGAGCCGTCGGTGAAGAACTGAATAGAGGCGCTCTCTCCACGGTGCAGGAGCTCATCGTATTCCGGAGGTATAACCATAGCCACCTTGGCTTTGCCTGATTCAATGCGTTTGGTGATATCATCATAGTCAGTGGCGTAGTAATTAACCGAGAAAAACTCCGTCTCAGCGTAGCTGCGGATAAGTTCACGACTCTCCAGCGTATTATTGGCATCCCAGACAACCATGGACACATTCTTGATATCGGTGCTCAGCGCGTAGCCGAAAATAGACATCTGGATTATCGGTATCAGTATCACCATGGCCATGGAACGTCGGTCACGACTGAGCTGGATAAATTCTTTAACCGTAATACTCATAATTCGCTGCCACATGGTTGGACTCCTTTCCGTCTCAAACGGCGCCGGGACGCGGTGAATTTTCTCAATCAATTATACAGGCCGCAATAGTTATGCTAAGTCCCTGTTGAGAAGCTGTCAATAGAAATATCACGGCGCGAAGCAATGTCAGCTTAGGCGATGGTAATTAGAAATCAGGAGAGCAGGGTGTGGCATCAGGCTAATTCCTGCTTTGTAAAGAAGTGCTGGTGCGCTCTTCCATTTCATCTTCATGCACAACGATTTCATTATCGCTTGATACCATTTTCACGGTGTAGATATAGAAGAACTCACCAAAACGCGGGCTTATCCAGTGATAATCGGTAATCACTCCTGTCTGCCCGGCATACTTATTTAAAGTCGAATCTCGCGGCTCCAGGGATTGCCTGGCGGGCGGTTTTATGGCTACTTCTTGTCCGACCTGGTATCTGGGGTTCATGTCAGTACCTCATTAAATATACTGGCGAATATTAATACTGAATGATAAATTTGTCAATACTTCAATTCGGAAATAATAAAAATATTTTAGTTTTGGCTTACCCCATCCCGAACAAAATCATGGCGGCATGATTTAACTTTTTTACTTTGTTTCCGGATATGATATATTATCAACATTAAAAATAAGGAGTTGTAACATGGTCAAGTTTATGGGAGTGATTCGGCTCAAACCGGGCTATGACCCTGATGAAACATGGCAGTTATGGCGTACGGAACATGCGGACAATTATAAAAGACTGGCCCGTCCGGAATTGAAGCAATATACCATAAACCGGGTCATCAAGAAGCTCAACGATAATGATATCTACGGCATATCCGAGTCCGTTTATGAAGATATTGAAAGCTGTGAACGTGCCCTCAAGCGATTCATTGACGCTCCTCCTGATGAAGTGCTGAAAAGGTTCCAGCCTGACCGGCTGATTGTGGAATATGAAGAGATAGCGCTGGATTAATAAATCAAGAGCCTGCCCATAAATTTTGAGAGGTGTATACCATGATGCGGAATGTCGGCGCCATTAAGAAGCTGTCTGATTTCCAGAACTATCTGGACTCAATCAAGGTACCTCTCCCGTTGGATGAAGAAGTGGACTCAGGGCTGGACGCGCCGCTGGCCAGGCCCTGTGCAATTGACGATAGGGTTATCGGGAACCGTTTTGCCATACTGCCTATGGAAGGGTGGGACAGCACCAGTGACGGCAAGCCGACGGAACTGACCAGGAGGCGGTGGCAGCGTTTTGGCCTGAGCGGGGCCAAAGTGATATTTGGCGGGGAAGCGGTTGCCGTTCGCGAGGACGCTAAGGGCAGCTCGAGTCAATTGATGATTTCGGAAGAGAACGTGGGAGAGATTGCCAGTCTGCGAGAGCTGCTGGTCAAAACCCATGAGCAGCATTTCTCCACCAGCAAAGACCTTCTGGTCGGGATTCAGTTGACCCATTCCGGGCGCGTTTATCGTCCGCAAGATATAAAATATCGGAAACCAGTAATTCTCTATCATCACCCCATCCTGGACCAGAGGTTCGGGGTGACGGCTGATACACCGGTGTTGACCGATGATGAAATTGCTATTCTCGTAAATGACTTCATAAAGGCGGCAAGGCTGTCACAGCAAGCCGGATTTGACTTCGTCGATATAAAGCATTGCCATGGCTATCTGGGTCACGAGTTCCTGAGTGCCGTAGAGCGTCCCGGACGTTACGGCGGTAGCTTTGAAAACCGCACCAGGTTTTTAAGGGAAATCGTGACCGGTATACGGGCTGAAGTGCCGGGATTGGGCATCGCGGTCAGATTCAGCGCCTTTGATTTTCTACCCTTCCAGCGAGGTGCCGATGGACGCGGGGAACCGGCAGAGTTTGGCGGTGAAGGATATCCCTATGCCTTTGGCGGCGACGGTACCGGACTGGGCATAGACCTCACGGAGCCGCTTGGTTTTCTAAACCTGCTTCTGGAACTCGGCATTAAACTGGTGTGCGTCTCAGCAAGTGGCGGTTACAACTCTCATATTCTGCGGCCCTACTTCACGCCGATGGCGGGTGGTTACCGGCCGCCGGAGGACCCACTTGCTGGAGTAGCCCGTTTGATTGCCGTGACCGCGGAATTGAAACGGAAGTGCCCGGCACTGATTTACGTTGGGAGCGGCTATTCCTACCTGCAGCAGTGGTTGCCCAACGTTGCCCAGAGCGTGATACGAAATGGTCTGGCGGACTTCGTGGGCATTGGCCGGATGTCATTGTGTTACCCTGAAATGGTGGCCGATATACTTGGCGGGAGAGCATTGAAACGCGAATTAATATGCCGCGCCTGCGAGAGTTGCATCACCGCGCCGCGCAATGGCCTGGTATCGGGGTGCTATACGCTGGATAAGTTTTACCGCAACCGTCCCGAATACCAGCACTTGAAAGAGTTTAAAAGACAGTCCAGAGCCAGCTAGAATCCCTGGCCCTCTTTTAGCGAAAAGGACTGGTAATGAAGGTAATGTAATAGATTCCTGCCGATTCATATATTCCCACGGCACCATAGATGGCGACAGTGTTAATCATATTCCGTTCATATTGCAGGCTGTCTCTCCAGACTATCATTGCGGCATTAGCTATGCTCTCCGCCGAGTTGTGCCCGGCAGCCCATAGAATCTCCTGCCAGGATGCATAGCTGGAGTATTCATAGCGCTTGTAGGTCGCCATATTGAGGCTATTTTCTTTGGCCCATTTGTAAATGTTAACACCCCACTCCAGTTCCGTTACGCCGTTGTCTATTCTTTCCTGGTTTATCAGTTTGAATATCGCCTGTTCCACGTCTTCCTTGCTGAATTCAGCTGCTGCCTCGGCTTCGGCTGCTTCCTTCATCAATATTTCATACTGCTCACTCATCTCATCATATTCATCACTCAGCGCTTCATAATCGGCCTGTACCGACTCAAACTGGCTCATAGTGGTGTTGTACTGCTCACTCATCTCTTCATACTTGTCACTCAACTCTTCATAATCGGCCTGCAGGGCATCAAAATCGCCCTTCATGGCCTCATATTGTTTAGTTAGCGCTTCACTTTGAGTCTGTACCAGTTGAGTTTCAGCCAGTTTCCCTTGCATAGTCGTCAGCTGATTCTGGAGGGCAAGCAGTTCACCGTTTACCCTGTCATATTCTTCCTGCGACACTCCAGACGCACAGGAAAGCGCACTGAAAATAACCAAAACCAAAAACATTGAAAATATGATGATTTTTCTCATCTTGCATACCTCCACGGCAAACTAATCTTGCTGGAGCAACCAGTGTGGTAATGTTAAGACCCTTGGGGATGTTTGTCAATAGCTCAAGCTGGCCACTATACCCGCCGTGTTGGATCAGGGGGTATCACCGCTGAGGTAATTTGGGTCAAAGAGGGGGCAGGGCACTATCCTATCATCCTATCGGGCAGCCACAATATTAACTCTGGGAAGGCAACGAACAGTCCAAGCCCGATCATTACTAGGAGAATGAATGGAATTACTCCTCGGATTATATCAACGTTGGTCACCCCCAGCTCCGGGTCGGCGCTGCCCTGGCAGACAAATATGGCTTGAGCGAGGGGAGGGGTCATAAATGACATCTGTAAATTCACGCATATCATCAGGGCAAACCATACCGGATTGAATCCCAGCGCTGGCGCGATGGGTATCAATATGGAAACGACAATGAGAATAATTGATATCCAGTCCATAAACATGCCCAAAATGAAGGTAACCAGCATTATGGCAGCGAAGGCGCCCCATGGTCCAAGAGGCAATGCCAGAACTATGTTCTCTATCACCTCTTTACCGCCAAAGTATACAAATACGCCTACCGTTGCGTTGGCACAGGCGGTGATAAGCATGACAAAGCCGGTTACTCTCAGCGTATCAAGCATAGCATGTTTGAGCAGGTTCCAGCTGAACTTGCGGTAGGCAACAGTGATAAGAACCGATGCTGCTGCGCCAACGCCGGCCGCTTCGTAGACAGTGGCCACCCCGCAAAATATCGTCCCCAGTACTGATAGCATAATAGCTAAAGGCGGTATTATTGAGACAAAAAGCAGGGTCATTTTCCGGGCAAAAGAGACCTGCCTTTCTTCTATAGGAGCCTCGGGTGCTATCTCTGGCTGAAGCCAGGAGCGGACGACAATGTAGACTAGATATAAACCAGAGAGGATAAAGCCGGGGATAAAGGCGCCAAAAAACAACCTGCCGATAGATACTGCGGCCGTCATGCCTAAGACCACCAGCATGATACTGGGCGGAATAAGAATCCCCAGGGTCCCACCGGCACAGATGGCGCCACAGGCGAGCTCCTTGCTGTAACCTCTTTTAACCATGGGGCCAAGTGAGACGGTGGTCAACATGCTCACCGAAGCCTGAACTACACCCAGACCGGCAGCAACAATGGTGCCCAGTATCACGGTGCTCAGCGCCAGTCCGCCTCTAAGGCGACCCAGCAACAGATGCAGGGCATGATACAGTCTATCGGCTATGTCTGAGCGGGAAAGCATGACGCCCATAAAAGTGAAGAGGGGTATGGCAACCATGTTATAATTCAGTATCATTGAGTTCACACGCGCATATAGCAAATAGCCTACGTTCGGACCCACGGTGAAATAACCAAATAGCGCGCCAACGCCGATAAGTATCAGAGCGACATGATAGCCAGTCAGTACGCCAAAAAATATCGCCAGCAGAAATGCTATCGTCAGAACCTCGGGGTTTATTTCAATCACTGTGGTCTACCTTTTACCAAAATATACATATCGCGTACAAATCGGGCGAGGAACTGTATGAAGAATAAACACAGGCCAATCAGGACCAGCGTTTGATATATCAGGTTGGTTGGAATTCCACTCATATGTCTTAGCGTGGTATAGTACCAGTAAGAGTGCTGCACATCTTGCCCGACTAATACTGTGAAAGTGGCAAATAATGGCAGGAAGAGAAAGCCGGTGCCAATGGCATCAACAAAAGCCTTCTTACGGAGGGAAAAGCGAGTATAGAGAATATCTACCCTGATGTGAGAATTGTAGCGCTGTGCATACGCCCAACCGAACACAATAAGAACACCGCTAATCATGCGAAAGCTGTTAAAGCCCCAGGTTGTCGGCTTGTTGAACACATATCTGGCTATGACTTCATACAGGATTACGGTAATTAATAACAGTAATAACCAGCTCGATATTGCTCCCGCCCGCTCATTGATGGCATCAATGATATGTAGTATTTTTCTCATTAGTTATCTATATGAAACGCAAAAATACATTGCAGCGCGCATGAAAAATGGGCCATTGTGGTCTCGAACCACAGACCTCAGTCTTATCAGGACTGCGCTCTAACCAACTGAGCTAATGGCCCACGATGATACGTTTTTCATTTTAGGGCAGAAGCAGATAAAAATCAAGAAACATCTTTGCCTCACCCCTGACCCCCCAGGTATCTATTCCCACCCGCCGCCCTCGCGGCGTCAGCGGCTTGTCCCGTAAGGTTTACCCCGCCCGGTTTCCCCCTTATCTTGTCAATCAGGGGTGTTTAAGAGGGGCGCCAGCCCCTCTCTTAAAAAATTCCCCCTCTCCAAACATACTGACCTTTTAAGATGAGATATGTGCCACGTTGCTGTTTGGAGAGGGGGATAAAGGGGGTGAGGGTAATAAATTATCTTGGTTATGATAGTGCGGGAAAAATAAAAAGCACCTTAACCTCTGGATAGCGGAAGGAAGGAAAATTTCATCGACTTGTTCGGTCGATGACCGACCTAGGAGAAATAGGCTTTCGCCGGATATCTCCCTAGAAAGGAGGTGATCCAGCCACAGCTTCCGCTACGGCTACCTTGTTACGACTTCGTCCCAATCATCGGCCCCACCTTCGGCGACTACCTCCCGATAAAATCAGGTTGGCCCATCGACTTCAGGTGTTGCCAACTTTCATGACGTGACGGGCGGTGTGTACAA
>CAZBMB010000008.1:0-67987 GCA_964493435.1 uncultured Dehalococcoidaceae bacterium | reverse complement strand
GTCACTGGAAACACATCCGCACCAGCAACGTCATCGAGCGAGCCTTCAAGGAGGTTAAGAGGAGGACCAGGGTGGTCGGCCGATTCCCGAATGAGCCCTCGGCCCTGGTGATGGTTTTCAGTCTTCTGGAGGAAGAGAGGCTAAAGTGGCAGAAAGTTGGGATGAGAGCTGAGGATATCGCCTGGATAGAGGAGGCATCAAAGGCGCTGGAGCAAGAACCAATCAAACTGGAATTCTTAGAGGAAGCACTGGTTGCTTAAAAGGATTGACTGAGATGGTACACAGGGGTAGTATATGGCTAGATCGAATTTCCACCAGTTATGGGACGCAGCCAAGGCTTAGTAGAAATATAAGAAAATTACTTGCATCGCATTATTTTACTTCGGTAAAATCCAATTCTTCAAAAATAACTTATTATGGGGAAAACACCATATCTATCATAATAATTATGGATAATATCCTACTCTGCATTACCATAATATTCAACCTGACGTGACTAGGCCATTAGTGTTGTATCGTCATCTTTTATCTACCTTTCCGGAAAATAAAACGATTTTTGAGCCTAATTCTTGACAATATTTGTAATTAGGGTTTAGCATTATATAGGGAGACGGGGGAGTCCCTGTTTAGAGAAAGCAGGATAGATTTCCCGTCTATTTTTTTAAACAGGGACCTCCCCAAGTAAAGGAGGTCTATTATGGTCGAAACAACTATTATACAAAGTGCATTATGCCCCTGGTGCCATAATGCTATGGACATAATGCGATCTGGGAAAACAGGGTATCATTATGCTAACTGTAAATCATGCAATGCACACTTTAGGAATATCCCGGTATCTATGATTGATCCAGACAAGAATCAGAACCGCGATGATAGTAACTTTAAAATGGTTTCCAAGAGAAAGGAAGTTGAAGAAAATAACGAACCGCTTATCGACAAACTTTATCGTAGGTTTGTCAAAGTTGAAGAAGGCGAAGAATATGAGGGTCTCCCTAAAACGTCCCCTCTCCAGAGATTTCTGAAAAGACACGACCAGTAAATGATTATTATTATGTGAGGATAGAGAATCTCTGTTATGAATGCAGCTGTAGAATATAATACCTGTCTAGCAGAATTACCTGATGGTATATATTATCCATTCAAGCGGCTGCCGGAATCCAAACTTGAAATCTATGCGATAGCTTGTGTAGAAACAGCTTTGAAATATTCGGAGAACGCGAGGATTATTTATACCGCGATTGTCTTTTCATGGGATCTGCCGGGTTGTCGGGAGTTGATAAATGAATTTAAGCGATGTAAAGTGGAAACCAAGATTTGGCTGCGAGACCAGGCTAAGGCAGTCGCTAGAAATGAGCCCCAACCCGACCCGCCGGACATTTGGAAAGATATAATAACAAAGTTCAAGGACTTAACCGATGTCCCCAAGCTATTGAAGGTTATACGCGGCTTTATTTTGATAGCGTTCAATCGTGGAGCGGATCTGGAGAATGAAACACCAAAAATCATACCAGTAAAATCACCGTATTTGGTGAGGGCAATTTTTTTCTCTTCACTTCTTGATTATCTGAATCTTAGATCAGAACTTAAAGGGCCAGGAGTAATTTCGGATACTGAGTTAACCGAGTTTCATTGGTTTTGTCGGACACTGGCTAGTAATCCCACAACTAGGATAAGCCGACAAATAAGGCGTTATATTGTGCGAACATTACGGGAAAGTGATTTTACCCTGCACCATTACCAGACGATATTTGACGGAGCAGAAATGTGGTATAGGGCAAGGGTATTATGTGATACATCGAGGAAAGCTGCAGATTATTACCGTATAGATGCTATTGATCTGAGTAAAAGAATCGAGCCGTATGATGATGCTGCAGGCTGGCCACGTCATAAATAACTGCTAGAACTAATCCCTTCATAGATATAGAGGCTGCTGGAAACGGCAGCCTTTTTCTTTGGCTAGGTGTGTAAAAAATATCCCATCCCTTTATCTGCAATTAGATGCTAAGTTGGAAGTATGAGCGATGTATTTATTGTCACGGGTATTAGTGAAGGGGAAAAAGCACGGCTAACCCGCCTGGCTAAAGGGCTAAGACAAATAGATCTAGCTAGTCTAGCCAAAGTCAATGTCTGTGATATTACTGCGTTAGAGAAAGACCGCTATTTGCCGCGAACACGTAAACGCCGTATCTTGGCTTTTCTAGGTTTATTGGACAATAACCATGAGAGCGACTAAGGCAGCCACAATAACCAAAATCAAGATAACAACGGACATTAAGCCTGGGCTGCCTTCACCAGCTCAAAAGGCTGCTTGGCGTAAGTTTTTGCAAAAAGTAATTACCGAGGTAAAAGCCAATGAGCAATAGAATACGCAGCCTTGATGACTTCCTGTTATTGCTAAAAGGTGTCAAACCAGGTAAAGATGGCCAGTATATGGCGCTGTG
This sequence comes from uncultured Dehalococcoidaceae bacterium, assembly GCA_964493435.1. Lineage (GTDB taxonomy): Bacteria > Chloroflexota > Dehalococcoidia > Dehalococcoidales > RBG-16-60-22 > E44-bin89. The sequence continues at coordinate 65,546 of CAZBMB010000008.1, read as the reverse complement.
TCCGGGACATGATGACAAGAATCGCAGTTTAAGCATCAAACAGGCAGACGGCAGGATATTGGTCAAATGCTTCGCCGGTTGTACTACGACAGACATCCTAAAGCAACTTAACTTAGAAGCTAAAGCCCTATTTCTTAATAGTCATAATATAAAGTCAGAGCACCGCGAGATTGAAGTCGTTTACTATTACGAAGGTTTTGAAGTGGTGCGAACTAGACCAAAGGGCTTCTACCAACGTAGGCCGGATGGCAAGGGCGGCTATGTTCACAACTTAAAGGGCGTAAAGCTAAGTCTTTATCACCAGAACGAGCTAAGGCAAGCCATAGACAACGGCAAGATAATTTACATCGTTGAAGGTGAAAAAGACGTTGACCGACTGCGAAGTGAGGGTTTTGTAGCTACCTGTAATCCTATGGGGGCAGGTAAATGGCGAGATAATTATGGCCAAGCCTTAGCAGGTGCTGATTTAGTAATTATACCAGATAATGACCCGCCAGGCTGCATCCACGCGGCAGACGTAGCACGCTCATGCTATGGCAAGGCTACAAGAATACGAGTGCCAGCTAAGCTAGATGCTAAGGACGTAAGCGACTGGCTAGACAACGGGCATACGGCGAGTGAATTCGAGGAATTGACCAGCCAAGCATCGGAATACAAGCCAGCACAGCTTGAACGGATATTGGAACGTTGCCGCCATTGGCTTTTTATGCCGGACACCGGGCCGCTTGAAGTAGCATTAGGCGTAATCGCAGCTAATAAACTACCCGGCGATCCGGTTTGGCTTCTACTTGTAGGCACACCGGGAAGCGGTAAAACAGAGGTATTGAATACCATTCTCAAAGTGCCAGATATTCGTCAGGTAGCTATACTCACGGAAGCTAGTCTATTATCAGGCACGCCAAGGCGAGATGCCGAAGGTGCTAAGGGCGGCTTACTTCGCGAAGTGGGCGGCTTCGGTATTCTACAGGTAAAGGACTTTGGTAGTGTCCTATCACTCAACCGTGACAGTCGCGGGCCCATTCTGGCAGCTTTACGCGAAGTCTATGACGGTGCTTGGACAAGGTACGTAGGAAGTGACGGTGGGCGAACGTTGGCTTGGGTGGGCAAGTGCGGACTGATAGGCGGCGCTACACCTTCGATCGATCGCTTTTACTCAGTAATGAGCATTCTCGGGGAACGTTTTACCTATTACCGACTGCAAGAGACTAACCTGAATAGCAAAGCGGAAAAGGCACTAATTCATTCGGGCCATGAAGCGGAGATGCGGACCGAACTAGCAGGCATGGTAGCCGACTTTTTTAGTACTTTAGACTTTTCGAAGCTGGTAGAAACCACTGCTGAGGAACGCGACAAGCTAATACACCTGGCCATATTCACCACATGTTGCAGAAGCCCAGTTGAACGGGATTCATTTTCAAGCCGCGAAATACAGCTTATTCCTGGTCCTGAAAGTCCTACGCGGTTAGTAAAGGTATTGGCTCAATTGCTACGTGGACTTCAAGTTATAGGCATATCCAAAGAACGGGCTTGGGAATTGGCGGAAAAGATAGCACTTGATTCAATGCCGGCATTAAGGCAAAAGGTGGTTCTGGCCATGCTGGAGGCTGACATTGATACTACCACCAGTGACCTAGCTACCAAGCTTGGTTATCCTACAGTTACCACTAGACGGGCACTAGAGGACATGGCTTGCTATGGAATAGTTATCCGTAAATCACAAGGTGAAGGGCGGGCCGACCTATGGAGTTTGACTGACTGGACTCGTAAAAATTACGAGGCGGCCACTAGAACCTTATCCGATATTCGTGAAGAAGATTATACCCTCTCTAATGAAAATTCAAACAACAGAAACCGAATTTCGGATAAGGTTACTTCTTACGATACTCTTGGTGAGCTACCAGAATGCCCTGATTGTGGTTGTAATGAGTGGACATACACACCTAACGGAGACTTGCTATGTCCCTGTGGTAAATCTCTAAAAGGCGGCAATCTATGTTAATCGAATGCCCGCACTGCGGGGAAAGTATAGTGATTAATGGTTTAGGACGCAAAGCGTTGAATATACCTCTCATTAATGTTTATGACGCGTTGCAGCATTACCGGAGCGTCGGTGCTGCTGCTGTTGAATTAGGGTGCAGCCGGGCTTATATCTATAAAGTCTTGAAAGTCAAAAAACTGACACCGGCGGACGTTATCAATGACAGGCTGACAAAACAAGCATTTATATCCTTGTCAGGGTAATCTAAAAAGCAGGACAAAGGGGCTTGACAAAGGCCTATAGTTACTATATAATCTATAGAAATTATAGGAGATTAAGAAATGAGAGAGCTTAATGACGAACTTATCCAACTGAGAGACCAAACTTGGCGAATTGCAAGAAAAAGTCTAGAAAACAAGGAAACAAATATCTATCGAAGCTTAACCGACATTGCTGAAAAACTTACAAAATTAATTACAAGTAATGATATAAAACCTGTAGCTACTAACACGAGTAATATGATACCAATATTTGCCCAATACAAGGGTGAAAAGTATGAAGCTCGGCTAGATGTTTCTCGGATTAACGGAGGTAGGAGACCATGCGTATGGATGGAAGAGAAATGGTGGACTGCTTCCAAGTCAGCATGCCATATTACTAATACATCGGTTAATGGTTGGCGTCATTTTTGGAGATATGATAAGGATGGCGTAATGACTGCGATAGAAGATTTGAAAAAGCAAAGCAAAGCATAATTGTTAGGAATCTGAATTGTATGTATCATTAATATTTACCTTGAGAAGAAGGCAAACATGAAAGCAGCAATCTATTGTCGGGTAAGTACTGATAATCAAGAGCGTGAAGGCACTAGTTTACAGACACAGTTAGAAAGTTGTGTTGCCTACTGCCAGAGCAAGGGCTATGAAATATCCGAACATTTCAGCGAAGCCTACAGCGGATTGACCCTTGAGAGGCCAGAGCTAGACAAACTACGGGAACTAGTTAGAAATAATGATATTCATTTTATCGTTGTATATTGCCTTGACCGGCTATCACGTGATCCTACTCATGGCGTTATCCTCACTCAGGAGTTAGAACAGTACCACGTCAAACTTGAAGCTGTCACTGAGGATGTGGACAATACCGAGCTAGGCAAATTAATTAGTTACATACGCGGCTTCGCTAGCAAGCTAGAGGCTGAAAAGATAAAAGAGCGTACCGGGCGTGGTAAGCGTACAAAGGCACTACGGGGCGAACTACCACAAGGTACGGGTGTTGGGATGTATGGCTATGAATGGAACAAAGAGGTAAAAAGAAGGGAGATTATCGATTTTGAGGCTAACACTGTTCGGGAGATCTTCACAAAGGTAGCAACTGGCGAAAGTCTGATTTCAATAGCACGTTATTTAAATGACCGCCGAATACCCACAAAAGCTGCAAAAACTAACGAAGGCAAGCGTACGTTCTGGCATAGCCTTACAATTCGGCGGATGATTCGCAATTCCGGCTATATCGGGAGTACTCGCTTTGGAAATATGACATTAGCGAACGTGACACCAGCTATAGTGAGTGAAGATATATTCAATGCTGCCAATGCTCAACTTGACAAACCAAAGGTGAGAACCGGCAGGCCGAAGAATGAATACTTGTTAAGAAATCATGCGTTTTGTGCTATATGTGGTAAGCCTCTTGTTGGGCACTGTCTCAATAAGAAGTATCGCTATTACCAGTGTAGTAATGCTAGGCCTTACGAGAATAGTAGCAAAAAATGCGAGGCATTGTATATACGGGCTAATGAACTAGAGGAGATAGTTTGGGATAAGACGCGTGAGGTCCTAAGTAAACCGGATATCGTATTAAAAGACCTTGCAGAGACGAGCGAAAAGTTAAGCCTAGATTCACTTGACACTGATATTCGTGAATTGGAAAAGAATCTGAATAACTATGAACAGCGTAGAAGCAACCTGCTTGAAGCTATGGAATTGGGTGAGTTTGGAAAAGATGAAATTCTGGACCGCTTGAACAAAATTAAACGCCTTAGTAATGAAGATGAAGCTAAATTAAATGACCTTATAAAGACAAGGGAACATCTGACAAGTCTAGCGAATGCCAAGGTCAAACTAAACGAGCTTTATGACCGAGTGTTGGATAATCTTGAAAATGCCACCCCGGAAATCAAATCACTAGCCCTTGATGCTCTAGATATTAAAGTATTCGCCAAGGGAAATGACGACGTGGAGATTAAGGGTGTCATTCCCTTAGAATTAGCTTTACCTACCACTGCACGAACATCGGCATGACCACGTGCAGGTAGTTATCCGAGCCCACCGGCCGGATAACCCCGGGGCTTGAGGGGTTGGTCGTTTCCAGGGCTACCTGTGTCTCCTGGAGGACATTGAGAACATCGGTGAGATATTTACCGTTGAAGGCAATCTTGGCTTCCTCGCCTTCAATGGTGGCGTCAATCTCGCCAACGTCATCGCCGATTTCTTCAGAGCGCGCGGAAACGGTAAGTTTTCCCGGTTTCTTGGCGGCGCCCGGGGTGGCGACTAGGCGGACAATGCCGCTGCCATCGCGGGCAAAGATTGAAGCCGTCTTGGTGGCTCTTAAAAATTCGTCAACGCTGACTATCAGGCGCGTATTGTAGCTGGACGGGATGAGCTGGGTGTAGTTGGGGAATGTTCCCTGGACGAGCTGTGAGACCAGCTCAATATCTTTCAGTCGGAACAAAGCCTGGCTTTTATTGGAATTCACCATTATTTCTACCGGTTCTTCTTGGTCGGCTACGAGTCGATTCAGCTCGGCGAGGGTGCGAGCAGGGATGATGACCTCGGAGGGCTCTGCTACTGGGACAGCGAGTGGTAGACGGAAAACGGCCAGTCGGAAACCATCAGCCGCCGCCAGGGTCAATAAATCATCCTTGAACTGAGCATAAACACCGGTGAGTACGGGTCGTGACTCCTCGGTGGCAGCAGCGAAGACGACATGGTCAATGCCCTGCTGGAAAGTGTCAACCTCTACCTTGGTGGTCACGCCTTCCTCAACCTTGGGTATTGGTGGGAAGTCCTTGGCATCCACCCCGCTGATGCGGGCCTCAAAGCGGGCGCATTTAAGTTCCAGGGTCTTGGTGCGCGGCGATAGGCTGACATTTATCTTATCATTGGGCAGGGAACTGATGAACTCGGTGAGCAATCGGGCGGGAACGGTTATGGCGCCCTCTTCTTCTATCTTGGCACCGGTCCAGCAGGTGATGGCCATTTCCAGATTGGTGGCGGCTAGTTTGAGGCGGGACTGGTCAGTGGCGATAAGGATGTTATTGGTAATGGGCAGTGTGGTCCGGGCGGCAACCGCTCTCCCGACGATGTTGAGACTACGATTCAGGTTCTCCTGCAAACATGATAGTTTCATGATTATTACCCCCAATCAATGCTGTGGTGCAATAGTATATAATAATTATTTCTTATCTTCAAGGGTTATGGTGCCGCTTTTGCCGCCACTTTTTTTAATCAGGCGGATGTTCTCTATCTTCATGCCTCGGTCAATCGCCTTGCACATATCGTAGATGGTGAGGGCGGCAACAGCGGTGGCGACCATAGCTTCCATCTCAACCCCGGTCTTGCCGGTGCTCTCAGCGGTGGTGGTGATTTGCACCGTGCTCTCCTTCTCATCAATATTGAAATCAATCCTGACATCGCTGATGAGTATGGGGTGGCAGAGCGGTATCAGGTCCGGGGTGCGCTTGGCGGCCATTATGCCGGCGAGCTGGGCCACGGAAAGCACGTCCCCTTTGGCCATCTGCCCTTTTGAGAGCAGCGCCAGCGTATCAGGCTGCATCCTGACCAGACCCCTGGCTACTGCCTGCCGGTGGGTGTCCGGCTTGGTGGTGATATCCACCATGCTGGGGCGGCCCGATGCGTCCATGTGAGTTAATTTTTTCATAATTATCCTCCCACCTGGGAGAAGGGGCGGTCATGCGGGACGCAGCCCCGGGCAAGCTTGTGCTGCCGCGGCTTGCTGTCCACCGCCTTTTTAATCAATTTTTTAAGTTCTTCGGCCGATATTCCATTGCGCAGCGGCTGGCGCAGGTCAATCTCCTGTTCACTCAAGAGGCAGGGGCGGAGTTTGCCATCGGCGGTGAGGCGGAGGCGGTTGCAGCGAAAGCAGAAATGGTCGCTGATGGGGGTGATAAAGCCAATGGTGCCTTCCGCCCGGGGCAGGCGGTAATATTTTGCCGGGCCGTTGCCTTTGAATGTGCAGGGCTCAAGCTCACCAAGCGCCGCCAGGCGTTCCCTCAGCTCATTAACGGAAATAAAAGACGTGGCCGCCATTTCCCGGTTGAAGGGCATATGCTCGATGAAGCGGACATGCCAGCCATCTGCGACCGTTTTGCGGGCAAAGTCGAGCACTTCATCATCGTTTATCCCGGCCATCACCACCATGTTGATTTTAATCGGATTAAGCCCGGCCGCACGCGCTGCCTCTATGCTTGCCAGCACGTCATCAAGGTCGCCGCCACGGGTGATTTGTTTGAATTTATCCGCTTTCAGCGTATCCAGGCTGATGTTAACCCGCCGCAGCCCGGCTGTTTTCAGTTCTTCTGCATACTGAGCCAGCAGGGTACCGTTGGTGGTGAGGGCAATGTCATCGATAGCATCTATCTGTGCCAGCATCTGGACCAGACGGGAAAGGCCGATACGTACCAGTGGTTCGCCACCGGTAATTCTGACTTTTTTAATACCCAGTTCGGCGGCGGCAGTGGCCACCCGATAAATCTCTTCATAGCTCAGGATATCCTGGTGCCGGAGCAGGTCTATCCCCTCGGCAGGCATGCAGTAGATACAGCGCAGGTTGCACCGGTCAGTGACCGAGATGCGCAGATAGTCTATGGGGCGCTGAAAGGAATCAGAAAGCCCGGTCATATGATTTCATTCTCCTGTACCTGTAAAACTTCAATTAATAGCCCCGCTTTTCAGAGCTTTTGCCGCTTCCCTGGCGGCCTGTCCGCGGTGGCCGATTTTATTTTTCTGCTCTAGGGATAGCTCAGCCATGGTCTTGCCCGGTTCCGGCAGATAGAAAATCGGGTCATAGCCGAATCCATGTTCGCCACGCGGCTCAAAAGTGATGAATCCGGGACATTCGCCGGAACACAGCTTCACTTTTCCCTCAGGCGCGGCCAGGGCAATCACGCACCGGAAACGGGCGGTTCTCCTCTCCCAGGGCACGCCGTTCATTCGTTTTAATAAGTAGGCGATGCGCTCGATATCGGTGGCGTTTTCGCCGGCATAACGGGCGGAAAGCCTTCCCGGCTCGCCACCCAGGGCATCCACCTCCAGTCCGGAATCATCGGCCAGAGTCAGCAGTCGGCTCTTGGCCGCGATAACGGTGGCTTTTAAACGGGCGTTTTCCTCCAGGCTAGCCCCCGCTTCATCGACCTCAACCGAGATGCCCTGTTCGGCCAGTGTTACCAGTTTGTGGTCAAGGTCGGGAAGCAGACTCCGATACTCCCGTACTTTGGCCTGGTTGTTGGTGCCGAGGAGGAGCTTGGGGTACAAGGATAACTCCGGTGAATTCCTGGCCGTCACCCGGCGAGGTCCTCGACCGACATTGCCGACATCGTCATGGTCTGCAGGGTGCCTCTTGAGCCAAGTTCAATAGCCACTTTGGATATGGCTTTGTTGTTCGGCGCCTCAAGGATGTTTATAAAATCGTACGGCCCCAGGAGGGCATACTGGGCCAGTATCTTGACGCCCATGGATTCAACTTCCCTGTTCACTTCCTGGAGCCTTTTTGGATTGGACTTAAGGGTTTTCCTCCCCTCGTCGGTCAGCGTGGTCAGCATCACATAAACAGCCATAATCACACCCCCATTCACAGTATATTACAATAATATCGCTGACAACCAACTCAGTCAAGGTCTACGAAACGGCCGGCCATTTTCTCCGGTTCAGTACTCGATACCCTTTCGGGCTTTGACACCCCTGTCATAAGGGTGTTTTATTTTCACCATTTCCGTAACCAGGTCAGCGCGTTCAATGACGGATGGTTCCGCATAGCGGCCGGTTAAAATTAGTTCAACGCCGGGCGGTTTTTCCTCGATAAGCTGGATGACGTCATCCGACCGTATGAGCTTGAAATAAACGGCCACGTTTACCTCGTCGAGCACTACCATATCGTACCTGCCGCTCAATATCGCCTGGCGAGCCGTCTTCAGGGCCAGATCCGCTTGTTCTATTTCCTCGGGGTTGATATTATCGGGGTCGATAAGGCATCTGAGGCCAAAGCTGGCTGTCTCCACGTTCGGCAGCCTGGGGAGGGAACTGAACTCGCCATAAGGGTATTTTCCTTTCATAAAAAAAACGATGAAAATCTTAAAACCGTGGCCGGAGGCTCGCAATATGGAACCAAGTGCCGCGGAAGTCTTACCCTTGCCGTTGCCGGTGAAGACCTGGATTAGCCCTTTGTCTTTCTTCCTGACCAAAGATACGCCTGCAATGCCCTGATGTAAACTCACTGCGGGGAGAGGCATCATTCCATTTTTTAATGGTGCCGGGAGTGGGACTCGAACCCACAAGGATTGCTCCAGCGGATTTTAAGTCCGCCGCGTCTGCCAGTTCCGCCACCCCGGCACGTATACCGTTATTGTAAGGGGTAGCATAAGGGGCGTCAAGAAAAGGGAGTGGTTCTGTGGGGGGATATGTGGCTGATGTTTGTGCGAATAATGCGATGGTTAGTTTCTAATTCCTGCGGTAATTATAAAGAAGAACTATACATTTCTTTTCATTAGTCTTTGAATATGCCTTGAGTCTACGAGTTCTTGCCCAATAGCCAATAGAAGCAATAGAATGATGCTGCTATCTACATTTTCGTATTTGTGTGCCTCATCTAGCGCAATAAATTTTTGCTCTCGTGATTTATTTGACTTACGAGTAAAGTCTATGTGCGTTCCGCCTAATTTATTCGCTACATAAGTGATTAGCTCAAGTCTATTAATCTCTATTAATCCCACATCTTTTACTCGAACTATCATGCACGTATTTCTACGATATTCGTCTAAAGTTAGTTCTTGTCGATATAAATCTATTTTTGACGAGTTGGCCGTCTTTGACTTCTGTCCTAGAAATCCTACCATTAGTGCGGACTGAGTGCCTCTATATCGAGCGCCTCCAGTCCACGCCGTCACTATTTTATCTTTATCATACTCACTCAATATACGTGTCAAAGTAAATACTCGTAATCGTATCGGGTATGTATAACCACAAAGTCTCCAAGCTCGACTTAAATCATTATGCACTAGAAGCACCCTCAAAACATTAGAGCTTCTTACTACTTCCTCAAGCTCAATGCTATCATTCCAGTTATCTCTGATGTATCTAAGATGCTGAACAACTCTCTTGATGAGATATTCTTCTTGTCTCGTCATAATTTTTTCTATCTTTATCGTTGACTCTTTTTATTGTCATTTTAACATAAACGAAAACCCGCCAGTCTTTAAACCTCACCCGCCCCCCTTTAATTGACACCCAATCTGCCGTAGGTTAATATGACCTTAAGTTTCAAGTTTTTGTGTTCGGGCAGATAACATGAGCACAGGCAAGCTTTATAAACTGGGCGATAGTGAATTTGTCGCCGATGTTAGCTATCGCGTTTTTCAGCACCCGGCGGCGTCCAACTGGTGGGGGGAACTGACCCTCATCAAAAATGTGCCCCTCAACGAGGGCGACATGTTTGAGATTGAGTTTGCAGACCGGCGCCGGAGTAAATGCCACCTGAAAAAGACGGTGAACCGGGCGGTAAGCGGTTACCCAACGCGCTACGTATATCACGTCACCGGGTTCAGCCCCATTGAATAGCGTGCAATAAATTATACGGCTTTAATTATTTTTCATAGAGGTGTTATTATCATGGACGCAGTCAGCATATTCCGCTCCCCGAACAAGGTGATTTTCGGCAACGGCGTGGTCTCCCAGGTGGGAGACGAGGTGGCAAGAATGGGTGCCCGGAAGGCGCTCATTGTCACTGACGCGGGGGTGGTCAAGGGGGGGTTGACCGTCGGGGTTGAGGAGGCACTGAAAAAATCAAAAATAGACTACGGGCGGTTCGACCGTGTGGAAGCCGAGCCGCCGGCCCGCATTGTCGATGAATGTGCCCGGGAAGTGCTTGAAAACGGTTATGATGTCATCATTGGTGTGGGTGGGGGCAGTTCGCTGGACGTAACCAAAGGCGCTTCCATCGTGGCCACGAATGGCGGCGGGGTGCTTGACTATGTTGGCCGGGAGATGGTTCCCCGTCCCGGCGTACCCAAGATTCTAATGCCTACGACCGCAGGGACGGGCAGTGAGGTAAGCTGGGTGTTTGTGGTAACCGATGAGAAAGATAATGATAAAAAGGTCATTTTCAGCTATTTTAATCTGGCTGATGTAGCCATTATTGACCCTCTGCTAACCTTATCCATGCCACCGAAATTGACGGCAGATACCGGCATGGACGCCTTGACCCATGCTGTGGAGACATACGTTTCCCGTACCGCCACCCCCTTCGGTGATGTTCTGGCCCTGGAGGCCATCCGCTTGATTGGCGAGAACCTGCCTGTTGCCTACGCCAAGGCGCAGAATATGGAGGCCAGATATAACATGTCGTTGGGGGCAACATTGGCCGGGCTGGCGTTTGGCAGTGGTGGGGTGGGGGCAGTCCACGCGCTGGCCTATGTGCTGGATACGGAGTATCATATGTCGCATGGTCGGACCAACGCTATCATGCTGCCCTACGTGGTTGATTACAACAAGACGGGCGCTCTGGGAAAATACGCCCGTGTAGCCCAGGCGATGGGCGAAAATATCGAAGGCCTGACTGACTATCAGGCGGCAGAATGCCTTGTCATCAGGCTGCACCAGCTGCTTGAGGACGTTGGTATACCATCCACGCTGGGCGCTTATGGCATTACGGAGGCAGACCTGCCCAAACTGGTGGCCGGCGGCATGAAACAGAATCGACTTTTTGCGGTCAACCCGCGCGACCTGACCGAAGCAGACGTGGCGGGGATATACCGCAGCGCGTTTTAATTTGACAGTAAAACGTCCCTAAGTTAACATAGGCGTAATTTTATTGGATTCAGGAGGCGGCCATTGAATGAAGAAAAATATCTGGCAGCATTAAAGGAGAGCATCGTCGGTCTTGACTTCGCTGCGGTAACCGGAGCAGCCAATGAGGCCATGAAAGCAGGCGTTGACCCTAATAAGGCCATTAATGAGGGCATGGTCCCGGGCATGGCCATCGTGGGCGAAAAGTTTGAAAAGGGCGAGTACTTCCTGTCAGAGCTGGTGGTGGCTGCCGAGGTGATGAAGGAAGGGCTGAAGGTGATAACGCCATATGTAAAAGGTGAAGGCGCCCAGAAACTGGGCAAGGTGGTTATCGCCACGGTGGAAGGCGACCACCATGACCTGGGCAAGAATATCGTCAGCAGCCTGCTGCGGGTGCAGGGTTTTGACGTGATTGACCTGGGGGTTGATGTCGCCACGGAAAAGATAATCGGGGCCGTGAAGGAGCACCAGCCGTCGATTTTAGGCATGTCGGCGCTGCTTACGCTCACCATGCCCAAGATGGGCGAGGTAATCGAGGGATTGAAGGCAGCCAGCATGAGAGAGAAGGTCAAGGTTATTATCGGCGGCACAGCGCTAACGGAGGATTTTGCCGCCAGCATCGGTGCCGACCACAAAGCGGTCAATGCTCTTGAGGGCGTCAAGAAATGCGTGGAATGGGTCAGCTCTCAGGGGAGGAGGAACTAGGATGGCCGAGATGACACGCAGGGAGCGGATTTTAAAGGCGAGCCACCGGGAAAAGGTGGACAGGTTGCCTTTCTTCCATAACTGGCGGCATATGCAGACCGGCTGGGCGGAGAGAGAAGCCCGCAACCGGGGGATGGGCATCAGCTGGGCCAGGGCCAGCTATGTGACCAAGATACATGACGTTGACATCACCGAGCAGCAGCTGAACAAAGACGGCCAGACGGTTTACCATCGCGTCTTCTCCACACCGGTGGGCACGGTCTATCAGGACGAGATGAGAGCGCCTGGCACCGGGCAGTGGCACGGGATGCGTGGCTGGAACGACATCACACCCTGGCATGTCGCGCGCCTGATTAAAGAGCCGGAAGATTACAAGGTCGTGAAATACATCGTGGAGCATACCGAGTATATTGCCGACTACTACCCCCTTGAGCAGGCCAAGAACTGGCTGGGCGATGAAGGTATCGTCATGGACATTCAGCCCCACCAGCCGATGCAGACGCTGATGATTGACTGGGTGGGGAGTGAGGGGGGCAGGTTTTTCATTCACCACGCCAAGTATCCGGACTTGGTAGAGGACCTGTGCCGGGCCATTTCTAAAAGCCGCGAGCCGATGTATGAAATAGGCGCCAGGTCGCCGGCGGACGTCATCTGGTGCGGCGATAACATCGACGGGGTGCTGGTCAACCCCAGGCTCTACGAGAAATATTTCCTGCCCGAGTATGAAAAGATGGCCCAGATATGCCATAAGCACGGCAAGCTGCTGGCCAGCCATATGGACGGCAGGGTGGGGGTGCTCAAAGACCTGATTGCCAGAACCCCGCTTGATATCATTGAGGCGCTGCATCCGCCGCCAATGGGTGACTTACCCATTGGCGAGGCGCTTAAAGCCTGGCCGGACAAGGTCATCTGGGTGGGTTTCCCGGGCTCGGTGTACACCATGGGGCCGAAAGCAACCAAGGAACACACGCTTAACCTGCTTCGGAACACCGTGCCCGGCGAAAGGCTGTGCCTTGAAGCCTCCACGGAGAACATCGTCTCCAACGAGAACCTGTTGATGCTGACTTCAGTAATGGAAAACGCGGAGCTGCCCCTGACAGCGGAGAAGATAGACAGGATAGAAAAGTCGCTGAAACCATAGGCTATTCTTTGACCTTTCGCCTTCATGCTGAGCACAGCGCAGGCAGACTATGGCACTTCTGGAGCTGATAAAACAGCGGAAAAGCGTTAGACGTTTTCTGGACAGGCCCGTGGAGCGGGAGAAGATTTCGATGTGCCTGGAGGCGGCACGGGCTGCTCCCTCCGCCTGTAATTCCCAGCCGTGGCGATTCATCGTCGTGGATGACCCGGAGCTGAAGAAACGTCTCTGCGAGCGGGCATTCCGGGGCGTTTATTTCATCAACACCTTCTGCAAGCAGGCGCCGGTTATCGTTGTCATCGTCTCGGAGAAGGGCAAGTTCCTGGCCCGTATCGGCGGCATGTTCCGGGGGACGAGGTACTATCTGATTGACATCGGCATCGCCGGCGAGCATTTTGTCCTGCAGGCGGAAGAGCTGGGGCTTGGCACCTGCTGGATTGGCTGGTTTAACGAATCGTGGGTGAAAAAGGTGCTCAATATCCCGAAAGAGAAAAAGGTAGACATCCTGATTGCGCTGGGCTACCACGACGAGAAGAAGTCGAAAGCAGCGCACGATAGAGAGCCACTGGAGAAAATTGCCTCGTTCAATGCCTACTAGACAAAGGTGGAGGCGACGACCGGATTCGAACCGGTGAATAGGGGTTTTGCAGACCCCCGCCTTGCCACTTGGCTACGTCGCCTCTGGAGCGGAAGACGAGATTCGAACTCGCGACCCTCTCCTTGGCAAGGAGATGCTCTACCACTGAGCCACTTCCGCTTTTTATTATTAAATTGGTGCCGAAGGGGGGATTTGAACCCCCACGAGCTTATCGCTCACTAGCCCCTCAAGCTAGCGCGTCTACCAGTTCCGCCACCTCGGCCCTGACTTATCTGGCAGGAGTGGGAGGATTCGAACCCCCGACCGGCGGTTTTGGAGACCGCTGCTCTACCAAACTGAGCTACACTCCTTTGCCCAAGATATTTATTCTAGCATAGCTGTCAATAAATGTGAAGCCAGACGGCTATCTCTGGCCTCTTCGCAAGGCTCGCCCTTTCAGCGCCCCAGTATGTTTCTCCTTCTCCACCACGACCGTGCCGTTGACCAGCACGTAGTCAATCCCAGCCGGGTACTGCTTCGGCTCTTCAAAGGTGGCCGTGTCCTTGATGGTTTCCGGGTTGAAAACGACCAGGTCGGCGGCAAAACCTTCCTTTACCAGGCCGCGGTCGCTCAGGCCGAGGCGCTGCGCTGGTGATGACGTCAGGTGACGGATGACTTCCTCAAGGCTGAGCACACCCAGCTCTCGACTGTATCGGGCGATGAAACGGGGGAAAGTGCCCCAGGCGCGGGGGTTTGGTCTATCTCCGACCAGAATGCCGTCGCTGCCCGCCGTGTGGCAGGGATGTTTCATGATGCGCTGCATGTCTTCCTCGTTGCCCAGCAGGCTCAGGTGACCGACTGCCAGCTCTTCCTCCAGAAGCAGGTCGCAGGCGAACTCGACCGTCTCCCTGCCGGCCAGGCTGGCGGCTTCAAGCAGGCTTTTGCCGACGTAGACGCTGTTTTTCTTGGAGGGCACGCAGGTCAGGACAACCTTGTCCCAGGGGACATTCAAGGCCCTTATTTCAGTGGCAATCCTCTGCCTGGTTTCAGACTGGCTCAATCTTTCCAGAATGGCCTCCGGCCCGCCCTCATGAACCCAGCGTGGCAGAAAGACAAGCAGTAAAGTGCTCTGGGCGATGTATGGGTAGCTGTCAAAGCTGAGGTCAATGCCTTTTGCCCGTGCCTCATCAACGAGCGCCAGCATCTCCGCTGATTTGCCGGGGCTGGCGGGGTGTGAAACGGAAAAGTGCGAGAAGTGCGCTTTTACCCCGGTCTTTTCCGCAATCCGTATAACCTCCTTGATGGACTCAATCAGGCCGAGGTCGTTTTTGCGCACATGCCATACCGAGATGCCGCCGTGCTCGGCAACTATCTCGCATATTTTTACCAGTTCTTCCTCACTGGCATAGCGACAGGGGAAGTAATCCAGGCCGGTGGAGAAGCCGACCGCTCCCTCCTGTAACCCCTGCGCCGTCAGCGCCTGCATCCGGGTCATCTCGTCGGCGGTGGCGGTGCGGTCAACGAAGCCAATCGTTTCCAGTCGTAGGGCGTTGTGAGGCACCAGATAGGCAACGTTAATCGCCACCTTCTGGTCAAAATAAGCAAGGAATTCAGCAACTGAGTTCCAGGCCCAGGCGATATTCGGTTTGCCGTTCAGGCCGGAGAGGTATTGCCGCATCATCCGCAGGTTATCGGGTGACAGCGGGGCGAAGGATAATCCGTCAAGGCCAATCAGGTCGGTGGTGACGCCCTGCATCACCTTGGCCTCGTGCCTGGGATTGGCCAGTATCATAACGTCGGAGTGGGTATGCATATCAATGAAGCCGGGGCAGACCGCGAGTCCGCTGGCGTCGATTATCCGGCCTGCCTGCGCAGGGTCAAGGCTGCCAATGGCCGCGATACGGTCGTTCTGGATGCCAACGTCACCGGAATACCCGGCGCTGCCGGAGCCATCGATTATCCTGCCGCCGCGTATAATAAGGTCGAACATAGTCCCTCCTTTGCGTCATGAGCTCGCTTATTGAACCTGTGGCACAAGTTTACTTCATAGATTGCGGCTGGTCAAACTGCCGTGGCCCCGGTTATTTGACGGGAAAATAGCTCGTGCCGTAAAGTATCAATGGACGGAATCGTCCGGTTTCAGCGATTACAAAATAAGAAGGAGTTTCAAAACATGCCATACGGTTCCGGCAAATTTACCTATGAATTGGTGAACGATTGGGCCAAGTTGCCCAAGGGAGCATCATTTCTGGACATCGGCGGCATCTCCATCGATGCACAGGACCGTGTTTTTGTGCTGAACCGCAGTACCGAACACCCGGTGATGGTCTTTGACCGCGAAGGCAACTTCCTGACCTCGTGGGGGAAGGGGCTTTTCAAGCGTGCGCATGGCAGTGGTATTGGCCCCGATGGCGCCGTCTACTGCACCGATGATAAGAACCATACCGTGCGCAAATTCAGTCCGGAAGGGAAAGTGCTCATGACGCTGGGCAAAGAGGACCAGCCCTCAGATACCGGCTATTGTGAGGAATACCTTGATTTCTTCTGGAGCCTGAACACAATCGCCAAGGGCGGCCCGCCATTTAACCGCCCCACCGGAGTATCCGTGACTGAGTCGGGGACAATCTATGTGGCCGATGGCTACGGCAATGCCCGGGTGCACAAGTTCACTCCTGACGGCAAGCTGCTGCTATCATGGGGCGGGCCGGGCTATGGTCCGGGCGAGTTCCGATTGCCGCACGATGTATTTGTCGATAAGCAGGAGCGGGTGTGGATTCCCGACCGGGAGAACAGTCGCATCCAGATTTTTGACAGCAAAGGGAAATTCCTCGACCAGTGGGAGAATGTATTCCGTCCCACCGATGTCTTTATCGACGACGAGGGCATTGTCTATGTCTCCGAGCTGTGTTTGCGTTTCAGCATCTTCAGTCCTGAGGGTAAGCTGCTGGCACGCTGGGGGACGCGACCAGGTGAGAATCTGGAAAACGCTGTTTTTATCGCTCCTCATACGGTGGCACTTGACTCTCGCGGGGATATCTACGTTGGCGAGGTCTCCTGGACCTCCTACCAACGACATATCGACCGTGGTGCCAATGTGCTGCGGAAGTTCGTCCGTAAATAGTAATTGACTTGCTGGAGAGGGAGAGAAGATGGCCAGAAAAAAAGTGATTGTACCCGAGACGATAAATCCGGTCGGTCCGGAGATTTTGCAGAAGGTGGCTGATGTTATTTATGAAGCGGAGAAACCGGGTAAGCCTCTGCGTGATTTTATCACCGAGGCCCATGCCATCATTGTCAGGCTGGGGGAAATCGACCGGGAACTGCTGGAGCAGGCAAAGAACCTGATGATTATTGCCAAGCACGGCGTAGGCTACGACAATATAGATATTAAAGCGGCCACGGAGAAAAAGGTGGTGGTTATCAATACGCCGCTGGCTAATGCCGAATCAGTCGCCGAGCACGATCTGGGCCTGATGCTCGCCATAAACAAGAAGATAGTGGATGCTGACCGGCATATCCGTCTGGGCAAGCCGAAGTCGCGGCAGGAACTGGTCGGGGTGGAGCTCAAGGATAAGACGCTGGGCCTCATCGGCATGGGCCATATCGGCTCCACGCTTGCCCATCAGTGTCAGGCGGCGTTCAATATGAAAGTCAATGGTTACGACCCCTATGTTTCCAGGGAAAAGGCCAGCCAGCTTGGCATCGCCAAAGTAGAGAAACTGGACGAAATACTGCGTGATGCTGACTATGTGGTCATCTGTGTGCCATTGACCAAGGAGACAGCCAATATGATTGGCGCCAGGGAACTGAGCCTGATGAAGAAAAACGCCTTTCTGGTAAACAGCTCGCGGGGCGGGATTGTTGACGAGGGCGCCCTGTACGACTATCTGTCAAAAGGTAAGATAGCCGGCGCCGCACTGGACGTTTTCCTCAAAGAGCCGCCGCTATCCGACAATCCTCTGTTCAGCCTGGACAACTTCATCGGTACGCCGCACATTGGCGGCGGGACCGTTGAGGCGATGCAGCGGATGGCGACGACATGCGCGGAGGAAATTCTCCGGGTGTTCCGCGGCGAGAGGCCAAAATTCCCCATAAACCCTGAAGTGCTTGATTAGCATTTGCCTAAAATATAAGGGGGAGCGTTTATTAATCCGCTCCCCCTTTTTATTGGAACTCTGAAGTCAAATAACTCTAGACGAAAGTCATGCCGCCGTCAACCAGCAGTGTCTGGCCGGTAACGTAGTCGGACGCGTCCGAGGCCAGAAACACCGCAGTGCCAGCGTAGTCCCTGGGGTATGCTTCCCGGCCAATCGGTATGCCTTCGAGTATTCTTTTTAAGTCGCCCGGGTTATCTTTAAAGTATTTCTCGTTGATTGGCGTGATGGTCAGGCCGGGGCCGATGGCGTTTACGTTGATGTTATACCGGCTCCATTCCATGGCCAGGCAGCGGGTCAGGTGGGAGACGCCGGCTTTAGCTGTGGCGTAGACGCCGCGGCCCGACTGAGTTATCTGGGACAGTATAGAAGAGATATTGATGATTTTGCCCTTTTTTCTTTTTATCATCTCCCGGCCGACCAGCTGGCAGCAGAAGAAGAGGCCCCTCAGGTTGGTATTGTGGATGGTATCCCACTCGTCTTCCTCGAAATCTTCCAGCGGCTTGCGTATGATTACGCCCGCGTTGTTGACCAGGATATCAATTTTCTGGAACTGCTTCAGTACCTCGGCCACCATGGCGGCAATGGAGGCCTTCTGGCTGACATCGGTGGGGATAGCTATGGCCTTGTATCCCTCTTTGCGCAGCGACTCGGCCGCTTTCTGCCCCTCCGCCGCCCGGCGGTTGGCGATGACCACGGTGGCGCCAGCGCTGGCCAGGCCCTGCGCGATGCCAAAGCCGATGCCCTGGTTGCCCCCGGTAACAATGGCTATCCTGCCCGATAGGTCAAACATGTTCATTTTGCCGCCTCCTTGAAGGCTGTTTATTTCATTTCCTGATGGAATTTTTTCAGCTTGTTTTGAAATTCTGGCTTGTCCCAGACTTTCGGGTTGACCAGTGTCTCCGGCTTTTGGCCATCAATCATCTGGCGTATCTGTTTGGCGATTTCCTCCCACATGGTGATGTAAAACTCGTCGACCAGGGCGATGGAATGCGGGGTCAGGATGGCGTTTTCCAGCTTGAGCAGGGGGTTGTCCGCCGGAGTTGGCTCCTGCTCGTAGACGTCTATGCCGGCACCCGCTATCCAGTTTTCTTTCAGTGCTTTTACCAGCGCTGCCTCGTCAATGACCGGCCCGCGCGAGGTGTTGATGATATAAGCGGTCTTTTTCATCTTCTTCAGCTCTTTTTCGCCGACCAGATGGCGCGTCTTTTCGCTCAGGGGACAGCTGACGTTCACGAAGTCCGACTGGCTCAGCACGGTGTCCATGTCAACCAGTTGCACGCCGGTGTCTTTCACCGCATCCTGGGTGATATAGGGGTCATAGGCGATGTGCTTCATGCCGAAGGGCTTGGCCAGCCGGAACAAGTCATGGCCAATATTGCCCACGCCGATTGAACCCAGCGTCTTTCCGGTGAGTCCAATGCCGGGAAAATTTTTTCGGCCTTCGTCCCACTTCCCGGCGCGGGTAACGGCGTCTTTAACGCGAAGTCGCGTCGCCAGGGCGAGCATCATCGCCATGATGCCGGTGGCCACCGGTCGGCGTACGGCTGCCGGAACGATGAAGAGGGCGACTCCAGCGTCGGTGCAGGCGGGCACATCTACCATATCGTACCCGACGCCGCCGCGGTGGATGGAAAGGAGCTGCGGGCTGCCGGATAGCGTCTGCCTGGTCCAGTAAGGGGCGAAAGAAATCACCATATCAAACCCGCGGCTCTGCTCCGTGGTAACCTCGGTCAGGTATTCCTGGAACTTGCCCCACTCCACGTCCGCCATCTTGTCCATTATCGAAGGGCCGGGCCCCGGACTCACCGACCTTCCCTCGGCATCAAAAAGGTCGCGGGTAACGGCCACCCTTGCTTTTCTGCCCATATTACGGTTCCTCCTGTTATGGTTGAAATAATTATTACCCGATTAGCTCGCGCGCTTTTTCAATGGACGGGCGCAGCGCTTCAACATTGCCGTCATAAATAGCGCCGACGAGCAGCAGGTTATATCCCGCCTTTGCCCATTTTGCCAGCGTCTCGGGGACAAAGCCACCGATGCCGGCTACCTTGCCTGCTTTCTGGCAGATTTGGAGTATCTGCTTCAGCCTCTCCTCGACGGCGGGCGCAGTAACCATATCGGCTCCTACGACTTTCGGGTCTATACCTCCTATGTCAAGCGCCAGGTCAAACGGCCCGACTATTGTGCCGGTTACGCCTTCAAGACTCAAAATGTGGTGCAGATTACTGATATTTTGCAGGCTTTCCGTCTGGGGAAAGAGCACCGTGTTGTTGTTCACGTAGTCCATGAGGGAGCGGAATGGCACCTTGGTCAGGTCCTGAGAATCAATCTGATAGGGGCTCAAGCCGATGCCGGTGCCCCGGTGCCCGATAGGAGGGAAGTAAGACATGTTCACACCGTGGGCAGCCTCTTCCATGGTATTTACCAGAGGCAGCATCAGTCCGTTAACGCCAGCATCTAGGTAACACCGGTAATAGGCGGCTTTATCCTCGGTCCGCATCAGAAGCGGCATATCCATCTCATGGCAGGCACGGATATATTGCCAGACCGTCTCCTTGTCCAGCAGGCTGTGTTCTGTCTCCAGCATCAAAAACCCATCACCCAGCTCCTTCAGTGCCTTGACCGTTTTCTCCGGCTCTCCTCCCGGCCCGATGAGCTGTCCAAATACCTTCCCACCGGCCGCCAGCTTCTTCTTCATGTTGTAAGTTGCGTTCAGTCCCAAGAATCGAGTCCTCCTTAACAAAGATTTATTATAATAAAGGGTGGGTCACTATCAGCAAGGTTACCCAAACTGCTCACTCCGTGTCAAGTTAATCTCAACAATCTGTTTGCGGTCAGGAAAACGTTGCTGGTATAATTGGGTGCAATCTTGCGAAAGGGGTATTCTATGAAAGCTGAAATCGTATCTATCGGTACCGAACTGCTCCTCGGTGAGATTGTTGACACGAACACGCCCTATCTGGCCAATCAGCTATCCGCGCTCGGGATTGACCTCTATTTCACCTCGGCCGTGGGCGATAATATGGCCCGGCTGCAGGGCGTTCTTCAGCAGGCGTGGGACAGATCGGACATCATTCTCACCACCGGCGGCCTGGGTCCAACGCAGGATGACCTCACCCGCAATGCCATTGCCGCGCTCCTGGGTGAGGAGTTAACCGTGGACCCGAAGATAAAGCAGGATTTGATAAACTTTTTTTCCCGGCGGGGCCTGGAAATGCCGCAGAGCAATATCAGGCAGGCAATGCTCATCCCTTCTTCCACATCACTGGTCAATCCGCAGGGCACCGCGCCGGGCTGGTGGGTGGAGAAAGAGGGGACGATAATAGTAGCCATGCCCGGCCCACCGGGAGAGATGCATTATATGTGGGAAAACCAGGTCTTGCCCAGACTGCAGGCAAGGACGGGCGCGGTCATCCTGACGCGCATGGTAAAAACGTTCGGTACGTCAGAAGCTAAAGTTGATGAGATGCTGGCCGACCTGACGCCGTCGCCGAATCCTACGCTGGCGACATATGCCAAGCTGGATGGTATCTATATCCGCATCGCAGCCAAAGCGGGCAGCGAAAAGGAAGCGCGCGATATGGTGGACAGGCGCGAAGCCGATGTCAGGGCCATACTGGGCGAAATTATCTGGGGGCTGGACGACGATACGCAGGAAACAGTGGCGGGGAGAGAGCTTCTTGATAAAAGACTGACACTGGCTGTCGCCGAGTCATTTACCGGCGGGTTCCTGGCCCATATGCTGGGCACGGCAGAAGGTAGCGAAGGATATTTCAAAGGCGGGCTGGTTGCCGCCACCGATGAAGTGAAAGTGGCACTGGGGCTGGACAAGAGTCTAGCCAATAGCGAGGACAGGGCCGAGGTGGCCAAAGCAATGGCGGTCCTGGCGCGCCAGATGATGGGCGCCACGGTCGGTATTGGCATTGAAGGTGAAAGTGGCGTTGAACCGGAAAGCGGTATGGTGCCGGGCACGGTGTTTATCGCCATTGACAGTGAGCAGGCTGACCTGCACAAGATAGAGAGCTATTCCGGGCGTCTCTACCAGATGAAACGGAGAGCAGCTTACTACGCGCTCTTTGACCTGGTGAAGCTTTTGAGGGCATAATTCACGCCTTTTAGCCTGTGTTCCTGTTGCTATCTTGAGATTACGTGTGCTTGCCCCTGAAAAGTGGCTGGCGTATAATCAAAATATTGCGGAAAAGGAGGCAGACCGAGCATTATGAAAGCAGTTGTTAAAGAAAAGGCAGCTCCCGGGGCTAAATTGATGGACGTTGACGTGCCGGAACCGGGACCGCGAGATGTCCTCATTAAAGTGAAAGCCGCCGCCATCTGCGGCACTGACATCCACATTATGGAGTGGACGCCCTTTGCCCAGGCCAGAATCAAACCGCCGATGATATTCGGGCATGAGTGCTGCGGTGAGGTGGTGAAAGTTGGCGGACAGGTAACCGATTTTAAAGTGGGCGACCTGGTGGCGGTGGAGACCCATATTCCGGACGAGACCTGTTTTATGTGCAAGACCGGACTCCAGCATATCTGCCAGAATATGGCGATAGTTGGTGTGCATACCGATGGCGTCTTTGCTGACTATGCCAAAATCCCGGCTGTCTGCTGCTGGAAGCTACCCAAAGACACCAACCCTGACCTGGGTGCGATACTGGAGCCGTGGGGGGTAGCGGTCAACGGTATCCTCAAGGGAGAGATAAATAACCGAAGCGTGGCCGTATTCGGCTGCGGGCCTATCGGGCTCATGGGGCTGGGTTCCATCGACGCCTGGGGCGCCAGCAAGATATTTGCCGTTGAGCCCTCGGAAACCAGGCTGAAAATGGTTCCCCAGTTTGCTCCCGATGCTGTCCGGCTCAATCCAGCCAAGGAAGACGCGGTTAAAAAAATCCTTGACGCTACTGGTGGACTGGGAGTTGACGTCGCCATTGATATCAGCGGCAATCCCAAGGGAATCCAGGGGGCATTCGCCGTAGTGCGGCGAGCGGGCAGGGTCAGTCTGGTGGGGTTGCCTTCGGAGCCGGTAACACTCGACCTTACCGCGAATATCATATACAAGGAAGCCAGGGTCTTCGGCAGCACCGGACGGATGATGTGGAATACCTGGTACGAAATGCAGAAATTGATGGATTCAGGCAAGTTTGACCCGCTGCCGGTTATCACCCATCGTATGCCGCTGGCGGACTTTGCCAAAGGAATCGAACTGGCGCAGGGCGGTAAAGCGGGCAAGGTTATACTATACCCCTAGCTGGAGAGGATAGATATCAGTGACGGCACGGAAGCTGGGTATCGTGGCTGACGACCTGACCGGCGCCATGGACAGCAGCGGCTATTTTGCCAGCCTGGGATTCAGCACGGTGGTGGTTCTGGACCCGAATTTCTCCGACGACGCTGCCGTACTGGTCATCACCACCAACAGCCGCGCCGAAGCGCCGGAGGTCGCCCGCAAGCGGGTAAGACAGGCAATGCGTGGCATGGCAGGCAGGGTGGTTTACAAGAAAATCGACTCCACCCTCAGAGGCAATATCGGGGAGGAGTTGCAGGTGGCGGTTGAGGCTATGGCCAGCGAGAAAGTGGTGGTGGCGCCGGCTTTTCCGGCGGTGGGGCGGACAACCGCAGAAGGAATCCTGCTGGTGAACGGGGTGCCGGTGGCGGAAACACAGTTTGCCAGCGACCCGATATCACCGGTGAAGGAGTCTAGCATACCGTGCCTGCTGGAGCAGTCCATGAATCGTCCGGTTGGCTGTGTTGCCATCGGGGAGATTGAAGCTGGGCCAGAGGCTCTCAAGCAGACCATAAACAATAAACCGGAAGACGTCGTGGTCTGCGACGTGGCGGAGCAGGCCCATTTAAGTGGTATTGCTCAGGCGGCGGCGATTGCCGAAGGCCGATGGCTGCTCTGCGGTTCCGGCGGGCTGGCGCGGGAAATGCACCTGCTTCTCCGCGGGGCACCGAAGATGGAGAAGACGCCAAAAGGAGAACAAAAAATTGGGCCGGCGCTGGTGGTGGTGGGTACGCGTAACCAGGTGGCCGGCAGCCAGTTGCTCAGGGCGCGTGACCATCTGGGCATTCCGGTATTGAACCTTGAGGCAGAGAAGCTGAATACAGAAGAAGTACTGAAAGAAGCTGCTAGACTGATAGATGAAAGGAAAGGGCTGGCTATCTCATCGGTTTTTTCCCGGTATATGCCTGCCCTGAAACAATCTATGGCGAAGGTCATGGCGGAGATAGTGGCGGGCATTTTGGCGTCACATAAATTTGCCGGTCTTTTCCTCTCCGGGGGTGATATTGCAGTGGAGGTCTGCCGCCGGCTGGAGGTATCAGCCGTTCAGGTTCACGGTGAGGTTGAACCCGGGGTGCCGGCCGGCGAGTTGATAGGCGGGCAGTTCACGGGCATGAGGGTGGTGACCAAGGCAGGTGGGTTCGGGACGGAAGAGGCGATGGTGAAGTCAATAGTATATCTGGAGCGAGGTAGTGTGCCATGAGCGGAGAAGATAAAGCGTTACTGGCCATAACCATGGGCGATGCCGCGGGCTCCGGGCCCGAAATTATCACCAAGGCGCTGGCCGAGTCGGAAGTGAGGCAGCTATGTCGTCCGGTGGTAATCGGGGACGCGGCAGCTATGAAAGAGGCATTCACCTTCACTAAGGCTCCCGGCCAGGTGAAGGCGATAGACAAACTCGCCGACGCCAGATTCCAGGACGGCATTGTTGAGGTAATTGATTTACATAATGTTAAACTAGATAAGCTGACCAGAGGGCGTGTCGACCCGATGGCGGGGAAGGCGGCCTATGCATATATCAAGCTGGGGACGGAGATGGCGCTGGCCGGGGAGGCCGATGCCATCGTCACCTCGGCGATAAATAAAGAGGCGTTGAACAAAGCGGGGTATCACTATGACGGGCATACCCAGTTGCTGGCCGAGCTATGCGGTGTGAAAGACGTTGCCATGATGCTGGTCACGGGCAAACTGCGCGTTAGCCACGTGTCAACCCACGTCTCACTGAAGGAGGCTATAGAAAGGGTGCGACCACCGCGGATACTCACCGTGCTCAGGCTTACCAGCGAGGCAGTGAAACAGATGGGCATCGCCGAGCCGAAGATTGCTGTCTCCGGCCTGAACCCCCATTCCGGCGAGGGTGGTCTCTTCGGGGATGAAGAAATGAAGTTCATAGTGCCAGCTATTGAGGAGGCGAAAAGTCAGGGGATGAACGTTGTCGGGCCGCTGCCGCCCGATTCCGTGTTCCTGCGTACCCATGAGGGGCAGTTTGACGCCGCCATCGCCATGTACCACGACCAGGGACACATCGCCATAAAGATGCTCGGCATCACCTTCGGCGTCAACGTCACGCTGGGGCTGCCCATTATCAGGACATCGGTGGACCACGGCACCAATTTCGGCAAGGCGGGCAAAGGCACCGCCGACCCGACCAGCCTCATAGAGGCGATAAAACTGGCCAGCGTGATGGTGCAGAACCGGAAACGTATCGCTTAACAGGCAACAGGATAAAAATGGTAAACAGAAATAGACCGCTTATTGCCGTTACTTTTGGCGACATTACTGGCATCGGGCCGGAGATACTGGTCAAGGTCATTACGGAAGGGCCGCCGGCTAACTGCCGCCTGCTGGCGGTGGGAGATGCCGGTGTCCTGCGCGCCAGTTTCGCTGCGTTCGGAGCGAAATTTGATTTGCCCGTTTTCAAGAATATAGAAGAGGCGGCGGCGGGCGATGCCAAAGTTATGGTACTGGATTTGGCACAGGGGGGTGGGGAGCTGCTGGCACTGGCCAGACCTCATCCCGAGGCCGGACGGATGGCCGCCGAAGCCCTGATTCAGTCGGCCAGGTGGGCCAGGGAAGGCAGGGTGGATGCCGTGGTCTTCGGGCCTCTGGTCAAGGAGACCCTTTATCTGGGCAAGAAGAAGTATAACGACGAAACACAGATGATGCGCGAGCAGCTGAAAGCGCCTCAAATGAAGTCTATAGCCAAAATCGGCGATATCTTTCGTGTTACTATCGCCGAACATGTTCCGCTGCAAAAAATACCCGAATTCATTACCAGGGAGAATGTCCTGGAAGCGATTGAAATACTGCAAGAAGCCCTGACCATGTACGGTGTAAAATCGCCGCGCATCGCCGTGGCGGCCCTCAACCCCCATGCCGGTGAAGGCGGTCTGGTGGGCAGGGAGGAAATAGAGCACATTGCCCCGGCCATTGCCGAGGCTAAGAAAAAGGGCATTGATGTCTACGGCCCGATACCGGCCGATACCGTTTACGTGCGCGCTTTCAAGGGGCAATATGACGGCGTGGTCAACATGTACCATGACCAGGCGAACATCGCCATGAAAATGGCCGGTTTCGGCGAGATTGTGATTATCTTCGCCCGCTCTCCGGTCATTATCACCACGCCCAGTCACGGTCCAGCTTATGGCAAAGCCGGAAAAGGCACTGCTGACCCCGGCAACCTGAGGTCAACGATAGAGGTGGCGGCGTCGCTCGCCCGGCACAGGCCGTCTAGTCGTTAGCCCCCGCTCTTTTCAATAATCTCGTAAAGCACGCCGTCCGGGCATTTAATAAAGGCGGCTCTGACCCCTGGTCCGGCTTGAAATGGCGCCGTGACGATTTCCACGCTGTTGGCCTTCATTTTGGCGATAAATTCATCCATATTGTCCACTTGAAGACCAATGTGGTGTAAGCCGTGGCGAAGTCCTTTCCAGTCTTTATCCGCGCCGGTAGCGCCGGAGATTCTCACCGGTATGCCACCAAGGTCTACGTCAACCAACAGTCCGAAGGGCATCTTCTGCTCTTTAATGACTTTCGCGCCCATCACCTCGGTATAGAACTTGAGTACTTTATCGGGCTCGGGGGTGGTGATATGTGTGTGTTCATGCTTGTATGTTGTCATTATTGTGTCTCCTTTCTGCTTGTGCCCGTATTGTAAGCATGTCAGAAAGGTATGTCAAGGGCTGCCGGGAGTGACTACACGTGTGGAGTGGGTTTGAAATTCAAGATTGGATAATAGTAATATTAATAGCGGCACTCAGGCAATAAGTGATTCAGCCATGACGGACTGGAAGATAACAGCGGCGACAATCTACTGCGAGGATATTGATGATGAGATAACTGTCATTGTCCAGCGGGATGGCGCGGTGCGTTGCATTGGGTTTGACAGGTGTAGCAATGCAGACAAGAACACGGCCGAATTGATGAAGAAGAAAAGTCGGCGACTGGGCAGGCAGTTGAAGTGTACCGGCTTGGAGTGCCATCGTATTGTGCAATATCGGGAACGGCTGTTTGCCGAGGAAGCAAAAACGGCGAAAAAGGCTGGTTCTTAACAGGATAATGGCCCAGGAAAGAAGCGAAAATAACGTCAAGATAATAATTGATAACCTCTCCCTTTCCTTTGGTGGTGTTAAGGCGCTGGTAGATGTGAGTCTTGACGTACGGGAGAATGAAATCCTGGCCATCATCGGCCCCAACGGTGCCGGCAAGACCTGTCTGCTGAACTGCATCAATGGCTTCTACAAGCCACAGAAAGGGGAGATTTATTTCGAAGGGCAGCGAATAACTCGCATCCGGCCGGACCGGGCGGCAAAGCTGGGTCTGGCGCGCACCTTTCAGAACATTGAGCTCTACACCGGCCTGAGCACCTTGGACAATATTATGGCAGCGCGACACGTGCTGATGAAACATAACTTCCTGAGTAGCGCTTTGTATTTCGGGCCAGCCCATAAAGAAGAAATCAAGCATCGACAGACTGTGGAAGATATCATTGATTTCCTGGAAATCGAGCCGATACGCAAAAAAGTGGTGGGTATGCTGCCTTACGGTATGCGCAAGCGCGTTGAACTGGGGCGGGCGCTGGCCATAGAACCAAGGGTGCTGCTGCTCGACGAGCCAATGGCGGGCATGAATCTGGAGGAGAAGGAGGACATCGCCCGCTTCATCATTGACATTTTCGAGGGGCAGGGGAAGACATACCGCGATTCACCGGTGCTCCGTGACGGCGTCAACTGCATAATCCTTGTGGAGCACGATATGGGAGTGGTTATGGACCTGGCGGACAGGATTGCGGTGCTGGACTTCGGGCGGAAAATCGCCGAAGGTACGCCTGAAGAAATAAGGACCAACCCCGAAGTTATTGCGGCCTATCTCGGCGAGGAGGAACGCTGACCGGTCGGCAGGTTTATTCCCAGGTTCGCTGGTCAACGATTTTCGGCTGTTCTTCAGTTATCGTTCCCGCTGACACGAAATCAATCCTGTCCGGTCTTATCCGGCAGACATTCTGTAACTGCTGACTTAATTCAGCAGACAGCTCCTGCTTTGCCTCGCTGCCTAGCTTATGCTTGAGCTCAAGCTTGAGGTTCATCTCATCGCGCTGCTGGTGGCGGGACACCGCGATTTGAAATCGGGCCACTGGCTCGAAATTGAGGCAGACCTGTTCCACCTGGCGGGCGATAACAAACATGCCCCTGACTTTAACCGCGTCGCCGGCGCGACCCAAGATGCCGGTCAGCCGGTTGGCGGTGCGACCGCAGGAGCATGGCTCTAAAATATACGAAGACAGGTCGCCGGTGCCGAAGCGGATGAGCCCCCAGTTCCGGTTATGCAGCGGCGTCACCACGATTTCGCCGATTTCTCCCGGCCCGAGCTGCTTTCCGGTCTCCGGGTCGACGATTTCAATCAGGTATTCGTCCATGAAGTGCATCCCCGATTTCTGGTGGCATTCGTAGGCGAGGGCGCCTCCGGGCTCGGTGACGGCATAGGCCTGATAGGTGTCTATCTTATAGTCGCTCTCAAATGTTTGGCGCAGCGATGGGGACAGCATCTCACCGGTGAACCAGGCACGTTTCAGGCAGAGGTCTTTTATAACATCAAATTCCATTTCCTCCGCCCTCTTGAGAACGGTCATCAGGAAGCTGGGCGTGCCCACGAATCCCGTGGCTTTCAGGTGATGTATGGTCTGGACCTGGATGTCGGTGTTGCCGGTGCCCGTGGGTACAGCGGTGGCGCCACAGTCCCGAATGGCTTCATGAAAAAGGATGCCCGCGGGGGACAGGTGATAGGTAAACGTATTCACCACCACATCGCCCTTCCTGAAACCGGCGGCCCAGAATGATTTGGCAAACCAATGAATGCCAGCGTGCTGGATGGGCTCATAGACAGGGCCGGGGGAGATAAAAACGCGGTCGATATCTTCCCGAGGGATGGTGGAATAGCCACCGTATGGCGGGTGAGCTTTTTGCCGCTCGATGAGGTCGGTCTTTCTGGTGATGGGCAGCTTTTGTAAATCTTTTATCGTTCGTATGTCTTTCGGACTGATGTCGGCGCGGTCAAAAAGTTCTTTCACCGCTGAGGCGTGGCGAAAGGCATGGTCGACTGCCTGCACGAGCTTTTCCCGCTGATATTTCTCCCGCGCCGCCGGTGACATCGCCTCGAGGTCGTCAAAGAACTCGGCAGGTCGCCGTTTTACAGCCATCGCTTGCGCCTCTTGTAGTGTTTTACCTCGCGGTAGCTCTTCTTGGCGCCCATGGCGGAAAGTCCCATATAGAATTCCTTCACGTCCTCGTTATTCTTGAGGAAGTCCGCCGAGCCATCGAGGACAATGCGGCCGTTCTCCATGACATAGCCGTAGTGGGCGATGCTGAGCGCAATCCTTACGTTTTGCTCAACGAGCAACACCGATGTTTTCTGATCCTGGTTGAAGCGATTGATTATATCATAAATTTCTTCCACGAGGAGCGGTGCCAGGCCGAGAGACGGCTCATCAAGCATCATCAGCTTGGGGGCAGCCATCATGGCGCGGCCGATGACCAGCATCTGCTGCTCTCCTCCGGAGAGGTAGCCGGCGGTATTGCGCCTCAGGTCCTTGAGTCTGGGGAAGTAATGATAGACCATCTCTAGGTCCTGCTTGACGACTTGGCGGTCGCGGCGCTGGTAGGCGCCGACCGTCAGGTTTTCTTCCGCAGTCAGATGGCCGAAAACGCGGCGTCCCTCAAGCGCCTGTATGATGCCAAGTTTGCCTATCTCCTCGGCGCTTTTGCGGTCTATCCTCTCGTCATTCCAGACGATGCTGCCGTCGGTCACCTCGCCTTCTTCCACGTGGAGAAGGCCGGATATGGCCTTGAGCGTGGTACTCTTGCCGGCGCCGTTGGCGCCAAGTAACGTGACGATGGCGCCGTCTTCCACACCCAGAGAGACGCCATGCAGCACCCTGATAACATTGAGGTAGGTTACTTCAATGTTATTCAATTTGAGCATAAAACTTTTCCTCAAAGGGGCGCCGCTAGAGCGGCGCCCCCCTGTCTGCACTAACTATTTACCGAACCAGTCAAATTCCTCGTACTTTACCACTGGCGCTTCAATCCAGTCGGTTACCGGCACGATGTTGCCGCTCTGTATCTGGAAGAGCCTGACCGATTTGGATAGTCGGTTGTCGCCGGGGCTGTAGCTGACCGGACCGTGAAGCCCACCGACGTCATAGTTGCTGAGCTTCTGGATGCCTTGGGTCTCAACCGCTTTCCAGGCTTCCTCACCACCCTTGGCCAGCACGTCATAGCCGGCGTTTGCCACCGCCAGCCTCAGGACCTCGGCAACGATGAGGCTCTGCGCCCAGGAGGTGATGTAGTCCATGTTGCCGTAGTCGTCGGGGTGCAGCTTCTGGCAGTACTCGGTCATCTTGGCCATGCCGGGGACATTGTCACCCCAGTTCACGGTCGGGAAGACGCCGTAGACGCCTTCCACTGTGTCGGCACCAGCGATGTCAACCAAGGCTTTGGTGATGCCGGCGTGCCCGAGACCGATGGTGACTCCGGGATAGAGCCCGAGGTCGACCGCGTTCTTGATGATGACGGCGGTCGGTGCCGGTGTGCTGGAGATATAGAGGACATCAGGGTTCGACGCCTTGATGCGCGTCAGGGAGTCCATCTCCGAAGCGGTATCTGCCTTGTGCTCATCGACGGAGATAATCTCGATGCCAAGCTCATCGGCAGCAGCCTTGGAAGCATCAAGGGCGCCATAGCCGGTGGAATTGTTGAGCAGGTGCATTGCCATCTTGGGCTTGCCGGAGCCTTTCCAGATGTTCTCCATGTAGTACTTGGCGAAGGCTACCCAGTCATCGCCGTAGTCAGGCATCTGCCCGTAGATATGCTGCGGAGGGCGATGCAGGTTGGGAGCGTTGAAGGAAGCGATGCCCGGGAAACCGGCGCGGTTGGCGATTTCCATGCAGGCCGTCATCATCGCCGAGGAAGCGGTGGTGAAGATGACGCAGTCTTCGTCCATAAATCTCTTGATGTTGGTGGCCATCGAGGCGGCGTCATAGGCGTTGTCCAGCCACAGAACCTCAATTTTATAGCCGGCTACGCCACCCAGTTCGTCATTGATGTACTGTATGGCGTCTAGGTTGGCATGTCCCATGGGGGCGCCCTTTTCCGCCGCCTTTCCTGTCGATGGCGTTGACATGCCTATCTTTATTGTCTTCTCACCGGGACCGGCGCAGGCACTGCTCAGTACGGGCATAACCGCCAGCATAAGTGCCAGTCCAATCACAACCACCACAGGTATCCATTTCTTGAGTGTCATTTTGTTGCCTCCTATCAATATTTCGGGATGTCTCGACTTTGTTAAGTTACATGGTCGCCTTTACCTCCTTTTTCAGGCTAGTATGAGAAAGGCCAGAGTCGATAGGCCGATTTAAGCAGCGTCCAGCGGTGGGCAATCCCCCTCGGTTCAAGTATCAGAAACAGGATGATGACCAGGCCGAATAACATCGGGGTAACCCCGGTGGCAAATCCCGAGGGCAGCGCGGTAACTGTAGTCTCCAGAAAAGGCACGAATAACACGGTCAGAACCTGCTGGAGCACGCGGATGAAGACGACCCCGAAGATGGGGCCGATGGTTGTCCCCAGGCCGCCGATAATAATCATGCCGATATAAAGGATTGATTCCGTAAGGCTGAACTGTTCCGCGTTGAGGTATCCAATCCAGTGACCCAGCAGCGAGCCGGCGATTCCGGCCATGAAACAGCCGATGAAAAAAGCGAGCAGTTTGTAGTACAGAAGGTTTATGCCCATCACCTCTGCCGCCAGGTCGTTATCCCTGATGGCGATGAACGCCCGGCCGACCTTGGTCCGTGTCAGGTTCTTGGCAAAGAAGGTACAGAGGGCGGTGATAGCCATAATGAGATAGAACTGGCTGGTCTCACTGCGGAACTCAAAGCCGGCGATGGAGGCATAAGGTACCTTGATGCCGACGAATCCGCCCGTAAACGACCAGTGATTGATGACCCAGATAATGATGAACTGGGCGGCAATGGTGGTGATGGCCAGGTAGAAGCCCTTGACGCGCACCGATGGCAGGCCAAAGATGAGCCCGATGAAACCGGCCATGATTCCGGCGCAGAGCAGCCCTACCAAGAAGGGCAGTTCAAATCTATTGGTCAGGACGGCGGAGGTATAGGCGCCCACGGCGATAAAACCAGCATGGCCGATGGATAGCTGCCCGCAGTAGCCAATGAGCAGGTTAAGGCCGGTGGCCGCAATAAGCGTGATGCCGATGAGGTTGGCCACACCAAGCCAGTAGCCACCAAGGTATAGCGGGGCAGCGAGCAGGAGCGCCAGGAAGACGATGAACAGCGCCCAGTGCGTCTTGGTGCGCAGGATGGCCATGTCCTGCGCGTAGGTATAATTCCGCGTGCCGCTTGGTAAGCTCATTGACTATATCCTCTCGATGCGCTCTTCACCGAAAAGCCCGTATGGCTTGATAATCATAACTATAATGATAATGATGAACGGGATGATATCTTTGATGCCGGGCCAGAGGTGTGGTGTCAGGTAGCCACCTCCCAGGCTCTCGCAGAGCCCGATGATGGGGCCGGCAATGATGGCGCCGAGAAAGGAGTCAAGGCCGCCCAGTATCACCACCGAGAAAGCCTTGAGGCCGGTCTCCACCAGCCCATGCGTTATGCCGCCGATGCTGGCGATCAATATGCCGCCGATTGCCGCCACCACGCAGGCGAACATCCACGACCGGGAGAAAACGATGGTTACCGGGATGCCGCAGGCCTGGACCGCCCTCTGGTCGTCGGCGGTGGCCCTCATGGCGATGCCCATCCGGTGATAGCGGAAGAAAAAGGTCAGCAGGGCAAATACCAGCAGGCAGATGCCTACCACCCAGAGGTATTCCTGGGAGATAACCGCCGGGCCAATGTGGACCACCTCTCTGGGGAACAACCTGGGGAGGGCATCAACGCTCCAGGGCCAGATGAAGGTGACCACGCCCTCAATGAAATAGCCTATGCCCAGCGTCACGGTGATGAGTGCCAGAATTGGCTGGGCGATGAGGGGACGCAGGGCGAAGCGCTCAATGGTCCAGCCCAGGCCCAGGGCGAACAGGATAACCAGCGGGAACGCCAGCCAGAGCGGGAACTGTGCCTGCGCCAGCATGGCATAGGTGAACCAGGAGGATATGAGCACAATCTGCCCCAGAGCCAGATTGGCCACGCTGCTCGACTTCCAGATGAGGGCAAAACCGAGGGCGATGAGCGCGTAGACCATGCCCACGGCAAGGCCGGTGATGATATACTGCAGCAGTTCAGACATTTTACATAATGCCTCTCTAAGAACTATTCCTTACCTTGATACCTGTGCTCACAAAACCTTTGCGGCCGTCCCGATAGGTCACCGGTGCCTTTACATTTATCTCACTGCCGTTGCCGTACATTGACTCGATCAGCTCTTTATAGCGTTCTTCCATGAACTCACGTCTTATCTTTCTGGTGCGGGTCAGCTCTGCCTCATCGGCGTCAAATTCCTTATGCATGAGGACGAAACGCTGTACTCTCGCCGGCTCCGGCAGGTAGCCGTTCACTCTGAGCAGGTCTTTCCGAATAAGGTCGGCCACCTCCTCTTTCTGCGAGAGGTCAACAAAGGTGGTGTAGGGGATGTGATGTCGTTCCGCCCATTTACCAACCATGCCGAAATCGATATTGATGATGGCGGAGACAAAATCTTTGTCCTTGCCGCCGATAACCATAGCGTCCTTGATGTAAGGGCTGAACCTGAGCCTGCCTTCAACGTACTGAGGGGCATATTTTATGCCAGAGCGAAGCTGACCAAGATGGTCCATGCGGTCGATGAACAGCAGGTGCCCGTCCTCATCGATGTTGACCGCATCACCGGTGCGGCACCAGCCATCAACCAGCGTTTCCACGGTCTTGTTATCATCGCGATAGTAGCCATTAAAAAGACAGTTATTCCTCACCAGGAGCTCGCCTTCATCGGTGATGCGTATTTCTGTGCCAATGGCCGGGCGGCCAACGCTTTCAAATTTTATTTCACCCTTGCCGTGTGAGGAAATGAGGCCGGCCTCGGTGCTGCCGTAATTCTGGCGTAGCTCGATGCCGATAGCGTGTATGAGGCGGAAGGTATCCAGACTGAGCACGGAACTGCCGGTAACGGCAAACCTGACATGGCTCAGGCCGAGCCGGTCTTTGAGGGCGCGGAAGAGTGCGAAATAGGCAATACCGTAAAGCAGGCGCCAGAACAGGTTCGGCTGCTTATTGGCAAAGTGGAAATCGGCCATTTTGTAGCCCACGGGCATGAACAGGCGATAGACAAAGCGTTTCAGCGGATGGGCGTCTATCATCTTGACCTGGATATCACGTACCAGGCTTTCCCACTGGCGGGGACCGTAGATGACGAAGTTAGGACCCACCTCCCTGGTGTCCTCGGCGATAGTCTCCGGCTCTTCGGGGAAGTTGAGCCTTGCCCCGCTGAGGAGGTGGGGGATGGTGGCGAAAAAGCTGTCGCCCACCCAGGCCGCCGGGAAATTGGATATCAGGTCGTCGTTCTCGGCAAGCGGGTAGCGATCGACGAAGGCTTGCGCCGTGTTGATGAGCGCCTGGTGAGTGAGCACGGCTCCCTTGGGCAGGCCAGTGGTGCCGGAGGTGTAATAGATGAAGGCGGTATCATTTTCCTTAGCTTGCTCCACATTCTGCTCAAACTGTTCCTGATGTGATTTTTCGTATTCCTGCCCAAGTTGGAGCACATCGACAAAGGAAATCAATATCGGGTCATCATAGTTCCTGAGTCCCTTGGGATCCCAGTAAATAACTTTTTTCAGTTCGGGCAGTTCGTCTTTTATTTCCAGAAACTTGTCGGTCTGCTCCTGGTCATTGACAATGGCAAATTTAGCTCCCGAGTTCTCGGCAATGTATTTCACCTCAGACGGAATGGAATCGACAAATATACCGGTGACAATGCCCCGTGCCGCCTGCGTGGCGAACTCCGACCAGAACCATTCCGGTTCATTATCCCCGATGATGCAGACCACGTCGCCCGGCTCCAGCCCGAGACTGATAAGTCCCAGCGAAAAATATTTCACCTTGTGATAGTAATCATGCCAGTGGTAGCGCTGCCAGACGCCGAAGCTCTTCATGGCCATGGCGGTTCTATCGGGCCACCGTTCATAGTTACGTCTAATCAGTTTCGGAATGGTATCTGGAACATCAGCCGGCATTTTAATGTCCTTTTCCGTCTTTTTCCCGGAGTGAGCTGTTTCCGGTTGTAAAAATACCTCCCGCCTGGGAGGTACCTGTTTGCTGATTATTACTGTTGTATCTCTAGTGATTAATTGCGTCTATTATTATCTCCCCCCAAGCGCACCCCGGTGCGCCCGGTAAAGACGAATTTAGCGTTCCCCATTTGACAAATAATCAGGTTCATAGACGGAATGAAGTTTACCATAAGAAAAAAGTGGCTGTCAACGTTCGTCGGATTTGCGGTGGTTATCGGTTTTATTCCAGCGGTATCGTGGTGCCGGTGGCCCTGGCGATAAGCTTGCCGTCCTGGTTGGTCACTGTCATCTCGGCAATGCTCACTCTTCGGCCGCTCTTCACCACCCGTCCCTCGGCGATGAGCTCATCGCCGGCTTTAGCTGCGGCGATGAAGTGGATGTTGAACTGGGAGGCCACGTTGGGGCGCCTTACCGAATTAACCGTGTAGGCGAAAGCCTGGTCGGCCACCGCCATGATGATGCCGCCAAAGGTCACCCCGTTGAAGTTCTGGTGCTCGGGCAGCACTTTGAGCATCACTTTGGCGTATCCCGGCTGAAGCTCCAGCAGCTGCATGTTCAGGAAAGAGGTGATTGGCTCGCTCTTTGCCTCTGCCCTCAGTTCCGCTACATTGTCAGCTGCTTTGTTCTCCGGTTCTGACATCTTCTGTCCTCATTTAGCCAGTCCGTATTTCTGCGCCGCCGCGCGCAGGCCGTCAAGGGAGCCTTCTAGGACCCTGTCTTCCACGCAGTAGGCAATGCGGAAGTAGCCCGGCGTGCCAAAACCACTGCCGGGGACGGTCAGCACCTTTAATTGCAGAAGTTCCCGGACAAAGGCAACATCATCCTCAATTGGGGATTTGGGGAAAATATAGAAAGCCCCCTGCGGTTTCACCATCTCGTAGCCCATCTTGGTGAGGTTATCCAGCATAAAATCTCTCTTCTTCTGGTATTCGGCTACCGAGATGGTGACCCCCTGCA
The DNA here is from genome assembly GCA_964493435.1 of uncultured Dehalococcoidaceae bacterium. Classification (GTDB taxonomy): domain Bacteria; phylum Chloroflexota; class Dehalococcoidia; order Dehalococcoidales; family RBG-16-60-22; genus E44-bin89. The sequence goes on along the minus strand of CAZBMB010000008.1, from coordinate 29,382 downwards.
GATGACGCACGATGTGCTGCATCAGGGCCGAGGCGTTGACAAAACCCAGTGTCCGGTTGACGTGGATGAACCCATTGACCAGGTCTTCCCGGCCGTGACATTCCGGGTGTACAGCGATGTAGCCGATTCGTTCCCCGGGGAGGGCCAGGTCCTTGGAGTGAGAGGTGGCAATGATGCTGTTGGTATGGTGGTGCACCGGGAAGGGGTACTCCAGCCCGTCATATATCAGCTTGCGGTAAGCCTCGTCGCTGATTAGCAGGATATTCGTCCCGAGTTCAGATTCCTTTTTGCGGAGCACTTCCCCGATTTCCCGCAGTCGCTCCTCGCTGTAGACGGCGCCGGACGGATTGTTCGGTGAGTTGACCAGAACGGCCCTGGTCCGCTTATTGATGGCCTTTGCCAGCTCGTCCACCCGCGGGGCAAACTGTTCGTCCGTGGGCAGAATTCGGGACACACCGTAGTGGTTGTCAATATAGTGAACATACTCGGCGAAGTAGGGGGCAAAGATAATTGCCTCGTCGCCATGGTTGAGTATCGTTTTCAGTATGACATTCAGGGCCCCGGCAGCCCCATGTGTCATGATAACATCGCTGGCGGTGAATTTGATGCCTGTCTCAAAGGATAGTTGTTCCGCCACGGCAGCCCTGGTCTCGGCGTAGCCGGCGTTGCTCATGTAGCGGTGCATCCCTGATGCGGGGTGTTCGGCGATTTTTTTCAGTTCCTGGAAGAACTCAGTCGGCGGCTCCATAATCGGGTTGCCCAGCGAAAGGTCAAAGACGTTCTCTTCGCCGTAGCGTTGCTTGAGTTCAACTCCTTCCTCAAACATGCGGCGTATCCAGGAGCTGTTCCCCATGCTTTCCCTGACTCTACTTGATATGGACACCTTCAACTTCCTTTCTGCCGCGGTCAAAAGCGGTGAGGTTTATCTGCCTGACTTTCTCCGGTAAACGACTGGCAATGCTCTCCTTCCAGATACTGACCGGGAAGGGCATAAAGCGCGAAGCGGCACCGAGCATGAAAATATTGAGCGTCCTTATATTGCCCAGTTCCCTGGCCCGGTCCGTGCCGTCAATGAAAAATATCTGGTCGGTAACCTGCTTCAGAATGCCTTTTATTTCATCATCGCCGGGGTAGCGGGCATTGCCCAGGCTTACCGATAAGGGAGGCAGGGCAAAATTGTTAATTATGGCGATGCTTCCAGATTTGAGGTAGCTGGCCCAGCGGGCTGCCTCCAGCTTTTCCAGGGCTAGCAGCAGATCGGCTTCACCCTCTCGGATTAGTGGCGACCATACTTGCCGGGCAATGCGCATATGGCTGAGCACGCTGCCGCCGCGCTGCGCCATACCTATGGTATCGGTCTTCTTTACATCGTAGCCGGCAGCGATGGCCACCTCACCGATGATATCGCTGGCCAGGATAATCCCCTGACCTCCGGCACCGGTGACCAGCAAATTCAGCGATTTCATTTTGTTACCCCGCTGGCTATCTTTGACTGCGGTCCGATTGCCTGCCTGGGGCATATCTGCTGGCAGACCAGGCAGGTATCACCAACGCACAGTGATGGTTCAATATAAAGTTGCTCATCCGTTTTCTGAATCGCCGAGCAGCCGAGCAGCAGGCAGGTCCCGCAGAGGTTGCAACTCTCCATATTGATGGCTCTCGGCTCGCCGCGCTTGGGCACGTGTACGGCGCAGGCACCGCGAACGATAATCACGGAAAGCTCGGAGCTTTCCAGGGCGCTGCGGAGGCCGCTTCTCAAGGCTCTGGTATCAAAAGCGTCTATCACCTTGACATCTTTCACGCCACAGCCACGTATCAACGGCTCCAGTTCTACTTTCCGTCCTTCTTTCCCCTGCGCCGAGACGCCGGTGCCGGGGTGTTCCTGGTGCCCGGTCATGGCCGTAGTGCCGTTGTCCAGTATGACCAGGGCAATCCCGGCATTGTTGTAAACGCCGTTCACCAGGCCGGTAATGCCGGAGTGCAGGAACGTGGAATCGCCGATGACGGCCACCACTTTTTTGCCGACGCCGGCTTTTTCCATGCCCAGCGCCTCGCTGATGCTGGCGCCCATGCAGGCACAGGTGTCCATGGCCATGAGCGGTGGATAGGTGCCCAGAGTATAGCAGCCGATATCGCCGGTGATAATAAGCGGTGAATCGGCCAGAGTCTTATCCTTGGCTTTGGCCAGTCTGGCACGCTGGCCGATGCTGTTCAGCACAAAGAAAATGCCGGTGTGCGGACAGCCGGGGCAGAGGAGGGGAGGTCGCCGGGGCAACTCCACGCCGGTCTCCATTTCTCGGCGCGGGACATCAGGCAGCAGGCCCATCTTCTGTCCCGCCTCGTAAATAATGTCGGGATTGAGTTCGCCGACTCTTGGAATGAACTCCTTGCCGATGACCTCTATGCCCATGGCTCTCATGTTTTCCTGCAGGAACGGCTCAAGCTCTTCCACCACCATCAATTTTTTCACCCTGGCGGCGAAGTTCTGAAGCAGGGTACGAGGGAGGGGATATGTCAGGCCGAGTTTGAGGAACGACGCTTCGGGAAAGACCTCTCGGGCATACTGGTAGGCAATCCCGCTGGTCACCACGCCGAGTTCGCTGCCGTTCCCGATGACCTGGTTGAGCGGACAGGTCTCGGCATATGCCGCGAGCTTGACCAATCTCTCTTCCATGAGCGGGTGCCGGATACGGGCATGGGCGGGCAGCATGACGTACTTGGCGGCATTGTACTTGAACTGTGGCTGGCGTGCCGGCGAAGACCGGCTTCTTTTAACTTCAACCACCGTTTTGGAGTGGGCAATGCGGGTGGTGGTACGCACCATCACCGGCGTATCAAATTGCTCACTGAGGTCAAAGGCGTAAAACATGAGGTCGTAGGCTTCCTGGCTGTCGCTGGGCTCAAGCATGGGCACTTTGGCCAGTCGGGCGTAGTGGCGGTTGTCCTGCTCACCCTGCGAGCTGTGCGCTCCGGGGTCGTCGGCGCAGATTACCACCAGACCACCATCCACGCCCGTGGTCGCGGCCGCCATGAAAGGGTCGCTGGCCACGTTCAGCCCCACCTGCTTCATCGATGCCATGGCGCGGACGCCGGTGTATGAAGCTCCCAGCGCCACCTCCATCGCCACCTTCTCGTTCGTCGACCACTCGGCGTAGACGTCATCAAAGCGGGCGATGGCTTCAAGAATCTCAGTGCTTGGCGTTCCCGGGTAGGCGGCAGCAACCTTGACGCCAGCGTGATAGGCCCCCAGGGCAAGAGCCTCATTTCCGGATAGAAGCCTTTTCATTACCGCCATATTATATCAGAAATTTGTCCTTACAGAACAGCGACCTGACGGGAGATAATGATATGAGCGGAAACAGGTGTAACCGCAGGTATTGACAATCAGGAAAATAGGGCTATAATAGCACTTATCTGATAGACCTGTTTAATGTTTAAGACAAAATAAGGCTTACATGAGGTACAGTCAGGCAGGAAGGGGGTGGTCAGCGTGGAGTTCACCAAAAAGGAAAGAAATAACGAGGAATTGAGCAAGGAGTTAAGGGAAATAGTGGTGAAGATGGAGAAAGAATTGAGCCCGAAAGAAGGGGAGTTGTTATGCAGGATAGACACTGAATGCCCTTCTGGCTATGTATGTGCGTTTGGCAAATGCGTGAAAAAAACCATTTGATATCAACAGGTTTTGATTAAGGAGGGAAAACTCAATCACCGTAGCTCATATGCTATCTGTGCCCAAAGAGAGCGCTGGCGAGGCGATATATTCTGCTGCCGGCGCCTTTTTATTGCCTAGAGCATTGCGCTGGAAACATGAGACTGCTGATAAGAGCGGTGCTCTTCCGACGAGAAAGGATTGACAACGGCAGTCCGTAACCACATAATACGCTTATATATTTCATTGGGAGGAGAACATCATGCCGGTATACATGATGCTGACTACCCTTACTGATACAGGACGTAGAGCACTTCAGGATGACCCCGAAATATTACGGGGGTTTAATAAAGAAGTGGAGTTTATGGGAATTAAAATCCTGGATCAGTACGCACTGCTCGGACAGTACGATTTTGTGAACATCGTGGAAGCGCCGAGCAATGAAGTCGTGGCCAAGCTGGCCACGAGACTGAGCGCCCAGGGACACTTCTCAACGCTGACACTGGCCGCAATCACCCTTGATGCGCTCATTGATACTCTTAAAGAGAAAGACAGGCCCTGGAAGTAGCTCGGTCGGCAGAGCCGGATAGGATTATCAGAGCAGCTACGGGGATGCTATCCAGCAGCGCAGCCGCTGGCCATTGATTAATTTACATAATATTGTTTTCAACCATGTCAACTTTGCCATCAGATGTAAAATCCAAAATCCTGACCATGCAGAGGGGGGAAATCACCGAATATTTCATCTACCGGAGGCTGGCGAGTTCGGTGAAAAACCCTCACAATCAAAACGTTCTCCGACGCATCGCCAAAGATGAACTGGGACACCATAACCTCTGGCAGGAACATACCGGAGAGAAAGCCAGCCCGAGCCGGCTTAAGATATGGCTTTACTATATCATTTCACGCGTTTTCGGCCTTACCTTCGGCATCAAGCTCATGGAAGAGGGCGAGGAGAAGGCGCAGCTGGCCTATGCTGAAATCGCCCAGTTTGTGCCGGAGGCTTCTCAGATTGCTAACGATGAGCACCGTCACGAACGTGAGCTTATCCGCTTGATTGATGAGGAGCGACTCCTCTATGCGGCGGATGTGGTGCGGGGACTGAACGTGGCGCTGGTGGAACTCACCGGAACGCTGGCGGGGCTGACGCTGGCTCTGCCGGAATCGAAACTGATTATACTCGCCGGACTGATTACCGGGGCGGCGATGGTGCTATCCGTGGCCAGCACCGAGTACCTGGGAGCAAAGTCGGGCACGGGCGGTCGCAGTCCCATTAAGGCGGTTCTTTATGGCAGCGTGGCCAATATCATCACCTTCGTCCTGCTGCTGTTTCCCTATTTCATCTTCGCTAATGTATATATTGCGCTGGGCGTCATGATTTTCAACGCCATCCTGGTGGTCTTCCTGTTCAGCTTCTATATATCGGTGGCCAGAGAGATTTCTTTCCGCAGGCGCTTTTCCGAGATGGCGCTGGCCAGTTTCGGTGTGGCGGCGCTGGCCTTCCTCATCGGTTACCTGGCCAGAACGCTGCTGCATATAAATATTGAGTAAAGACAGGCATCGTTTTCAGATCGCAGGAGGTTTTTAGAGATGACCAGAGAAACCGTGAGGTTCAAAGACAGGGTTGTTATTGTTACCGGGGGTGCTCGTGGTATTGGCCAAACGATTGCCAAGGCATTTGCCAGAGCAGGTGGCATTGTGGCTATCCCGGACATTCTGGAGGGGGAAGGGAAAAACACGGTTAAGGAGATAGAGGCCGAGGGCGGTCAGGCAGTAGCCATGAAAGTAGACGCTACCGACAGGGAACAGGTGAAACAATTCGTTGAGAAAATTGCCAGCGACTTCGGCAAAATAGATATCCTGGTGAATAATATTGGCTTTGTTAAAACCATACCCTTTCTGGAGACTGATGAAACATTCTGGCAGCAGAGCATTGAGCTCAACCTGACCGTCGGGCTGCGTTTCTGTCATCTGGTCCTGCCCCATATGGTTGAGCAGCAATACGGCAGGGTGGTCAATATTTCATCCATCGCGGGGAGAAATCCCAGGCCAATGGCGGTGCTTTACAGTGTGACCAAAGCGGGGGTTATTGCTATGACCAGATCGCTGGCTGTGGCTATGGCCCCGTATAATATAAGAATCAATTGTGTGGCTCCCGCTACCATTGAGACACCTATCACCAAAGAAAATCGACAAAAGGACCCTAAGTTTGACGAATTTCTTGAAGAGCTGACCAAGAGCATTGTCTTAAAAAGGTGGGGGCGGCCTGAAGAAGTGGCAGATGTAGTCCTGTTTCTGGCTTCAGACGAGTCAACATATATGGTGGGTCAGACGTTAAGCGTTGACGGGGGGAGCTGCATGCTCTGATGCGTCCCGAACGTCCCTTTTATCGGCGGTACTGAATTTCGGCATTGGGGTAAACCGCCACGGAGGCACCGCCACTGTTTCTTTCCTTGAGCACCTTCAGTACATCACCCCAGCGATTTAAAAACAGCGCTTTCTCTTTGCCACCGAACCAGCTACGGCTCTGCAGGTCAGGGTATTCCGTGTAGACAATGATGCGGTTGACCTGAGAGGGAATCTTGCGTTCCCGTCGCAGCGGGCCCCAGGTCATCTCCCCGAATGGTCCCAGCAGGTAGTGTGTCACCTGACCCTCCGGGTGGTTGGCGATAGCAACGATGTCGCCTCCTTCTGGCTTCAACGTCGGGAAGGCGATGGACAGGCCGATCCAGGCTTCATTGGCTTTGGCGAAGGCATTGGTAATGACGATATCTTTATTGACCAGCGCTGGCGTCAGGTAATGCTTCTTGGCTTCCGCAACTGCTTTTTCATAGGTCGGTCTCAGCGCCCCGGCATAGACCGCCACCGTTTCCCCCCACATATTGACCAGACAGTTGATGAGGACGTCAAGGCCGGCCAAATCGCCCGCCTCTTCTATGTCCAGGCGTCCCAGGTTGCCTTCGTATGCTCCGTGGCCCGTGTACTGGGGCCCTTTCTTAAACATAGCCTGGCGGAACATCTGGTGGTTGTATTCCGTGGTCTCAAAAGAGGTTACCCCGGGGAGGATGATTTTACCGCCGCCGCCAAAGCCGGTGCTGGGATGGGGCACGACCGACCCGATGGCTATTTTCAGGTCGCACTTCATAACCTCGTCATTCACGCTGACCTTGGTGCCGTAGGTCTTGGTAGTGCCGACATAGGTGCAGTTGGCGAAGGGGTTGTGGTTGTAGACCGGGAAGCGGGCCAGGGTTTCTTCGCCGAGCTTCTTCACGAAGTCCATGCGGTTCATAGCCCCGTGGCAGCCTAGCGCGGCGATGAAGCGAATGCTGCTGTCAGGTATACCGGCGGCGGCCAGTTCTTCCAGCACGAAGGGAACAAAATCGGCCACTCTGGTCACCCTGGTCATATCATCAAAGATGATAGCCACCTCTTTTTTCCCTCTGGCCAGCTCCCGCAGCGGTGGTGAGCCGATGAGTTTGCCGGTGATGGCTTCCCGAATCTGGTCAGGGCTCAGGGTGGGGTGGTCATAACCGGCCATGTAGCCCATCTCAACCTGCCAGTTATCCGGCAGAGGCAGTTCCAGCTCTTTGGTTCCATACCAGGCGAGTTGCGGCAGCTTCAGTATATTTGACATTATGAACTCCTCTAAAGATATTACAGACTATATTGTATTTCAGCATTCGGGAAGACAGCAACCTTCGGGTTCTCCGTCTGTGTCTCCCGAAGAAGCTGCAGGACTTCATCCCATTTACTACAATAAATAATCCTGGCATCGTCGTCAAACCAGTGGCTGCCCGGGTGCGGGTATTCATTGTGGACGATAAGTCGCTTCACCTTCTCCGGTATCATTACCCGCCGGTGCTGAATTGCCCAGGTGTCTTTGCCCCAGCGACCGCCGAGGTAGTGAGCAACAGGCCCTTCCGGGTAATTGGCGATTAACACCACATCGCCGCCGCGGTCGCTCACCGCTGGAAAGGAGATGTGCAGGCCGATTGAGGTCACATTGTTCGGGGAAGAGGTGTTGGCGATGACGATATCTTTCTCTCTTACCTCTGGCGTCAGGTAATGTACTTTCGCGGCCTGCACGGCGGCACCGTGGGCGGCAAGCAGGTCGCCGGCGTAGAGTGCCGCCGTCTCCCCGCGCCCGTTTATCAGGCAGTTAATGAGGAAGTCCACGTCCACCAGCCGGGCAGCCTCGTCTATATCTCGGCGCAGGGGATTGTGGTCATAAATGCCCATACCTAATACCGGATTATCCGCATGCTGCTCTCGACTTTTATGTCCCATCATGTGATTGTACTGAATGGTCTCATAAGAGGCGATGCCGGGCAAAATTATCTTGCCCCCACCGCTGAAGCCGGCAATGTGGTGCGGCACCACCTGACCGATGGCGATTTTCAGGTCGCATTTCATTACCTCTTCATTTACGTAGACTTTTGTTTCATAAGTTTTGGTGGTGCCGGTGTAGGTGCAGTTGTCGAAGGCGTTGTGGTTGTAAACGGGAAATCGGGCGACGATTTCCTCACCCAGCTTCTGAACGAAATGCTGGCGGTACATGGGGCCGTGCAGACCCAGGGCGCAGACAAATCGTATGCTGTCATCGGCAATGCCCGCTTCGGACAGCTCTTTAAGTACCAGGGGCGCGATGTCGGCCGCTCTGGTCGCCCGTGTCTGATCGTCAAAGATTATGACCGCCTCCTTTTTCCCTCTGGCCAGTTCCCTGAGCCTTGGGGTGCCTATCGGCTTATCGAGGGCGGCTCTAATCTCACCGGGGTTCATAGCGGGGTGGTTATAGCCGGCCATGAGGCACGTCTCAACCTGCCAGCCATCGGGGACGGGTAGCGCCAGCTCTTGCGTCCTGTTGCCGACAAGCTGCGGCAGTCTGATTGCATTTGCCATTATAGGCTCCTCCGCGCCATCCACTATTATATCAAGCAGATAGCGTTTTCTTCCAGCTTGTCAAAAGCAGGTGGTTCATCAGTTCTGGATATTGTTGCGGCTTTCTGGTCTTTGTCTTATACTAATGGGCGAGATTTTTCAGTGAGGAGGTAGTACATGCCAAACGGATACAACGGCAAGATACTGAGGGTTGACCTTTCTGCAGGACGTATCAAGACGGAAGAATATCCCGACCATTTCTACCGCCAGTATTTCGGCGGCGAGGGTTTCATCAGTTATTTTCTGCTCAAGGAGTGCAAGGCTGGCATCGAGCCATTGAGCCCTGATAATAAACTCATCTTCGCCGCTGGTCCGCTGACCGGGACGCCGGCCGGAGGCTGTGGTCGGCACAGCGTCGGCGGCAAGTCACCGCTGACCGGAGGGTACGGCGAGGCCGATTCCGGAGGCTACTGGGGGGCGGAGCTGAAAATGGCTGGTTTTGACGCCATAGTGGTTGAAGGGAAGGCGGAAAAGCCGGTCTATCTTTCCATTCAGGACGGCAAGGCCGAGCTCAAAGATGCTCGTCACCTCTGGGGGATGAAGGCGCTGGAGTGCCAGGAGGCCATCCGTGGCGAGCTCGGCGATAAAAACATCAAGGTGGCCTATATCGGTCCCGGCGGAGAGAACCTGGTCAGGTTTGCCGCTGTCATGAATGACCTTGATGCCGCGGCCGGCCGGACCGGCATGGGGGCAGTGATGGGCTCCAAGAAACTGAAGGCAATAGCCGTCCGCGGACACCAGCGCGTGGGAATTGCTGATGCCACCGCGTTCAAGGATATCGCCAAGTGGATTGCTGATAACACGCCGATAACCAATAAGGGAATGCATGATTTCGGTACGGCACGGGTGGTGGCGGCTCTTGACCCGGCGGGAGGCCTGCCGACGCGCAATTTTCAGCTTGGCTCAATTAAAGGCGCCAACAAGATAGATGGCCAGGCCATGCTGGACACGATTTTCGTGAAGCGAAGGGCCTGCTTCGCCTGCTCGGTGCAGTGCAAACGAGAGGTGAAGGTGGACAAGCCGTATAAGGTCGACCCGCGCTACGGCGGCCCAGAGTATGAAACGATTGCCGCCATGGGCTCGGACTGCGGCATCACCGACCTGCCCGCCATTGCCAAGGGAAACGAGCTGGCGAATGCCTATGGGCTGGATACCATCTCCTGCGGGGCGACCATCGCTTTCGCCATGGAGTGCTTTGAAAACGGGTTGCTGAGTGCTAAAGATACTGGAGGAGCGGAGCTCCGCTTCGGCAATAGCGAGGCCATGCTGCAGATGGTGGAGCAGATTGCGCTGCGCCAGGGCTTTGGCGATACGCTGGCTGAGGGCGCGGCGCGGGTGGCCAAGAAAATCGGCCCTGCAGCCGAGCAGTATGCCATGCATATCAAGGGGCAGGAACTGCCCATGCATGAGCCCCGCCTGAAGCAGGGCATGGGTGTGGGCTATGCTATATCTCCCACCGGCGCCGACCACTGCCATAACATACACGACACGGTCTACACGAATGTAGGCCCTATGCTGGAGATGTTTTACCCGGTTGGTATACTGGAGCCAATGGCGGCCGACGACCTGTCTGCGGCCAAAATCAGGCTGCTCAAATATTACACCGAATTCATTCACTTCCTGAACTGCGCGGTCTGCTGCTACTTCGTCATGTCCTTGAGTTTCGTTGGCCTGGACCGCCTCACGCAGCTGGTCAGGGCGGTCACCGGCTGGGATACCACGTTCTTCGAGCTGCTGAAGGTGGGCGAACGGTTCGTAAACCTGGCGCGAATCTTCAATCTAAGAGAAGGTTTTACCGTTAAAGACGACACCATGCCCAAGCGCTTCTTCGCCCCCCATCCTTCCGGGCCGCTCAAGGTGGCGCTCGACCCCAAAGCGTTTGAGGAAAGCAAGAAACTATATTACGATATGATGGGCTGGCCCAACGGTATCCCGACACCCGGCAGGCTTGGGGAACTGGGCATTGAATGGGCAGCATCACAGCTGCCTTCAAAGTAGAATAGTGCTTGAACAGACATATTAGGAGGTATCTTTGCTATGAGTAGAAAACTTTGGGAACCCTTCCGTATCGGGCGTATGGAACTCAAAAACCGGGTGGTTATGCCGCCGATGGTCACCAGGTACGCTGCCGATGACGGCTTCGTCACTGAGCGTAGCAAGAACTACTATGAAGCCCGCGCCCGGGGTGGCGCCGGACTGATTATCGTTGAAGCGACCTATGTCCACCGGCAGGGGTGGGCATTCGCCAATCAGATCGGCATCAGTGATGACAAGTTCATTCCCAAGTTAAAAGAGCTGACCGACGCCGTTCACAAGCATGGTGCCAAGATTGCCGTTCAACTTCACCACGGCGGTCGTGTGGCCAGCTCAGACCTTAACGGACTGCAACCCATCGCTCCCTCACCGCTCCCCGGCACGACCGGGGAAACCCCCAAGGAAATGACGGTTGAGGAAATTGCCGAAACGGTAGCCTATTTCGCCGATGCCGCACTCAGGGCCAAAATGGCCGGGTTTGATGGTGTGGAGCTTCATGGTGCGCATGGCTATCTTATTGACCAGTTCCTGTCACCAACTTCAAATAAGCGGAAGGATGATTATGGTGGCGACGTGCGGCGCCGGGCGCGGTTCCTCTTGGAAACCATAGCCGCGGTAAAAGAAGCCGTGGGTGAGGACTATCCGGTGTGGTGCCGCATGGACGGCAAGGAATACGGTGTTGAAGGGATAACTCTGGAAGATGCGCAGAAAACGGCACGCATGGCGCAGGACGCCGGCCTGGCGGCAATACACGTAACGTCATGGGGACCGACGACACCGACAAATCGTACCACGCCCACCTTTACTTCGGCGATTCTTGAAGAACTGGACGAAGGAATCAAGAAAGCGGTTTCAATACCGGTAATTGCCGTCGGCAGGATAACGCCCGAAGACGGTGAACGGATGTTGAAAGAAGACAAGGCGGACCTTATCGCCATCGGCAAGGCGATGCTCGCTGACGCGGAATGGGCCAATAAAGTAGCTTCGGGTAAGACGGATGATATAACCCCCTGTATAATTTGTAACAGCTGCCGCGATGATATCCGCAATCCGGAGGTGGTGGGCATACGCTGCTCCGTAAATGCCACTCTGGGACGTGAGAACGAGAGCGAGATTGTGCCGACGGCAAAGCCAAAGAAAGTCCTCGTCATTGGCGGCGGCCCGGCGGGCATGGAAGCGGCGAGGGTAGCTGCCCTGCGGGGCCATAAGGTAACGCTGTGGGAAAAAGAATCCCGCTTAGGCGGACAGCTAATTACGGCGGCGATACCGCCGCACAAGGATAGAATCGCGCCGCTTTATCAATATCTGGAGAAGCAGCTCCAGAAACTCGGTGTCAATGTTCAGGCTGGCAAGGAAGCTACGGCAGCGGCGATTTCTGAACTTAATCCCGATGTGGTTGTTGTGGCCACCGGTGTTAAACCACTCGTCCCCGATATTCCCGGCTTGGACAAGGCTCAGGTCGTCCAGGCGGAGGATGTTCTGGAGGGGAAGGCAAAGGTCGGCAAAAAGGTGGCTATAATCGGCGGCGAGTTGGTGGGTTGTGAAACGGCGGAATTCCTGGCGGACAAGGGCAAAGAGGTTACCGTGATGCGCCGCGGCTCAGAGATGGCGACCGGTGTCGGCCCCACCGTCCGGGACTTTTTCCTCAGCCGGCTTCTGGACAAAGGCGTGACTTTGCTCCGTGAGGTCAGATATAATGGCGTTGGTCCCAAAGGTGTCATCGTAACCACCAGAGATGGTGAGCAAAGAACCATAGAAGCCGATACCGTAATTCTGGCGGCTGGCTCCGTGCCGGACACCGGGCTTTACGAGGCTATAAAAGGCAAGGTAGCGGAAGTCTATCGTATTGGCGACTGCGTTGAACCGCGCACCATTCGTGATGCCATCAGCGAGGGATTTCGTACCGGGCAGAAGATATAAAAACCGGGGTTCAAAGGAGGTATGATATGGCCAAGCAGGTTATAACGGTACCCGGGGCGCTTCCGGGCGTTCCCTATTCCCCGGCCGTCAAGGCGGGCGACTACATTTTTGTTTCCGGTCAGGTTGGACATGTCGATAGCGATGGTAACAAGCTGGAGGGAGTTGAAGCCCAGACCGGGCGGGTACTGGATAACATGAAGAGAGTCCTTGAGGCGGCCGGCGCATCGCTGGACGATGTCATTAAGACCACCGTGTTCCTGACCAGGGCCGAGGATTTCCCTAAGATGAATGAAGTATACCGGACCTATTTCACCAAGGACCTGCCGTCCCGCTCGACGGTTATAGTCGCCGCGCTGGCGAGGTCGGAGATGGTGGTGGAGATAGAGGGCATCGCCTACCGTGTGTAGCGAGAAGGGAAAGTAATCTCTGAATATGCGAAAAATAATCATCACGGCGGCATTGACCGGGGCCGGGCATGGTAAGGAGGCCAATCCCAACCTGCCGGAACAACCGGGGGAGATTATCGAACAGGCATTGCAATGCCGGGAGGCGGGTGCGGCAATCGTGCATGTACACGCCCGCGATAAATCCGGCAAAAACACCATGTCTCTGGATGTATTTCGGGAAATCCACGGGGGTATCAAGAGCGCCAGCGACCTGATTGTGGAGTTGAGCACGGGTGGCGGGCCCACGCTGCCCAATGAGGAGCGTATTGCTCCCTTATCGCTGAAGCCGGAGATGGCCTCGCTGAATACATTTATGATGATAATGCCGGTCAAGGGCGTTGAGACGCCTTTTATCTATAAAAGGTCGGAGATAGAGGCAACCGCCCGGCGTGCCCAGGAACTGGGCGTAAAACCGGCAATTGCCATCCTGAACTTCAGCTGTCTAGAAGAAGCCGAAAATCTTATCAGAAAAGGGCTGGTGGACAGACCTTACGTTATGGATATCGGCCTGAATTTGCCGGCGCAGGGGACGCTGAGAGGTACCTGGCAGAACCTCACGGCCTTGGTGGAACGGCTGCCGGAAGGGTCAATTTTCAATGTCGCTGCCGGTGGTGAAGCTGGACTGCCGCTGACCACGATGGCTATGCTGCTCGGTGGAAACCCGCGGGTTGGCCTTGAAGATAACGTCTTCTACGCGCCGGGTCGGCTGGCCAAGAACAATGCTGAACTGGTGGCGAGAACAGAGCGCATTGCTCGGGAGCTGAATCTGGAGATAGCCACTCCAGACGAGGCGCGTGAGATTCTGCACCTCCGCGGTTAAAGATATCCAGACGCTTTAGCGGCGTAATTCAGGCGGACGGTGGGGTGATGGGAATCAAAGTATTGCGAATCACGGGGCTGGTTATCATGTTGGTGGCCAGCCTGCTGTCATCGGCACTGCCGGCCTCAGCCTCAGCGCCATCATGGACAGCCGTGTCCATCCCCGGCACGGAAGGTTACCAGATCGGGCCTCCCGGCGTTGACGTGCGTGACCTGGCTGTGGCTGCTGACGGCGCTACCATATACGCTGCGCCCGGTAACAGCATAGCCGGCAGATATTTATTCAAATCGAACGATACCGGCGCAAGCTGGGTGGCGCAGAGCCTTGACATTGCCGCCGACCTGGTGGCGGTGGCACCGGATAACGCCGATGTGGCGGCGGTGGCCAGGGCCATTGTCCCCGTGGTTTATTACACCGCCGACGGTGGTATGACCTGGCATTCCGCAGGCGAAGTCAAGGAAGAACACGGCAACGTCGCCAGCATAATCCACAGCATTGCCATTTCCGTCGCCAGCGACGGAACGCATTATCTGGCAGTTGCCGGGGAGGAGGCTGGTGGGGTGGGCAATGTCTGGTACTGTGCCATTGAGTCGGCGAAAACGGTGTGGCGGGAAACCAGTTCCCTGCCTGGGTATATGGAGACGAGAAGTATCCGGGCACTGGCCCTTTCCCTGAATTTTACGGAAGATGATGTTCTGGTAGCCGTCGGCGAAACCGATGATAATCATGTGCATCTGCAAGTTTTCAGCTTCGCCTCTCAGGCGTGGAATGTTGAGGCCGGGTTTGCCGACTATCCGGTGACCATACTTGAATATGGCAATGCCAGCCCGCTTGCTTCCGCCTCAATAGCGCTGTCTCCCGACTACATTGCCGGCGAAAGAGACAGCCACATTGCCTTTATTGGCCTGGCCGGTGACGGTGATGGGGCAACCGGAGGTATCTATCGCGTCGGAGACGCAACCTGCGAATCACTTTTAACCGGCATTAATGTGCACAGTATCGCCTTTGATGGTGGTACCCTCGTTGCCGGGGCCTATGATGATAACACGGTCTATCGCAGCGCCAACCCCCTGGCCAGGCTGCCAGCTATTAGACCAAATGACGCAATGAAGGGGCCGGGAGGGGAGAACAGAGCTGTCGTTGTCTGGGTGGGGGATTTGATAGTGGCGGGGACGTCAGGCGATGAGAGCGCCTTTGCCGTTTCAGAAGATGGCGGGCGGGCCTTCCAGGACGTGAGTCTGGTTGACACGAAGTTGAGTAACTTGAGCGACCTGGCCGTTTCAGAGAACGGTGAGACCCTTTACCTGGCGAGCGATGACGGGAATGACCTCAGCCTCTGGCGCAGAAAATCCTCATGGCAACGTGTGCTCAGTCAGCAGGATACCGGCAGTTATGTCGTAAGGCTGGCTCCCGGCGATTCAGAGGTAGTTTACCTCGCGGAAAAAGGCGGTGATAGAATTTACTGCAGCACCGATGGTGGCGACAGGGAATGGGTGGCGGGCGCCTGTCCGCTTGATGTTCAGGACCTGGCGGTGGAGAGCGCCAGCACAGCCTATGTGCTCAACGAAGAGGGGAAGGTGGTCAGGACGCCTTCTTCTGGCCTTGTCTGGGATGCCGTTGTTTCGACCAATGTTTCCGGCAAGCTTGAGGAAGATACCGGCCACATGATTGTCAGCGGGGGCACCGCCGTTGTGTTTGTGGGCAGCGCTGACGGTCGCGTAGCATATTCCATGGATGGCGGTTCTTCATGGGGAAGACTTCCGGCGCTACCCAACAGCAGCACTGGCAGGGTGCAGGTTATTCCCGATAATAACTTCGCCAGCAACAGGATAATCTATGCTGCCAGCAGCGAGTCCGGCCGGAATATTATGCGCTGGAAGATAGGCAGCAGCGCCAGCTGGGCGGATATTTTCCGGGGTAATCTGAGCGGCGGGATTTACGGCCTGGCTGTTGAGGATAATGTGCTGTACGCCCTGGAATACAATGCGAGCACAAAACAGAGCTGGCTGTGGCAGTGCCTGGTGCCCACTGGTGCCTCTCAGTCCTCGGCGAGCTGGGAGTCCAGGGGTACCACCAAGACAACAGATGTAGCCGACCCAGATGTTGTTTTCGATGCCCGGCCGCAGGCGCTGAAACTGAGCGATGGTGGCGGGCTGTGGGCTATAAAGACAAATGATAACCAGCGGCTTTACCATATTAAAGATGCTATGGCGAAGCTGGTTTTGAAAGAACCGGACGACGACTATATCAGCCCGGTTAATCAGGTAACCGGAATCGCTGAGGATATAACATTCCGCTGGCAACGAACGCTCGACGCTACAGAATACGAGCTGGCCATCGCCCAGGACGAGGAGTTCACAATGAAGGTTGCCAGTATAACGGTAACCAGTAACAGCACGCAGATGGTGGTATTTGTCGGCCCGCAGGCTACCGGCGCCACGCAGGTTAGCCTTTCTGCGAATACGACCTATTACTGGAGAGTGCGTATCACGGAACCATCCTTCCGTATTGCGTCCGAGCCCCGCACCTTTCATGTTGAGTCGCTGGTGGTAACGCCAGCGGTCATTGTCGAGCGTCCCCCGCCGCCAGTCATCAGCATACCGCCAACGCCCGCGCAGGTGGTTCCATCCCCGCCGATAGAACTGCCGCCGACAACGCCGCCGCCGGAGGTTGTCTTCGTGCCACGGGAAACACCTCCCGTGGAGATGCCGGGTTATATGTGGGCTGTCATTGCCGCCGGCATTGCTGTATTTCTTACCGTCGCGGCATACGTGTTGATGACATTTATGGACAGTTTCTTAATCTACTGGCTGCGGCGGGGCAGATACCGCTGGTCCCGGTGGCGACGGAAACGGTTTGAGGGTAAGTATGAGGAGAAGCCTCTGCCGGTGGCTGACTCCCTTGAGCAAATTGAGACCTTGCTCAAACAGGTGACCTGGACCATGGATGGCCTTTTCCATCTCTTTGATGCCGTCAGCTATCCGCAGACAGTCTGGGCGAAAAAGAAGGATGATTGCGATGGCTTCGCCGTGCTGGCCGCGGCATTACTGAAACAATGGCAGCCGGAGTTAAAGCCGGTGTTGATTACGGCAATGCTCAGGCCGGTGCGCAAGAGCCATACGGTTTGTGCTTTCAACGTGCCCGGCGCCGGGCTGTGGTTCTTTGACAACTACTTGCTGCGGCGGGGCCAGTACCGGACTTATACCGATGTTGTGGCCGAGGTACAGGGAAAGGCCCGGCTGGTCTGCTGGGACGTGGTCGAGCCGGATACGCTCCAGACGCTGGAGTTTCATGTCGTCTCTAATGAAGGCCGGGTTTAAGGTCGGCTTATTTCTGCTTAATCGCCTGCTGGGCGGCTCTTACGATATCGGCAACGGCCATGCCGTACTTATCTAACAGGGGGTCCAGCTCTTTGGAGGATTCGGTGAACTTGTCCGCGACGCCCACCCGTTTTACCGGCACGGGGATTTCGTCCGCGATGGCCTCAGCCACAGCGCCGCCCAGACCGCCGATTATGGAGTGCTCTTCAGCAGTAACTATGGCGCCTGTCTCCTGGGCACATTTTCTCAGCAGTGGCATATCCAGAGGCTTGACCGTGTGCATGTTTACCACTCTTACCTTTATTCCCCGGGAGTTTAACTGGTCCGCAGCCTCAAGTGCCCGACTGAGCAGATGACCGTTGGCAATTATGGTGACGTCGCTGCCATCGCGCATCACGACGCCCTTGCCGATTTCCATTTTGTGGTTTTCATCAAAGATAATGGGCATCTCGGCGCGGCTGATGCGTATATAGACCGGCCCTTCATGCTCGGCTATAAGGGGTATCACCTTCTTGGCTTCAATGCTGTCCGAAGGCACGATGACGGTCATATTGGGCATGGCGCGGAATATGGCGAGGTCCATGATGGAGTGGTGGGTGGCGCCATCCTTGGCGTCGGACAGGCCGGCGAAACTGCCGATTATTTTAACATTGGTGTTGGCATAGGCAACGCAGGTCCTGACTTGCTCCGTGGCTCGCAGGAGGAGCGCGGCGAAGGTGCTGGCGAACGGAACCATGCCGTTCAGGGCAAAGCCTACTGCGGTATCTATCATGCCGGCTTCGGCGATGCCGACGTTGAAAAAGCGTTCCGGGTTCTTTTGCGCAAAAAAGGTGGTCATAACGGAGGCAGATACATCAGCCGTCAGCACCACGACCTTTTTATTTTTGGTGCCATATTCGGCCAGTGCCTCTCCGAATATCTGCCGCGTATTATCCAGTTTAAACATTTTGCTTCAATTCCTCCATTGCTTGCTGGTACTCTTCATTATTGATGCCCTTTCCGTGCCAGGAGGCTTTCCCTTCCATGAAGGATACTCCTTTACCTTTAACCGTATGGGCGATGATAACGGTGGGTCTATCGCTGTCGGCACGGGCTTTGTCCAGCGCCTCCAGTACTTCGGACACGCTGTGACCGTTGATTTCAAGGACAGCCCAGCCAAAAGATTCCCACTTGCTCTTCAGCGGTTCCAGCGACATAATCTCTTCTGTGGTGCCATCCAGCTGGACACCATTGCAGTCAACGATGGCGATTAGTCTGGACAGTTTATACTTGGCCGCGAGCATGGCTCCTTCCCACAGGACACCGGCCTGCAGTTCCCCGTCCCCCAGCAGCACGTAGGTATGATAATCAAGACCTTTGAGCTTTGCCGCCAGGCAGAGGCCAGCGCCGATATTGATGCCGTGTCCCAGACAACCGGTGGTCATTTCAACGCCGGGGGTTTTTTGTCGGTCCGGGTGTCCCTGCAAACGGCTGCCTATGCAGCCCCATGTTTCCAGCTCCTCAAATGGCATGAATCCTCTGCGTGCCAGTGCCGCATATAGAATCGCGCAGGCGTGACCTTTGCTCAGGATGAAGCGGTCGCGGTTTTCCCATTGTGGTTTCTTGGGGTCAAGCTGCAAATGATGGAAAAAGAGGACGGACATAATCTCCGCCGGCGAGAGCGAGCCTCCCGGATGGCCCTGACCCCGGCAGTGGGTCATCTCAACAACATCAATGCGGAGCTGTCTGGCCATGTCTTCCAGCTTCTTGATTGATTCCGGAGAATAACCTGTTTTGGCAACCATCGCTAAGGTATAACCTCCCTAAATGTCTTATGCAGGTAAAATAAATCGTATTCCCTTGCCTGTTGTATTGTCAAGTTATTCAAATGGAGGCCTTTCCCATTTGATATTTATTCGGGCAGGTATTGCTTCGGGAACTTGGCGACCACGGTATAGTTGGGGTCGACGACATTGCCGATGCGCATGGTACCCGCCTGGGATATAACCTGAAAGGCCTCCCATTTCTCAAAGCCATAGTCATCAACCAGCCACTTGACCAGTTCCACCGTCGCAATGCGGACGCAGTCCATCAGCGGCTGGCCGCTGCCGGTGGTCATGATATGCGTCTCGTCCTCAAGGCGGGGCCAGTCAATGTTTTTCCCTTTCAGGACATCCAGCTTTACCGTAACTTCGGCGGTCGTTTCCAGTGCCACGCCGCAGAGCTCGCCGTCACCCTGGGCGGCATGGACATCGCCGAAGGAAAAGTAAGCGCCCCGTACCCATACCGGCAGGTACAATATGGTATCCTCTCTGGTTTCAATGCAGTCCATATTACCGCCGAACTCACCGGGCACGAGCGAAGTCTCAACGCGACCGAAGCGAGGGGCAACGCCGATGGAGCCGAGAAACGGGTGCAGCGGTATTTCAATTCGTTTCCGCCGGCTCGATTTCAGCTCCAGAACGCCGGTATTTTTCTTCAAGTCAAGCTGCCAGTCGTATTTGGCTTCCGGTATAGGTTCGTTCAGGAACAGTTGTTTGCCTGGAGCTTCCCCGGTAAGGCTGCCGAAATGTGAGCGGTGCCTTGACCAGGCGGAATCGCGGTTGAGCTTGATACGCTGGATGGCCACCGCCAGTGTATCGCCGGGCTCGGCTTCCTCAACATAGACAGGGCCGACCTGCGGGTTCCGTTCGCTGAGCAGGGTATCGGCGCGGTGCTGCTTCATTTCTTCCGGCATCGGCTCCATTTTCTCGTTGAAGCCGCCGGCATCTCGCGTCCGCGCCACAACTACATCGCCGCTTTGCACATGCAGCGCCGGCTCATTTGGTCCAAATGTGTAGTAGTAGATACGTGCTTCAAGCCTGTGTACTGTGCCTTCTCTCATTTTAGCCTGCCTAGTGCTTTATTAAGGCGATTCTTAAGGGATACTCGGGACATCCGCATACGACGGGTCATGTATTGGTATCAGTATGTCAGCCAGCCCTTTTATGCGGAGGGTGCTCTCGTAGGCGGCCAGGGTGTCGGTATGTGTCCCGGGCGTTATCACCGGCATCAACTTTTTCAGTTCTTCCGGCGGGTAGAAATTCTCCCTGACGCAGCAGAAGCCGGTGATTATTGCCTTTCCTTTATCGGTATTGATGGCCACCGCCATTGTCCCGGGGGAGTGGCCGGGGGCGGGGATAAGTTCAATGCCAGGGGCGACTTCATAATGTCCGTTAATCAATACGAAGTTGAGGTCCTTGAGGAGGTCCTTGCGGTAGCTGAGGCCGGTGAGCGGGTGGGGCGCCAAAGCAAAATGTAGCTCTGTCTCGTCGACCAGCACCCGGGCGTTCGTGCACTTGGCGGTGTTGGCGCAGTGGTCCCAGTGGAGGTGGGTCTGGATGACCAGGTCGATGTCGTCCGGCTTCAACCCCAGACCGGCCAGTGCCTCTTCAAACGTGGTGACTTTTTCGGCGGGAAAGCCGCGGTAGCTTGTGGCCAGGTCGGCATCGGTGGCGGTATCAATAAGGATATGCTGGTCAGCCCCCTCAATGTACCAGCAGTAAGCGGGGGACATGAACTTTTCCCCGTAACGGTAGCGATAGAGAAGAATGCCCATGTCAATTTCCATCTTGGTCAATAGGAGAGGTCTTATGCGGTAGGTTTTTGCCATTCGGTCCTCCTTTGCCTGATTGTCCGCGCTTATTATACAATAATTGACTGGAACGATGCTCGTCAGTGATATTTCTTGAACTACAGTTATCAGGAGGAAGGAATGCCAGAACGTGTTCAGCATTTTGGTCTCACCGTCAGCGACTTGGATAAGTCCCTTCATTTTTTCTGTGATCTTCTTGGCCTGGAGGCAACGCCTGTCCGCGAAACCAGCGGAGAGCGCCCGGAGACGATTCTGGGCATAAGCGGTGTCTCCCTGCGACTGGCCGTGGTCAAGGTTCCGGATGGCAACAACATTGAGCTTATCCAGTATCTGGCGCCGAAAGGGCAGAAAATTGACCTGAGAACATGCAATCCCGGCGTATGCCACATAGCTCTGGTGGTGAAGGACATTCAAAAGATGTATGATGACCTCGGCGCCAAAGGAGTGGAGCTCGTAAATCCGCCGTACTGGGGCGGTCAGAGCGTGGCCGGTCCAGGCTGGGGCGTCTGCTTTGTCAGGGGACCAGATGGCATCTCTATAGAGCTGATGCAGCCGCCGAAAAATTAAATTTGAACTAATCCGAGCGCCTTTTTCACGGTTTCAGCAGCACGGCGATGTTCTGCCCGCTGCGTATTGAATCAAATCCCCGTTGCGCATCCTCTAAAGGCATAATCTCGGAAATCAGGGGCCTGACATCCACCTGCCTGTGCGCCATAAGGTCCAGGGCTGTTTTCACCGGGCCGCTGATATGCCCTCGTAAGGTCAGCTGTTTTTCCACCCAGACCCGGGGGTCTACCTGCATGGGATTAATGAAACCTGTCAGCGCTATGGTGCCGCCCAGCCTGACCATCTCGGCCGCTTGGTTCAGAACTGCTCCCTCACGCACGCAGATAAGCACGGCATCGGGGCCGGCATCGGTAAGCTTTATGACTTCAGATATAATGTCGACCTCTCTGGCGTTGAGTACCACATCGGCGCCCATCTCCCGCGCTTTGTCCAGACGTGATTTGACCACGTCAACAACGATAATCGGGGCGGCCCCGCTGGCCCGGGCGCAGAGCATGGTGCCGAGGCCAATTTTACCGGTGCCGAAGATGACCGCTGACTTTCCCGGCCTGAGGTCGGCGGCGTTCACCGAGCCTATGCCGGTGGCGAGGGGTTCAGCCAGACAGGCTTCCTCCGGCGATACATTTTCCGGAATGGTCGCTACCATTTGTGGTGGCTTGATAAAATATTCGGCCATGGCGCCGCCCCTGGCGCCGAAGCTCTGGCCACTGAAGACGGAGCCCCTCGGGGCACCGCCAATGCACAGATGGAACAGGAAACGACGGCAGAAATAGCACACCCCGCAGGGGAGTTTTGTCCAGCAGTATGTCACCCGGTCGCCGACCGACCACCCGCTGACGCCTTCCCCGACGGCAACGATATCGGCCACCCATTCGTGCCCCAGTATCACCCCGGCAAGCCCTTCAAAGCTGGTCAGGCCCTCAAGTGCGCCGTCTAGGTACTCTATGTCCGACCCGCAGATGGAACAGTACATCGTCTTGAGCAGGAGGGTGCCCGGCTGGACGGTCGGCTTAGGCACTTCTTTGATTTCAATACTTTTTGTCTCCTGATGAATAACGGCTGCTTTCATAATGCTCTTTACCTCTGCACTGATGATAGTCTGTCAATCAGCCATTATAGCCTATCAGGCGGGAAAGAAAAAATTGA
This sequence comes from uncultured Dehalococcoidaceae bacterium, assembly GCA_964493435.1. Taxonomy (GTDB): domain Bacteria; phylum Chloroflexota; class Dehalococcoidia; order Dehalococcoidales; family RBG-16-60-22; genus E44-bin89. Next base: position 6,929 of record CAZBMB010000008.1, on the reverse strand, counting down.
GGTGCTTTCCGTGCTCAATTATGGTAGTGTAGAGCTATAAAAAAGAGAGTAAAGATAAAGGAGAGCCAAAATGACTTTAGAAGAGTTAGAAAAAAGGGTCCAGGCTTTGGAAGACCTGGAGGAAATTAAAAAATTGAAGGTCCGGTATGCCAAATATATCGATGATAACTTCAATGTTGAAAAGCTGGCAGAGCTATTTACTGAAGATGCTGTCTGGGGTGGGGAGGCGTGGGGGATGTTCCGAGGAAGAGAGGCAATCAAAGAATACTTTGCCGGAATGTCAAAACACATGGCGTTTTCGTGTCACCGTATCGTTGCGCCTGATATTACCGTTGAAGGCGACAAGGCATACGGGACCTGGTACGGGATGAACACGGGAATCCTGAGCAATGGCAAGGGTTTCATATCAAGTTGTATGTATATCGATGAATATGAAAAAATAAATGGCCAGTGGTTTATGAGCAACGTGAAATTACACCATTTTTACCGGTCGCCTTATGAAGGGGGTTGGGCCAAAGAGAGGAACATGCCGCTTAAGGTCGATGATTAGGCACATAAGACAAGAAAGGCGGGATATTTGTAAGATGGAAAAGAAAGAGCCCTACGCTACTCAGGAAGAATACAACAAACGTGTCGTTCGCTACCGTAATACGCCGGTGATGGAGCTTATACCGGGAGCTAGAAACCACATCGTATCCACGGAAAGAATCACGGTCAGTTTTGTTACCCTGGAGCCCAATATCTATGTTACCCCTCACCGCCATGAACCGGAACAGATTGTGATAGTTAATGATGGGGCGTGTGACTTCATCGTTGAGGGAAAACTATATCACCTTGAGGAAGGTGATGTACTCCTCATACCTTCCGGTGTGGAACACGGCAACCGCAGCTCCAGTAGAGGTTTGCGCATGATTGAGGTCTTTTCTCCACCGCGTTTGGATTTAGTGGCCAAACAAAAAGAGCTGCGGAAGGGTATGAAAACGTAGCTGTGGTGGAGACATGAGAAGGCTGCAGCCCGTATAGCTATGCCTCATTCTTTGAGGTAAAATATGTGGTCGCAGCAATCGTTGCCTTCCATCAGGGTCTTTGTCCGCTGAAAACCGATGGCAGAGCTGAAGGCTGAGGACATGGGCCCATCTCCTTCACACCACCAGAAACCGATGTCCCGGGCGTCCAACTCGTTGAATATTTCTGCCCACATGCACCTCGTGAAGCGATATGATTGCCGTTTTTCCGTGTCCTCAAGTTTGAGCCATTCGTGGCTGCCGGTACAGCCCGCTTCCAGAGCGGAGCAGAAAGCCGATAACGTGCCGGTATCTGCCTCGCGCGCCATCTTCCGTCCCCTTTCCATAGCATGCTCTTTGAACACCTGGTGAATTGTCTCCACACCCTCGTCGCCGTACTTTGCCTGAATAGCCCGGACGGCTTTCACCAGCGGGGTAGCACCGGTGAGCATCTTGGAATATAACTTCGCCAGGAAAGCCTTTTCCACGGCTTCGGGGACAGGTTCAGGCAGTATCTGTTGCAGTGAACTCATGACCTCCTCCTTTCAATAGATTTGCGGTTCTTTGCGCCTGTCACAACTATATTATATAAAGCACCTATCTTTAATGGTAGCGGAGGTTGGACTTGCAGGGAGCAAAGGGCGAGGGCCAACCACGCCTGTGGATTGACCTCGTCTGGCGTTTCATCGCGGAGATTAGAGATTACGTTTTCTCAGCTTAAAATGCTGGCGCTTACTGTGATGTTAATAAAGCCTTGTCCAGCTCCGTTAGGGTGTACCCCCTCTTCCTCTCCTTGCGTTTCTGGGGGTCAATACGGTAGGCGGGTATTACCCGTCCACGAAAACCACATTGCAGGCATACCTCGGAATCCTCATAGGCCCTATCGATAATTATATCACCCCTGCATCGTGGGCAGGCTCCCAGCCTCAGAAATGACCGGCGCATGATGACACCTCCTCACTGGTAGCATTCGCTTGATTTGCGCTCACCGTCAGTCTTTTTTACCTCCGTTGTTTGCCTTATCTCTGCTTCCAAAAGCCCTGTCTATGTCCTCCGTCTTGAGCAGGACTTTATAACCGCGATTAACCTGATATTGCTTGAGAATCCCTGCCTTGATGTAGTTGCGTATCGTGTTGGGATGAACTCGCACTAATTCTGCCGCTTGCTTGATGGTTATGAATGTCAACTCTAAACCTTTGTTATATAATGTTATAAAATATTAGATAATTATAAATAATATAATAAAATATGATAAATTGTCAAGTATTGTATAATTCTATCTTAATGACGGTTTCTTCGTGGCGGGTTGACAATCTCCTGGAACACCTGTAAACTCAATCCCGATGAAATATAGGGAGGATAAAGCAACATGACACAGCTTGGTGCCTTTTATGCTCTGGGTAAATGCGGCAGATTTGTTCCGGTAAGATTAAAAACCCATACCGATATCACCCAAGGTTTGAGGGCAGTTTGTGAAAAAAACGGGATCAAATACGGGGCTATCGATGGCATCGGCAACGTGCGGCAATTGAGCTATCAATTGTTAGTGCCCGATTCTAAGGCTAAGCACGGCGTGCGCCTAGCCGAGCCACAGGTCATACCTGGTCCTTTAGAACTGCTTAATCTTAAGGGGGTTGTCCACCAGTCAGAGAAAGGTGAAACAATGATTCACCTGCATGGCATTTTCTCGGATAACGAGGGGAAAATATTGGGTGGGCACCTTGCGGAAGGCGGTAATCCAGTTCTGGGAACGCTGAATGCCTTCATAGCCGAACTCGCTGATGCTGAAATGATTACGCAAATGGATGAGGATGTGGGTTTAGGTCTGTGCACTCCAATCGGAGCTTTCGTTGATGTGAAGAGTTAGGTGTTCACGTTTATTAAAATAATATTAAGTGTTAACCAGGTTGTTTGAAGAAAAAGGGAAGCATCATGCTTCCCTTTCTTCTCTTGGTAGCGGGGGTCGGATTCGAACTAATGACCTTCAGGTTATAAACAAGCAGGTGGTTTTCATAACAGGTTGCACAATCTAAATGGGTCGTTAGCTCTGTTAATCAATTAACCTTATTTAAGGGTTTCTCACCACCGTGATTAAGCTGTAGCCTCGTCATAGTCTTTCTGGGCCTGATTTCGAGCTTCCTTACGGGCTTGGTCGGCTGCTTTCTCAGCCTCTTTATCAACGGCCTGTGCTTTAGCCTCTCTATGAACTTTATCTGCCTGCTCCTTAGCCGCCTTATGGGCTATTTTTGCCTGTTCACCACGCTCCTTTGACTTGGTGATAGCATCCTGAGCATCTTTATCTCTTTGCTTCCAGAAGTCACCGAAGACCGTCTGGGCTTCATTTGTAATCGCGTCACGGAGTTTCTCGGCTTCCTTTGCAGCTTCCTTATGGGCTTGGTCGGCTGCTTTCTTAGCCTCTTTATCAACGGCCAGTTTCTTGGCCTCTTTGTAGACTATATCTGCCTGCTCCTTAGCCTCCTTGTAGACCTTTTTAGCTCGAGCCCAAGCATCGTCCAATAGTTTCCTGGCTTCATTAGCATCCTCTGCATGCTGAGCTACTGATTTTCCTGTCGTCATTTCGGACACCTCCAGTGTTTTTTCGTTTGACTGACCAGTTCATCGTTATAATAACAATTTTATATCATTGGGAGAGTAGGTGGCTCAACTAATCCAGTATTTTCTTTCTCTTTTTCTATTAGACCGGTTATTGCCTCTAGTATTAATGGGGGCTACTCCCTTTTTACCCGAAAGAGGGAGGGCTTCAACAACATCAATCGCCCGGCCCCTCAGGTTTTTCCCGGTGAGGTTGCCAATTGCAGTTGTGCCCTCGGACTTTGAAGTCATTTCCACAAATCCGTATCCTCTAGGTTGGCCACTGCCAATATATCTGTCGTCCATGATGGTTACAGATATCACTTCTCCGAAAGCCGTGAACTCTTTTCGCAGTTCATCCTCAGTCATTTCGAGCGACAGGTTGCCCACATAGATATTAATGGTGCCCCCCTTTTATCAAATCTTTGAAAACGGCGCAGCAATGATGCCTGCGATTCGCCTTCACTTATTGATACTGCTAAAGGCACAATTCACACTTGCTCGAGTCATATCCGGGCCGGTTACCCAACCCGGACGTGACTTTAAGTACAACCTTGCTTAGCTGCTCAGCCTGATCTTATTGTAGCAATCTCTGCAGTATACTGGTCTGCCTTCACGAGGCTCAAACGGTACTTCTGTTTCCTTGCCACAGTCTGAACAAACCACGGGGAACATTTGGCGGGGGGAGCTATAACCGTATCTACTATTACCACTATTACCATAGCTGTTGCCGCCGTTTCCGTAACGGCTTGCCTTCCTTGCGTCGCGGCATTCGGTGCAACGCTTGGGCTCGTTGGTATAGCCTCTGGATTGGAATAACTCCTGCTCGTTAGCGCTGAAAGTGAACTCATTCCCACAATCGGAACATTCGAGTGTCTTGTCCTTAAAAGACATTGGATGACCTCCTCTCTTCTTTATTTGGTTAGAGTTTTGGTCACCCAATATGTGAAAAAAACTGTTAAGTTCAACCAGATATGTGATAACCAGTACTTATAACCAAATAGCATTATACCACAACTGGTTTTAATTTACAATCAAGCTGTCAACTATAGCTTCAGAAGGAGGGCAACTCTAAGCATTGATAATCACATTGAGAAAGGCTAGACTCGAAGCACATTTGCTTAATTGTTACGTCTCGTTGAGAAACCAAGTATCCTAACTGGAGCGCCCCCTATTTATAATGCTATCATTAGCATAAAAAGAATGAGGAGTCGACCATGAAATTCTTGGCCAAGGACACGCATGTTCATCAATACAGCCCGGATAACGCTCCGGCACTCACCGTTGCTCCTGGAGAGATTTTTCAGCTGGAAACCCCCAGTATTCTCACCTTCATTGAAACCTTCCCCGATTCGGTGGTCCTGCCTGTTACCGGCCCGGTTGAAATCCAGGGCGCGGAACCCGGTTTAACCCTCAAGGTAGATATCTTGGAAATCAAACTGACCGCCGGTGAGGCAGCCATCACCGCGATACCTGGCAAAGGGGCTTTTGCGGATCGTATCTCCCGGCCGAGTTACAGGGTTGTCACCTACGATGATACACATGTTCATTTCAATGACAGCCTGAAAATCCCCCTACGGCCTATGGTGGGGAAGATAGGTGTGGCGCCAGCTGAGGCAAGCATAAGCAGCGGCACCTCAGGGCCTCATGGCGGCAACATGGACATCACCGATATAGCCGAGGGTGCCTCCGTATATTTGCCCATCTTCATAAAGGGTGCCATGATGGCTGCCGGCGATGTCCATGCACTCATGGCTGACGGGGAGAGCCACCTATCCGCCGTGGAGACGGAGTCGGTGCTGACGCTGCGCTGTGAGGTGACCGATGCCATCAGGCTGACACACCCCCTGGTGGTAACGCAATCGCACGTGATGACGGTCGGGGAGGGCATGACCCTAGAGGAGGCCTATCACATAGCCCTGGATGATATGGCCAAGCTGATAATGAACCGCATTGGCCTTGGATTTCTGGACGCGGTGATGTTGATAAGCAACGCCGCGGACTTGAAGATAAACCAGATTGTCAACCCCATGGTCGGGGTCAGGGTGGCGCTTCCCAAAACGCTATTGGGGCAGGCGATATTTTAACTTCTACCTCTGTTGAGGAGGGCGATTACTCCGCCTCTCCCTGAGCCACCAGAGCGGATGTCGCAAAAAAAGGATTGGTAGCGGGGGTTGGATTCGAGGGGTACGACGGGTCGGGACACGGCAGAGAGATACTATGACAAGTCAATTGGTTATTTCGACAATCCTAATTAGTCTAGCCTTGTTTTTTTATTCTATTGGTGTGTGGAGTGAGAGGTTTGCCGGAAGATTGAAGGGGGGGCACTTAGTTTTCTTCTGGGGCGGGCTGGTTTTCGATACTGCTGGGACGGGTATCATGTTCTCGATGGCTGGTAGGATTGGTTCTGATATACACAGCGTGACGGGAGTTATTGCCATTCTGTTAATGCTTGTCCACGCGGTTTGGGCGACTACCGTTCTGGTTCTCAGGAATGAGAAGGCCATAAAAAACTTTCACCATTTTAGTGTTTTCGTCTGGGCAGTCTGGTTAATCCCGTATTTCACAGGCTTCTTTGCCTCCATGGGATAACCATTTTAGGCTATCCTTCTTAAGTATATAAAAGTATAATTATAGACAAACTTGGGACTGGATTATTGATAATGAAAAACCCTGTTCTCAGGTGGGAATTGTCTGGCGTTATCTTCGTATTTCTTATTGGGGCTTTGTTGCACTTCGTTTTCGAATGGTCTGGTGAGTTGAAAGTTGTTGGGGCGATAGCATCAATTAACGAGAGCGTGTGGGAACATTTCAAGCAGGGTTTCTGGCCTATGTGTCTTTATGCTGCAATCGAATACAGATTTATACGTACAAATGTAAATAATTTCCTTACTGCCAAGGCAATCGCTGTTTATTTAATTCCAATTATCACCGCACTGATATTTTACGCATACACGACTGCTACTGGAAAAGAGATTCTAATAGTTGACATCGTGATTTTTGCATTGGCCATAACTGCAGGTCAGTTGACCAGCTATAAAATACTGACTGCTATGAGACTGCCCAGGTATGCAAATATGATCTCCTTGGCTTTCATTGCTCTACTGGCACTTGTGCTAATACTGTTTACTTTCTACCCGCCACACCTGCCCATATTCTTGGATTCAAACACCGGGACGTACGGTATTACACAATAGCCTCTCTTAAATCAAAAAGGGAAGCACTCATACTTCCCTTTATAAGCTACCTTGGTAGCGGGGGTTGGATTCGAACCAACGACCTTCGGGTTATGAGCCCGACGAGCTACCACTGCTCCACCCCGCGCCACTTGAC
>CAZBMB010000007.1:0-93124 GCA_964493435.1 uncultured Dehalococcoidaceae bacterium | reverse complement strand
GAGAGCGTGTGTAGCCTTTGGCTACCGTGGGTTCGAATCCCACCCTCTCCGCCATCAGATTTCCTTTAGATGGCGCCTCACCGACGTTGTACCTGCGCCGGCAATCGGTCACTATCTGATTGTTTACGCTATACCGCTATGCTAGAATTGCCTTGAAGATGGCAGATAAAGACATTAAATACTGGGTGGGTTTTAGCCTCATACCGGGCATTGGCCGGGTCCGTTTCGCCCAACTTGAGAACTATTTCGGCAGCATGGAAAAAGCCTGGCAGGCGGCACCCGCTGAACTGAAAAAGGCAGGTCTTGACCGCAATGCCATGCAGGCAATCGCCACCTGGCAGCCCAGGATTTCTCCGGACGAGGAAATGGCAAAATTGTCCCACTATGGGGTAGACGTTTTAACTTATAAGGACGATGCCTATCCGTCACGGTTAAAGGAAATTTATGACTATCCGCCCCTGCTGTATAGCAGGGGCGAACTGTTGCCGCAGGACGAGTGGTGTCTGGCGGTGGTCGGCACCCGGCGGGCGACCGTTTACGGCAGGCAGGTCACCGAGGAAATCGTATCTGACCTGGCGCAGAGCAATATTACCGTGGTCAGCGGCCTGGCCAAAGGTATAGATGCCGTGGCTCATCAGGCGGCACTGGACGCAGGCGGCAGGAGCCTTGCCATCTTCGCCTGTGGGCTTGACAGTGTCTATCCCAGCGAGAATGCCGGGCTGGCCCGCAAAATCATGCAGCAGGGCGCTCTTATCAGTGAATATCCGCTGGGCACAAGGCCAAGGCCGGACAACTTTCCCCGGCGCAACCGCATCATGAGTGGGCTGAGCCTGGGCGTGCTGGTCGTTGAGGCGGATGTCACCAGTGGTGCCATGATTACGGCACAGCTTGCCCTGGAGCAGAACCGCGAGGTGTTTGCCATTCCCGGCAGCATTCTTTCTCCGGCCAGCAGAGGCACCAACCACCTGATTCAGGAAGGCGCCAAGCTGGTCCGAGTCTATACGGATATCCTAGAGGAGCTTAATTTGATGACGATAGCACGGCAGATGGAGATGCGAGAAACGCTGCCCGCTTCGGATACGGAATCTCTGCTGTTGAAACATCTCAGCGCCGAGCCGACTCATATCGACGAGGTATGCCGCAGCAGCGGGCTGCCGGTGGCTACTGTCAGCAGCACCCTGGCGATGATGGAGCTGAAGGGTCTGGTGAAGCAAATGGGGCCAATGAGCTATATTCTGGCCAGAGAGGTCAGAGAGGAATATCGGGTGAGAGTGGATTAAAGATATGGCGAAGAGTCTGGTTATCGTGGAATCACCGGCCAAGGCAAGAACGCTCTTTAAAATACTGGGCGGCAGATACAACCTCAAGGCATCGCTGGGCCACGTAAGGGATTTGCCCAAAAGCGAACTGGGCGTGGACATAGAAAATGGTTTTGCGCCCAGATATGTAGTGCCGAAAGCGAAGAGTAAAATCGTTAATGAGCTGAAACGGGCAGTAAAAAGCGCCTCATCGGTGTACCTGGCCACGGACCCTGACCGTGAAGGGGAAGCCATCGCCTGGCATCTTATGGAGGAAACCGGGGCGGGTCGCAAGCCGTACTATCGCGTCGTTTTCCACGAGATAACCAGCCCGGCGGTGAAACAGGCGTTTGAGCATCCCCGCGCCATAGATATGCAGCTGGTCAACGCCCAACAGGCACGACGTGTCCTGGATAGGCTGGTCGGCTATAAACTCAGTCCTCTGCTTTGGAAGAAGGTAAGGCGTGGCCTCTCCGCGGGCAGAGTCCAGTCTGCCGCTGTAAAAATCGTCGTGGACCGCGAGCGCGAGATTCAGAACTTCATTGCGGTGGAATACTGGACAATTGAAGCGGAACTAACCAAAGAGAAAGACAAAGTTCCATTCAGAGCCACGCTAATCGGCTTAATGGATGGCGCCAAGATAGAAATCTCTGATGAACAGGCGGCCAGTCGTATTAAAGGAGAGCTGGAACGGGCAAGCTATCGCGTCTATCAGATCAGTATGAAAAAAGTTAATCGCCAGCCGGCGCCGCCTTTTACCACCAGCACCATGCAACAGGAGGCGTGGCGCAAGCTGCGTTTCACTGCCAAGCAGACCATGGCCATTGCCCAGCAGCTTTATGAAGGCCTGCCCATTGGCGATGAAGGAAGTGTGGGGCTTATCACCTATATGAGAACAGATTCTGTCAGGGTCGCTGCGTCCGCAGTCGCCGAGACCAGAGATTATATAGGGCAGAAGTACGGTAGAGAATACGTGCCACCTCACGCCCGCTTCTTCAAAGGAACTGCCAGAGGCGCTCAGGAGGCACACGAAGCTATTCGCCCCACTCGAACATCGCGAGAGCCGCTGTTGATTAAAAAATACCTGACGGCAAGCCAGTTCCGACTTTACGACCTTATCTGGAAGCGCATGGTGGCCAGCCAGATGGCAGCGGCTATATATGACAACACCACCATTGATATTGAAGCCAAAGGCCAAGGAAATGATTATTTATTAAGGACTACCAGCTCGGTGAATGTATTCCCCGGATTTATCGCCCTTTACAGCGAGAGCAGGGATGAAGCTAACGGGGAAGAAAAGAAAGATACCCTGCCACCGTTGAAGAAAAATGAGGTGCTGAAGCTTTTAGAAATATATCTGGAGCAGTGTTTTACCCAGCCGCCGCCCCGCTTCACCGAGGCCACGCTGGTCAAGATGCTGGAGCAGTGGGGTATCGGACGTCCCAGCACCTATGCACCCATCCTCTCCACTATCCAGGACCGCGACTATGTGAACAAGGTCAGGGGTTACTTCCAACCGACCGAACTTGGCATTCTGGTGAACGACCTCTTAAACCAGCATTTTGCGGACATCATCAATATTCAGTTTACCGCCGGGATGGAAGATGAGCTTGATGATATCGCGAAGAAGAAGCGTGATTGGGCAAGCGTAGTTCAGAATTTTTACACGCCATTTGATAAGGACCTAGTGAAAGCTTTTGAACAGGTGGAGAGAGTCAAGCTGCCAGTTGAATTGACTGATGAGACCTGCCCCAAATGCGGTAAACCCCTGGCGATAAAATTGGGACGGTACGGCAAGTTCCTCGCCTGCAGCGGCTACCCGGAGTGCAAATACACCCGGTCATACCAGCTCAAGACAGGGGTAAAATGTCCCGAGTGCGGCGGTGAACTGGTGGAGCGAATGAGCAAGAAGAAGCGCCCTTTTTATGGCTGCAGCAATTACCCTGAATGCAATTTCGCCACTTTTTATAGACCACTCCCCGACCCCTGCCCCAAATGCGGCGGCCTGTTGGTGCAATACATGGGACGCTTTCCAAAGTGTACCAAGTGCGAATACAAAGGTAAGCTGAAACGCGAGCAGTAATATGCAGGAAGCGCTGAATACGTACGTCAACTATCTGGAAGCGGAGCGAGGGCTATCGCCCTACACGGTGCGCAATTACACCGCTGATCTTATCGGCAACTACGCCCGTGGCGCCGAGAAAGGCTTCTTCCAGTTTCTCAAGATGAAGCATATCAGCTCGCTCGACGAGGTGGACAAGCCAGTCATCCGCGATTATATATCGTGGCTCATGGCTCAAGGTGTGGTCAAGAGCAGCATCGCCCGCAAGCTGTCGGCCGTCCGCTCCTTCTACCGCTACCTGGTGCGGGAAGAGCGCGTCTCAGCCAACCCGCTGGAGAAAGCGTCATCCCCGAAGCTGGACCGGCGCCTACCCTCCTTTCTCACCGTGGAGGAAACGGTACGCCTACTGGAGGCGCCCGACCTTGCCACGCCTCAGGGCATCCGGGACCGGGCTCTGCTGGAACTGCTCTATGCTGCCGGCCTTCGGGTAAGTGAACTGGAGAACCTGAACCTAGAGCAGTTGAACATGGAGACCAGCGAAATCCGTGTCTGGGGTAAGGGTTCAAAGGAAAGGATGGTGCTCATAGGGGCTCCGGCAGCACTAGCTTTGAAAAACTACCTGGCAGATAGCCGCCCTGCCCTGCTGGGCGAAAAGAAAGCGGAGGCTGTTTTCCTGAACCAGTACGGCGGACGACTGCCAGCACGGAGAATACAGAAAATCCTGGATAAATGCGCGCAAAAAGCCGGCCTTAAAAAAAGGGTTCACCCGCACATTCTCCGGCACACTTTTGCCACCCACCTGCTCGATGGTGGCGCCGATTTAAGGGTCGTTCAGGAATTGCTCGGTCACGCTCAACTGGCGACCACCCAGGTCTATACCCACGTCAGCCAGAGCCAGGCACGAAAGGTATATCTGTCAGCCCACCCCATGGCCAGAAAGAGAGATGACGAGGTTGAAAATAACTAACCGATTGCAGCGGCTGCGGCAGAAACTGGCCGAGATAGATATTGGCGCCGTCTTTATCTCCCAGACAGAGAACCGCCGCTATCTTTCCGGCTTCGATGGCTCCGCCGGATACCTGTTTATTACTGAGAAAGATGCTGTTATCGCCACTGATTTTCGCTATTTAGAACAGGCCAAGCAGCAGGCGCCGGATTACAGGGTATTCCAGATAACCGGGGGCATGGAAAACTGGTTTCCCGAGCTTATCGCTGAAATCGGCGGCCAGAAGCTGGGTTTTGAGTCCCAGAGTACTTCCCTCGCTATGTACCGCCAGATGGGCGACATAATAAAGAAATCAGGCTCTTCCCATGCCAAGCTTGCCCCTCTGGAAGGCCTGGTGGAATCGTTGAGAGCCATCAAGGACGCGGAGGAGATTGAGGCCATCGCCAAAGCCGCCGCCATAAGCGACCGTGCTTTTCAGCATATAGAGGAGAATATAAGGGCTGGCATGAGTGAGAAGGCTATTGCCTGGGAGCTGGAAAAATATATGCGCGAGCGCGGCAGCCAGCCGGTGCCGTTTGATATAATCGTTGCTTCCGGTCCCAATGCGGCGCTGCCCCATGCCAGGCCTTCGGAGCGGGTTATTCAAGAAGGAGAGCCGGTGCTTATGGACATCGGTGCCAGAGTGGACGGCTATGCCAGCGACCTGACCCGCACCATCTGCCTCGGCGAACCCGACGATAATTTTAAAAAAGTATATGATATCGTCCTGGGTGCTCAGCTGGCGGCGATTGAACTCATTAAGGAAGGCATGACGGGAGAGCAGGCGGACAGCCTGGCAAGGACGGTCATCGCCGAGGCTGGCTACGGTGAGGCTTTCGGCCATGCGCTGGGCCACGGCGTCGGTCTGGCCGCGCACGAGTCGCCGCGTCTCGGGCCGGGCTCGGTTGATGAACTGGTTTCAGGCATGGTAGTTACCATTGAACCCGGTATTTATCTCCCCGGCTGGGGTGGGGTCAGGATTGAAGACCTGGCGGTTATGGAGAATGGAGAATTAAGAGTCCTGTCGAAAGCGAGGAAAGTTTAACATGATTAGCGGCAGCGAACTGAGAAAAGGAATTATCATTGAGCTCGATGGCAAGCTCTATCAGGTGGTGGACTACCAGCACGTTAAAATGAAGCGGACGGCGCTGGCACGTGTCAGGCTGCGTGACCTGAGTGCCGGCCATACCATCGAGCGTAGTTTCCAGTCCGATGACAAGCTGGTGCGGGCGCGCCTGGAGTCGCAGCCAATGCAGTATCTCTACAACGACGGCGACGTTTACCATTTCATGGACACGGAGAGCTTTGAGCAGATAGAAATCAATCGCGGCCGGCTGGGGGATGCCCTGGATTATTTAAAAGAGGGCTTTACCGTGGAGGTATCCCGCTACAAGGGTGAGGTGGTTGATATAGAGCTTCCGGTGGCGGTTGAACTTGAGGTAACGAATACCGAGCCGGGTTTCAAGGGCGATACGGCTACTGGCGGCAGCAAACCGGCAAAGCTGGAGACCGGCCTGAACATTCAGGTGCCCCTTTTCATCAACAAAGGTGATGTTATCAAGGTCGACACCCGCACCGGTGAATATCTGGAAAGGAGCAGTTAAGTCGATTGCTGAAAGCAGACCTTCACGTCCACACGGAGTATTCAATGGACTGCAGCATGTCTCTGGATACGGTCATTGAAAGGTGCCAGAAACTGGGTATCAACTGCATCGCCGTTGCCGACCACGGCACTGTTGAGGGTGCGCTGGAGATGCAGCGCATTGCTCCTCTCGCCGTGGTCGTTGCCGAAGAAATACTGACGCCGTATGGTGAGATAATGGGCATGTTTCTCAAGGAAACCATCCCCAGCGGCCTATCGGTAGAGCAGACGATTGCTCAAATCAGAGCGCAGGACGGCATTGTCTGCATTCCTCATGCCTTTGATGTTTTCCGGCCTTCGGCTCTGGGAGAGAAGGTGGTCGAAGAAATCGCGCCGGAAATCGATGTCATTGAGGTATTCAATGCGCGGTGTTTACTCCAGCGCAGTTCTGACATGGCGCTGGCTTTTGCCCGGAAATACAACATTGCCCAGAGTGCCGGCAGCGATGCCCATACCCCCGGTGAAATCGGCCACGCCTGCGTAGAAATGCCCGAATTTGAAGGCCGAGACGACTTTCTTCAGGCACTGACCAAGGGTAAAATCATCGGACGCCGGACCAATCCATTAACCCACTTCGCCAGCGCCTGGAACAAACTGAAAAACCGTACCTGGCGGTGATGATATGTATAAGTTGGGCTGGTTTTCCACAGGCAGAGGCAAAGGTTCCAGAGGATTGCTGAAGGCGATGCATGACAGCATCGAGTCGGGCGATACCGATGCCGAAATCGCCTTCGTCTTCTGCAGCCGCGAGTATGGCGAGACGGAACAGACCGACATCTTTCTCCGCATGGTAGAAGAATACCGCATTCCGCTGGTCACCTTTTCCTATCAGAGGTACAAAGCAAAAGTGAGCGGTTCAGGCGGTGTCCCTGAGGAAGCCTGGCCTTCGTGGCGACTTGACTACGACCGCGAGGTGATGGCCAGACTGCATAATTATAAACCTGACCTGTGCGTGCTGGCCGGTTATATGCTTATCGTCGGGCCGTCGATGTGCCGGCAGTACGACATGATAAACCTCCACCCGGCGGCCCCGGGCGGCCCGGCCGGGACCTGGCAGGAGGTCATCTGGAAACTCATTGAGAATGATGCTGAATCAACTGGCGCCATGATGCACCTGGTCACGCCGGAGCTGGACAAAGGTCCGGTGGTAACTTACTGCACCTTCCCGATTCGCGGTGAGTCTTTTGACCGGTACTGGTCAGAGGTGAAAGGGAAATCAGTGGCGCAGATAAAACGGGAACAGGGCGAGGAGAACGCCCTTTTTCAGCTGATACGGCGGCACGGCGTGGTCAGAGAACTGCCGCTGGTTATCACCACCGTTCAAGCTTTCAGCCAGGGCCGGGTAAAAGTAACGCCCGATAAGCAGGTCGTTGACGCCAGTGGCCAGGTGATAAAGGGGTATGACCTCACCGCCGAAATCGATGAGAAAGTTCGCGGCTCTGTCTGATGGCAAAGCCTGTTTATGGTAGCGTGCGCTGAAAACAAAATTCCCCTCCCTTCCGGAAAGCGGGAGGGGAACTCATTTATCAGATTGAATCCCGGCTATTTCTTGGTGGTCTTCGCGTCGCCTTCTTCCGGCTTTTTCAGGATCTCGTCAACCAGGCCGTATTCCACTGCCTGCTCGGCATTGAGGTAAAAATCGCGGTCGGTGTCATGGGCAATCTTTTCCATCTTCTGGCCGGTGTGATTCACCAGGATATTTCTGATAACGTCCTGCACGCGCATGATTTCGCGGGCGGCAATCTCGATGTCGGTAGCGTACCCTTGAGCGCCACCAAAAGCCTGATGCATGTGGATGGTGGAGTTGGGCAGGGCATACCGTTTGCCCTTGGCGCCAGCACAGAGCAACACCGTGCCCATGCTTGCCGCCAGCCCAACGCAGATAGTGGAAACTTCAGGTTGAATGAGCTGCATGGTGTCGTAAATCGCCAGCCCGGCGTTGATGACACCGCCCGGGCAGTGGATGTAAAGGCTTATGTCCTTGTCCGGGTCTTCCCGCGCCAGATAGAGCAGCTGGGCAATAATGACGTTGGCCACCTGGTCGTTTATGGGCATGCCCAGCATAACGATGCGCTCCTTCAGCAGCAGCGAGTAGATGTCAAAAGCTCGCTCTCCCCGGCTGCCGCTTTCAATTACCATCGGTATGACATTCATTGGATTGGTATTCATTTGTTAGCCACCTCCTTTTTCTGTTTTCCTTTCTTCTCCTTCTCCATCTCGCCTTGAGCTATTGCCACCAGCCGTCCCACCGTTTTACGCGTCAATAAAACCTGTCTCATAGAATCACGAGAAGCCGGTGCATTAAGTGCCCGCGCCAGTTCTTCTTTCTTCTCGGCAACGTTTTTCAGCATCGCTTCTATCTCTTTATCTATTTCCTTCTCGCTGACCTCTATCTTTTCCGTCTCGGCCACTTTACCCAGCACCAGAGATTGCGTTACCCTTTTGGTCGCCACCGGATGCAACTCTTCGTGCAGCTGCTCCTCCGTCTTGTCAATGCTCTTTAAATATTCTTCCAGATTTGCACCCTGTTGTTCAAACTGTCGGGCCTGCTCGTGCATCATACGATGTATTTCGGCATCTATGAATACTGGCGGAAATTCAACTTTTGAGGAGGCTACCGCTGCCTCAATAACCTTTTCCTCAAAATCAGCGCTGGCTCTGGCCTCGGCTCTCAGCTTCAGGTTCTTGATTACCTCTGCCTTCAAATCCTTCAGGTTTTTTATCTCTGACCCTAATTGCGTCGCAAATTCATCATTGAGTTCCGGTAATATTTCCTGCTTTACCTCCAGCATCTTCACGATGAAGTGGGCTTCCTTCCCGGCGAATTCCTTGCGGAGATAGTCTTCGGGAAGTTTGATATCGAAATTCTTTTCATCGTCTTTTTTCATCCTTATGAGCTCTTCGGCAAAGCCCGGGGCTGGAGAGTTAGCTCCACGGGCAACAAGGTACTGTGCGCCTTCTCTATTTATAAACGTGGCATCATCTACCTGGCTTTGGATATTGAATACCGCCAGGTCGCCGAACTCAACAGCCCGGTCCACAGATTCCCAGGTAGCGTTCTGATGACGCAGTTGCTCCATCACTTCCTTTACATTGGCGTCAGTTACCTTCACCGATTCAGGCTTCAGCCTGACTTTCTGGTAATCACCCAGCTGTACTTCCGGGGCCAGAGGCACTACGGCTTTGAAGATGACCGGGTCGGTTTGCACCAGTTCTATCTCCGGTTGGGCGATAGCTGTTATCTGCTGCTCCTTGATTGCTTCTTCATAAGCCTTCGGCAGCAATTGGTTGAGCGCATCTTCAAGCACATTGTCCTTGCTGAGATATCTCTCCAGCAGGGCACGTGGCGCCTTGCCTTTGCGGAAACCGGGAATATTGGCCCGCTTGGCCAGACGCTGATAGGATGCTGCTAAGGACTCCTCCACTTCCTGCTCTGCCATCTCAATGGTAAGAAATGCCTGACTGTTTTCTACTTTCTCCTTGGTTACCTTCACAATCGCTCCATTTTTTTCACCCGGCGCTTCTTCTATCCTGAAAATATTTTAATAGACCAGTGATATTCATCGCCACTATGCCGTCGGCCAGGTACTGGTAGAGAGACTCTGATGCTCGGGCCGGTTCCAGCTCTGAATAAAGCTGGGCTTTTATCTTTTTAAATGCCGCTTCATAGCCGCCATCGTTGAAAGCCTGAGATATCAGCGTATGCCAGGTTTTGAGTTTAGCCACAGCTGTTTCTATGCTTTCCTCAACTTTATCGGTGGCACCATAATGGGCGAAATAAATCTGGCTTGCGCCTAACTCCTTTAGTTTCTGCAGAGATTCCAGCGAGAGCTCTAAGTCAAAGGCAGGAGGAGGTGTGGCTGGCATCAGCACCCTGCCTTCGGCAACCGAAATACCGATGGCATCGCCGCTGAACAAACCGTTGTTGCGGCTCTCCAGAATGCACAGCTGGTGCGGGGCATGCCCCGGCATATGGAGGATGCGCAGACTTTGTTTTTCACTGAGTTGTAGCTCTTCGTTGCCGCATACCGGCATTATCTTTGCCTCTTCAATCGGCGTCACTGGCCCGGTCTTCTGCACCATCCTCTCGCCCATGGTGGAGGCGAAGCTTTTCATCAGCTTCTCCGGGTTAATCAGGTGCCTGGCCGCTTTTTCGTGGACTATAACCTGAGCCTGGGGCATATATCTTATCAATGCACCTGCCCCACCGGCATGGTCCAGATGAATATGGGTGGCGATAACGTAGTCGATTCCCGCCACCTCAACCCCAACTTTTTTTAACCCATCCAGAACAGCGTTAACGGAAGTCGCCGGGCCGGTATCCACCAGCGCTTTCCTCTCTTCGTTGATGAGGTAAACACTCCCCCATTTCGGGATATTGTAGAGCAGGTCATCAATTACAAAAATGTTTTCGGCTACTTCTTTTATGTCAACCATCTATTCTTCTTCGCGCAAAAGGATATGCAACTCGGCAAGCTGTTCTTCCGCGACCGGCGCCGGGGCGTTGAAGGTCAAATCCATGGCGCTCTGGTTTTTGGGGAAAGCTATTACCTCGCGGATGGTATCCCTGCCCGCCAGCAGCATCACGATACGGTCAATACCCAGCGCAATACCGCCATGCGGTGGCGCACCGTATTCAAACGCTTCAAGCATGTGTCCGAAGCGATCCTCAATCTCCTGATTGGTGTAGCCGAGCAGCTGAAACACCTTGCGCTGGAGTTCTGCGGTGTAAATCCTGAGGCTGCCACCACCAATTTCAAATCCGTTGCATATCATGTCATAGTGCTTGCTGCGCACTTTTTCCGGAGCCGTGTTCAGAAAAGACTTGTCTTCATCCCACGGTCTGGTGAACGGATGGTGTTCCGGTTCCCAGTATCCGGTTGCCTCATTCTTTCTCAAAAGTGGGAAATTCTTAATGCAGGCAAAAGCCAGCGTGTTTGGGTCGGTCAGTTTGAGTCGCTGCCCGATCTCCTGCCGAAGTGCACCGAGCGCGTTGTTTACCGTTTTAGAAGCGCCAGCGACAATAAGAAGCAGATCGCCGACGCTGGCTTCCAGGCGTTCGGCTATGGCCCTTATCTGCTCCGGGGTCAGGAATTTGGTGGCCACCGAGTGCACCATTTCAGGAGTTAATTTATCCAGACTGCCGCTCTCTGACCCACCGAGCGCTATTGTTATCAGTCCACCCGCTCCATGGCTGCGGGCCAGCTGGTTCAAATCATCAAGCTGTTTCCGACTGTAGGTAGCACAGCCCGGCGCAAGCACACCTTTTACCTTTCCTTCACCGGCAATTGCCGCCGTGAAAATGTCAAACTCAGTCTGCACCGCTATGTCTGACAGGTCCTTCAGCTCAAGGCCAAAGCGCAGGTCAGGCTTGTCCGTGCCAAAACGGTCCATGACATCGTCAAAGCTGAAGCGTGGAAATGGCGTCGCAATCTTCATGTCCGGTCTAACAGTCGTTACCAGAGCCGTGAAAAGTCGCTCCATCAGGCTCAGGATATCCTCATCATCAACGAAGCTCATTTCCAGGTCGAGTTGGGTGAACTCAGGCTGGCGGTCGGCCCTGGTATCTTCATCACGAAAACAGCGGGCTATCTGATAATACTTCTCCATGCCGGCGACCATCAGCAGCTGTTTGATTTGCTGTGGCGACTGGGGCAACGCGTAGAATTTGCCCGGCTGGACACGACTCGGCACCAGATAGTCGCGAGCTCCTTCAGGGGTGCTTTTGATGAGTATGGGCGTTTCAATCTCAATAAATCCCTCTGCGTCAAGAAAATCGCGGATAAACTTGACCACGTGATGTCGCAGCATTATGTTTTCCCGCATTCCGGCCCGTCGCAAATCAAGGTAGCGATATTTCAAGCGCAGGTTCTCTTCTACCTCAACTTCCTCATTGATGTAGAACGGCGGGGTTCGGGACGGGTTCAAAATCTCGGCCTCGCGCGCGGTTACTTCAACCTCCCCGGTGGATAATTTGGGATTCTCCGTCCCCGGCGGACGCTTGCCCACTTCACCTTTCACGCGCACCACGTATTCGCTGCGCATCCGGCTGGCCACTTTGTGACAGGGCTTTGAGATTTCGGGATTGAAAGCCACCTGTACGATGCCTTCCCGGTCGCGGAGGTCGATGAAGATAAGACCACCGTGGTCGCGGCGTCTATCCACCCATCCGGCCAGGGCTACCATCTGGCCAAGGTGCTCTTTATTTAACTCACCACAGCTGTGACTTTTTAACAATGCCAGCCCCCTGAACCGCTACTATCCAGTTAAATGACCGCTTTGACCGTATCGACGATTGTTCCCTCTTGGGGCAGCACCACCTTCTCAAGCCCGCGGTTAACCGGTATGATAACATCTGGTGTGGCGACGCGCTGTATCGGCGCATCCAAATGGTCAAAAGCGCGTTCCTGAACCAGAGCGGCAATTTCCGCACCGACCCCACACGTTTTCATCGCTTCGTGGGCAATTACCAGTTTTCCGGTCTTCTTTACTGAAGCAATTATGGTGTCAATATCCAGTGGGCGAAGCGTTCGCGGGTCAACAACCTCCACGTCTATTCCTCCGTCCGCCAGCGTTTGCGCCGCGTTAAGCGTCTTCGGCAGCATTGTTCCCCAAGCCACGATGGTGATGTCTTTCCCCTCTCTCTTGACTTCCGCTTCCCCCAGCGGGATGAGATATTCTTCCTCCGGTACCGGCCCACTGACACCGTAGAGGATTCCCGGCTCCAGGAAGATAACCGGGTCGGGGTCTCTGATTGCCGATTTTAAAAGCCCTTTAACGTCATAAGGCGTGGACGGCATGACCACTTTCAAGCCGGGTACATGGACAAACCAGGCTTCAAAGCTCTGCGAGTGCTGCCCACCCAGGCCGATGCCTCCCTCGGCGGTAGCCCTGATGACCATAGACACCTCAGGGTGCCCTCCGGACAGGTAGCGCATTTTGGCCGTCTGGTTGACGATTTCGTCCATGCAGATGCTCATCCAGTCAACCCGCATTATCTCGGCTATAGGTCGCATTCCCGCCATCGCCGCGCCCAACGCATATCCAATGATTGCCGTTTCCGATATAGGCGTATCAAGCACCCGCTCGCCGCCGAATTTATCATATACACCTGGAGTGGCACCGAAAGCGCCGCCCAGAACCCCGACGTCTTCCCCCATGAGAAATACTCTATCGTCACGCGCCATCTCTTCTATAATGGCTTCGGCTAACGCTGCACGGTAACTTATCTGTCGCTGAGGCATTTATTTCACTCCTTCCTTGGCATAGACCCACGTGAAAGCCGTATCCGGTTCGGGTTCGGGACTGTTCAGCGCAAAATCAGAAGCGTCGTCAAATAGCTTCTGGCATTCCGCATCGATTTGCGAGGCGGCTTTATCGTCTAAATAGCCCAGCTCTTTGAGCTTCTGCTGGAATATTTTAATCGGGTCCTTGTTGGCTGTCCAGTCCTCAGTCTCGCCTTCGGGTCGGTAAACATTACCGCCGGGCATCTGGTCCATACGCATGCTATGCCCACGCAAGCGGAAGGATACGGCCTCAATCAAGCTCGGGCCATCACCTTTCCTAGCCCTGTCCACAGCGCTTTTCACCGCCTCATGGACAGCGATTACGTCAGTCCCGTCAACCCGGTATCCTGGCATGTCATAAGCACTGGCCCGGGCCGATATATCAATATTGCCGCAGGCTTTGCCTTGCGGCATAGACAAGCCATACTGGTTATTAGTGCAGACAAACACCGTTGGCACCTTCCATACCGCTGCTAGGTTCAGCCCTTCGTGGAAAGTGCCCCGGTTTGCCGCGCCATCGCCGAAAAATCCGAGACAAATCTGGCCCGTTTTCCTCATCTTGATGGCCAGACCCACGCCGCCAGCGATATTGATACCAGCCCCGACAATGCCATTGGTGCCGAGTATCTGCCGGCTGAAATCTGACATGTGCATTGACCCGCCCTTGCCGCCAGTACAGCCGGTGGCTTTGCCGAGCACTTCTGCCAGTATTACCTTTATGTCCGCGCCTCTCGCCAGCAGATGCCCATGAGCGCGATGTGTGGAGATTATGTAGTCCCCGTCTACCAGAGCACTGCAGGCACCAACCGCAACTGCCTCCTCACCGATGGAAACGTGCCCGGTGCCAGGGACAAGCCCCTGTTTGGAAAATTCGGTAATACCTTCTTCAAAATGGCGAATGGTGAGCATTCTCCGGTACATATTCAACAGCGCTTCTTTTGTCAGTGGCATATGTTCTCCTTTACCCTATAAATTGAGCCCAATTCTGGCCGTTGACTTCTTCTGAAAGATACCATAATTTACCCTAGTCGTCAAAATGATGTCGCTCATTTGAAATAGCCTATCGACTTTTATTAAGATACATTTGAGTTGGAAAAACAGTTTACAGAAACAGAGGGTGTTCGTCTGATAGAGAGGTCTAACCGGTTTGCCAAAAGACAGTAAATTGAGCGCGATTTTTCGTCGGTGGGGTGGAGGAACAGCATCATTCTTCACCTATACCCACTTCAGCCATGACCTTTGTTCCGGGTTGCTGACGGCCTTGCTGCCACTAATTAAAGAAGGGCTAGGATTGACCTATCTGCAGTCTGGTGTATTGCTCTCCGCTTACACCATCACTTCTGGCCTTTCCCAGATTCCCGGCGGGTGGCTTGGCGACCGATTGAGGAGAAGCACCATTATTGCGGTAGGGCTGGGCGGTATTGGCCTCTCCACGCTCGCCGTTGGCCTTAGCCCTTCCTACTACCCGATGATTGTTATCCTGATAATTATGGGGATTCTGGCCGGTGGCTATCACCCCTCGGCGGTGTCCATGCTCTCCGGTTACTACGAGGAAGCCAGGCGGGGAAAGGTGATTGCCATGCATATGGTGGGCGGTAGCATCGGTTTCTCCACCGGACCTCTTCTGGGAGGGCTGATTGCGGATATTCTGGGATGGCGCTGGGCGTTTATCATACTGGGTCTGCCTGCCATATGCGCAGTTCCGATGATAATAAAGAAATTTCCCTTTGTCGAAAAAACGGTCGACATCGCATCTCCGCGGCGAACAGCGAAAGAACAATCCGGAACAGGCACCAAGACGACTGGCGTAATTCAGGTGCTGAAACCGATTGCGGTTATATTTTTCTTAAGCGTGACCATGCATCTTGTTGCCGGCGCCGCCATGTCCTTTATCCCGCTCTATCTGGTGGGCAAACACGGCGTCGCTGCAGCTTACGCTGCCATACTGGTGGGTATTTTACGACTTGGCGGTATATCCGGCAGTCTGTTTGGCGGTTGGTTATCTGACCAGTGGGGCAGAAAACAGGCCATTTTTCTCTCTTTGGTGGCTACCGGCCCTGTTTTGTATGTACTTACCATACTGCCGTTCAATGCGGGATTTATCCTTGTCCTCATCATCTTCGGCATGTGCCGCTACATGACTCAGGCAACGGTGCAGCCATACCTCATGGACAACGTGCCGGCATATCTCAGGGCAACTGCGTTTGGTATATATTTTGGTATGTCGTTGGAGGGGCAGAGCCTGGTACAACCTGTGGTTGGGTATTTTATGGATATTTACGGGATAGTCAGCGTCTTCACGGTTATTGCCATAGCTAGCGGGGTGCTATCAGTATTGGCACTGCTTCTGGCAAAGAGGTCTTAAGATAGCTTACTGGTGGGTTTTCTTCACGTAGACCTTGATTTCGCTCCCCTCCTCCTCCATACCCAGAAATTCGTGGCCGGTGGTCTGGCACCAGGCCGGCATGTCCTGTTTTATTCCCTTGTCGTCAGCAATAACTTCCAGGACCTCTCCTGGCTTCAGCTCTTTAAATTTTCCCGCTGTTTTGACAATGGGCATCGGGCAGTAAAGGCCCACACAGTCGAGTGTCTTATCTGCCTTCATTGTCTCCTCCTGACTCAGATAAACAGGGTAATTTTAGACTCCCGCGCTTCATTCAGAAAAAAGGCGGCGCCGGCCAGGCTGGCGATATTCTCGCGGAAAGCATCTTCTTCGGAAAGCCCCATCACATTGCAGGTGGTACTGCACGGCACCAACTTGACACCCATCTCCTGCGCCATGGTTATCAACTCGTCAAGGGACGGGGAATTGACATCCTTCATCAATTTCTTCATCATCCAGGTGCCCAGGCCAAACATGTTGAATCGGGATAACTTCAGCCTCTTGCTGCCGCCCCGGTTCATAAAGTTCAACATCTTCCTCAGCAGGCCCTTGCTTCTGATTTTGCCCTCGTTTTTCTTGATGATATTAAGGCCCCAATATGTGAAGAACATGCTCACTTCCATGCCCATGCTGGCGGCCGTGGTCGCCAGAGTGAATCCAGCCAGGGCATGGTCCAGATTGCCGCTGAACATGACTATGGTCAGTTTTTCTTTTTCCTTGGCCACTTCAATTTATACCTCGGTACCTTCGCCTTTCATTTCAGCGCCACAGTAGGGGCATGCTTTCTTCTCGCGGGGAACCGGCTTACGGCATTGAGGGCAGTAAAATACGATAATGCCACATGTCTGACAGTAGGCACCGTCAGGCGCCATCATCTCTTCATCGCAGTACGGACAGAAAAGGCGTTTTTTCTCTGGCTGCTCTGCCATTACTTCTTCCCCCCTTTTTTTTGTTTTTTCAGGTAATTATCAATCGCCTTGTTCAGGGCCTGTGCACCCAAATTGGAACAGTGGAATTTGTTCTTGGGCAGTCCCTCCAGTTCTTCGGCCACCAATTTCGGTGTTATCTTCCTTGCCTCAGCAAGCGTTTTCCCCATCGCCATCTCACTGACCATGCTGGAAACGGCGATGGCCGCTCCGCAGCCAAAGGTCTTGAATTTCACGTCTTCCAGACGATTATCTTTCACTTTTATGTAAAACGTCATCATGTCCCCGCATACCGGATTACCAACCTCTCCAATGCCATCCGGATTCTCTATCTCACCGACGTTCCGGGGGTTCATGAAGTGTTCCATTACTTTCTCGCTGTATATCGGCATGCTAAGAGCCTCCTTTTCCCGTTTTGGCGAATTTTGCATACAGTGGTGACATCTGCCGCAACTTTTCCACAATCGGCGGCATCACCTCAAGTACATAATCAACGTCCTCTTCAGTGTTGTCAATGCCAAAGGTAAAAAGCACGGAACCCTGAGCTATTTCATGCGACAGTCCCATGGCAATGAGCACGTGCGATGCCTTGAGCGCCCTTGAGGTACAGGCCGAGCCGCTGGTGACAGCCACTCCCTGGCTATTCAGGAGCATGAGCATTGACTCACCTTCAATGAACTCCACACAGAAGCTGGCACTTCCCGGCAACCTGTTTTCCGGATGTCCGGTTACCACCATATGACTGATTTTTCCCGGCAGCTCGGTGAGCAGTCGGTCGCGCAGATGGCTCAGGTGCTTTACGCGGGATGCCATATCTTTTTTCGCCAGTTCCGCCGCCTTTCCCAGCCCGACAATCGCCGGCACATTCTCAGTGCCGGCACGGCGCCCTCCTTCCTGAATCCCGCCGTCTAGCAGGGGCATGATGCGCACACCCTTGCGCACATAAAGCGCGCCCACACCTTTGGGCCCGTAGAACTGGTTTCCTGCCAGGCTCAGAGCGTCAACGCCGAACTCCTTGACGTTTACCGGAATTGTCCCTGCGCTGGCGATAGCATCAGTGTGGAACGGTATATCAAGTTCTCTGGTTATCCTGGCGATTTCCTGAATTGGCTCGATGGTGCCAACTTCTCCGTTGGCATGCATAATGGAAACAAGCACCGTATCCTTTCGGATTCGCTTCCGCACCTCTTCCGGGTCAACGACCCCGTGCTTATCAACAGGGACTTCGGTAAGCTCAAACCCCAGTTTTTCCAGTGTTTTGGCAGAATGAAGCACCGAGAAATGCTCCACCGCCGAGACGATTATATGTTTTCCTTTACCCTGCTGCGCCAGCGCCAAGCCTTTCACGGCGAAATTATTGCTCTCCGTGCCGCTCCCGGTGAAAATTATCTCTTCCGCGCTGGCACCGATAAGTTGGGCTATCTGTTCCCGTGCTGTTTCCAGAGCTTCTCTTGCGGCATCACCCCAGTCGTGCAGGCATGACGGATTACCAAATAACTCCCCGAGGTAAGGCAGCATCGCTTCTCTTACTTCGGGGAGAAGAGGGGTGGTGGCGACATGGTCCAGATATATCTTTCTCATTTCCGCAGCCGGTTTCTCAGTTCATGCATCAGTTCCTGTTCGATTTCAGCATGCGCTTCCAGCAGCTTGCGCGTATGACTGATATAGGTGCGCATATCGTGAGCGCTCGCCTCCCAGCGATGGCGCGCCATGTCGCCAGCAGCCAGCTCGGCGACATGTTTTTTGGAATGGGCCACACGATTCCTCAGGTCAGCGTGCTCGAGGAGAATGGAGCGCAGGGAGGACTTGCTTTCTTCATCACCACAATGGTCAACCACCTCTGGCAGCGATATTTCCTCAAAATGAAAGTGATTTTGCAGCCCGTCTTCAATAGCGTTCAGGGTATCTCCAAGTAAATTCAAGCCCTGGTTCTGGCCCAGCCGGCCTGGCATAAAGGCTTCCTTGGCCTCCTCAAAACCTGCTACCGCCTCCGCGTCATTGGCCACCTTTTCCAGAGTCTGGAAACGCTGCCTGATTGTCTTATGCTCGGCAATTACTCTCTCAATAATCGCCAGGTCATCTTCCACAGTCAGTTCTCCTTATCATTGCAGGCAAACACTTACTCTGCCTTTGAGCAGAATAAGTATAACATATAGCTCACTGCAGGACTAGACTCGCCGCCTGGTATCAAGGAGTTTTCCGTAACTGGAATAAAACCACGCCGGTACTGCCAAGAGCAACCCCGGTGATGACCATGAAGACGCCACTGGCCATAACCGCCTGGGTGAGACCGAAGGCGACCACCGCCAGATAAAGGTAGTTCTCCATGTTCAACGCCTGAGCGTAAGTCAGTTGCACCGGGTTGGTGGGGTCAAATTTCCCCTCACCCAGTAAATCCTGATATGAGGGAGCTATGCTGCGACGGTGCTCCCGGATAAGGTCGCCTGCGGCCTGCGCTTCCGAAGCGGAATCGATGAGAGCGGGCTCTCCCTCTGGATAGATAGATAACCGTACCTGTTCTACTCGCATCGCCTCTGTCAGTAGGTTACCTTTTGAAACCCCTAATCCAACAAATACCACGCCCAGTATGACCGCCACCACCCCGATGAATACCACGACCAACGAAAGAATGCTTTTCATTTGCCCCTCCTTTTTTATCTTATTGTAAGAAACGAACTCACATCTGCATATGACATATGTCACATACTGGTTACCTTAAATGGGCTATGATAATATAATTAGTCTAACGAAGAGTCAATATAGGTTGATGATGCCTCAGAAAACAGTTCGTAAAAAAGAAAAGGCGCGGATTCACGTTACCGGTATGACCTGCACCACCTGTGCGGCGACCATTGCAAAAGGTCTCGCCAAGACTGCTGGCGTGGCAAAGGCAGAGGTAAATTTTGCTTCCGAGCAGGCGTCCATAGAATATGACCCGACGCAGGTGACGCTGGGCAACCTCAAGAAAACCATAAACCGCATTGGCTACAATGCCGCGACCCGTAAATCAGTTTTTCCAGTGCGCGGCATGACCTGTGCTTCCTGCGTGGCACGCGTTGAACAGGCACTGGCCAATGTGTCCGGCGTCGTCTCCGTCAGCGTCAACCTAGCTTCGGAGAAAGCCACCGTGGAGTATCTGGAGGGAACCCAGATATCAGATCTGAAGCGAGCGGTGACCGATGCTGGCTATGAGCTGGGCGAAGAGACGGAAACACTGGCAGACGTGGCTACAGCATCGCGGCGGGAAATCAAATCATTACGCAATCGATTCATTTTCGCGGCGTTTATCGGCCTATTGATTCTGGGGCTGGGATTTGGCCCTGCCTTCCCCGGCAAAACCTATCTGCTCTGGGTGCTGGCCACGCCGGTGCAGTTCTGGGCCGGCTGGCGCTTCTACCGAGGGATGTGGGGGGCGTTGAAACACAGGACGGCAGATATGAATACCCTGATTGCCGTTGGTACATCGGCCGCTTATGCTTACAGCGTCCTGGCAGTGCTCTTTTCAGCGTTTTTCACTGCCGGTGGGCTGGAGCCGCACCTTTATTTTGACACGTCGGCGATGATTATTGCCCTGATTCTGCTGGGCCGTTTTCTGGAGGCCACGGCTAAAGGGCAGACATCCGAGGCGATAAAGAAACTAGTCGGACTTCAGCCGCGGACAGCGCTGGTCGTTCGCGATGGCGAGGAAAAGGAGATACCGATTGAAGAAGTGGCGGTGGGCGACCTAATAACGGTCAGGCCCGGGGAGCGGGTGCCGGTGGACGGCATAGTGCAGCAGGGTTATTCCAGCGTTGACGAGTCCATGATTACCGGGGAGAGCATCCCGGTGGAGAAGAAGAAGGGTGACGAGGTTATCGGGGCGACCATAAATAAAACGGGCAGCTTTCAATTCAAGGCGACCAAAGTGGGCAAGGACACCACGCTGGCGCAGATTATCCGGATGGTTGAAGAAGCGCAGGGAAGCAAAGCGCCTATACAGCGCCTGGCGGATATCATCGCCAGCTATTTTGTGCCTGTCGTGATTGGTATTGCTCTGGTGACATTCATCATCTGGTATTTTATGGGACCGGCACCGGCCTTTACCTTCGCCCTGCTCAATTTTATTGCCGTACTGATTATCGCCTGTCCCTGCGCCCTGGGATTGGCCACGCCAACGGCCATAATCGTTGGCACTGGAAAAGGCGCGGAAAATGGAATCCTTATCCGCAGCGCGGAAGCTCTGGAAAGAGCACACAAGATAACCACCATTCTGCTGGATAAGACCGGTACGCTGACGCAGGGCAAACCGATAGTAACTGATATTATTACTGCCAGCTCTTTTTCCGAAAAAGACATACTGCGACTGGCCGCATCAGCCGAACGCAAGTCAGAGCACCCGCTTGCCGAGGCCATTGTTCAGGCAGCATTGAGTAAAAAAATGAAGTTGCCATCGGTCGCCGATTTCAAGGCTATCCCCGGCAAGGGCATTGAAGCTTCGGTCGGTGACAAAAAGCTCACCCTCGGCAACCTGGCACTGATGAAAGCCAAGAAACTGGACTTAAACGGACTCGATAAGGAGGCCAGCAGGCTCTGGGAACAGGGCAAGACGGTGATGTTTCTCGGCTTAAACAGCGAGGTAATCGGCATGATTGCACTGGCCGATACGCTTAAACCCGGTGCCCGGGAGGCTGTTGCCGCCCTTCACCGCCTGGGGATTGATGTAGTCATGCTCACCGGTGATAACCACCGCACCGCTGAGGCCATTGCCGGGGAAGCGGGCATTGACCGCGCAGTTGCCGAAGTACTGCCAGAACGAAAAGCTCAGGAGGTGAAAAAGCTGCAGGAGGCAGGCAGGGTGGTGGCCATGGTCGGCGATGGCATCAACGACGCCCCGGCACTGGCCCAGGCCGACATCGGCATTGCTATCGGCACGGGCACCGATGTCGCCATTGAGACCGGCGATATCACCCTCATCAGTGGCGACCTGTCGGGCATTGTGAATGCAATCTCGCTGAGCAAGCGCACCCTCAGGACAATCAAACAGAACCTGTTCTGGGCTTTCGCCTACAATACATCGCTCATTCCGGTGGCCGCCGGCGTGCTCTTCATCGCGTTCGGTCGTGCCGGTGTACCGTCGGGATTACATTTCATTCTGGGTGATTACGGCTTTTTAAACCCGATACTTGCGGCAGCGGCCATGGCGGTCAGCTCGCTGACCGTTGTGTTAAACTCCCTGCGTTTAAGACGCTTCAGCCCGACTAAATTGACCGATATAGCGAAAGGAGGCGCCCGGATGGCTACCGACCCTGTCTGCAAAATGGAAGTGAAGGAAAGCGAAGCGGCGGCGACATCAGAATACAAGGGAAAGAAATATTATTTCTGCGCCCCAGCTTGCAAGAAGGCTTTTGACCAAGACCCGGAAAAGTATCTGGCCGGAGAGAAGAAATAAACCGGCTGACACAGCTGCACTGTTGAGCTATAATTCCCTATAGTACAATGAAGTTCACTGGCAGACTGTTCAGAAATCGCAATTTCATCCTCGTTCTGGCCATCGTGCTTGGCCTTGTTATCGGCGAGCCGGTGGCAACAAGGACAGAACCTCTGGTATTGCCTCTGCTGGCGCTGGTGATGACGCTATCCGCCGCCAACGTCACGTCAAAGGAATTCACCTCCCTGAGGACAATGCCCCGGACAATTCTCCTTTCGGTGTTACTCAATTACGTTGTCATGGGCGGCACCACCTTGCTGCTGGCCTGGTGGCTTATCAGCGATAAAGACCTCTGGGCAGGGTTCGTGGTTTTGGCCACTGTGCCTCCAGCAGTGGCTGTCCTTCCATTCAGCCACATGCTGGGCGGTAACACGCTATTTTCCCTGATTGGTCTGACCGGGGCCTATCTGGCGGCATTAATCATCATGCCCGCCGTGATGGCGTTGTTTCTTGGCGTGGGCTTTTTCGACCCGGTGAAGCTGCTCATCATCCTCGGCGAACTGATTCTGATACCTATCGTCTTTTCCAGAATCCTGCTCTTCACCGGACTGATGAAGCGCATCGCCCCCTGGCGTGGCACCATCGTTAACTGGAGCTTTTTCGTAGCCCTGTTCACCATCGTGGGCTTAAACCGGCAGGCGTTCCTCGGGGAATTCGACATCCTCATCAGGATTATCGTCATCGCCATTGCCACCTCTTTTGTGCTGGGCTACATCATATCGCTGGTTACCAGAGCATTACATGTGAACCATGAGACGAGCATCAGCCTGGTACTTATGGGGAGTCTGAAGAACTACGGGCTGGCCAGCGGTATCCTGCTCACACTTTTCGGGGAACGGGCGGCAATTCCGGCGTCAGTCTGCACCGTCTTTGGGATTCTGCACCTCGTCTGGCTGGGGTTCCGCTTCAGAAATAAGGCCTAGCTATTTCACCAGCCTCTGCAGGTAACGGTGCGCCTGCAGGGCTGCTTTGGCGCCTTCCCCCGCGGCCACAATTATCTGTTTCTCCGGCACGTCGGTGACATCGCCGGCGGCATACAGGCCAGGCACCGAAGTTTCATTACGCGGGGTAACGATGACTTCGCCCCCCTTGTTGAGTTTGGCCAGCCCTTTAAGCGCATCGGAGTTGGGCACCAGTCCGATTTCTATGAAAACCCCGCCAACCTCCAGCTCTTTCTCTTTTCCAGCCTTCAGGCCTTTTATCCGGATACCTTCAACGAACTCTTTGCCTTTTATCTCTACAGTTTCGTGCTCCAGAAAAATGGACAGTTTTTTAGCACCCTTGAGCTGATTGGAGAGGACTTTATCGCCGGTGAGCGGAGTAAGCGAGATAAGGTTCACATGTTTGGCGATTTTTAAAAGGTCAAGGATTGCTTCCAGCGCCGAATTGCCACCACCTACCACCGCCACCTTCTGCCCGGCGAATACCGGCCCGTCACATATAGCGCAGTAAGAAACACCTCGGCCGGTCAGGTCCGTCTCCCCGGGAACATTCAGCTTCCTCGGTCTCTTCCCGGTGACGAAGACGACAGCTTTGCTCTGGTATCTTTTGCCCGCTTCGGTGATAGCGGTAAAGCCGCCTCTTCCCTTTTTCAACTGCCTGACCTTATCACCTATCTTCTGGTCGATGGGGAACTGGCTGACCTGCGTCTGAAATTTATCAATCAGCTCCGGGCCTTCAATGAACTGATAGCCCAGATAGTTCTCAATTCCCCAGGTGGTATTTATCTGCCCGCCGATATCACCACTGATGAGCAGCGTTTTGAGTTGTTTCCGCGCTGCATAAACCCCTGCTGCCAGACCAG
Source organism: uncultured Dehalococcoidaceae bacterium (assembly GCA_964493435.1). Lineage (GTDB taxonomy): Bacteria > Chloroflexota > Dehalococcoidia > Dehalococcoidales > RBG-16-60-22 > E44-bin89. Next base: position 69,271 of record CAZBMB010000007.1, on the reverse strand, counting down.
CCGGGCCACCACCTATAATCATGAGCTCGTACATCGCCATCTCGCCACACCAATAACGGAATTGCTGCGGATAAGGTCTACGAGAGCAAACTGTCCAGCTTTGCCTGGTTAAAACCGACGATTATGTCATCGCCAACGACGATTACCGGCACGCCCATCTGCTTTGACTTATCAATCATTTCCTTGGCTTTTTCTCTGTCTTCAGCCACATTATAATCGTTAAAAGCAATTTTTTTCTGAGTCAAGTAGTCTTTAACCCTCTTACAATACGGGCATGTAGGCGTCGAATACACGGTTACTTTCTTGTCCGCCATTTCACAGCTCCTTTGTTGCGTCTTGTATTTTTCCCATCAACATGTATAATTTTCAATGCATTTATTATATCATAAGCATTGAACGCGACACTGTCTGTGATAAATGTCATATGATATTTCCATGGCAATCAGGTAAATTGGATTAAAACCCTGATTTCAATACTTGGTTACACAAGGAGGAATTGAGCCATGGCAACGGAGCAGGATAAAACCCTGGAAGGGTTAAAGACCGCGATCCAGATGGAAATAGATGGCAAGCAATTCTACCTGAGGACAAGTCGGGAGAGCAGCAACGAGGCCGGAAAGAAATTGCTGGCGTCACTGGCTGCCGAAGAGGACGTTCACCGTCAGAAGTTTGAGGAAATATTCAAGTCCATCCAAGATAAAAATGCCTGGCCGGAAGTAGATTTCAGGGCGGACGGAGGCAGCAGCCTCAGAACGCTGTTCGCCAGAGCCATGGAACAGGCAGGCAAGGCCACAAAAACTGCCAAAAACGAACTGGATGCTGTAGGGACCGCCGTGAATATGGAAGGCAAGACCTATGATTTCTATGTCAGTCAAAGTCGTGCTACTCCCTATCCGGCGGCGCGTGATTTTTACGAGGCCCTGGCGTCTCAGGAAAGGGAGCACCAGCTCATTCTTCTTGATTACCAGGAGTACCTGAAAGACCCGACGGCCTGGTTTGTCGGCAAAGAACATACCATGCTGGATGGTGGCTAAGAAACTCAATTAAACTGGTTAAATAATCCACACATGGTGAGGAGTAATGCCCTATGAAGCCTAGAGAAATAAAGCCGGGTATCTGCTGGGTCGGAGCTGTTGACTGGGACAGGCGACTTTTTGACGCCCTAATACCCCTTCCCGATGGAACAAGCTATAACTCATATCTCGTTCAGGGCAGCGAAAAAACAGCCCTGTTCGACACCGTAGATGCCGCCATGCCGCATGTCCTGCTGAATAACCTGCAGCAGCTTGGAGTCAAGCGCATCGATTATATAATCACTCACCACGCCGAGCAGGACCATTCCGGCGCCCTGCCGACCGTTCTGGACAGATATCCCGAGGCAAAGGTCGTCTGCACGCCCAAATGTCAGGGCATGCTCGTGGATTTAATGCTGGCTCCGCAGGAGCGAATTACCACCGTCGAGGATAGAGAGACGATGAGCCTGGGGGGCAGGATTCTGGAATTCATCCACGCACCATGGGTGCACTGGCCGGAGACCATGGTTACCTACCTGCGAGAGGACAAAATACTGTTCTCCTGCGACTTTTTCGGCTCTCACCTGGCCACCACTGACCTTTTCGTCACTGATGAAGGCCAGGCCTTCGAGTCAGCCAAACGTTACTATGCCGAGATTATGATGCCGTTTCGCACCAGCATACAGAAAAACCTGGAAGCAGTGAAAAGCTATGCCATTGATATCATCGCTCCCAGCCATGGCCCCCTGCACCGCCGACCTGAATTCATCATGAAGGCCTACCGGAGCTGGGCGTTTGATGACCCGAAGAACATCGTTGTTTTACCCTATGTCTCCATGCATGGCAGCACCCGTAAAATGGTTGAACACTTCGTTGGCGCGCTGGTACAGCGCGGAGTCACGGTAAAGCAATTCGATTTGACCGGTGCTGACATTGGCAAACTGGCTATGTCGCTGGTTGACGCCGCCACGGTGGTGCTGGGCACACCTACGGCGCTGGTCGGGCCGCATCCCAGCGTGGCATATGCTGCTTTCCTAGCCAATGCCCTCCGGCCCAACATCAAATTCGTCTCTATCATCGGCTCTTATGGCTGGGGGAGCCGGGCGGTAGAGCAGCTCAGCGCCATGATACCCAATCTAAAAGTTGAAGTCCTGGAACCGGTAATAGGCAAGGGATTTCCGAAAGAAGCCGAGTTCAGGGCGCTGGACAGCCTGGCAGATGCCATCGTCGCCAAACACAAAGCAAATAATTATATTTAATCACTATCAGGAGGGGCACTATGGACAAAAATAAAATAGTTGAACTGCTGAACAAAGACCTTCAGGATGAGCACGGCGCCATTATTCAGTACCTTAACCATGCTTATGGCATAGGCGAAGGCGAGATGGCCTGTGAAATCGAGGCCTTTGCCCGGGATGAGATGCGCCATCTCGACTGGCTGGCGGAGACAATCGTTGAGCTCGGCGGTGCTCCCAGTCTGGAGAGAGGCACCATGCGCATGGGCGGCGACAAGGTTTCCGAATGGATGCAGAACGATGTTCTTCTGGAAAGAGGGGCCATAAAGCAGTACCGGGAGCATATCGACCTCGTTGACGACCCCAGGATTAAGCGCCTGCTGCAGCGCATCCTTTCCGATGAGGAAGCGCATCATGGCAGCTTCACGCACTTCGTTGAGAAAGCGGAGCGGGAAAAGGCCAAAGACATCAGAGGCGACCGCCAGGATAAGACGGCCAAGTTGCTGAACTGGGGCATCGAGCACGAGTACACGGTTATCCTTCAGTACCTCCTGCACTCCTACCTGAGCAAGAGTGAGGAGGCGAAGGAGCAGCTGGCGGACCAGGCTATCAACGAAATGCAGCACCTCGGCTGGCTGGCAGAGGAACTGGCGAGTGGCAGCGGTAACCCCGAGATTGAACACACCGACGTAGACCGGTCAACCAAGCCAGCGGATATGCTCAAAGCCGATATTAAAATAGAAAAGGAAGTGGCCGAGGCATATGATAAGGCCGGCAAGGAAACCGATGACACCGACCTGAAAAAGCTCCTTTTCCGCATCCGGGATAATGAGCTCTATCATATTGACGTGTTCAATGACCTGCTGGAGGAAGAAGAGGGTAAATAGAGAGACTTCACTGTTACCAGCGGATATTTTCACAGGAAAGGATACGTGGCTGAATTCGTTGAGGTGGGAAAGACCACCGAATTGCCGGATGGGGCGATGAAAGAAGTCTCCATTGGGGGAAGAAACCTTCTTATCGCACGAGCCGGGGAAAATTTTTATGCTGCGGAAAACCGCTGCCCGCACCTCGGGGCTAAATTAACGCCGGGCACGCTGCAGGGTTCAGTCGTAACCTGTCCCCGGCACGGTTCTCAATTCGACCTGGCTGATGGCCAAGTAGTACGCTGGACTGATTGGTCCGGCCTGATTTCCAGTTTGAATAGAGCGCTTAGATCGCCCAGACCCCTTAAGGTATATCGTACCAAGGTTGAAGGCGGGAAAATACTGGTGGAATTTTGACCAGTATTGTAAAAGGAGAACGCAGGAATGCCTGATGAGTTAAGCGAGGTACTGGACACCGCTATCTATAAGGAGATCGCCTCACAGGCGGTGTACGAGGCTGCGCAGCAGAAGACTGACGACCCGGGAGCCGTAGAACTGCTAAAAGAACTCGCCAAGCAGGAAATCAGGCACGCCGAAATATTGAAGGAACTTAAGCAAAAAGGCCTGACAGAGCAGTCGGTTCACCAAGATAAAGTGGCCGACCTTAAAATCAACGATTACCTCACCGGAGGTGAGACTCTGGAGGGTGCTGGCCTGCAGGACACGCTCATTTTTGCCATGAGGCGTGAGGAGGAGTCGGTGGATTTTTACCGTAAAATGAAGGGCGTGATGCGAGAGGAAAAAGCCAAGCAACTTTGTGAACATCTGGCGAACGAGGAACTCGGGCATAAAAGGCGCCTAGAGGTTCTTTACGACCAGTTATTCTACGGGAGCAATTGAACCGGGCACATTTGTCGCTATGGGCAGAGGAGGCATACTCAGATGGTGAACAAGATAACGATCATCCTGTTAATTATCCTGCTTATTCTTGTCGGTGGACTTGGTTATTATGCCTGGATATCTCACGAGCAGCTAAATTTAATGAGAGCGGAACTCAACGCGTTCCAGAATGAGCAGTCCGCGCGAACGGAAGCCATAGGCGGTGAAATAACGCTGCTGAACAGCGAGTTGCGCTCCGGCCTGGACAGTCTGGACACTGAGATAGACGAAAATATCAACGATATTATTGACCTTAAAGATAGCGTTGAGAGCAATCAAGCCACAATCAAGTCGCTGGAAAAAAGCGCCAGCGGCAACCTGGAGAAGATTGATATCCTCAATGAGAAACTCAACGAAACGGTTCTGCTTGCCGGTTCTGTTATTGATGCTCCCAACCTGTACAGCCAAGTAAATAAAGCTGTCGTCAGGATTAGCAATGGACAGAGAACAATTGGTTCCGGCTTTCTCTACGACTCTGAAGGTCATGTTTTGACCGCGTATCACGTAATAGATGTACTGGATGAAATATATGTCATCTTCCCTAATGGCAAAATATTTGCCGCCGATGTCGTTGGTTCCTGCGCGTTGAGTGATGTGGCGGTGTTAAAGCTTGATGGCGAACCTGATATTGAGCCTGCCGAAATAGCTGATTCCAGTCAGATAGAAATCGGCGGCCCCGTTGCCGCTATCGGAAGTCCTTTTGACCTGCCTGAGTCACTGAGCACCGGCATTGTCAGCCAGCTGAATCGGTTTGCGGAAATAGAATACAATGGGCAAACACGCTGGGTTTCCAACCTCATCCAATTTGACGCGGCGGTGAATTTTGGCAATTCCGGCGGCCCGTTGTTCAACCCCGCTGGCGGTGTTATCGGCCTGGTCATCGCTCGCGTCCAGCCTCAGGAAGGCGACGGCATTTACTATGCCGTTTCCTCGAACAAGTTTACGCGCGTTGCTGACGCCATCATTGCCCAGGGTAGTTTTGACTATCCGTGGCTGGGAGTTAATATCTCGGATTTAACCCCACAGCAGGTGCAGGATTTGGAACTGGAGTCCATTAATGGGGTGCTGGTCAATCAGGTAATAGTTGACAGCCCGGCGGATGAAGCCGGAGTGCAGGCTGATGATATCATCACGTCCATTGATGGCGCAGCAGTCACAAACGTAGCGATGCTGACATCGTACCTGGGGGAACACCTGAGCCCTGGAGAACCAGCGACGCTCACGGTCATCAGGGACGCAACTGTACTGGAAATAGAGCTTGAAGTAGGTTTACGAAGTTAACCGAGGGGGCTTTAAATTGTCCTTTTCACCGCCTGGAAGACATCCTGTGGCTTCTCAATCGGGTAATCTACGTTCACCGTGATAAGCATGGCATTTTCATGGTGGTCGCCCTTCAGCTCCCCCCATTCGGTCTTTTTCGGCAGGGTCTGAACACGGGCCTCTCCAAATGAGCACATACCATGGTCAGAAATAATTATAAGTTTGTTCTGCCCGTTATCCAGAAAACCGGTGCCGAAAATAATTTCCTCCAGTTTCCCGTCCAGCTTCCGGTACCAGTCAAGAACGCAGCCCTCACCCCAGTGAAAGTGCTGAATACGGTCAAGGAGAGTGTAGACCGCTATTAACAGGTCAGGCTGTTCGGCAAGCAGCTCTTTGGTTTTCTCGGTTACTCTCTCCAGTTCTTCCTGCCACTCTTTCTCATTAATCGGCATGCCAAATCCAACTGGCCGGAAGTCAACATTAAAGGAATAAGAAGGCGCGACCAAAGGAACATTTATCACCCTGACTTTTTTACCTTCCCTGTCTAAAATATCCCAGATGAAGTCAACCTTTATATCCTCTCTCTTGACAAGCTCACCCCCAACGACCCATTCGTCGTGGCCGTGCTCCTCCAGCATCTTCCCAGAAAACATGCCGCACCAGATTGCCTGTGATTTGAGTGCTTCCTTCTCTCCCAGAATAATTTCTTTCGCCTGCCCGATTTCTGTCAGCTTCTTGAATGCCGGCAGCTTATTCAGGTTGGGCTTTATTACCGTCCAGGTGGCGGCATCTATGCCTAATACAAAAATCACGTTATCCGCTTCCTAAAATGACGCCAGCGCCAATGTTTTTATTGCCCCGGGCGATGATGAACCGGCCCAGTTCCGGCAGCTCGGAGAAGACCTCAACTACCACCGGCTCGCTCTGAAAGACAATGGTGGCGGCCTCGTTCTCCTCAATCCGGTCAATATCTTTGCCAATCACGGCCCCGGTCTCGGAGTTGATTCGTTCTCTAATTGCGGCAACCTTGCAGCGGGCTCGCTTTGTGCCGCATTTCATCTCAATTTCATCCCCCCTGCCGAGCGTGCCTTCCAGGAGAGCCACTTCACCCAGAAAGCTGCATACAGGTTTCGGCTGGCTAGATGGCAGTCCGGCAACATCCCCCCTCACCGGCTCGCAGTCAACCATGATGCCGATGCTGTCTCCAGTTACCGCCTCCTCTATCTCTTCCGGAAACAGTCTTATCTTCTCAACTCTGCCTTTCAGGTTGGAAGGCTGAAAGACAAGTTCCTGTCCTTTCTTCAGCCGGCCTGACTCTACTCTGCCTACCACTACCTTTTCCGGGCCAGCAGTGTAAACGTCCTGGACCACGAACCGCAGCGGCTTCTCCTCAGCTTCCTTTGGCTTCAGGCCATCAAGCATTTCAATTAACGTCGATCCCTGATGCCACAATATCTTTCCTGACGCGCGATAAACATTATCACCTTCCATGGCAGATATGGGAATGAATACTGTATCAACATATCCGAGGGAGGAGAGAAGTTCCGCAGTCTCTGCCTTCACCTTGTCGAAAGCGGACTGCTGGTAATCCACCAGGTCCATCTTATTGACCACAACGATGATATCCTTTATGCCGAGCATGTGGACAAGGAAAGCGTGACGTCTGGTCTGCTCCTGCACGCCGTCGGGTGCTGAAACGACGAGGATGGCGACCTGGGCATGGCAGGCACCGGTGAGCATATTCTTAATGAACTCCTTGTGCCCCGGCACGTCGACAATGGTGTAATAACTCTCTCCTTTGCCCTTGAATAAGACCCTGGTCGTGTCAATGGTGCGCTCTTCCTGCAGTTCCTCCTCAAATGAGTCAAGAAAGTAGGCAAACTCAAACCTCTTTTTATACTCTTCCAGAAGTTTCTGGATTTCGGCAAGCCTGTCTTCCGGCAATGTCTCCGAGTCATAAAGCAGCCTGCCAATAAGAGTCGACTTACCGTGGTCTACATGCCCGACGATAACTGCGTTTAAATTCACATCGTCCTCCAGATTTATTACATATATCCCAGTGCGCGGAGCTTTTGCATGGTGAAGGTTTTCTCCTTATCCTGCGCCCTGCCCGCTCGCTCAGCGACCCTGGTTGTCCTCAACTCCTCGACAATATCATCAATGGTGGCTGCGCTCGATTCAATAGGCAGGGTACAGGGTTCGCACCCCAGGCTGCGATACCGCTGCCCGTTCTCGGCAAAGTACATCGGGTTTATCGGCATCCCTTCCTGCTTTGTGTACTCCCAGACATCAAGCTCACGCCAGTGCAGAATGGGGTGGATTCGCATGTGGGTGCCTTTCCCCAGCAGCCCCTGAAACTGGTCCCACATCTCCAGCGGCTGGTCCTTATAGTCCCATTTAAACTGCTCATCCCGGGGGGAGAAGTACCTCTCTTTGGCGCGTATCCCGTGTTCATCACGGCGTATCGCCAGGATAAGAGCATCAAAGCCCCGCTCTTCCAGGCAGCTTTTCAGGGCCTCGGTCTTCAATCTGGTACAGCACTCAAATTTGCCCTCTTTGGGCGAGCACCCTTCTTTGAGCGCCGACTCATTCTTGGCGACCACCAGCTCAAACCCCCATTCCTTGGCCAGGTTGTCCCGGAACTGGTACATATTTTGAAATTTATAGCCGGTGTCGATATGAATCACCGGGAACGGAATTTGACCGAAAAATGATTTCCGGCACAGCCAGAGCATGGTGGTGCTGTCTTTCCCCGTGCTCCACAGAACCGCCGGTTTTTTGAACTCAGCATAAGCCTCCCTCACGATGTAGATGCTCCGGTTCTCAAGGTCTTTTAAATCCAGCATGAAATCCTCCCTCTAGAAGACGAATGTGTTGAGCAGCGTGTAAGCGCCCAGGATAATGGTAGCAAAACCGATGATTATTTTCAGTTTTGCCGAGTTTATTTTACGAACGGTCAATGCCGCCAGCGGTCCGGCGATAACCGAGCCAATGCTGGTAGCGGCAGCCAACATCCAGAAGATGTCTCCTTTTACCAGCAAGTACACCAGAAAGCCAACAACACAAACTACCGCCTCGGCCACCGTGGTGCTGCCTACCGAGCTTCTGGCCTCCCGGCCGCTTATAATCTGCCCGCCGGTGACCAGCGGGCCATAGCCACCGCCGCTTATCCCCTTGTTGAAAGAGCTCAGCAGCCCAACGCCGATAAGCCCTTTCCAGGAAAGAGAACCTTTATAGTTCCGACGCAGCAGGATGACGATGCCTGTTCCCAGCACCACAACTCCAATATAGGTGGTGAGGGCGACCTTCGGGATATTTAACGCTGTCACCGCCCCGACCACCGCCCCGATAACCCCACAGCCAGCCAGGATGAAGACTACCTTGGCGTCCAGCGACCTGGGCAGGTATCCCAGCCAGCGCAGCCTCTGCTTGATAATCGTTTCATCCCGCCTAAAATCAAGTTTGATATTCCCCAGCCGGTGGTGTGCAAGCCCGCCGACGGCACCCCCGACAAGCTGCCCCAGCAACACTGCCGGGACCACCTGCAATGGCGCCAGCCCAAAGATAAGCAAGAGCGGGGTCAGTGTAGTCCCGTAACCCATCCCAATCGAGGCGTCCATATATTCACAGAAAAGAGAGAGAATGGCAACCCCGACAAGTAGTGTTATCGATATTTCCATAGTGATTAAACAGAAATGTTAATCAAGGTACCCCAGTGCTTTTAACCTTTTCTTTACCTCCTCTTCCTGCCCACTATCAACTTCCGGTTTTTCACCCGCGTCACTTTCCTTGAGCACCTCCCTCAGAACAAAGGAGACATATTCCTCAACCGAGCCGAATCCGGTTGTTTCCGCCCTTTCCTTAATTCGGTTGTACAGCTCCGCGGGCAGGGAGACAGCCTTGTTTTCTTTTTCCGGTTTCATTTTTCCTCCTGCAGGTACCCAAGCTTGCGTAATCTTTCCCGTATCGCCCGTATCTCTTCCGCGCTGAACCTGTCCTCGCCGCTGATTTCACCGCCGGAGGCGACACTGCGCATGACAAAGATGATGAACTCGGATACGCTGGAAAAGCCAGTGCCCGCCACCATTGTCCGCAGCTTCTGATAAAGCTCGCGAGGTATTTTAATGGTTACTTTATTCTCCATAACACTACAATTGTAGTATAATTATAGCCTTCCACTGCGCCTTTGTCAATACCCTTATATTGCTTATGCGAGTTCAGTGGGTTATAATTATCAGCAATTAAAGCGGAGGTTTCTTAGTGAAGGCGATACTGCTGGCGGCTGGGGCTGGCACGCGCTGTTACCCATTCACCTATCTCACCCCCAAGCTCTTTCAGCAAATATGTGGCATACCACTTGTGGAATATATGCTCTCCTGGTTCGGCGGCACGCCTGAAATTGAAACGCTGTATACCGTGGTCCGGGATGATGCCACCGCCGCCACGCTTAATAATTACCTTGAGAAGAGGCCGGAATGCCTCGCCAAAATACTCGATTTATACCGAACCCTCGGCTATCGCGTCGACTACACCAATACTGATTTAAAAATCAAGGTCATCACTGCCCGGGGGTGGGGAACCGGCGGTGACCTGAGATGCGCTTTTGACCACATAGCTGAATCAGATACACTGGGTGAGGATTTCCTGGTCTGCTATGCCGACTACATCATAAATAGACGATTGCCCGACGGCGGAATATCCCTGCAGATGGACCTGTCAGACATCATCAGGCACCACCGGCGTTGCCGGGAAGCGTTGGGCACGGTCATGACAATGGCTTTTGTCAGAGTGGACAGAGAGGAAGCTACCAGGTTCGGCGTCGGCCGGCTTGAAGAAATCGAAGGTTTTGAAGTGGTTCGCGGCTTTATGGAAAAGCCAAGCATTGACAAAGTTGGGGAAGAGCCGGTGATTAATGCCGGCGTCTGCGTGATTGCCAGCCAGTTTCTGCTTGCCAACAAGGACGAATTTCTACCGCGGAAGCCGGAGACGAGCTTTGAGAGAAACCTCGCCGAGGCAGTCGCCAGGCAGGAAAAGCCGATGCTGGCGGCCTATATACTTGAGCTTGATACCTGGTTTGACGTGGGCACGCTGGAGCAGTTAATCAAGACCAATGTCTTCATCGCCACCAGGAAAGAATAAGGAATGGAAAAAGCAATTGTTACCGGCGGCGCCGGGTTCATCGGGTCGCACCTGGCCGAGGAACTGGTCAGCGAAGGCTACCACGTAATCATTCTGGATGACCTTTCTACGGGTAAGCCAGAAAATATTGCCACGTTGCTGAAAAATGAAAATGTTGAATTAATCCGCGGCGACATTAATGATTACCCACGGCTGCAAAAACTCTTCAACGGCGCGACATTTGTCTTCCACCAGGCAGCCTATAAAAGTATCCCTGGCAGCATCGCCGACCCTCTAAAGGTTAACGAAACAAATATCGGAGGAACCCTGAAAGTGCTCATGGCCGCCCGGGATTGCGGCGTCAGGAAGGTCGTCCTTGCCTCTTCATCCTCGGTTTACGGCAATACGGCCACTATGCCGCAGAACGAGGACATACCACCGAGTCCTCTTTCCCCATACGCCGTAACCAAGCTTACCAGCGAATGCTACGGCGCCATTTTCCGTCAGATATACGGACTCTCCACGGTTTGTCTCCGCTATTTCAACGTCTATGGGCCCAGACAGGACATACACTCCCAGTACGCGGCGGTTATCCCCACTTTTATAGAGAAGGTCTCCCAGAACCTGCCCCCCGTTATTTTTGGCGATGGCGAGCAGAGTCGCGATTTCGTTTTCGTCAGAGATGTGGTGAGGGCCAATGCCCTGGCCGCCAGGAACAACGCTGAGGGTATCTATAATGTTGGCAGTGGCCACAGCGTCACCATAAACCAGCTGGTGGCCACCATTCTGCGATTGATGGGCAAAGACCTGGCGCCAGTACATGAGGATACAAAACCTGGCGAGGTCAACCAGAGTCTGGCAGACATCAAACGAGCGGGCAATTTTGGCTATAAACCTGAATGGTCTCTGGAAGACGGTTTAACGGAAACCATTGCCTATTTTCAAAAAACAGCTAAAAAGAAGTAAATATTTAAAAAGAGGAAATTATAATGGATATATGCATCGTCGGCTCCGGACATGTTGGACTGGTGACCGGCGCCTGCCTGGCCGATTTTGGTAACCAAGTTATCTGCATGGACGACGATAAGTCAAAAATAGCCAGCTTGCAGAAAGGCCATATCCCCTTTTATGAGCCAGAATTAGAATCGATAGTGCAACGAAATGTCAGCGCCGGCAGACTTTCCTTCACCACCGATGCCGCGGAAGGGGTGCGCCAAGCAAAGGTCATATTCATCTGCGTGGGTACGCCTCAGGGTCCGGATGGTGCCGCCGATTTATCATATGTGGAAACGGCCGCCAAACGTGTTGCCGAAGCCATGGACGGCTACCGGGCGATTGTGGATAAAAGCACCGTTCCCGTTAAGACGGGCGGCTGGGTGAAACGTACGGTGCAGCTGAGTAACCGCCGCCAGCATGATTTTGACGTGATTTCAAATCCCGAATTCCTGCGTGAAGGTAGAGCGGTACACGACTTCATGCACCCGGACAGAATCGTTATTGGCGTGGAAAGCGAGCGTGCCGCTCAGTTGATGACGGAGCTTTACCAGCCACTGAAGGCGCCGATGATTGTCACCAACATTGAAACCGCCGAGCTTATCAAACACGCCTCAAATGCTTTTCTGGCGGTCAAAATATCCTACATCAACGCCATTGCCAATATCTGCGAGGCTGTGGGGGCTGATGTGACCAAGGTAGCCGAGGGAATGGGTCTGGATGAAAGGATAGGCCGCGCTTTCCTTGATGCTGGAATAGGCTATGGCGGGTACTGCCTGCCCAAGGATGTTCTCGCCTTCATTAAGATAGCGGAAGAGGTCGGCTATGATTTTGAGCTGCTGCGGGCGGTGGACAAGGTAAACGAGCACCAGTCGCGTCTGGTGGCCAAGAAAGCCAAGGACTTGCTGTGGAACCTGAACGGCAAGACCATAGGGGTGCTGGGCCTCGCCTTCAAACCAAACACCGATGACATCAGAGAGGCACCTTCAATAAAGGTAATCAGACAATTGCAGCAGGAAGGCGTTAAAATAAAAGCCTATGACCCCAAAGCGATGGACAATATCAAGCAGATATTTCCAGATATAGAGCTGTGCCGGGGCCCGTATCAGGTGGCTGAGGGCAGTGACGCTCTGGTTATCGTTACCGACTGGGAAGAATTCAAAAAAATGGACCTGCGGAAAGTCAAGAAACTCCTGAATCAGCCCGTTATTATTGACGGCCGCAACATGTTTGACCCCGGCGAAATGGAAAAGCTGGGATTCACCTATCAGGGGGTGGGGCGTTGAAGGCACTCATCACCGGTGGCGCTGGTTTTGTCGGCTCGCACCTCTGCGATTTTTTGCTTGCCCGCCAGTGCCAGGTAATTTGCCTGGATAATCTGCTCACCGGCGATATGGACAATATCGGGCATCTGGTACAGGATAAAAACTTCACCTTCTTATCACAGGATATCACCAGTGCTCCAACGATAGAGTCCGATATCGACTTCATTTTTCATCTTGCCAGCCCCGCCAGCCCGCGGGAATTTCAGAGATTGCCGCTGGAGACGATGAAAGCCAGCTCACTGGGCACGCTGAATGCCCTGGAACTGGCGAAGGATAAGCGGGCAAAATTCCTGCTGGCTTCAACATCAGAGGTCTACGGCGACCCGCTGGAAAATCCCCAGAGAGAGGAATACTGGGGAAACGTGAACCCTATCGGGCCTCGTTCGGTTTACGACGAAGCAAAGAGATTCGCCGAAGCGCTGACCATGGCCTATCACCGCCAGTTCCATATTGACACCAGAATCGCCCGCATCTTCAACACCTACGGCCCGCGCATGAAGAAAGAGGACGGACGGGTTGTCCCGTCCTTCATCGTACAGGCGCTGCAGGGGAAACCGCTCTCCATATTCGGCGATGGTACACAGACGAGAAGCTTCTGCTACATCTCGGATTTAATAGAAGGCATCTACAAACTTGCCCTGTCAGGGGTAAATACCCCGATAAATATAGGCAATCCAGATGAGATAACCATAATATCACTGGCACATAGAATCCTAGAACTGACCGACAGCAAGAGCGAAATACAGAGTTTGCCCCTGCCGGAGGATGAGCCGAAGGTCAGGCAACCGGATATAAGCAAGGCGAAAGAATTTCTTCAATGGCAGCCTGAAATACCCCTGGAAGAAGGGCTGAAAAAGACAATAGCCTGGTTTCGGAATGCAGATAAATAGGACGGAGAATCGCTAAAGTGAAGGCACTGGTTACCGGCTGCGCGGGATTTATCGGCTCTCATCTCACCGAGAGGTTGCTCAAAGAGGGCTTTGACGTGGTGGGGATTGATTGCTTCACTCCCTATTACCCGCGTAATATAAAAGAGAGAAATATTGCTGACGCCTTGAAGCAGAAAAGGTTCGCGTTTATCGAAGCCGACATCCTTGGCCTGAAAGAGTTTCCAGAAGTTGATTGCGTCTTCCATCAAGCTGCCCAGGCCGGAGTCAGAGGTTCGTGGGGTGATAAGTTTGAGCTCTATGTCCGAAATAATATTATGCTCACGCAGCGACTGCTTGAATTCTACAGTGAGCAGAAGCCGAAAAAATTCATCTATGCCTCGTCGTCTTCAATTTACGGTGATGCCGAACTGCCCCTGAAAGAGGAGACAACGCCAAAGCCTGTTTCACCTTATGGCGTCACCAAGCTAGCTGGTGAGAACCTGTGTTACCTGTACCACAAAAATTATGGCATACCGACGGTCTGGCTCAGATACTTCACCGTTTACGGACCAAGGCAGAGACCTGATATGGCCATCAACAAACTCGTGGCCGCGATATCGGAAGGTGAGGAGATAGTCATTTACGGTGACGGCAAGCAAACGAGAGATTTCACTTATGTGGATGATGTCGTTGAAGCCAATCTGCTGGCAGCGAGCAGTGAGATTACAGGTAAGGCATTCAATATCGGGGGCGGCAATCGCATCTCCGTCAACGACCTGGTAAAACTGATAGGCGATTTGCTGAAAAAGGAAGCCAGGGTGAAGCACGGCGACACGCAGAAAGGCGATGTCAGGCATACCTGGGCGCACATTGAGCGAGCCGGGAAGGAACTGGGGTGGCGCCCGCGAGTAAATATCACCGAAGGTTTGCGCAGGTACATTAACTCAATCCCGGCCGGTGATACTCGCTGAGCTATAAGTGCCCCGGGTTAAACTCAGTTTTTCCGAAAGACGTAAAAATAATTGAGAGCATACCTTAATGCTGGCGATTTGGTAAGCTTGCCGAACAGAACATCCAGACAAATCGCCGGGAAAACGAAGACGCCTCTTATTATGGCCGGCAGCATAGTCACCCAGTGGGAGATTGCTGCTGAGAATGGCCCAAAACCGAGGTAAATCATCTTCTCGCAGGTAAAATTGGCTTCATCAAACATCCTGATGAGCGCCTGATGGGTGTACCGATAATAATCATATGGGTCAGGGTGAAAGATATGCAGGAATGGGGTGCTACCGATAAACCTGCCTCCCCTTTTTAGTATTCGGTTTGACTCGCGAATCACATTCCTGTAATCGTAGATGTGTTCCAGAACGCTGAAGCACGTTATAAAGTCATAACTATCGCTTTCCACCTCAAATGGCTTCTCCAAGTCTATTTTTACCAGGTTCGCCCCTTCTTCATAGTAATCGGAATATACTATGTTGAACGGCTCTTTGCATCGCAGGTATTTTTTATAGCTTGGGGAATCCGAACCTGAACCCAGGTCTAGAACCTTACCCGATAGCTCTTCCTGAGCGAAGGTATAATCTCTCAATATCCTGTTCAGCGAACTGCCCCGCGGTGTTTCTAGGAAAAGCGTTTTGAGCAGGTTTTTTGACAGCTTTACTGCCTCTAACTGGATATCCATACTTACGAACCTTCAGGATTTTTAAACAGCCCAAGCCCTATTTCGGTTTTTGAAAGTAGTGGCCGGTATAGTCGACTTTAACCAGTTTTATATCTAGAGAGCGTTGCTTGAGAAACTCATCGGTTGCCCTTCGGCAGCCTTCCCAGTGACCGTAATCATCAAGAACAATAAATCCTCCCGGACATACGTTATCGTAGAACTTCTCCAGACACAACTTAACGCTTTCATACCAGTCGGCATCAATGTGCAGAAGAGCGACTTCATCGATTTTCACCGAAGGAAAGGTCTTCTCAAACCATCCTTCTACAATATGAACGCGATTTTCCGGAATACGCAGTTGGTTGAGGATTTCCTTAACCGTGTCCACGGAACCAAGGCACTTGCCTTCGTGATATTCCGTTTGAGCTTTATAGCCATCTTCCGCAGTGGGTTCCGGCAGCCCCTCAAATGAGTCAAAAAGCCATATATCTCTGCCCAGAGAAGGCCTGTTAGAAACAGTGGCCATTACCGCAGATGACCCGCCGTTACGAACCCCGCACTCAACGATGTTGCCGGGAATAGACAGTCGGTTTATTTCTCGACTTAACTTATATAGTGCCACCAGACGTGGTACACTCAAACCGGTGTAGTTCCTGACCCTGTGGATAAGCCGTACCATCCCCAGCGAATCGCCAACTGACTTAAGGTGTAATGGGTGTATGTTACGCAGGCAGAAAATAAGCAGAGAGAGATAATAATTGAATTGTATCAGGATATATCTGGTCGATATTTTTATGGTTCGGAGAAAACCTTCTTTCTTGATTGAATATATGAACCGACCAATAAGTCCTTTTGAATCAAACAAGGCTTTTACCCCTCTGCTATCATTGGACCAGATGCCCTGTAAAACAGCTACATTATACATTGTTGCCTCGGTGAGTACAATTAAGAGCCCTTCCTTAATTTTAAGTATGGCACCTCGTGAAACTGGATGAATGGCCAATCTCAAGCAGCAGAACAAGTTGCAGAGCCAGCGAGTGTCGGTTAAAATGGCAAATACTTAAGGTAACCAAATATTGCCACCGGATATACCAATGATTGGTAAATTAATAAATCGTATTAACAGGTACCTCCAGCTTGACCTTTACTATTACATCAAGAACTCAATCTACTTGCTTTCTTCTCAGCTGGGTATAGAACTAGCGCGATTTGCCCTGACCATTGCCTTTGCCCGGCTGGTTACAAAAGATATGTACGGACAGTGGAATTTCACCCTCTCTGTAATCGGCGTTTGTGCCATATTCACCCTTCCCGGAATCGTCAACGCCGTCACACAGTCGGTCTCCACAGGTCATGACAGAGCTCTGGCCCAGGGGGCGAAGCAGCGGTTGAAGCGGGGTGTTTGGGGCACTTTAATCGTAATGGGTGTGGGGCTATATTATGTATTTTCTGGCGATTTGGCCATAGGTATAAGCCTGATTATCGCCTCACTCTTTTTCCCGTTATATCACGGTTTTCAAACCTTCGCCGCATTTTTTTCGGGTAAAAAACAGTTCGATAAGGTCGCTGAATATCAACTGATTGTTCAAGCTATCTCCATTGCCGCGACCATCGTCGTCATTTACTTCTCCAGGAATCTCATATGGATTGTTGCCACATATTTGCTTTCATTTACCGTACTCAGAGGCTATTTCCTCAGGTCAGCATACCGAAATATGGCAAACCAGAATGATGACCCGCAGGTCGTTCCTTTCGGCAAACATCTTACCCTCAGTATCATTCCATCTGAGATAAGGCAGCATTATGATCGAATAATCATCGCCCTGTTTCTCAGCTTCTCGGAGCTGGCCATTTATGCCATTGCCCTGGGGTTTGCCGATATCATGTTGTCTTTCAGTTCCATTATTGCCACTTTGATTTTCCCGAAGCTTGCTCAGATGGACCAGAAAACCGCTTATCGGGAAGTGAAGAGGCGATGGCCGTTGCTCATGCTCGGGTTTGCTATCGTTTGCGGCGCTGCCATTGCACTGTGCCCTTATATTATCCCATTCTTCTATTCGGCGAAATACGTAGATTCCGTGTTTTACGCGCAGCTATTGCTTGTTTCAGTGATTATCGCGGCACCAGTTCCGATAATCAACAAGGCATTGTTCCCTTCTCAAAGAAAGATGAACGAACTATATAGATTACGGATATATAGCTCAATAATTGAAATAGGTCTGCTCACGGTACTGGCATTAAAGTTCGGCTTATTGGGCGCCGTCATTGCGGTGATATTGGGTCGGACTTTCACCACATTCTATTCGTTGAAATTAGCCGGTTTTATATCTTTCCGCAGATAATTTAAAAATTATATACCCGATGGATCTATCGAAAAAAAGGAGCCCTTTACTTTTTCAGGACAAGAAACAGCGTATGCCCGGCAAATACTGCCAACCACTGGTCCAGCATATATTTTAATCCCCGAACCAGTATATTCTTTCCCTTATAATTGAACAGTTTTTGTAAAATCGGCTTCAGGAGAATGACTTCATCTTTGCAACCTTTAAGACCGCCAGCGGGTGTTTTTGCCACGAGCTTGAACCCTCTGTCTTCAAAATCCCTCATTACGATATCTGAATCCAGGACATATTGATAAAAATCCTCTTTGTCTTTATCTTTATACTGCCGATACAATCCCAGTTTTGCCTTTAATTTCCTGACAGGAGACATATAAGGAAAGCTCAGAAACAAATAGCCACCATCGGCAATCACCCTCACCATTTCTTCCAGAACGGAGTTATATCCTTCCCTGAAATGCTCGATTACGCCTATTGACCAGTAGCCACTGAAATGATTATCCGGGAATGGTAAGTTACGCACATCTCCCACTTGTACATCAAGCTCAGGAAAGAGGTCCTTGGTCTTTTCAATGGTTTTGCTGGCTGAGTCTATGCCCACGCCTTCGTAACCGTGAGCATGCATGCAATATACAATCCGACCTTCGCCACAACCTCCCTCAAGAATGCGCCCCTTTTTATCGGGAATATACTTCCCCAGGATTTTCAAAATGAATCTATCGTCTTTCCCGCCTTCAACATTTCTCCGAAAATCCTCCGTGCCAAGAAGGGTATCCCAGAATTCCGGTGAGGCTTGCTCTCCAAGATAAACAAGCCTTTTGTTCTGCGCGTCGTAGTATACGTTCATGATAACAATGGTTCAGGCAAAGCTATCTCAATATATTTTCTGAAGCTATATTCCGCTTTCCCGCTTCAAGGCCTGAATCTTCCCTTTTAGCTTCAATCTTTCCCTGTTTCTCTCAAAATCCGTTATCCGCTGAGCAAGGTCGTTCTTTAATTTCTCAACTTCAGCCGGGTGCTTGTCGACCACGTTTATCGTTTCCCCCGGGTCTTTTGCCAGGTCGTACAGTTCCTCAATCCCACCGTGAATCGTGTGGCAGTATTTGCACACCGCGTCTTTCTTTGAGGGGGCGCGAATGTATTTATACTTCGGTGTGGCCACCGTCTGCTTTATTTCCGAATGTGTTTCTTCAGCGTAGATTGTGGGGTTTATCTGTTCATTCCGGTAAATGAGAGGGGTCAGACTTTTACCGTCATAATCTTCGTCGCTTTTTATCTCAAGAATATCAAGAATAGTTGGCGTAATATCCGGGTGCTGCACAAAACCCTTCACCACTTTACCTTGAGGCAATCCAGCGTATCTCAGGATAAGGGGGATGTGAATTGTCTCATTGTACAGGCCGTGATGGTCAAAATAAATATCGTGTTCGGTTAAGCTCTCACCATGGTCAGCCGTCAATATAATCAGTGAATTCTCCAGAATCCCCAAATCGGTCATGGCTGCGACCAATTTGCCTATTTCCCGGTCAACAAGGGTGATTGAGCCGTCATACATATCAAGGACTTTTTCAATGCCCCCCAGCAGCTGGATTTGCTTATCCCGACCTTTATGTCTTACTCGCTTCAGCTGCTCTCGGGAACTTCGGTCGAGCCTGTCACGCCCTTCCCCGCCATTATCCGGGCTGTTATAAGGGAAGTGCGTATCCCAGTAATGGATAAACAGAAAGAAATTATGCTCCAGGTTTTCCTTAATGGTATCTATCGCTTTTTGCGTGACAATGTTCGCGTCACCATAAATATCGGTCCTTGGTATTATGTGGGGTTGTTTAACCAGAGAAGTAACTCTGGACATTATTAACGGCAGGTACTTTAATGGCCCGCGCCTTGGTTTTTCTGCCACATGGCCCCTTGTTTGCCCGTATGTCAGGCCTTTGCCCCATCGACTCTCCGCCCTCAGTATGCCACTATAGTAATCGTACCCTTTCGCGTGCCACCTGCCCAGCCAATCGATGGCGAAGGTCTTGTAACCGTTGCGTTTCAATATTTCCGGAAGCGTATGCACGGTTCTCAAGTAGTTTGCCACCTCTTCAGATTGAAGCAGCGCACCGTGCTCCATTATGCCGTGGGAACGGCCAAACCTGCCTGAGAATATGGTAGTCAGTGAAGGGTCGGTGGCATTTGTGGTACTGTAAGCATCCCGGAACAGAAGTCCCTTCTTGCTGATTTCGTCTATGGTTGGCGATATATTTTTCCGATAGCCATAGCAGCCTAAATTCTTCGGGCGCAGAGCGTCAACGACGATAAAGATGATGTTAGGCTTCCCCTTCGTTTTCGGTCTCATCAAGAACTCCTTTTCGCCAATATCCTATCTATGTGCTATCATGTCGGCGAACAGGTCGGCAACATGCTGCTTTTCAAACTCCTTGACCTTGAGAAATCCCTCGGCCTTCAGTTCACCCCTCAACTTGTCATCACCGAGCAAACTGATGATTCCCTGGCTGAACGCAGCCACATCGCTGACAGGGGTGATGAATTCTAACTGTCGCTTAGTGAGTATATCCCTGACACCGCCTACATCGCTGGCTACAAAAGGGACACCCATCGCCATGGCCTCCAACAGCACCCGCGGGAAACCCTCATCAGTTGATGGCATGATAAAGAGGTCGGCCCGAGAATAATACTGAGGTACTTTGGCATTGGGGACACTGCCGATAACTCTGGTATATTTCTCAACGCCAGCTTCTTTAATCCCCAGTGTCAGTTTTTCACGGTAAGGCCCGTCTCCCACAATAACAAAGACAACGCCCGGGATTTTATCCGCCACTGCCTTGATGATTTCCGGTAGATAGTGCGCCCCTTTTCTCTCGGAAATCCAGTGCACGAAGAGCACAACTTTATTGCTATCTGATACATTGAGCTCTTTCATCAGTTCATTTTCAGGCTTTCTGTCAGGTCGGCGGAATCGCTCCAGGTTTATGGAGTTTGGAAGTATCTTTATCTTCTTCATGTCTATGCCAAAATTCCGGGAGTAATATTTCGCCATAAGCGGTGTTCCGGTAACCAGATAGTCGATTAGCTTTAAATTCAAACGGAACGCATACTCATTCAATAACTTGTGCCTTATCCTGTGAAGAAATGTCCTCTGCTGTTGAGCAGAGACGGTTCTGAGACCACAATTCCAGTAATATACCCGTCCTCCGCTCAATCGGGCAACTACGGCGGCGATAAGAGAGCTGAAGTGTGAAACATGAACATAGAAATCCCGGTAGCCGCGCAGTCTTATCAGGAGAAATCGGAAAAACCTTTCCAGCAAGCGCAACGGAAACGAGGTGAATTTCTGAACGTAGATACGTTCGGCGAACTGCAACTCCGGCGATTCTTCGGCACGCTCAATATACAGGTAAACCCTCATCTTTTGAGCTATATCTGTTATAAGCTCCCAGGTATGATAAAGGTGCGAGCTCGCCTGGCTGCTGTACTCCGGCAGCACATAACAAAGGCGCTTCGGTTCGCTTCCCATTATTATCCTTCCCCAATCACCCCTTGACTTTTAAGTTCCCCGTGTTTCTATTGCTTGTGAATCTTGATACTCTATTTCTCTCTTGGCAGGCTCAGAGTTTTCCCTGAATATCTCGGATAGCACCCGTCCGTCTACATCATCTGGCACCGCCGCGCCCATCAGGTGCAGGATAGTAGGCGCCAAGTCAAGGATAGCTACGTTTTTAACCTCGATGCCTCCCTTGAAATCAGGGCCGCTGGCAATGAAAATGCCTTCAGTGGTATTCTCAGCACGCCATCTTTGTGGCTCCTCAAAGATATTTTTATTGCCGATGCTGCCCCTTATATGAGTATGCAGAGATTGGTCAATAATAATGTTTGGTGCTTCAAGGAGAAAGTCTCCCTGGTAAATATCTTCTCTCTTATATACGTTTTTAGCCACTTTCAAGCCGGTGAGCGGATTGGTCAGCTTCTCCAGTTTATCGATTATTTCCGCTTTTAATCTGGAATCGTCGGCAGCGAGGTAGAGCGGTCCCTGCCCGCTGGCCAGAGCCTTGCTTTTCTCCCAAATCACCTTATTCTCTTTTTGCTCCAGCTCCATGGTGCCTATTGCTGAAGGAATGTTGGCCCGCAATCTCTTGGGCACAATTCTTTTTAAAATACCGCTCAGATGTAATTTTTGCGCGATATTGAACAGACTTGTTTCATTGATACCAAGTCGGTAAAGCAACCTGGGAAGCCACAGGCTGCCACTGGTCTTGAGATATCCCTGCTTCTCCAGCCAGGTGTTGATATAGAATACCTGATTAATCTCATTGGTGCCATGGTCGGACATTATTATAATGTTGCTTCCCTTAAAGTCACCCGCCAGTGCGCCAATATTGTGGTCCAGCAATTTCCAGGCCTGTTCTACAATCTCATCATTCCAGAGGTCATGATGCAGGCTGTTGATGTAAAAAACAGTCAGGTGGAGAAAATCGAGTTCATATTCCTTCGCCAGAGTTGCCGCCACCTTAAACCTATTTTCTATTACGGGAAAGACTTCTTTGACAGCCTTTCCGGAACGTAACCAGTCCGACCGTACTGAAGGATGAACTGAATAGCCGAATTCATCTCTCAACCTAGATTCCAGTTCACGGGGATAGGTGAAACGTCTCTCCTGAGCATCGGGGCCGCCGGCAATCATGAACCCCTTGATTGGCTTTGGTGGATAGGTCAGCGGCATATTGATAACGCCCGCCTTCAACCCTTTTTCCGAGAAGTAATCCCACAGCTCCTTCGCATGGGCACGGCCCGTAGGAATATATATCCGCCGACTGGCAAAATCAATATTTTCCCACCAGAAAATGCCCAGCTTTCCCGGGTTTTTGCCGGTGGAATAGCACTTCCAGTTGGGTGAGGTGGTTGGCGGCAGGCAGCTTTTCAGTCGCCCTTTTACACCATTCTTTATAAGGCCCTGTATATTGGGCAATTTCCCGGCGTTCAGCCATGGCTCAATCAAATCAAAAGAGGCGCCATCCAGCCCGATTACAATCGTTTTCATCAAGGCTCTCCCAGCACGTAATATTTTACTGTATACAGGCGGGAAAGCACATTTTTGACCAGCCAGAAGTGCCGCAGGGGATTGAAAGGAGAGCGATAGCTGCCCAGCAAATCGGGCAGATTAAGGAAGTATGGCTGATAGCCGCCTTCCTGCCAGAGCTGACCGGCCTCATTGACGGTAAGTGATTTAATTTCATACCGGGATAAAAACTTGAAGAAATCACGGCGCCGCTTGATTTCCCACTCCCTGAATCCCGACCCATCGTCCTCTATCGGTTTCCAGGAATGCGTGCTGAAGTAAAGGATAACCGGTGCTGACATTTTCTCAGCCGCCGCCGCCAGGGCCTCCGCACCCCGCTTCATCAATTCCCATTCATAGTCCTTGTTTTCGTGGATTGTTATGCCCAACCTCGTATTGGTGATGGGAATCATCAAAAGCCTGGCATCACCTGTTTTGGTGATATCGCCATAGCTGGGGTGATAAGGTGAATCCGGCAGGTCATACCACCGTGTTGAGCCCACCACCGAATTTTTCAGCGGCGAACAGTCATAGGCTATGCCCAGTTCCTCAAGCACTTTAATCGTGCTGTTGGTGCTGAAATACCAGCCGGCCTTGAAGGACGATATGTTATATCCGTTATCCCTCAGCCTGCTCACGGCCGCCGTTATTTCTGATTTACGCGCGGCATAATCAGCCTGTTTGACGTGGACGTGAACCGAGACCTCCTGACCATATTTTTGCACCAGTTTATAGACCTCGGGGTAGCGCAGCAAGATGCTCTGCTCAGGAGCGCCTTGCTCCTGAATATGAAAGGTAGCCCTGATGTTATATTCCGCGAAAAATTCCAGAAAATGCGGAATGCCCTCGGTCAGCCCCAGGTCAGCCGAGTACTTTGGCCTGCCCGAAAAGCGAACGCAATCAAATTCGGTATCGACATCAGTTATTAGCCAGAGCATTATCCTTAACCTCATCGGTTTTCAGCATCATTTCCCAGGTGGCAATCAACTTTCTCACATTCTCTTCAACACCAAACATGGTCAGAGCCCGCCGGTGTCCCTTCAGCCCCATTCTTCGCGCCATCTGCGGATTTCCAAGCACCTTTTTGATTCTATCCGCCATCTGTTCTGAATTAGCCACCTCCACAATATACCCCGTTTCACCATCGACTATCGCCTCTCTAGCACCGCCCACGTCAGTGGCCACGACTGGCCTTTTAGCCAGGGCAGCCTCCATCATGACTCTGCCGAACCCTTCCGACCAAGAAGACAGGACAAAGACGTCACAAGCAGCATAGTAAGAGGGAACATGGTCAAACGGTACGGCTCCCAGAAAACTGACATTGTTGACTAAATTCAGTTCACGGCATAAACTCTCAAGTTTACGGTGCTCCGGCCCTTCCCCGATAATGGCGAACAGGGTTTCAGGATATTCGTTGATTACTATCCTTGCCGCCCTTAAAAAAGTGGGCAAGTCCTTGGCATCTACCAGCCTCCCCACGGAAAGTACTATTCGCTCATATTTATTCTCAAGAAGGCTTTCCCTTATTTCCGACCCTTTAGCCCTGGTAAGACTTTTTATGCTTTCGGGACTGGGCACTACAAATATGTTGACGAGCTTATCCGATGGTATTTTGAATGTCTCTATTAAAAATTCTTTCAGTCTGTTCGTCTCGGTTCTGACCAAATCGGCGTTTCGCAACGACCAGCGAATAGCGAACCGGTACAGTCTGTGGGCTAAATCTCGTTTCAGCCATCGCTCGCTGAACATCTCGGTGCCAAAAACATTTATGAATAATTTGCCGCCAAATTTTCTCTTTAAAAGTACGCCCAATACACCCAGCAAGGGGTCCTGAGTCACGATAATATCCACTTTGCTCTGTCGGCAGATTTTCCTCGCCTTCACGTAAGCCCTCAGCCAGGAAAGCATTCTGGGGCCATAGCTTGGGAATACACTCAATTTTTCACTTACCTTTATCTCATACTGTCGCGTTTTTGACGGCGCCGGCACTATGATATCAAGCCGGTCCAGATATTCAGAGTAACGTTTGTGCCTGAGCAGGGAATCGCCAACCTGTTTCCCCTCCACAAGCGTCCGGTCGTAACTGAACATCAGGATATGCATCAAACTACCCTGCCATCGTCCCTAAGATATCTTCCAGCTGGTCTAGGGTCTTTTCCCAGGTGAATTTGCTGGTAACTGTTTTGTAGGCTTCGGCTATCATTTTTTGCCTTGTCGGCTCATTTTCAAGGAGAAAAATCAGCTTTTTGGCAAACTGCTGCGTATTGCCCGGTTTAACAGTTATCCCGTTTCGCCCATCTTCAATGACCTCTCCCGTGCCTTCAAGTCTGGTGGCAATTACCGGGCATCGGCAGACCATCGCCTCAATAACGGTGTGCGGCAGACCTTCGTATCTTGAGTTTAAAAGAAATACATCAGCCCGCTTCAGGAGGCTGAGTGTCTTTTCGTGATTCAATCTGCCGGTAAAGACAACATGGGATTCGACCTGCAGCTCCCGGCACTGTCGATTTAGCCTGTCCCCTTCCGGCCCTTCCCCAACGATTACCAGCTTGAAATCATGATACTTTTTGGCCAGTGCGGGCGCCAGGGCTATCAACTCGTCAATCCCCTTCCACGACACGAGCCTGCCGATGGTAATAAGCATCGGCTGTCCATAGGTTTCATCACAGGCTTTGACTTCGGTCAATGCCACCGCGTTGTAGACAACTTCAATTTTTGAGCCGGGCACCCGATAATATTTCACCAGGATATTTTTGAGGTAATTCGAGGGGGTGATTACCTTATCAGCGTGGTGGAAGACGAACCGCTGTATCCGCATTATCAGTCTAATATATAATCCGCCCTCTGGCTCGGTTAAGAACTCCTCCAGGAATTTGCCTGTTTTTGCGGTATTAACCGCCTGCTCCCAGGCAACATCGCCAACGAATTTAACCACCACCGGCTTCCTTAATAGTTTCCCGACCAGGAGAGTGCAGAAGCCGACCACTACCGCGCCCTGTGCGTAGAGCAGGTCCATCTCCCGGGCAGCGCGCATTATGGTGAAGAACAGCCGCAGTTGTCTCCTCAGGCTGCCGAGCGACCCGTAGCTCAAGCGTACCGGGATAATCTCAATATCTTTAACTTCAGGGGCAGCATTGGCAAAGGTAACCACGCGTACCTGGTGGCCTTTCTTCATAAGTCGTCCCGATATTTCATGCGTATAAGTGGCCGGCCCACCTATCTCGGGGGGGAATATTGGTGTGGTCAATAATATCTTCATTGCCCGTCTGCGCCCCTAGCCAATGCCCGGTACTTCACCATATACGCTTTCCATCTGCTTGAGCACCACTTCCCAGGTGAATTTTTCCTTTACTGTCTTCAGCCCCTGTTCCGCAATGCCACGACGGAAATCCTTGTCCTTGATAATTATCCGCAGTGCTCTGGTCAGCGCCGCCACATCTTTCGGCGGCACCAGCAACCCGTTCTTTCCGTCGACAATTATATCGGTAATGCCGCCAACACCGGTGCCTATCGTGGGTATACGGCAGGCCATCGATTCAATGAAGGAAATACCAAAGCCTTCATTTATTGAAGGTCGGCAGAAAACATCGGCTGCATTGAGATAGTCCGGTAACTTGCTATGCTCCAGATAGCCCAGCAGAGATACCCTTTCCTCAATCTTCAGAGCGCTGATGAGGCTTTCCAGAGATTTTCGCTGCTCGCCATCGCCGATGATAACCAGCTTAACATTGGGCACATTGGCCACGGCTTTTATCAGATAATCCAGCCCGTTCTTGGGGGTCAACCTTGATGAGCTCACGACGATTTTCTCGTCAAGCTTATACCCCAATTGCTTCCTCACCTGGCTCCTGTCCTTGGGGTGAAATATACTTATGTCAACTCCATTGGGGACGATCGTCACCTTTCTGGCGCCAAGTTTTCTGGCCGCGTTGGCAATGTGAGTGCTCACCGCGTGTACCAGGTCAGCTTTTTTCAGGGACCAGACAATGAATGGCATCTCCAGCGTTCTGATGATAAGATTTGATTCTTTATACTCGCCGATGTCACCTCCCTGAAGGGTGACCAGCAATTTTTTGTTCTTCTTCGCCACCGCCCCGCATACCATGGCGGGAAATATATGGCTGTGAAGGATGTCATAATCGTTTTGTCTGTCAAGCTCCGTGGTCTTCCATATCATACGCCCCATACAGGACAGCACATCAATGTTTTTTATCCTTGCCGTTCTGACCCGATACACATTGACGCCATTGATGACTTCAAATTCCTTATCCCAGTTTTCCGTATAAAAATCGGGTTTGCTCCAGAGCCCGGTGACGATGTCAACGTGATGTCCTTTGGCAACCAGATGCTCCGCCAGCTTCTGCATGAATATCTCGGCACCGCCTATCCACGGGAAATAAGCTCCCTGCTGCATCAATATCTTCATCGCTTTAATCACTACTAACTATCGGTCTTATTATTACTTTTTCACGTTGCTGAACTCGACAAGGATACTCCTGGCCAGCAGAGGGCTCAGGAACCTGCCCAGCGTTTTTTCAAATCGCAAACGACCTCTGCCACCGCCAAAAGGCGGGGCGCTGTTCGTTCGCCATATTCGCCGCATTTTCAATCCCAGCTCCCTTTCAAATCTCTCCCTCAAACCCAGTTTACCATAGTGGAAGTACTTGCTTTTTTCACCCAAATCCCTCTTCCGCATTGCCTTCCGATATTGAAAGTAGCTTTTTATTGAGCGCAGTGGTTGGTAAAGGTTAGGCATCCGGATGAAGTCAATGAACAGGTGCCCGTCTTCGGCAACGACACGGCTGACTTCCTCGGTAGCACCATAATAAGCAGCAGCGCTTTCGCTGCCTGTACTGACCGCGATATCAAAAGCGCTGTCGGAGAACGGCAATTGATAGACGCTGGCCAAGATTAGATTTACCTGTCCCTGCAGTTTTTTCTCCTCAAGCAATCGCCGGCTGACACCGAGTGCTTCCTCCACAATATCTACGGCCACAATCGACCATCCCGTCTTTTCCGCCAGCCGGATATCCAGCTGGCCCTGGCCGCAACCGATGTCCAGCACCATTGGCTTTTTCTCTGCCGGGAAGCAGTGTTTAATCCGGGCGGTGATTATTTCCGCTACTGATTCAAGATACACCTGATGGGTCAATGAAAAGCGAAATGCTCTCCAGTAATGCCCCCATTTCTCCAAGTTAGCTCTCGCATTCATTTGACGAGTCTTTCTATTGTTGCCTCCAGGGTGCTGAACAGAAAATCGACATCGCTTTCCCGGTACCCATCCCCGACCGGCAGGTTTATCACCGAATTCGCCAGAAGCTGCGCATTGGGGCAGTCACGATTCAAATATTGCTTGAAAAAGGGCAGCGATACCGGTGCGTCGTGCCAGAGGCGGTCCAAGAAGATGCCCCGTCGCCGGAGCTCAAATAGGAGGCTATCTCGTATGTAGGCGATTTCCGGGCGCAGCCTGACGCTGAAGTTGAAGCCGGAAGGTTCGCTGGCAGCGTCAATATGCTGGGGAATAAGGTGCTTGCTGAGGCCGACTCTCTTCTGGAATTCCTCAATGATGACTCTTTTTCGCTTAATTGATTCGGGAAGGATCGGCAGCATGGTGGCGAAAAGAGCCAGCGATAAAGCAGATGGCCGATGTGGTTCCGGCATTTGCGGCAATTCCGCCGACACCGTCGGAGGGTGTCTGTGTCTGCGCACCGCGCTGAACAAGTACTGTTGAGGCCCGGAAGCTAACCAGAACAGACGGGCAATCTCACCGCACCCGGTAAAAGAGCTTCCCAGTTGCTCAATATTTAAATCTGACAGCAGGACAGCGCCATTGATGTTGGGCACCTCTTTGTACATGCTGAGCAAAACCGCATCGCCAGAAGCGCCGACATATTCATTCTTATGGCGGGCAAACAGGGCCTGAGCCGTGTCCTCAATGAGGTAAAGCGGTTTCTGCCGTGTTTTCCGAAGTATCTTGTTCATGTCAGCTGGCACCCCGAACGTATGGTTGACAAACAACGCGTCAGCCCTGGCCAGCTCTGCCTCGGGGACATTGTCTATGTCTATATTAAAATCTTCCAGATTCACATCCACCAGATTCGGTGTCACTCCAGCCTTTACAGCGGCCATCACCACCGTCGGGCAGATAAAAGACGGAAATATAACCTCTTTCCCGGCGAATTTGTGCTGAAAAAGGCTGTATAAAGCACTGCGCCCGTAATTGAAAAAGGCGATATTTTTCTTCTTGACAATGATTTCAGAATCCGGGAGAAACTGGCGGATGTAAGCCTCGTTCTGCCTTCCAAAGCAGTTAAATACCGCGCGGAAGATTGTCCGCGGAGTAGCCCGGTTAACCACATCATAGGTATGACTGCTCATCTCACTCGCTGCCCAGCATCTGCGCTAATTCCTTCATGCCAGCGTATTTCAACTGGTATCTTTCCTTGAGCAACTGCATTTTACGGCGCAGCAACCCATATTTATCTCCAGAACAGTAGCTCAATTCTTCCCTGCCCGCCCATTCCCTGAACTCCCAGGGGTGGGCCAGAAAGACCAGATGAGGTTGCGTTCCATTACGTATCTGAAAAGCCACTACCTCAGCAACATAAGCAAGCATTTGCTGGTCGCTAGTGGTGGCGAGCCATGCCATGTTGAATACCTCGTAGGCAGTGAATGGCAACAGATACCGGAGCCGGACACGCGGTATTGGAGCCGCCGTGATTGGAATGCTCAAAAGGGGGCTGGCCGGACCCAGAAGTCTGGCTGGCAGCGGGAGTGCTCCGCGGTACGCTGGCGCCGAAGAGTCGACCAAGAAGCCGTTCTCCTGTAGAAGTCTCAGCGTATCGGTATCCGCCACAAGGTCGGGTGCCCTAAATGAGATTGGCGGTGCCAGCTTGTTATCGGCAAAATTCTTCAGGCTTTGCTTCAGGAGTTCTCGTTTTGACTTAAGGGAAACAGGTTTATGGGGCAGAAACCACTTCGCTTTCCCCCATAGTTCGTGCGCGTAGCCATGTAAACCAATCTCATGGCTGGACTGCAGGTTAAGAAGCAGCTCACCATATCTCTCCACGAGATCGCCCTGAATAAACAGGGTGAAAACGGCCTGCATCTCCTGGGCCAGAACCGGCAGTTGGCGCAGAAATGGCTCTGCCGCACCAGCTGAGGCCTCTTTCGCTGACGAGCCAAAATCATACTCAACGTCAAAGGTCAGGGCGATCAGTAGTTGGGATTCGGGGGGTATCTCTGCATCGGATAATGTTTTGCTCCGTCGCCGTTTTAATTTCACGCAGGGAATAAAATACGGCATGCGCGAATCGAGCAACAGATCCAAAAGGCGGGCTGCAGAATTCATATGCCGAAACCCACCTTTTGCAATTTACTTTTCAGTGCCGGCGGCAGCCTTTTCTGGACAGCCCTGCCCATTTTCAAAGCCACTTCCCTGACCAGGAACCGGCCCCGATCAAATGGCAGGCAGACAACATAGTCCTGATTGAACTGACCGCCGAATCTGCTCTTCTGCACATAATTCGTGGACTTGGTGTCAGCCGGCGTCCCGCCAAAGCTGACTATCTTGAATCCGTTCTGCTCACACCATTTGATTAACCCCCAGCTTAAATAGAAATAAGTCCGGTACTGGGTCTCCACCTCACGGTCAAGGCCGATATAAATCTGGTAGACGGTTCGCCGCGGCGGGAAAAGGAAAAAACCTTCCCCTCCAATGCACCTGCCATCGCCCACGGTCAGGATAAGATTGAAATATTCCGGGTAAAGCTCATCCCAGAGCTGTCGGAAGAAAGAATACGGGTGCGGTGCCCCGCCGATGTATTTCATGTTGCGGTAATAGAGGTCATAAAAGGTCTCCAGATCTGACAGGTTCTGCGCAGCAGTATTCTGGAAGCCATCTTTCTCAAAGCGACGAATATAGGTCCGCTGCCCGCTTTTCTGGGTGAAGACATCGTTCCAGATAAAGTCTGACGGATTTTTCTCCAGGTCCAGGTTCATTGACCCGCTTGAGGTGTCAACGGTCATGCCTCTGACATTGAAATGACGGGCCATGTTCTCGTCAGGGCACCTGATTTTGGCGTAGGTTACGCCTTTTTCAGCACCGAACTCCCGGAGGTATCCGTTGAGCGCTTCCAGAGCTGCCGGTGCTTTCGCAGCCTCAACCAGCGGGCCGCCAAAGTCGGACTCGGGCAGCGAGTCCAGAATCCGGAAAAACCCCAGTTTTTTGGTCAGGGCAAAAGGACACACGCCGGCCAGACGGCCGGATTCATCACGTACTACCAGATATTCGGTGTCATAGGCGAAGGATTCTTCCAGAACTTTTTTCCACTGAAGGGTATGGTAAAAAGTGCCCCCGCTGGCATTGACAACGAACTGTTCCCATTCTTCTTCATTGCTAAGTTTCTCAACCAGCATCTGTTAGCCCCAGCGGTCAGAAGTCTTTATCGTCGGCGTTTCTCTGCAGCCACACCTTAATTTCATCAAGGCTGAGTTTCTCCCCCACGTCTGAGTTGCTGTATTTCATGTCGGTAACGACGTTCTCCCCAGGCATGAAAAGCCTCTCATGCGTTTTCTCGCTCTGAAACTGGCCGACTATTTTCATCTTCGTTGCCTCATTCCCGTACAGTTCGATAAAAGCCTGCGCCAAATCCCCTATCCGAATTACTTTCTGTGGAGGAATATATATCTTGCCGCTTTGACCATTTGCCAATGTAGCGATAATGTACTCAGCCAGGTCATCAACATCAATGAAAAAGCGCGTCATCTCTGGATTGGATACGATGATTTCTCTATTTCGCTTCAGCTGACGTTGCCAGTTTTCAATAACGCTACCCGTAGAGCCAAAAATGTTCCCTGACCTGACCACCATAAACCGTCTGTTTTTATTTTTGACGGCCTCAGCCAGCGTCAGCTTTTCCACAATCAACTTGGTGGCACCGTAGCAACTGGTAGACTCCACGGCTTTGTCTGTGGACATACTGATGAAGGTGTCGCCCTTGAACGAGTCAAGCAGAAATGTCGTGGCCTGGACATTAATCGTTATCGCCTCATACGGTGATAGCTCGCAGAGATTGATGTATTTCATCGCCGCCAGATGCACCACCGTATCCACATCTTTCAGAGCAAACTGTAAAATGGCTTCATTTCTGATATCACCAATAAATGGTCTGAATCTGTCGCTGGGACACACCGAAAGCAGCCTGACGATGCCCTCTCCGCTCCGGGCAATGGTGCTGATTTCCAGATCTTCATGTCTGTCCAGCAGCTTCCTTGTCAGATGCCGGCCCAGATATCCGCTGCCACCAGTGATTAGCATTTTCCGCATCTGCCGGCGACGGTCTTTTTTATTTGCCCAGCCAGTTTTCGGTTCCAGCGACATGATATTCAATCCCCATTTCACCAAGATTTAGTTCGTTCCAGATACCAACGTTATCCATAATCAACTTGCAGCTTTTGAGGTTGCCCAGAATTTGATTCCGTGGTATAGCCTGATAATCCCTGTGGTCAGCGACAATCAATATGGCGTCAAACTGGCCGAGGTCATCGGGAAAACGGAACGTTCCCACACCGCATATCTGCTTTATTTCTTCTGCCGTGTAGTATGGGTCGTGCACCTTTACGGTAATGCCCTTCTCTTTCAGATGGGCTACCATGCGCAAGGTCGGGCTCAGGGTATGGACTTTGAGGTCGCCCTTGTAGGCCAGCCCCAGCATGCCCACTTTCCGGGCACCCTTCTTGATTACCGCCTCGGCCACCATGAACGGCAGATTGCGGTCTGTTTCAATGACCGAATTCAAAATGCTGAGTCGGTCGGCATTTCTGGTACCGGAGAGCACGTACTGGCTGGAAAGCGGGATGCAGTAGCCACCGGTGCCGAAGCTGGGATGGTAGGTGCCGATATTCCACTTGGTGCCGACCAGTGCCAGCACCTGCCGCATATCAATATCGGGATAGGCCAGCGATAGTTGATTGGCCAGCGTGATTTCCACATGCCGATAGGCATTCTCAATGCTCTTGACCAGCTCGGCGTGACGATGGTCTTTAGCCGACAGTATAGTATCGCAGACTATGCCGAGCACTTCCCCTATCAACGCCGTGGTCTCGGGCGTGGTGCCGCCGACCACTCTCGGCAGATTCCTCAGGTTTTTCTCCGGGCTGATAAACCAGTCGCGACGTGGCGCCACGCCGACCAGTATATCCCGGCCCACCTTCATTCCCTTCTTCTCAAAAGCGGGTATGATTATCTGCTCGGTTGTGTTCGGGGTCAGCGTTGATTCAATAATGATAAGCGGCGGTGATTTTGCCCCTGATTTGTTAAAACCGCACAGCTTATCCACCACATCAACAAGGATGCCGTTATAGGGAACGTCGTCTTTCTCCGTGGGGATACATATCAGATGCACCGGAATGTCTTCGCTGATAAGCTGCTGCCATTCCGTGGTTGCCTCCATCATCCCGGAGGTGACCAGCGGTCTGGTGTCAAAGCCAAGCCAGTATTCAATATTCTGTATGGGCAGCACGCCCTTGTTTATCTTGCCGACTTTATCGGCATCAATGTCCGTCCCCAGACACCTGACCCCCCGATTGGCAAAATGGGCCATTGACGAATAACCAATATAGCCGATTCCCCAGATGCCGATGGCCTTCTCGCCACCCAGCAGTTCTTCTTTAAGCGCCATATTACACCTGCTTACCTCTCATTCTGGAGTCAGCCAGTTGCTGGAACAACCCTTTATACTGTTCGGCAACCTTTGCCAGCGAGTATTCCTGCATAATTATAGCCTCTTCCACCGTCTTAATACCACTATTGATGATATTTCCGATTTCTTCAAGATGGTCGACAAAATGCAGGTTTGACGACCTGATTTCAGGAACGCCCCCAACCCTAGTGGCGATAACCGGCCTCTCCAGAGCCAGAGCCTCCAGGACCACGTTTGGCATCTGTTCGCAGATTGAGGACAGGATAAGCACATCGCACGACCTGATGATGGCTAACGTGTCATCGTGCGGTTTTTCCCCGAGCAGAAATACGTCTCCTGTCAGGTTTAGACTCTGAACCAGTTTTTCAATTCCAGCCCGCTCCGGACCACTGCCAACAAGCACCAATTTAAACTTGCGCTGCCAGCGAGCCAAGGCCTTTATCAAGGCAGGCACATTTTTGGTTCTTATCAGCGCCCCAAC
The DNA here is from genome assembly GCA_964493435.1 of uncultured Dehalococcoidaceae bacterium. GTDB lineage: Bacteria > Chloroflexota > Dehalococcoidia > Dehalococcoidales > RBG-16-60-22 > E44-bin89. The sequence goes on along the minus strand of CAZBMB010000007.1, from coordinate 35,408 downwards.
ATGCAAAAGAAAGGGCTCATCGTCTTCAATACCCAGCTCAGCGCGTAGTTTGGCGACGTCTGTTTTTTCTTTTGCCCGCGTGATAGCTGCCGGGTCAAGCAGAGTGTTACATATAACTTTAACTTCCGCTTTGGTACTGGCGGACACCTTTTCGGCAGTATCTTGGCACTGCGCGACCAGCACATTGTGCCGGCCCAAACGAATGGTAAGTATCTCGGAAAGTAAATTAAACAACGCCATGGGCGGGCTGGTCAGCCTGAACCATTTCCGACCACAGAAATGGCCCAGCAGCGTTACTGATGGTATACCGTATTTTCGGGCGATTCGGGTAGCTGGCAAAGTCGGGACGTAGCCGAGGTTATAGACGACGTCAACCACCCTTTCCCGCAGCCACCGTTTCAGATACGGGTGCAGTCTTACCGCAAAGGTGAACCGACCTACAAGATTCCCGGTGGGAAACGGGCGAAAGATTTCTATGCCATCTTTCTTCTCGTAATCAGGCTCTCCACTACGCCTGGAGGTGATAACCTGAATCTGATGTCCCTTCTCAGTGAGAGTAAGACAAAGCCTCCACAGGGACAGCTCTGCACCACCATAGGGGTGAAAATGCTCGGCTACGACGAGGATTTTCATTTCCGCTTTATAATCCACAATGCCGCCTCATACAGGTCGGCCGCAATGTAATCCGGTGAACACGATTCAGATTCGGTATCAGCAGGGTCAGATGGAACCAGCACCGTACGGCAGCCCACATTCCGGCCAAGTATTATGTCATGTGCCTTGTCGCCCACCATGAAGGACCTCTTGAGGTCGATATCATGTTCTTTCGATGCCTGTAGAATCATTTTCGGCTTCGGTTTCCGGCACTCGCAGTTATCGTCGGGGTGGTGAGGGCAGTAGTAAATGGCGTCAATCCTAGCGTTCTCCTCCGCCAGTTGATTCATCATTTCTTGATGGATTAAGCCAAGCATTTCCTCGGTGAAGTAGCCCCGGGCAACTCCCGATTGATTGGTGATAACGATTACCTTATAGCCACGCTCGTTGAGCAGCCGGACGGCTCTGGCCGTGCCGGGGAAAAGCTGGAAATCCTCAGGACGGCGGCAGTACGGGACGTCTTTGTTCATCGTCCCGTCTCTATCAAGAAAGACGGCAATGTCAGCCATCAGCCAGTCTCTCCCCGACCAGTTCTTCAAAAATCGCCCGTTGTTCCGGCGTGCCGATATCGTAAAATCGCTGCTCTGTAATATAAGCAGCCAGTTCTCCCTGTTTTATAAGCGGACGGTATATCCCATCTTCAAGAGAAACCGGGGTTCCCTCCGGGACATAATCCAATGCCTCCTTCCCCAGCATCACCACACCGGCGTCCACATATTTCAGGCCCGGAGAAACGCCCCTCTTATCATATCCTACCACCACCTTATGGCTATCAAGAGCGATGTTATTCTTAACGTTGGTATTCACCTTGTTATTATAGACCGCCGTCATGGCTTTGCAGCCGACTCGCAAATACTCTTTTTCCATTTCACGATAATCAATCGGCAGGTAAGTATCTCCGTTCAAGACCAGAAAGTGGCTGTCCAGCAAATTTAACGCCTGTTTCAGGGCACCTCCGGTGCCGAGCAGCTTTTCGCCTTCATCGCTGTACCTTATCTTTACCCCCATTTTATGCCCATCGCCGAAGAAATCCTTGACCTGCTTCCCGAGATAACCAATACAGAAGACAAAATCCCTTATATCCTGGTTTATTAAAAGTCGCATGATGTGATGGAGAAATGGCTTGCCTGCGAAGGTCAGCATCACCTTGGGCGTGGATAATGTCAGGTCTCCTAACCTGGTACCTAAACCGCCGGCTAATATGACCGCCTGCATGGCTGATTCCTCATATAATTAAAAACAAATCGCCGTGAATATTTCTAATAACCCGAATCGCTGGGTTGAGGAAGATAAGAGCTGCGTTTTCCACAAATCGACTGAATCTTCGCGGCAGCCTATCCCAATCGGTCGTCATCCTCACAGTGAATCACGTATTCGCTTTACCAGTACGTTCAGTATCACGCCCGCAAAGATGCACAACATGCCGACTGTTATCAGAAGCATTGAAATCAGCGCTGTGCCCACGGCCAGTTCTTTAACGGTGAAAAGGGCTCTCAGGACTATGATACCGGCGGCAATGCCCAGCATTATCAGAATGGCTCCCGCCGTTCCGAAAAATAGCAGCGGCCTTCTTTCTGAAATCATCACCATCACCCGATTCAACACGCCCAGGCCGTGTTTCACGGGATTGAGCGTTGAGCCATCCCTGGTATAGATGGCTGATATGGGGACCTCAGCAATCTTCAGCCCTCTGGCCGTGGCCTCTGATATGGTCTCCGCCGAGATAGCCATACCCCGCTCCTTGGGCTCCAGCACTTGAATCGCCTGTCTGGAAAAAGCCCTGAACCCTGACTCCGTGTCAGATAGCGTGCTCCTGGATAGCACGCGGGTGAAATAGGCAATGATTTTTTGCCCGAACTTGCGGTAGGCTGGAATGTCTTCGCTCTTTATCTTTCGCGACCCGACGACCACATCAGCACCATCTGAGACGGCTTCCACCAGCGATGAAATCTCCTCCGGGTTGTGCTGACCGTCAGCGTCAAGCAGCACCAGCACATCCGGGTTTCTCTTTTTCGCCTCGGCCAGCACGGTCTGCACGGTGGCGCCGTAACCGCTGTTCTTCTCGTGCTGGACAACCGTGGCGCCTGCCAGCCTGGCCACCTGCGCCGTGCGGTCGGAACTGCCGTCATCGACCACCACCACCTCATCGGCAAACTGCCGCGCCTTCAGCACCACACTGCCGATGTATTTCTCCTCGTTATAGGCCGGCATGCCAACAATGATGACTGATTTCTCCGGCTTTGCCATTTTTCTATCTACTAGACTTAAATTACTCTTCCTTGCTGGTAATTATAGCATATGTACAGGTGGAGTTGTGCCTTGCCTGAATGAAAATTAGGTAATGGAGCAAATATCTGATTTACAATGACCCTGTTTTCGGGTAGAATAGCTGATGTCCGGGCGGTTAGCTCAGTGGTTAGAGCGCCTGCTTCACACGCAGGAGGTCACAGGTTCAAGTCCTGTACCGCCCATTTTTTATTTACTTCTTGTCCAGAAGATGGCAGTTCACGCAGTTGGGCATGGGCTCATCTTTAAGCCCGGCAATCAGGTTCTGCGCCCCCATAAGGCTCATGTTGGTTGACGTGGCCAGGGTCTGGGTACCGATATGCGGAAGGACAATCATGTTGTCCAGCTTCAACATCGGGTCGTCCGGTGACATCGGCTCCGGGTCAGTGACGTCCAGCGCGGCGGCCATAATTTGCTTTCGTTTCAGCGCCTCATAGAGCGCTTTCTGGTCTAACACTGCACCTCTTGATGTATTTACCAGTATCGCCGTTGGCTTCATGTATGGCAGCTCTCTGGCGCCGATTAAATGCCTGGTCTCCTTGCTCAAGGGCACGTGAATGCTGACGAAATCGGACCGGCTGAGCAGGGTGGGAATATCCTTTACGTATTCGGCACCGTATTCAGCCTCATCCGGCCGTCGATGACGGTTATAATAGAGAACCTTCATATCAAAACCTCTGGCCCGCTGGGCCACGGCGGCGCCAATTCGCCCCATGCCGATGATGCCCAGCGTTTTACCGTGCACGTCATGGCCCAGTATCTCCATCGGGCCAAACTCGCGCCACTCGCCGTTCTTAACAATCTCGGCCATCTCAACGAGGCGACGGGATATGGCCAGCATGAGCGCGAAAGCAAGGTCAGCGGTGCTGCCCGTGACCACGCCGGGGGTATTGCTGACCCTGATGCCTCTCTGCGTGGCCGCCTCAACATCTATGTTGTTATAGCCCGCGCTCACGTTGGCGATTACTTTCAGGTTTGGCGCTGCATCCATAGCCTCGCCACCAATCGGGTCGCCTCCCCACTGCAGTATGCCATCAACACCGGCGATGCGCCGCAGGAATTCCTCGCGCGGTATTGGCTCCACTTCATCCCAGGTATTGACCTCAGCATATTTTGATAGCAGCTCAACAGCTTCGGGAGCCACTGTTCTGGTAATGAATACCCTGGTCATACTTCCCTCCTTGATTGGAATCCTCTCAGTGCCAGAACGTGTTTCAAGCGTTCTCTATCATATCGGAAAGCGGTCAGAATTGTCCAGCGCCGCCTGCTGTGATTGCTTGACTAATAGACATGGGGACAGTAGACTAATCTGGACTCTAAATAAAATAGCGGTGAAATGAAAATAATCGGCCTGACCGGCGGTTTTGGCAGCGGCAAAAGCACGGTGGCACGCTTCCTCGCCGAGCTAGGAGCAGTGGTCATTGATACCGACGAAATCGGGCATGAGGTCTTCAAGCCCGGCACCGAAGCCTGGCGGGAAGTGGTCGGTGCCTTCGGCCAAGCAATTATCAGCTTTGACGGCACCATCGACCGCCGCAAGCTGGGTAAAATCGTTTTCCGTGACCCTGATGCCAGAGCGAAGCTGAATTATATAATGCGTCCCCATATACTGGAGCGGGTAAAAGCCCTGCTCGCCGAATACGAGAGAGCCGGTGCTGACATAGTCGTCATCGAAGCGCCACTGCTTCTGGAAGCGGGGTGGAAATCAATGTTTGATGAAGTATGGGCCACCAGCGCCCCGCAGGCAAAGGTAATCAGCCGACTAAAAGAACAAAAGGGCACGTCTGAGGCAGAATCACTGGCCCGCATCGGTGCCCAGTTAAGTGATGAAGATAGAATCAGCCAAGCAGACACGGTCATCTATACCGACTGCACCATTGACGAGTTGAAGGACAGAGTCACAGAGCTCTGGCATGAGCTGCGCTCCCGTATTTGACACCTGCGCTCGGCAACTGGTATAATGATTTGGTTTTTATTCTTGGAGGTGGACCATTTACGCAATAATTGAGACTGGCGGCAAACAGTACAAGGTGTCCCCCGGCCAGACGATAGAGATTGAGCGATTGGGCGCGGCCGAAGGCAGCAGTGTCGAGCTGGACAAAGTCCTGTGCATCGCCAATGGTGATAAGGTAACGCTGGGCACGCCAACGGTTGAGGGCGCCAAGGTAATTGCCACCTCTCAGGGAGAGGGAAAGGGCGCTAAGACGGTTGTTTTCAAGTACAAACCCAAAGTCCGCTACAGTGTAAAGAGGGGGCATCGACAGCCTCACACCATGCTCATCGTTGATAAGATTGTTGGGCCGGGAGCGGCTCCAGAAGAGCCAGTGAAGAAACCCAGCCGCCGCAGAAAAGGAGCGACTAAACATGGCACATAAAAAAGGGGGCGGTTCCAGTCGCAACGGGCGGGACAGCCAACCAAAACGACTCGGCGTAAAGCGGTTCGCCGGGCAGATAGTTAACGCCGGGACCATTCTGGTCAGGCAAAGAGGTACCCGCATATTCCCCGGCAGCAACGTCGGCGTGGGCCGCGACCATACCCTTTTTGCTCTCATTGATGGCGTGGTTCAATTTGAATTGGCCGGGAATAACCGGAGAAAGGTCAGCGTTTACGCCAGCTAACAGCTATGAAGGACAAGATTCATCCCAAATATTTCAATGACGCCACGGTTGTCTGCTCCTGCGGCAATACCTTCACTACCGGCTCCACCAGAAAGGAGCTTAAAGTTGAGGTGTGCAGCCAGTGCCACCCGTTCTATACCGGTGAGAGACGTGTCCTTGATACCACCGGACGAGTGGAGCGCTTCAAGAGACGCTACCAGGTAAAAGAGTAAATCAGTACGTCAATAAAAAAGGAGGAGCGGTATCAACAGCACCGCTCCTTTTTCTTTATGAGGACAAATTGATGGGTGCCAAATTCAACTACGGAGGCCAGGCGGTCATCGAAGGCGTGATGATAAGGGGACAAAAGGCGATGGTAACCGCCGTGCGACGCCCCAATGGTGAGGTAATCACCAACCGCCGACCTTTGCCACCAATCTACACTGGCTGGATGCGCAAAACACCGCTGCTGCGCGGCGTCATCGTTATCATTGAAGCGATGGTGCTGGGCATCAGCAGCCTTCTCTACTCGGCGAATATATCGCTGGAAGAAGAGGAGGAGGAAATCACCGGAAAAGCGGTCTGGCTGATGATTGCCATCGCGGTTCTGCTGGCCGTCATCCTGTTCCTCATTATTCCACTCTTCCTTACCCGGCTGATAAATCCATACATCAACTCGTCTCTGGTCTTTCATCTCATCGAAGGCGCCATAAGGCTGGCCATTTTCATTGCCTACCTCAAGCTGGTCGGTCTGCTGCCCGATATCAGGCGCATCTTCACCTATCACGGCGCCGAGCACAAGGCGGTTAACGCCCATGAACATGGTGTGCCCCTGGAGGTTGATGTGGTCAGGTTACATGACAAGGCACACGTGCGCTGCGGCACCAGCTTCCTCTTCGTGGTGCTGGTCATCGCCATCTTGGTTTTTGCGCTGGTGGGTCGTCCCTCGCTGTGGCTGATGATACTTTCCCGCATCCTGCTCATCCCGGTAATCGCTGCCCTAGGTTACGAGTTCATCCACTTCGGCGCCAGACATACCCGGAATTGGCTGGTCAGGGCGGTGATGCTCCCCGGCCTCTGGCTGCAGGGAATGACCACCAGGGAACCGGAAGACGATCAGATAGAAGTGGCGCTGGTGGCTTTAAGTACGGCTCTGGAGATTGACCAGGCTGAGGAGACGCCTCAATCCTCGTCCTGAAGCATGATCACCGTGCCGTCTTTGGCGAGCCGCTGAAAGAAACAGGTACGGCTGCCAGTGTGGCATACGGGGCCGAGTGGCCTGACTTTCATGAGAATGGTATCGCCATCGCAGTCCGTCCACACTGAACTGACAATGAGGCGATTGCCCGAGGTGGCGCCTTTGTGCCACAGCTCCTGACGACTGCGACTGTAAAACCAGGCCTCGCCGCTTTTGAGCGTGCGGCGCAATGACTCTTTATTCATATAGCCCAGCATCAGCACATCGCCGGTATCTTCGTCCTGGGCTATGGCCGGGATTAACCCTTTATCATCGAACTTCAGATTATCAATTGCTTCCATTTCGTTCTACTCCATCTGACTGGTAGCGGCAATAGCCCGCTTGAGGTCTATGTCGCCGGTATACAGTGCCCTGCCCACTATGGCACCTTCCGCACCGAGCTTCTGCAGCATTTTGAGGTGGTTGATTGAGGATATGCCCCCCGCCGCAATCACCGGCGTCCGGACTGAGTCAATCACTTCAGAGAGGGCATCAAAATTGGGCTCGGTCAGCGTGCCGTCGCGACTGATATCGGTATAGATAAATCTTTTCACGCCCAGCTTTATCATGGCCCGCATCAGGGCCAGCGCCGTCAGTTCCGTCCGGGTGCGCCAGCCGTGGGTGGCGACCTGTCCTTCCTCAGCATCCACACTCACCACTATGGAATCTCGGAACTTGCGGCAGGCCTCCACGACCACCTCAGCGTTCTCCACCGCCGCCGTGCCCAGCACCACCCGGTCCACGCCCTCTTTCAGCACCTCCTGGATTGTTGCCAAATCACGTATCCCGCCGCCGAGCTGCACCGGCACGAGCATGGCCCTGGCTATCTCTCTGATTACGTCCAGATTGCGCAGCTCGCCCTCCACCGCACCGTCAAGGTCGACGATGTGCAGCCTCGGCGCGCCCTTTGCCTGCCATTTCAGGGCAACCTCAAGAGGGTCGTCGGAGAAGACCGTCTCCTGTTCGTAGTCGCCCTGGTACAGGCGCACGCACTGGCCGCCTCTGATGTCCACCGCAGGAATAATTTCTATGGCGTTTTCACCTCTCGTTTTCCTCTTATTATAAGTGATAGGTGTGTGCGAAGACAATTCGTTGTATCTTATTGACCTCACCCCCTTTATCCCCCTCTCCTTGAAAGGAGAGGGGGAACCTTCATAACAAGAGGGGCTGACATCTCTCCTGAACGCCACGGTTGACAAACCGTCGGGCTGATTATACAATCACTCTGGAACGGTTGAGTTCCGCCATCGACCCGTGAGGGCGGTGAGCACGTAAGAAAATTTTTGTAAGTGGTCGCTTGGATCAGGAAGGACCGAGACGGCGATGATGAAAATTACGGCAAGAAGGCCTTTCTCAGGTATCCCTGAGGGGGCTTTTTTATTGGGGAGAAAAACATCCACCACGATGGTCCTTGAAACCATCGCCGGGATGATACAGGAGAGAAAGAGGCTGAAAGGGCCGGTCGGCTTCGTGGCCACCATGGGCTGCCTGCACGATGGGCATTTGAGTCTGGTGAGGAAGGCACGCGACGATAATCTCTCCCTGGTGGTGAGCATCTTTGTGAACCCCGCCCAGTTCGGCCCCGCCGAAGATTTTAAGACTTATCCCCGCGACCTCCCCCGCGACCTTGCGTTGCTGGAGAAGGAAGGGGTGGACGTTGTCTTCGCGCCGTCGGCGACGGAGATGTACCCTCCCGACTTCAACAGCTGGGTGGACATTGAGGGGGTAACCGAGCGCCTTGAGGGCGCTTCCCGCCCCGGCCATTTCCGCGGCGTGGCCACGGTGGTAAATAAACTGTTCAACATCATACAGCCGGACGTGTCCTACTTCGGGCAGAAGGACGCGCAGCAGACATTAGTAATAAAGAAGATGGTGCGGGAGCTTGCCCTGGGCATTGAGATTATTACCATGCCCACGGTGCGCGAGGCCGACGGCTTGGCGGTGGCCAGCCGCAACGTTTACCTTAACCCGGAAGAACGCAAAGCCGCCCTCGTCCTCCACCGCGCCCTGTACCTGGCGCGGGAACTTTGGGGAAAGGGCAGAAAAGACGCGGAGAAAATACGGCAGCGGATGCGGGCGCTGATAGAGAAAGAACCGCTGGCTAAAATAGACTACATCAGCATCGCCGACCCGGAGACTTTAGCGGAGATGGACACGGTCAGGACGCCGGCTTTAATCTCGCTGGCGGTGAAGATAGGCAGGACCAGGCTGATTGATAACGTGGTGGTGGGATAAGCGGTTAAAATTTTTCTTAGATTATTAGGATTATCCCTTCAGAAAAATTTTATGTATGCCAGCTTTATATATGAGTACGATAGCACCAATACCGCCGATGCCCATGAATATCTTTTTAGCAGCGTCAGGAATCGCAAAGGCATCTTGTATGACCGCACCAATTATCACCATTCCTATAATGGTTATGAATAGTGCCTTTAAAAAGTCAAGCGCCTTCTGTGACATTTGAATCACCTCCTTTCTTTTTTTATTCCTCTAATTTAATTATCCCATGCGCAACGTCAGCCATGCGTAGAAGGAATTGATAAAAATTTTACCCGTTAGTAATTTTGGCTAGCGGGCTTCAGTATTATGGTAAAATAGACAAACCAGGTGTAAAAAATGAGCGTTGCAAATTGGATTATCATCGGTATTAGCGCCGCTATGTTTATCTTAATGCTATTAAGCTGGTTAGGCGTAAATCCGAAAATACTACAAAAAGTATTGCCCAAAAAGGGAACTGGTAATATTAATGGATTTGCTATAATGGCTGGGCTGTGCGTGATAGTCATCGTCTATTTGGCAATAGTAGGTAAAGATATACCAACTAGTCTGTCGTCAATCACCACAATACTCGTTTTATTTTATTTCTACACAAGATAACAATTAAAATTGGCGAAATTCAAAACTAAATCCCTTCCTTGACACCCCTCTCGTTTTCCCATTACAATGAATTCTGTGCCAAGGTAGCTCAGTTGGTAGAGCAGCGGACTGAAAATCCGCGTGTCCCCAGTTCGATTCTGGGCCTTGGCACCAATTACTTTGGGGCGGGAGTGGCTCAGTGGTAGAGCATCTCCTTGCCAAGGAGAGGGTCGCGAGTTCGAATCTCGTCTCCCGCTCCACTGAAATAAACGCCGAAGTGGCGGAATGGCAGACGCGACAGTCTCAAAAACTGTTGGGGGGTAACCTCCGTGTCGGTTCGAGTCCGACCTTCGGCACCAGAGGAGCTAAAAAAGACACCTAATCACCGGCATTGCCGAGTTGTGTAGCGGTAGCACAGGGGACTTTGGATCCTCTAGCCCAGGTTCGAATCCTGGCTCGGCAGCCAGTATTAATAGCGCGCCCCGCCGACCGGCGGGGAAAGGATACGGCAATGGCAGACTACGAGGAAAGGCTGAAACTGGCCAGGGAACAGCTCAGGCTGGCCATCTACTTCGCCAGAGAGTTCATGGACGTGCTGGGCAAAGAAAAGGCCCTGGAGATAATAGAGAAGGCCTGGACGAAGTACGGCGCCGATAACTGGCAGGGCCGACTTGCCAGCGTGCCCCCCGGCGACATCCTCAAGGCGATGGGCGACTGGTTCAAAGCGCAGGAAAAGGTCAGGTCGGAGCTGAAAGTCGTTGAGGCAACGCCGAAGCGACTCTGCATCGAGTACACAAAGTGCCCGCAGTATGACGCCTGCAAAGAGGCGGGCGTCCCCGAACTCTGCCAGAAGTACTGTGACTCCGATTACGCCGTGGCCGCCCTTCTGCACCCGAAGATGAAGATGGTACGCGACAAAGAACTCGCCTACGGCGCCGAAATCTGCAACCATTGCTGGGTCATTGAGGAATGAAAAAGACAAAAGTTGGCATCATCAACGTTACCGGCTATGCCGGCATTGAGCTGGCGCGGATTCTGCACGGGCACCCGGAGGTAGAGCTCGTCTCGGTCACCGGGCGCAGTGCGGCGGGGCAAAAGCTGGGCACCGTCTTTCCCCATATGGGCCGCCTCGGACTGAATGTGGAAGCCGAGCTCGGCGAGGTTGAACTCGCCTTCTCCGCCATGCCGCACAAGGAAAGCGCCGACGTCATCCTGCCGCTGGTCGCCAAAGACATCAAGGTGGTAGACATCAGCGCCGATTTCCGCCTAAATGACGCCAAAGATTACCCGCGCTGGTACGGCTTTGACCATCCCGCCCCCGAACTGCTCTCCAGGGCCGTATACGGTCTGCCCGAGCTTTACCGGAATGATATCGCCTCAACGCAGCTCGCGGCCAACCCGGGCTGCTACCCCACCGGCGCCATTCTGGCCCTGGCCCCGGCGGCGAAGGCGGGAATCATCACCGGGGACGTAATTATCGACAGCAAGTCGGGCATCTCCGGGGCGGGGCGCAGCCTCAACATCCAGACGCATTACGCCGAGGTCAACGAGGACGCCTCCGCCTACGCGCTGGGCGGGCACCGCCACCTGCCCGAGATAACTCAGGAGCTGAAGAAGCTCGGCCTGAAAGCGCCCGCGCTCACCTTCGTCCCGCACCTGATACCGATGACCCGCGGCATACTGACCACCGCCTACGCACCAATGGTCGCGGGGAAAATCGCCCGGGGTGAAAAGGGCAGAGAAGAGGTGCGAAAGCTCTACCTTGATTTCTATCAGAACGAGCCGTTCACGCTGGTAACCGAGGCACCGCCCCACACCAAGCACACCTGGGGCAACAACCTTTGCCTGGTCTACCCCACCATTGACGACCGCACCGGCCGACTCATCGTCATCAGCGTTATCGACAACCTGGTGAAGGGGGCGGCGGGGCAGGCAATTCAGAACATGAACCTGATGCTGGGGCTGCCCGAGGCCACCGGCCTTGAAGCGCTGGCGGTCTATCCGTAAGACATTGACTATGCCGTCTCCCGCGCCGCCATCTCCCGATAGGCCAATAGCAAACGTCGTGTGACTTCGCCCGGCCTTCCTGAGCCGATATTAACCGTTTTACCGTCTCTGTCCCTGATAGCCACCAGCGGCATTATCTCCAGCACTGAGTTGGTCAGGAAAGCCTCGTCAAAGCGTGATATATCGGATACCCTGATATCAGCCTCAACGGCCCTTATTTTTGAGCCTGCGGCGAGTTCCAGCACCACCTCTCTGGTGATGCCCGGCAGTATGCCGCTTGCCACCGGCGGCGTGACCAGTTCGCCCTGTCTTATGAAAAAGACATTGCTGATGCTGCCCTCGGCAATTACATCCCGCTCGTTGAGTAATAGCGCCTCGTCCATGCCGGCACTCTCCGCCCCTTTCCTCGCCAGCACACTCAGCAGATAGCTGGTGCTCTTCAATCCGGATAGCAGCGACTGGCTGTCACGTCGGAAACTGGAAATAAGCGCTTTATAGCCCTTTTCGTAGGCTGCATCCGGTAGAGAAGTATAGGCGGTGGCAGCGACCAGCACGGTGGCGGCAGCATCCTGTTCCCCACCCGGGAAGGGTCCGGCCTCCCCCCTGGTTACGGTCAGTCGCAGGCGTGCCTCTTTCAGGTTATTGGCTTTCAAAGTATCCATAAACGCCTGCTCAAGGTCAACATCGGCCAGCGCCCTGCCCATCCCGAGCCAATCCGCAGACTGCCCGAGTCTTTTTACATGTCTGTCCAGAAGAAATATCTTCCCGTTATAGGCACGCATGGTCTCAAACAGTCCGTATCCGTAGAGAAAACCATGGTCAAACGCCGAAATTTTCGCTTGAGAACGGGGAATGAGGGCCCCGTTGAGGTAGACGATTTCCTCCATCACTTTACCCCGACAGCTTTTTTCTGGTGCCTGGGCAGGCTCAGGAAATTGGCCAGTATATCATGGCCCTTCCCGGTCAGTATGGACTCGGGGTGGAACTGAATGCCTTCTACCACATCCTCCCGACTTCTCACTCCCATTATCTCACCTTCCTCGGTGCGGGCCGAGACCTCCAGAGAGGCGGGCACAGTGTTAGCGTCAATGACCAGCGAATGGTACCGGCCACCCACCAGCGGCGAGGGCAGCCCTCTGAAGACGGTGTCGCCATCGTGGTAGACGAATGAAGTTTTACCGTGAACGGGGAGCATCGCCCTTCTGATGACACCGCCATATGCGTAACCGATGCACTGGTGCCCCAGACATACTCCCAGAATGGGGATTGCGCCCCGGAACTGCCGGACGACGTCGTTGGAAATGCCAGCTTCCAGCGGGGTGCAGGGGCCGGGCGAGATGATAATGTGGCTGGGCGCCATTGCTTTTATCTGCGCCAGCGCGATGCGGTCGTTGCGGAAGACAACAGGCTCCCAGCCCAGTTCCCCGAGGTACTGGACCAGATTGTAAGCGAAAGAATCGTAGTTATCGATGACCAGAATCATGATACCGTCTCCACCGCTACCCGGGAGGATAATTTGAGCGCCTGAACGAGCGCCCTCCCCTTGTCCAGCGTTTCCTGGTATTCGGCCTCAGGCTCGGAATCAAAGACAATGCCGCCGCCCACCTGGAAATAAGCTTTCCCATCCTTGACGATTATTGTCCTGATAACGATGTTCAGATCCATGCCCCCGGCAAAGCTGAGATAGCCAATCGAGCCGGTATAGACACTGCGTCGGGTGGGCTCCAGCTCGTCGATAATCTCCATGGCCCGCACCTTCGGGGCGCCGGTGATGGAGCCACCGGGGAAGGTCGCTTTCAGGAGGTCAACCCGGCCTTTATCAGGGCGCAACCTGCCCACGACGGTCGACGTAAGGTGAAAGACGGTGGGAAACGTCTCCAGGATAGCCAGCTCGGTCACCCTCACCGTGCCGTAGCGGCATACCCGGCCGATATCGTTGCGCTCAAGGTCAACAATCATTATATTTTCCGCCCGGTCTTTAACGCTGGCGAGCAGTTCCTGCGCCATAACCCTGTCTTCAACCCCGGTCTTGCCCCTGGGGCGCGTGCCTTTGATGGGCCGTGTCTCCACCCAGTCGCCACTCACTTCGAGAAATCGCTCCGGCGAGGCGCTGACGATGCTCACCTCTTCAAAATTAAGGTAAGAGGCAAAGGGCGCCGGGTTAATGCGGCGCAATCGCTGGTAAAGCTCGTAAGGTGAAACATTCAGGTCGGCTTCAAACCGCTGCGACAGGTTCACCTGAAAGATATCGCCGGCGCAGATGTATTCACGGGCCGTGGCCACCGCTTTGAGGTATTCTTCATGGGTGAAATTTGCTTTCAACACGGTGCCTTCATCAATATAATCCAGCGCCGGTTCTTCATCCGTCCGGCGGGCGCCTGATAGAATACGCCGCAGATAGGCCAGTGCTTCTTTTGCCCTGCTTATTCTTTTCGCCTCCTCCGGCTCGGGGAATCCCGTGGCTACCAGATAGGTCTTCCCATTCAGGTGGTCAACGGCAACGGCGGAGCCGTAAAAGGCAAGGTAGCATTCGGGAAGCTGCAGGTCGTCAACCGCCGTGGTCGGCAGGCGCTCGATAAAATGGCACAGGTCATAGCTGAAATAGCCAACGGCGCCGCCGGCGAAGGGAATATCAGCCGGACAGCCATCCAGAGCATACGTGCTCAGCAGTTCCCCAGCGACATCAAACGGGTTGTCACGCCTGACTTCTTTTTTACTTCCCCGCAGGAGCGTTATCTCGCGGCCCCGACTCTTGAGAACGAGAAACGGGTCGCTGCCGATGAACGAATAACGGCCCAGTTTTTTCGGCTCCATGCCGCTGTCCAGGAAAAAACTGTAGGGCTGGTCCTTAAAAATGTGGCAAATCTGAGGCGCCGTGAGCGGGGTAGGAATCTCTTCGACCAGTGGCTGCCGTTTCATTCTGCCCCTGATTATACAACGCGCCGTGAACTTGATAAAGTCAAATCGCGGTTGTCAATATTATGTCAAGTGTCGCCACGATTGCCTGTTAGCGCCCGCTCTGCTATGCTTTAGGGCAATGAAGGATAAATTTGGCCGCGCCGATTACATTAAAATAACCATTTATGGTTTTGCCCTGGCGGCTCTCTGGAGCAGCCTGCACAGCATCGTCCTCCCGCTCCGACTGCTTGACCTGGTGCCCGAGGCAGAAAAAAATGCCCGCCTCGGCTGGCTCACCTTCACCGGACTTTTGCTGGCCATGATAGTCCAGCCAGTAGCCGGTGCCATAAGCGACCGCTCTGGCTTCAGATGGGGGCGGCGGCGACCCTATATCCTGATAGGCAGCCTGATTGGTATCCTGCTCCTGCCGGGGATAGGTCTTTTCCACAGCTATATTATCCTGTTCATCATCTACTGTTTGCTGCAGATGTCCACCAACACGGCGCAGGGTCCCTACCAGGCATTCATCCCCGACCTTGTCCCGCAGGACAGGAAAGGGCTTGCCTCAGGAATTAAAAGCCTGCTGGAGATAATCGGTGGCATTGCCGTCGTCAGACTCATCGGTTACTTTATGGGCAACTACACCCCTGACGAAGGCGCCCTCTGGCTGTGGCTGGTGCTGGTGGTGCTGGCCGCCGTGCTTCTGGGGGCCATGCTGGCGACGCTAATAATGGTAAAAGAACCGTCAGACCACGCCGGCACAGCGCGGCTGCCCATATGGAAGGTGCTTGCCCGCAGCTTCAGGCTTGATGTCAGGGCAGACCGCGATTTCATAATATTTGTCGTCTCGCGCCTGCTTATCTTTATGGCACTGGCCACCATCCAGACGTTTGCCCTTTTCTACCTGAAAGACGTCATCGGTCTGGCTAATCCGGCCACGGCTACTGCTGACCTGCTTATTGCCGCGGGCGTCGGGATGCTGCTGGCCGTTTATCCCGCGGGAAGGCTATCCGACAGAATCGGGCGCCGCCCCGTGGTCATTTCTTCAGGTCTTCTCGGTGCCAGTGGCATACTGGTCATTTTCTGGGCCAGCAGCTACAGTATGGTCATTTTCGGCGGTGTTATTATTGGCATTACCACGGGAGCTTTCATGAGTTCCAACTGGGCGCTGGCCACTGACCTGGTGCCCGGCGGTGAAGGGGCCCGGTATCTCGGCCTGACCAACATGGCAACCGCCGGCGGGGCGGCCCTGTCCCGTCTCATCGGCCCGGTGATTGACTATTTCAATCGCTACGGTGCCGGGATGGGCTACCAGGTAATGCTGGGCGCCTGCTTCGCCTATTTCGTGGTGGGTTCACTGCTGCTTCTGCTGATAAAGGAACGGCGTTAACCGAAGGCAGGTAGCAGTGCCTTCCAGCCCATAGCCGCCAGTGTGACAAAGATGATATAGAGTATCATCCGGCCCAGTCCACAGAATAGAAAGAACCTCCAGAACGGGAAGCGAAGTATCCCGGCGGCAATCCCGACCAAGTCAAAGATAAACGGTATCATTGAAAACAGGAAGATGGCCAGTGCTCCCCAGCTCTTCACCCGCCTCTCTATCCCGTGGTACATTTTTCTTTTTTCCACGATTTCCCGTCCGCTGTAGCCGGCAATGTAGCCAGTGGTCTCTCCTATAGCCGCTCCCACCCCACCGACAAGCCCGACAATTATCGGGCCCCATAAGCCAGTGCTGCCGTAGATCAGAATCCCCAGATTGGAGAGAATTACGATGACCGCGCCCGGGAAGATGATGGTGGCGTTGCCGATAAGGCTGATGAGAAACGCCCCCAAGTACAAATGTGTTCTTAATTCTTTCAGCCTTTCCGGGTGGAGACCGTAGACGAGTTGCAGGCCCACCGTAACGGCAATGACGAGCAGCAGGGCGGTTATGAAGAGAAATCGTCTCTGCTTTGATTTTTTTACTGGCACAACCGGCTGTTCTTCCATAAGTACACGACCCACTCCAGGAATAGGAAACCAGGCAGAACTTCATTTGCCTGCCGAGCCTGTTTCTGCTATACTTGGCTCGTATGCCCCCATCGTCTAGAGGCCTAGGACATCGGCCTTTCAAGCCGGCAACAGGGATTCGAATTCCCTTGGGGGCATTTTACTTTATCCCATAGAAGACTGGCAAGAATCAGCCTGTTTCATAGAGGAGGCAGCCATGGAATTAGGGTTAAAGGGAAAAGTGGCCATCGTCACTGGCGGCGCCAAGGGCATCGGCGGAAACATCGTCGAAGGGTTCGTCCGGGAAGGTGCCCACGTGGTGATAGCCGATATTCTATACGAGAATGCCCGGGAACTGGCAGAAAAGCTGACCAAGGGTAAGGCAAGAGCCATAGCTGTTAAAACAGACGTGACCAAGAAGGCGGCTGTCGATAACCTGATTTCCACCGCGATGAAGGAGTTCGGCAAAATAGATATTCTGGTCAATGCCGCCGCCATCACCCAGGACAAATGGATGGTTGAAATAGAAGAGGCAGATTGGGACCGCATACTTGAAGTCAATGCCAAAAGCGTGTACCTGACCATAAAGGCGGTGATGCCCCACATGATGGCCGCAAAGTACGGCAAAATCGTCAACATCTCCTCTCGCTCCGGTAAAGAAGGCATGCCCGGCCTGTCCCACTATGCCGCCTCCAAGTTTGCCGTCACCGGCTTCACCCAGGCGGTCGCCAAAGAGCTGGCGCAGCATGATATCAATGTGAATGCGGTCTGCCCCGGTATCCTGCGCACTGACATGTGGGAGAAAATCCTTGACGCCCGCTCGGCACGCACCGGCCTGCCCAGAGAGGAAGTCTGGGCGAAAGCTATGGAGACCATTCCGCTGAAGAGACCCCAGGTTCCCGAGGATATCACCAACGTGGTGCTGTTTTT
Organism: uncultured Dehalococcoidaceae bacterium; assembly: GCA_964493435.1. Taxonomy (GTDB): domain Bacteria; phylum Chloroflexota; class Dehalococcoidia; order Dehalococcoidales; family RBG-16-60-22; genus E44-bin89. The sequence goes on along the minus strand of CAZBMB010000007.1, from coordinate 17,953 downwards.
AAGCTCTGATATTTCCCGCAACATCACCGGGGAATCGGTAAATGTCAGCGGCGGGGCGCGGGTGGACTAAATTTTCGGGACCTTATCACCAGGTATGGCTTATGGCGTCCCCGGGACACACCTTATGGCAGTCCAGTTCCAGCTTGCTGGAACATGATTCATACCCGGGACACAGCAGGGCAAGTTTCTTTCTGACCTCTCCCTTCACTCTCGCTTTTAGCAGCCCATCTTCTCCGGCAGCGACTTCAAAGATGCCGGATGGGCATGACGGCACGCATTGGCCGCAGCCGTCACATCTGCCGGTATCAATGGCGATGAAGTAGTTGCCCGTGCCATCGGAGTATCCATACTGTACCTTCGCCGCCACGGCGGTTGCCTTCCCCTGACACCTGTCCCGGGCAAAGAGCGCCGCCCCCAGCGCGCCGATGAGCTGCGGGTCTTCACAGAGAAGAGGAACAAGCCCCACCTTTTCCTGCAGCTGGGCCACCATCCCTTTATTTTTAGCAATGCCACCGGTGATGGTGAACTCCTTCTGGATGGAGACCCGCTTCAGCAGGTTGAGGCAGCGGGTGGCAATCGCCTCATTCAGGCCGGCCAGGATGTCCTCTTTGCTTACCCCTTTACGAAGGTAAGCAATGGCTTCCGATTTGGCGAAGACGGCGCAGATGGTGTTGAAAGGGATGGCCTGTTTCGACCGGAGCGCGGCGCCGCCGATTTCCTCCAGAGGGATATTGAGCACTTCAGCGATCATTTCCAGAAAGCGCCCCGTGCCGCCGGCGCATTTATCGTTCATGATGAAATTATTCACCCGACCGTCAGCATCGCAGTTGATTGCCTTGCAGTCCTGCCCGCCCATATCCAGAATGGTCCTGACCTCCGGGAAGTACCATGTGATGCCGCGGGCATGGCAGCTTATCTCAGAGATATTCTCGCTGGCAAAGGGCACCAGCACCCTCCCGTAGCCGGTGGCGACCACATATTCAATGTCATCCATGGAAAGGCCGGCGCCATCCAGCACTCTGGCCATCGTCATCTGGGAGGTCTTGACGCTCTCCGGGCCGGTATCGCAGATGACCGACGAAACGATGTCGCCATCGTTCATCACCACCGCTTTGGCGGCACGAGAACCGATATCTATGCCAGCGACTATCATCGGCCTATGCCTCTTTCAATGTTTTCCTGGGCGACCACCGCCGCGCCGAGCGCCGCCACCAGCTGCGGCTCTGCCGGCACCATCACATCCAAACCGAGCTCGCTCTCCAGAATCCTGACCAGCCCGCTGTTGAGCGCCACGCCGCCGGTCACAGCAACATCACGCTCGATACCGATGCGCTTGCACAGCGAGACAACACGGCTCACCACGGAATAATAGATGCCAGCGACAATGTCTTCCTTCGGTGTTGGCGGTTCGCGGTGGACGTGGGAAATCACCTCGGACTCGGCAAATACGGCACAGGTGCTGGAAATATCAGCTCTGCCTTTGGCCTGAAAGGACAGTTTGGCCATTTCTGCCAGCGGTATCTGCATCAGCTTGGCCATCTGCTGCAGAAAGATGCCGGTGCCCGCCGCGCATTTGTCCTGATTCACCCAGTCGTTGAGGCGTCCGCGCTCATTCACCTTGATGACCGTGCTGCTCTCGGCGCCCATGTCTATTGACGTGCGGGCGGAAGGGAAAAGACGGTGTATACCGCGGGCAAGGCAGGTGGTCAGCGATTTGGACTGCTGACCCGGCAATAAATCCTTGACGCCGACGCCGGTGGCGATAATGACAATACCATCGTTGAGCTTTAGGCTAGCCTGCTTCAGCACGTCATCAACGGCGGCCCTGGCACTTTGCTCGGCCTCTTCACCGGTTGAAATGACGCTTGAGGCGATAATCTGGCCACCGTCCAGAATGACCGCTTTCGTGGTCAGGCCACCGATATCTATACCCAGCGCTTTCATGTCGAATTCAATGCTACTAGCGGTCTTCCAGCAGCTCAAAGAACTGCTCCAGCTTGCCGCGTATCTCCTCCTCTGAGTTGATGGTCGGGTCAACAATATCGCAGTCGATGGTCAGCACCGGCACATCGACCTCATTGAGCACGTCTTTGAATAACTTAACCGTAGCACAGGTATGCCGGCAGCCCATAAACGCCCAGTAGACGGCGCCGTCAACTTTATACTGCTCGGCACAGTCAACGAGGTCCTGCAGAACCTCCTGGCCGAGGGGACCGTACATGCTGCGCCGTTCCGGTATCATGGCCGCCTTTCTGGCCACGCTTTCCAGCGGTCTTGACGGGTCCAGCCTGCCCTCCGCCCAGCGAGTAAACAAAGGTTCCACCACACTCACCGCGCCGTGTTCATGTCCGAGCTTCTCCATGAGGCCCGTCAGGTACATCGGCGGCACGAAGAGGGTCATCAGGCGGAACCGCTCCGGAGAAACCGCTCCCTTCCCCTGGCGGACCATCTCCGCCAGTTCGTCACGCAAAGTCTCCAGATAGGCGATTGCCTCCGGCTGGCCGGGGCACAGGTAGTCCACGGTCAGGAGCTGTAAGAAGCCGCGATTTGGAAACGGGGACGGCACTGCTTTACGCAGCTCTCCAATCTCCCGGAAAAGCTCTGTCTGGTAGTCCATCCTGGCCACAATATCGGAGAGCCTCTCCCAGTCCATCTTCCGACCCGATTTTTCCTCAAGGAAATGAACCATGTCCTCCAGCTCGCTGACCAGATATTTGTCTTCCGCCTCGCTGCGCTGGAAGGGATGGTCGAGAAAAAACCCGGGGCACTTGTTTAATTCCATCACCAGCTCACCACTTTTGGCCGTGTTATCGCAAATCAGGTTGGACCAGAGCATGGCATCGGGTCGGGGCAGCGCGCCTATGGAGAAGGCGCCGGCGAGTCCACGGTGCGGGGAACATATTTCCGGGACCAGCCCCAGCTCAGCGCCGGCCGAGAGAATCTCTGCCTGTTCCCCGAGAAACAGCGCCATCATCCAGGTGGTCGTCTCCGTATGCATGGGCACGATATCCATGGCGTAGAAAATCTCGCTGGGGAAAAACACAGTATGGGCAGCGATGAATTTGCCCTCATCATGTGCGTTCAGCAGGCGGGTATAATAGTCGGACAGCATCTGGTAATACAGGACATCGCTCTTGGGCGCGTCCGGGTTTGCCCGGCTCATCCGTGTGATGATACGACAGGCCCGTATAATGGCGCTTATTTTGCTGCTCCTGACTTCCGATGCCGTCATTATCTCTGCCTTGCCTCCAGCATTTCCAGAAACGCCTGCACCCGTGTCTGAATCTGCCCCGAGCCCGAGGTGCCGTATTCCACATCCAGGGCCAGAACCGGTACCCCAACATCCTTTAATCTGTCCCTGAGCAGGGGCAGATCGTGGGCATAGGGGACACAGTAGCGGATTATCTGGCTGACAACTCCGTCTACTTTGAACTCTTTAACGAGATTAAGAATGCGATTGAACCTTTCGTCGGAGGGTACCATGCGGGCGCAGGGAAAGTTACTCAGATAGCGCCGGGAAATCGCCTCAACAGGACTCTGCCCTGCTTCCAGAACCACCGGGTCAGACCAGTAGCGGGTGCTGGTGCAGAGCTCATCGGTCACCACCAAGCCTCCCTGCGTCTCTATGGACTTGACGAACTCCGGGTTGTTCATCACGCTCCCCGCGACCATCAAGCGCGCCCGGCCCTGATGGCGGTTGTTTGTCCTGCCGAGTTCTTTCAGCAGTTCTTCCAGCCACCGGTTGAACAGCTCCTTGGGCATGCGGAAGCTGGCGTTCAACACCTCCATGGTCTCGGCGCCGGAAATGGGCGGCGCATCTGCTTTCCGCAACTCATACAGCTGCTTCAGCAGGGCCCGGGCCTGGTTAAATACCCCAACTGACTGTCGCAGCGACTCGTCGGTTATCTGCCGACCCAGAAACTCCTCCAGATGCTCCTTGAATTGCACCACCTGCTGGTAATAGAGGTCATGGGCTTTCCCGGTAAATTTCCGCGGTATGGTCAATATGTGGGCGAAGGGGGTTTTGATGTAGTGCTGCCACAGGTCAAATAAACGTCGGGCGCCGTCGCATGTGGAACCGGCCACCATGCCGTCAAGGAACTCGTACTCGCCCCTGAGGCCCATCTGCAGACAGCTGCGCGAAAACGAGCAGTTATTGATGTACATGTACGCGTTGCCGTCTTCCAGTTCCATTTCCTGGGAATAGCCGGTGACCCTGACCGGCAGAATTCCCGCGGCATGCATAATCTCCTCGGGGACATAGGTGCAGAGCCAGCCGAATACCTTATGGCCCTGGCGCCGGTGCTCCAGAATCTGTTCGGTCTGGGGAAAAGTATCGTTTACCTGGCGAAAGCGCTCCAGTGTCGGCAACGGCGCGTTAATTGGCGGCTTATCTTTTATCACCATAATCAGCTGGCTGATGTTACTTCACTGGACTGTCAGGACAATCTAAAGGGCTATTATAACGCCTTAATTGATGCAACTTCAAAATTCAATATCGGGATGGTACCCGACAAATATCGCTCCAGGCCCCGCACCATAGCCCATCACCGGACTGTACTCGCTTACCAGTATGCGCTGGCAATCGAAATTATGCCGCAGCAGGTTGCTGAACCTCTCTGCCATCTCGGGCGCGGCGGCATGCATTATCATGAAGTGCAGCGAATTGGACCCGGCGTCCGCCTTTATCAGGTCGATTAATTTCTGATATCCGGCCTCGCGATTTCTCACCCTGTCCACGAAGTCAAGCGTGCCGTCTTTGTTCATTCTGTTAATCGGCTTGATATTGAACAGGGCGGCCATCCTGGAGGCAAGCTTGGACATGCGACCCGTGCGGTAAACGTAGCGCAGCGTATCCAGCATCATCAAACCTTTGGTGTTCTCTCTGGCCTTTTCTGCCACTTTGACAACCTCATCAAGGCTTTTTCCCTGCGCTGCCGCTCTGGCGGCAGCGAGAACTATGAGTCCCTGAGCACCGGCCACCGTCTTGGCATCAAATACCCGCAGGTTTGTTTTCGGGAACTCTTTTTTCAGTGTTTCTGCAGCAAGATTGGCCGTCTTGTAATTGGCACTCAACGCCGATGACAGGACTACGTGCAGTATATCCGGCGACTTCTGGCTTAATTTCTGGTATTCTTCCAGGAAATAGCCGGGGTTGAGCGCCGAGGTGGTGAATTTATCGGGGTCTTTTTTAATCAGCTGGTAGGCCTCCGTGACACTCAGCGTAACTCCCTCAATGTAGTTTTGCCCATCAAAAATAATGTGTGCCGCAGGGACCACTTTGATTCGATACTCCTCCGCAAGCTCTCTCGGGATGCCAGCGACTCTATCTGTCATAACCATTACCTTTGCCATTTCCAGACCTCCTTTACGACCTCTGCCACCATTTGCCTTCAGGTAACGAGGTAGCCGCCATCCACCACCACCATGCTGCCCGTGATGTAACTGGCCAAATCCGAAGCCAGAAACAGGGCCACCCGACCAACCTCATCGGCTTCGCCCATCCTGCCCAAGAGCATGCGGGACATAAACGCTTTCAAACGCGCTTTTGATTCGCGGCTGGCTGAGCCGGAGAATACGGAACGGATGCCCTCGGTCCTGATGCTCCCCGGGACAATGGCGTTCACTCTGATATCGTGTTTCCCCAACTCGTGCGCCAGGCTTCTGGTCAGCGAGAGAACAGCGCCCTTTGACGCCGCGTAGGCCGCCATGCCATCCCCGGAGGAGTGTATCGCTTCAATGGAGGCGATATTGATGATGCAACCTCCCCTCCCCTGCACAATCATCTTTTCACTGGCCGCCCGACTGCAGAACAGGGTGCCTTTCAAGTTGACCGAAATCACCTGGTCGAACCTGTCTTCCGTAGTCTCGGCCAAGGATATCTGCGGGTAAATGCCGGCATTGTTCACCAAGATGTCAATGCTGCCTAATCTGTCCGCCGCCTCCCCGGCCATTTTCTGAACCGCCTTCTCCTGGCTGACATCGCATACCAGTGGCTCGGCCCAGTAGCCACAATTCCTCAATTCCTTGCTTGCCTGGGCTGCCTGTTCCCCGTTGATGTCAACGATAACGACCCTGGCGCCGGCTTCAGCCAGACGATAGGCGATGGCGTACCCGATGCCGACAGCGCCGCCGGTAACCAGGGCGCCCTTATCCGTCAGCTTTATGAGTTCCTGAACGGAAGGGTAATCACGACGCCTAGACATTGCCACTACCTTTTATATCAAAATACATAGATTTCCTATGTATTTTATAGCCATAAATAGTGGCTGTCAATCAATAAAAACGGCGCTGGAAATGCGTCAAGAAAGAAAAACCTGTTCTCTTTATCCCCGGGGGCTTCGCCACGAGTATTTAATGACGCCGTTGGGACAGTTATCAGCGCAGGTACCGCAAAGTATGCACTCGTCATGGCGCATGGACTCCCGCTGCACCATCTGACTTATCGGCAGGCTCATGGGGCAGTTCTGGTCGCAGGTGCGGCACTGCCGGCACTTCTGTTCGGTCGCTTCCAGGTGAAGCGAAGGCCAGCGAAAGAAATGCTTAATCCTGGTGCCCAGCATATTGAGCACCCCCCAGGGACAGAAGTAGTGGCAGAACCCCCTTTTGCCAATGAGAAAAGCGGGCAGCATTATAACGATGACGATGCTGAAGAAGGTGAACCAGCTCTGGACGCTGTACACGGATACACCTGATTCGGTGTTATAGAGCAGGTTTATCTTGTGGTAGCCTCCGGCCAGCACTGCGAAGGCGACGATGGCACCCACCCAGGCAACGGCAAAGATATACTTTATAATCTTCAAGTATTTAATGCGGCGAAGCCTTTTGGGCACCATCCGGTCCTTGGCTTCCTGATATGCGCCGAGGGGACAGACATAGCCGCAGGCCGCCCGCCCGAACAGCAGCGACGTGGCCGCAAAGGCCGTCCAGAAGAAGAAACTGAAGGCCATGACGCCCTCGCTGGATGCCTGGATAATCAGGAAAACGGAGAAATAGTTAAGCGTGAGCGGGAAGGTGATCAAGATAACAAAAAGGACGGTCAGGCGTATTCTCTGGCGTAATGCCATCGGCCTGACCGTCTCTGTTTTATTAGCCATCCCGCCCTTGCTTACTGCTCCAGCAAGTCCTTGGTGCTGGGCAGCTCGCCGCATATCCGCTCGTCAATCCTAGTCGCCTTGTCCAGAGCCCTGCCCAGCGCCTTGAACAGCGCCTCCGCCTTGTGGTGGTCGTTCGTGCCATACATTATTCGGGCGTGCAGGTTCATTTTCGCCTCAATGGCGAGTGACTCAAGGAAGTGCCGAATCAAATCGGTGGCAAAGCCGCGCATATCATTATCGCTGAAGGGTAATTCCAGCACCGTATAGCCCCGGCCACTGATGTCCAGCACTACCGTTGCCAGAGCTTCATCCATGGGCACCGAAGCGTCCGCCATGCGGACGATGCCCCGCTTCTCCCCCAGCGCTTCCGCAAATGCCCTGCCCAGGCAGATGGCGACGTCTTCAGCGACGTGATGCTGATCATTCCCGGCCGCGGAAATGGTTAGGTCAAAAACTCCGTGCTGTGCCAGCTGCGATAGCAGATGGTCAAACATCTTTATGCCGGTACTAATCTGCCACTTGCCGCCGCCGTCCAGATTGAGTTCCAGGCTGATTTTTGTTTCCTTCGTTTCCCGCTTAATCACGGACTTACGATTATCCATTTTTCTCTTCCCCCAGTTCTTGGAGTACTTTGACAAGGATATCGGTGTGTTCCGGTTTGCCCACGCTGATGCGTATGCTGTTCTGCAAACGTGGCTGGTCGAAATAACGGACCAGTATCCCCTTTTGCTGGAGCTTCTGCTTCAGCTCACCAGCGTCGCCTCTCAGCACATTGCAGAGGATGAAATTGGCCTGCGATGGAAACGGTTTCAACCATTCTAATTTGCCGAGTTCCCGCAACATTCTTTCCCGTTCGGCGATTATGGCCTTCACATTGCCCATTAAATAATCCACGTCATCCAGCGATACCTGCACTGCCACCAGGGCGGCCACGTTAACATTATAGGGCAGTTTGATTTTAATCAGGTAGTCGGTTATTTCCGGCGGGAAAATCCCGTATCCCACCCGCAGGCCGGCCAGTCCCGCCCATTTGCTAAAAGTCCTCAGCACCAGCAGGTTCGCATACTGCTCAGCAAGCGATACCACTGTACTGCCGTAGAATTCATAGTAAGCCTCGTCAACCAGCACCGGCAGGCCGGTTTCCAGCAACGCCCGAATGTCTTTTTCCGGGGTCACTGTCCCGGTGGGGCTGTTGGGGTTGACCAGAATAATCAGCTTTGTCTTAGGTGATATGGCCGTCCTGACCGCATCAACGTCAACAGCGTAATCATCGTCTCTGGGCACGTTGACCAGCCTGGCGCCGTTGATGATGGTCCGGGTGCGGTACATATCAAAGGTGGGAATGCAATTAATGACCTCATCACCGGATTTTATAAACAGGCATAAAATGTCGTCCAGCAGCTCACCGCTGCCGCAGGCAGCCACAATACGATTAGTGTCAACTCCAGTATAGTCCTGCAACTGGCGGCGAAGCTTGGCCTGCGCCGCATCGGGATAGATATTCCAGTTCCGGTACTCTGAAAGCGCCTGCGCCACTTTTGGTGAACAGCCGTAAGGGTTCTCGTTGGCGTCCAGCTTGATTATTTTCTCAGCCGGGACATCAATCTTGCCCGCTAGCGTCTCCGGCGCTGTATGCGCCGAATAGCCACCCAGGCTCTGCAGTTCAGCCCTTATTAATTTTGTAATATCGTTTGGTGCCATATCTGAAATTTCTCTCCGTGCTGGTGGTAAATATGGTCTATTACCTGCCCCGCGGGCAGAGTTTCATGCACTCCGAGCAGCCGCCAGCGGCACTGCGGTAGGAGCAGCAGGCATATTTATTTATGGTATATTGTTCCTCGGCTTTTGGCTCGGCTATCGCTTTTGCCGGGCAGATTTCAAGACATATGCCGCAGCCCACACATTCGGTGTCGTAATCCAGGCTTACAGGCTCAAGCTCAGCCTCGGTGAGACAACAGGCAAGCCTTACCCTCGGTCCGAAGCCAGGCGTAATCAGCAGGCTGTGCCAGCCTATCTTGCCCAGTCCCCCCGCTTGACCAGCGTGCTTGTAGGAGAATACTGCTTCCTGAAAGCGGCTATCAAGTGGACAACCGTCGGCCGGAAGCGGCAGTGACTTCTTCCCACTCTGGCGAAACGTTTTAGCAACATCATAAGCCGCCTTGGACAGTCTGCCGTTAATGTAGTTAGTATTCTGGGCATACAAATCATTTGCCGAGGCCGCCCCGGTGATTCTTTCCGGAGAGGTAAGGTCCAGAATCTCCGGATAAACCTCCATCGCCAGAACCACTACCGATTTTGACTGCGGTAGCAGCCGCAGCGCCATCTCTTCAAGCCTGGTTCCTTTCCAGTCAGAAAGGTTTGCGACACCGACTATATCAGCATCTAATCGCGACTTTAGGTCTTCAAAAAGCATTTCCTTTTCATTTCGTTTTTGCTGACTCGCCATACGAACCTCTCCTAATCCAACGGTAACCGTACTAAGACCATTTTGAACGAGTGGTGATAATATGTCAAATGCTGGAAGCTAAACTGAGGTTCAGTCCCGCTGCAGCCGTTTTGCCACGGCCCGGGCATGGGCGTCAAGCCCTTCCGCCTTCGCCAGTTTCACCGCAGACTTCCCGAGCTGTTTCAGCCCAGCCTCGTTGATATAGATTGTGTTGATGAACTTGATAAAGTCTGTTATGTTAAGTGGCGAGCTGAAGCGGGCGGTGCCGCCGGTGGGCAGCACATGGCTCGGCCCGGCGATGTAATCGCCCAGCACTACGGTCGCGTAATCGCCAACAAGCACACACCCGGCATTGGCGACTTTTTTCAGACAGGCGTCTGCGTCCTTAACCATCAGGCAGAGATGCTCGGGCGCATACAGGTTGGCCAGCTCAACCGCCTCTTCCAGGTTGTCAACGAGCGCTATCACACCTTTTTCCAGAGATTCGATGATTATTTTTTGGCGCGACAGGCCTTTCAGTTGTTTTTCCAGTTCACGCTCAACCTCTCCAGCAAGGGCGCGCGATGTCGTGACCAGTATCACCGCAGCCAGCGAGTCATGTTCCGCCTGCGCCAGAAGGTCGGCGGCACAGTATTCAGGGTCCGCCTTGTCGTCGGCAATAATCATTACCTCGCTGGGCCCTTGCAGACCATCGATGGCAACGGCGCCGAAAACCAGCTTCTTCGCCAGGACCACGAAGATATTACCCGGCCCAAAGATTTTATCGACTCTTGGCACCGATTTCGTGCCATAGGCCATGGCCGCTATTGCCTGCGCCCCGCCGATGCGGAAAACACGGTCGACACCGGCAATATCAGCAGCGGCAAGCGTCGCCGCAGGCACCACTCCGCCCTTTCCCGGCGGCGTGGTGATAATGACCTCTTTCACCCCCGCCACCCTGGCCGGAACCGCCGCCATCAGCACCGTTGACGGATATGACGCCGTCCCACCTGGAACGTATATGCCGACCCTCTCCAGAGGTCTTGTAAGCTGCCCGGCGCCGTCGGCGGCAAATTCCCGCAGTATGTTTTCTTTCTGTTTTTTATGAAACGCGCCGATTCTTTCTGCCGCCAGCTTCAGCGCCGAGAGTAGCTCACTATCCACTTTCTGACGGGCGCCAGAAATCTCATTTTTCGGCACCTCAACAGATTTCAGCTTTACGCCGTCAATCTTCGCCGTCAGGTCAATAATGGCAACGTCGCCTCTATCGCGCACCTCGTCAATAATGCTCTTCGCCGCCTGTTCCGGGTCGGCGGTGCCAAACATCTCCTCAAGTTTTCGTGCCAACGCAGGTGATACGGGATAGGATGCCGCCGGCGTCAGGCGCGACAGCGTTTCTCTGGCCTTTTCAAATCCCTCTATCCGCTTCAAGTTATTTGTCCTCCAGTGCCGCCTGGATGGTTTCGGTGATATATTTCACTTTTTCACCCTTGGCCGAGCCGGCCCTGATTCGGGAGTTGCTGATGAGACAGGCCGTCGACTCAAAAAGGGTGTCAATGATTTTCAGGTTGTGTCGGGCGATGGTACCTCCGGTCTCGGTGTTCTCGATGAGCAGGTCAGCATCATCGGGCAAGAAGGCCTCCGTGGCTCCCCAGGTTGGTATCACCCGGTACCGGCCAAGGTGATTGTCCCTGGCATAACGGTCGGCGATGTTCACATACTCTGAAGCCACCCGGAACGGCGCTGTCATCCCGCCGATGAATTTTCCAAGGTCGGCGGCATCTTCCACCGGCAACTCTTGGCTGACCACCGCCACTATCCGCACCCGACCTGATTTCAGGTCAAGGAGTTCTCTCACCGGGCTGGAGGGAAACTGGTAGAGGTGGTCGGCCACCCAGTCTTTCCCCGTGATGGCCAGGTCGAAGTTGCCGTTGGCCACCTGCAGCGGCATATCCTGCGGTCTTATCACCTTGACGGCAACGCCTTCTATATTGATAGCCGGTCGACGATTTCCCGCCGGCGACGGATAATCTTCAACCTTGATACCCGCTTTCTCCAGCAACTGGAGCATTGGTGCCTGCTGGTGACCATCGGGTAAAGCCAGCCGGGTCAGTCCATCCTTCTCCCTCTCCACCGCTCTGGATACAATTTCCCGCTCTCCACCTTCCTCTGGTATTGCCCCGTCAGCGGGAAGTCGGTCGCAGTTCTCACACAAAGAGGCAATGACCTCGTCAAGCTCTTTGGTACCCCAGCTGTTCCGATTGGCAATCAGGCAAGCGCTGAAATCAAGGACCCTGGCAACCGACACCATCTCCATTTCCGCGTCGGCGCGGCCACTGATAAGAGCCAGGTCAGCATCCTCTGGCGGGTAGGCTTCCGCCCCACCCCACACCGGAAAAATGCTGAACCTGCCCAGTCTCTCTCTGAGAGCAAATGACTCAGCCAGGTTGGCATACTCGCTGACAATGCGCACGACGTTCTGTTCGGCCTTACGCCGGAGAGTGCTCATTGATACACCAGCCAGGCCGACCACCATGTATAGACCGCCCGTTCCGTAGCCCAGGTCTCTGACTCTGACCACAGCGCTGCTCGGGTATTTCACCAGCAACTCCTCAATCCAGTCGCGACCGCAAATCCCCAGGTCGTAGTTGCCAATGGCTACCTGAATGGGGATATCTCTCTCATGAAATATCTTCGCCGAGATATTGGGGTACACGCTGGATTTCAGGTTATAGAGGCGCGCCTTCTCATGGTAACCGTCCATTCCCCAGTCGGCCAGTTGCAGCAGGCTGGCGGTCTTATCCAGAAGGCGCCCTTTTGGCAGGGCTATCTTGATGTCCACTCTTCCCCCCGATTATAGCCAGGACTTCATCAAAAGTCTGCGCTTCAATCACACTATTCGCCACTGTATCTCTCAGTATATATTTCGGCGGCCTGTCCCGTATGTCCAGAAGCCAGCCCGCATCTGCCGGCTCTCCTCCTCCAAGCTCAAGTCCTGCGGTAAATCCGGCGTCACGTAATCTACTGGCAGCGCGGAACGCCTCTTTTATTTCCCCATCACCCTTCGGCCTTATCAATACCGATGTCCTGACAGGTTTGAGCAGTGCCCCGGGTTCCAACAAGTCGATAAGACGGTCAATATAAAGCGCAAAACCGGAGGCAGGGATATCGCCGCCGCCCATCGCCGGAATGAGGTCGTCATACCGCCCGCCGCCACCAATTTTCTCTTTACCGCCGTAAAGCTGAAAGATTATGCCGGTGTAGTATTCAAACCCGGCACCAGAGGCGATATCTATCTGATATTTACAGCCGAGGTCCTCCAGAATGCTGACCACAGCAATAAAGTTGTTCAGGGACGTCTGGAATTCCGGCAGGCTGCGCGCTGAAATCGCTTTCAGGTTTTTCAGAAAGCCGGACGATTGCCCCTTCAAGCTGAGTAGAGGCAACAGGATTCCTTCCAGCTCCGGTTTTTCAGCTTTAATCCCCGCCAGCGCTCTGCCATCCCCATCAAGAATTCGGTCGAAAACCCTCGCCTGTTCCTCCGAGCTCAGCCCGAGCCGTTCCAGCAGTGCCTTGATAAGACCGGCATGGGACAACCTCAATGTCATGTTCTTCAGGTTCAGATTATTCAAAACCTCCAGGGCCAGGACAATCAGCTCAGCATCACTGGTCGGCGTATTCACGCCGATAAGTTCCGTACCACACTGCCACCTCTCCCTGTTTTTTTTGCCCGTTTCTTCAAAAATAAAGGTGTTGGTCACGTAAAACAGCTTGGCCAGCCCCTCGCCCGCCATGGTGTCGATATAGAGCCTGGCAATGGGGATGGTGCCGTCAGGTCTCAGCACCACTCTCTCCCCGCTCCATCCATCCCAGTCAAGGAAGGAATACACCCTCTCCAGCATACTCGGAGTAAGCGTCCCGGCTGAGGTGAACAGGTGGAGGTACTCGATGGTCGGCGTGCGCACCTCACGGTAACCCCACCGTAGACACCGCTCACGGAAGGCCTCCTCAATCAGACGGAACCTTGACATGTCGTCGGGAGACAGGTCTCTGGTACCTTTGCACCTTTGGACTCTCATGGTCAACCTTTAATCCGTAGTTCGTAAATTCTACACTAATCTGACCAGCCTGTTCAACACCGGGCACGGCGGTAACGCTGGCGGCTATTTCATTTGTGCCATATCTATTGTATAGTATATATATAGTTCGTTTACTGATTACAGCATCAAGGGAATCTATGCCCCGATTTGCACGCATACTGCTTATTCTTATAGGGTTATTACTGGCTCTTTCGCTGACTGCTCGCGCCCAGACCGGGAGCTCCAGAATAGACGTGCTCACCGTCAAGGGCACTATTAACCCGGTCCTTACCGATTATATCAGTCGCGGCATTGAGCAGGCGGAAGATACCGGCGCCACCGCGGTTATCATTCAAATGGATACCCCCGGCGGACTTGACGACGCCATGCGCGATATCATCCAGAGCATTATCAATTCCAGGGTGCCGGTGGTCGTCTATGTCTCCCCTGCCGGAGCCCGCGCCGCGTCTGCTGGCGCCTACATCACCCTTTCCGCCCACGTTGCGGTTATGGCACCAAATACCGCCATTGGAGCGGCAACGCCGGTGGCACTCGGCAGCGAGGGCGAAGCCCAGATGTCCGAGGAAATGAAGCACAAGGTGATAAATGATGCTATTGCCTATATCAGGGACCTTGCCTCTCGGCACGGACGCAATGCGGAATGGGCGGAAAAAGCCGTCCGTGATGGCGCCTCCGCCACCTCGCAGGAGGCGCTGCAACTGAACGTCGTCGACATGGTCGCCTCCGACCTCAATACACTGATTAGCCAACTCAATGGCCGACAGGTTACCCTCATTGACGGCCGCGAAATCGTCCTGAATACGCATGGTGCCACCGTAAATTACGTTGATATGAAGCTCATTGAAGACCTCCTCTACACCATCGCCGACCCGAATATCGCCTATCTGCTGCTCAGCCTGGCGATGCTGGGCATTATGGTTGAAATTTTCAATCCCGGGCTCATATTCCCCGGCGTGGTTGGCGCCATCAGCCTGCTACTGGCGTTCTTCTCGCTGGGTGTGCTGCCGGTCAACTGGGCCGGCATCCTGCTTATCGCTCTGGCTTTTGGCCTCTTCATCGGTGAGGTGTTGACCACCACCTTCGGCCTGTTCACGGCCGGGGGCGTCGTCGCACTGGTTATGGGTTCGCTGATACTGTTCAAGGGTGCCTCGCCCATATTCCGGGTCGACCCCTGGCTCATCGCTGGCGTTACCATCATTATCGCCGCCGCATTTGCCTTCGTGATCAACCGGGCGATACGTGCCCACCGCAAGCAGGCGGCGACGGGACGCGAAGAGCTCATTGGCAAACGTGCCGTGGTGAAGGAAGCAATTGATCCAGAAGGCGCCGTCTTTTACAAAGGAGAACTCTGGACAGCCATATCTGAAAAAGGTCGAATCGAGCCTGGTGAGGAGGTAATTATCACCGCCGTTGACGGCTTGATACTACACGTCATGAGGAAAGAGTAAATGGGAATACCTTATATACAAATAGACCTCTGGGTAATCATTCTGATTATCGTGGCAGTGGTGGCGTTCATTGTCTTTGTCATCATTTACGGAATTCGTGCCCACCGCCAGCAGGTATCTGCGGGACGAGAAGAGCTTATTGGCAAAGTAGCCGAAGTTACCGCCATGATGGAACCTAAAGGTATGGTTCGCATTGAGGGAGAACAGTGGTCAGCAATGCTGGACAAAGGAGCAGCCGAGCCCGGGGAGGAGGTGATCGTTACGAAGGTCGAAGGCTTGAAGTTGAGAGTTACCAAAAAAGAATAAAGGGGGTGATTATATGAGTACAATTGTTATCGTTGTCATTGCTTTTGTGGTGCTTATGATTCTTTCCATGGCCATAAAAATCGTCACCGAATACGAACGCGGTGTTATCTTCCGGCTGGGTCGATTGATTGGCGCCAAAGGTCCCGGGCTATTTCTCATCATTCCTTTCATTGATAAAATGATGAAAGTTGACCTGCGGGTGGTGACCATGGATGTCCCATCGCAGGAAGTCATCACCAAGGACAACGTGACCGTCCGGGTGAACGCCGTGGTCTATTTCCGCGTGGTCGATCCTGAGGCTTCCGTGGTCAAGGTGCTCGACCATATAAGAGCCACCTCCCAGATTTCGCAGACAACGCTGCGCAATGTGCTGGGGCAGTCCGAGCTTGACGAGCTGCTGTCACAGAGGGAGAAGCTCAACCAGATGCTGCAGAAAATCATTGACGAGCATACTGATCCCTGGGGCGTCAAGGTCAGCACCGTGGAAATCAAGGAAGTTGAGCTGGCGGAAGAGATGAAGCGGTCAATGGCCGCGCAGGCGGAAGCAGAACGAGAAAGACGCGCCAAGATTATCCACGCCGAAGGTGAACTTCAGGCTTCAGAGAAACTGGCGCAGGCGGCGCACATCATCGGCAGAGAGCCGACGGCTATACAGCTCCGCTTTCTCTCCACGCTGACCGAGATAGCCAGCGAGAAAAACAGCACCATCCTCTTCCCGATACCAATAGAGTTCCTCAAGGCATTCGGTCGCCTTCCTTCAGGCGCCAAGGAATAAGACAAACAGCCGGGTAGAAGGCAGAAATTGACACCATCGGCCTATAGTCGCTGGGGATGCTAGTCCGCATCGCGCAGGATAACGTCCCCGGCGACAATATGGCTTATGGAACCATCGTCATGCTTCAGCAGCAGGCTCCCGTCCCGGGAAACATCTTCGGCCACGCCCTGAAGCACGGTTTCGCCTGAAATCACCCTGACTCTTTTGCCCAGCGTGATGAGACGTTTACGCCACTCCTGGTAGATGTGTGCCCCGTCCCCCAATTCCAGATAGAGTCTCTCCAGTTCAATGAGCAGGCGGCGGATTATTTCCACACGTGGCAACTCTTCGCCCAGCTCATCGGACAGGCTCGTGGCCGTGTCGGCTATTTCCGTCATAGCCCTAACCTTCATATTCACATTAATACCGATGCCAATAACCGCCCATGACACACCACTGCCCTTAAGCTCATTTTCAATAAGGATGCCGCAGACTTTCCTGCCTCCGATAAGGACGTCGTTGGGCCACTTGAGCTGCGCTTTAAATCCAGCGACCGCTTCGATGCTCCGCGCTGCGGCTACAGAGGCAAGCATGATGAGGGAAGGAAGCTGCGCAATACCGGGATAGAGGACCACGGAAAGCGAGATGCTCCCTCTGGGCGATAACCAGGCGCGTTTTACCCTGCCCCTGCCCGCCGTTTGTTCCTCAGCAATGACCACAGTGCCCTCATCAGCCCCTCTCCTCGCTTCCTGCCGGGCCATCTCCATCGTTGATTTAAGCCTGGTGAAATGAATCACTCTCTGCCCGATGAAGCGGGTCTCCAGGCCATTTGTTATCCGTTCCGGTGATATAACATCCATTATCATACCCGCCCAGAATGGGCTATAATACGGGGCCAGTGCGGTACGCCACATCCATCATAATATTCCTGGATAGTCCAGTTTGGCAATATTGACAAGGAATACGGCGCTATGATATTATTAAATCTGCGCTTTGAGAGCGTTTTAGCACCTTAACAACTGGATAGCGGAAGGAAGTTCAAGCCAAAACAGATAAGAATTGGCCGGAGAGTTTGATCCCGGCTCAGGATTAACGCTGGCGGCGTGCTTAATGCATGCAAGTCGAACGGTCTTTCGGGACAGTGGCAAACGGGTGAGTAACACGTAAGTAACCTGCCCCTAAGTGGGGGATAACTTCGGGAAACTGGAGCTAATACCGCATGTGGTCCCTCTGCAAAAGTGGAAGGACTAAAGCCTTCGGGCGCTTGGGGAGGGGCTTGCGTCCGATTAGCTAGTTGGTGAGGTAACGGCCCACCAAGGCAGTGATCGGTAGCTGGTCTGAGAGGATGATCAGCCACACTGGGACTGAGACACGGCCCAGACTCCTACGGGAGGCAGCAGCAAGGAATATTGTGCAATGGGCGAAAGCCTGACACAGCGACGCCGCGTGGGGGATGAAGGCCTTCGGGTTGTAAACCCCTTTTCTCAGGGAAGAATAATGACGGTACCTGAGGAATAAGTCTCGGCTAACTACGTGCCAGCAGCCGCGGTAATACGTAGGAGGCAAGCGTTATCCGGATTTATTGGGCGTAAAGCGCGTGTAGGCGGCTCTTCAAGTCGGATGTAAAATCTCCCAGCTCAACTGGGAGGGACCATTCGATACTGCTGGGCTAGAGTGCAGCAGAGGGAGGTGGAATTCCCGGTGTAGTGGTGAAATGCGTAGATATCGGGAGGAACACCAGTGGCGAAGGCGGCCTCCTGGGCTGTTTCTGACGCTGAGGCGCGAAAGCGTGGGGAGCGAACAGGATTAGATACCCTGGTAGT
>CAZBMB010000006.1:0-125078 GCA_964493435.1 uncultured Dehalococcoidaceae bacterium | reverse complement strand
TTTCACTTCCCCTGCTTACCTCCACCCAGCCTATGTGTTCAGCTGGGGGTACTCAGGTTTTACCTGAGTGGGTTGCCCCATTCGGGAATCCCCGGCTAGGCTTGCTCGACAGCTCGCCGGGGCTTATCGCAGCCTTGCCACGCCCTTCTTCGGCCCTTGATGCCAAGGCATCCACCATATGCCCTTTCCTGCTTGACCTGCTTCAGATTTAATATTAGTCCTATTCAATTTTTAAGGTGCGCTACACAAAATAAGGCGACTTGGTGATTGACACCAAGTCGCCGCTTGGTTCCCCTTCACCAATTAACCTGATTATGTGTACAGCATTCTCATTGCCATATACTAATATACTACCTCCGCATTATCCTTGTCAATAATTAAAAAACACTATTTTTCTCCGCTCTTTCCTTTTTCCAATCCGATTGTGCTATAATTCGGTCACAGGTTACTGGATAGCAAGTATTCTCAGACCGATTCCAAAAAAATATTTTTTACAGGTTAATGCTGAAAAACAAACTGGCCGAACTGCTGACTCAGGCAGCCCTTGAGGCACAGAAGTCAGGTAAACTTCCCCCGGTCGCCCTGCCTGAAATCATCACGGAACACCCGCAGAACCCGGAACACGGGGACTATGCCTCCAGCCTGCCATTGAAACTGGCCCGCGCCACCAGCAGCAATCCCCTTGACATCGCCAGTAATATCATTGCCTTTATTGCTGATACCCCCGAAATTGAACGGATTGACGTGGCGGCACCGGGTTTCATCAATTTTACCCTGAACGCCAAATGGCTGGCCGGGCAGGTGGAGTCTATCCTGGAGGCCGGAGAATCGTACGGCAATATTATGCTTGGCGAGGGCAAACGGGTACAGATTGAGTTTGTCAGTGTGAACCCTACTGGACCGCTGCACGTGGGGCACGGGCGCGGCGCCATCCTGGGCAGCACACTGTCCAATGCCCTAACCGCCGCCAATTATAAAGTTGAGAAAGAATATTATATTAATGACGCCGGCAGCCAGATTGATGCCTTCGCCCGCTCCCTCTATGCCCGTTACTGCCAATGCCTGAAGAAAGAGGCGGCAATGCCTGAAGACGGCTACTTTGGCCAGTATATGATTGACCTGGCCGGGGAGATAGCTGACCAGAAAGGCGATGAATTCCTGAACCTTGCCGAAACTGAGGCCATTGCCAAGCTGGGGAACATAGGCCTGGAAAAGATGATAAATTTAATCAAGGCCGACCTTGAGACGCTGGGGGTGACCTTTGACGTCTGGTTCAGCGAACGCAGCCTCTACAAGGATGGCCAGTATAACGATGTCATATCACTCCTGAAGCAGGGCGGTTACATCAGTGAGAAAGAAGGCGCTACCTGGTTTGTCTCTACGGCGCTGGGCGAGGATAAAGACAACGTGGTAATACGCAGCGACGGGTCTCCCACCTACTTCGCCACCGACATCGCTTACCACTACGATAAATTCATCAAGCGCAAGTTTGATACCGTGATTAATATCTGGGGTGCCGACCATATGGGCCACGTCTCACGGATGAAGGCGGTTGTCGGTGCGCTGGGCATTGACCCGGAGCAACTCAGGGTCATAATATCGCAGATGGTCACGCTGCGCCGCGGCGGCGAGATAGTGCGCATCTCAAAACGCAGCGGCGATATAGTCACCCTGAGCGAGCTTGTTGAGGAAGTAGGCGCCGATGTCTGCCGCTTTTTCTTCCTGTCCCGCTCGGCCGACAGCCAGATGGACTTTGACCTGGAACTGGCCAAAAAACAGTCGGCAGATAACCCGGTCTACTATGTCCAGTACGCCCATGCCCGCATTGCCAGCATCCTGCGCCTGGCCCAGGAAAAAGGCATCAACTACCGCGACGGCGATGTCTCGCTACTGACCACCGAGCCTGAACTCACCCTTATCCGCAAGATGCTCCTGCTGCCCGAGCTTGTGGAGACAATCGCCACCACCCTGGAGCCCCACCATCTGACCTACTATGCCCAGGACCTGGCCACCGTGTTCCACAG
The DNA here is from genome assembly GCA_964493435.1 of uncultured Dehalococcoidaceae bacterium. GTDB lineage: Bacteria > Chloroflexota > Dehalococcoidia > Dehalococcoidales > RBG-16-60-22 > E44-bin89. Next base: position 123,054 of record CAZBMB010000006.1, on the reverse strand, counting down.
CTTCTACATGCAGTGTAGGGTGGTTTCAAAGGATGAAGCGCTGACCCAAGCTCGCTTGAAACTGGTTGAGGCGGCCAAAACCGTGCTCAGCCGCGCACTGCACCTCATGGGAATGACCGCGCCGGAGCAGATGTAAGGCAGATCGGTTATCCTTCTCTATTCGCTACCGGCTTCTTCGCTCCTCCGCCAGCGAAGCCAGAGCGCCACCGCAGTTATCAGCACGGCTACGACAGCAGCATAAATTTCCACCTGAAGGACGTTGAAAAGGCCCGATTGAAGGAGAACCACGCTGTAATTTAAGAAGCTGTGCAGAAAAGCGACCAGAAGGTAGAACTGCCATCCCCAACCTCTGGCCAGGCCCCACCCGGCCAGCGCACAGGAGGCGATATGAAAGGCAACAGCGAAGAACCTCTCCCAGAATCCGGCCAGTGCCATATACCCGCCGGCTTCCACAAAGTCCCAGCCCCAGCCCGCAGCGAAAATACTGTTGTGCACCCAGACAGCCTCGTAAACGCCGAAGCCAAAACCTGACACCGCCCCCACCATCAGGCCAGTCCTTAAACTCAGCCTTTTTTCCTCACCAAACCACCAGATAACCACCGGCACCAGTTTTGCCCCCTCCTGAACCACCCCACTGAGAAGTATCTGCGGTATCCCGGCCAGCAAAAGCCAGCTCATAAGCACTTCCTGGCTCCAGAATTGATTCAGCGCCTGCCCAATCACTAACTGGAGGGGGATTTGAATGAAGCTAACCGAGACCAGAGTCAGAAAGGCACTGATAAGAAGAACCGCCCAGAGCCATGGCCTTTTAAAGAGCGGGGGCCAGTAACCCACCAGCCAAATAGCGCCAAATAAAATCGCCAGGCCGATGCCGATGAGACTGGGACTGGCGAACCAGGACAGAATGAATTCAAGAATCTGCTCTGTCATAACGGACTCCTTTAATTAAATTACCCTGTCTTCCCTCTTCGCTTTGGCGTCCAGCATCATGCCGACAGCGACGCCAATGCCAATGCCGATTGGTATGCCGGCGCCGACACTGTCCATCCCCGCCCCGATAGCCACCCCGATGCCGGTGCCAATGGAGGTCCAGATACCAACATAATGCCCCTTTGGCACCAGCTTGTGCTGGCTCTGAAGATGCCGGACGGTCTGCTTAAGCCGCTTAACGTATTGTTTCCTCCGTGTGTTATCGGCCAGGTGAACCATATTGCCCAGGTCGTTCACATATAAGGTGATTTCCTGCTGGAAAAGCTGGCATTCACCACACTCGTCATTGAATTCAGCAACCCTTCTGCTGACACGCTCCAGCAGGTCAAGCTGATATTTTTTCCGCTCCCTCTTGCTCAGGCTGCTCTGGTATGGGCTGAGCTTCTGGATAGTCTCTTCATACCAGCGACTATTTGCTACCATCGCTTGCTTTCCAGGGTTTCATTAGGCCCCCTTTATCCCCCTGCCGAACCGATAAATTGAATAGCTATGGCACAGACCTTAAATTTTTCTTTATAATATTAGCCTGTTCTTCTAGGACCTACAATCCCCCGAACTGTAGAGTCACGCAATCTGAAGAAGCGAAGGGTGATAGCCTAGCGGCCGGTCCATTTTGGTATCTCAAACAGGATTGACCGCTTGCCGGTTACTAGAAGCTGCTCTATGGTCCGGAACCGGGAAGCGACTACCTGGAGGAGGCTCTGGGTTACCTCGTAGCCTATATGTGGATGGAGTTGGAACAGGTTTCGGATGTCGCTGCCACCGATAACCAGAATTTGAGCTGGTTCTTTGGCAATGGCCATGAGGCTGAAGACATGCGGCGGCACGAGGGCTGGCCAGCCGAAAATGCTCCCCTTGCCAATGATTGTAATCAGCGCCGGTTTCAGCAATTCTGATGACGGTGCCGACGCCTCTGCTATAAGGTCGACCTTGCCCTCAACGAGAACATAAAGGTGCTCGGCGGGTTGACCGGCGCGAAAGATCACCTCTTCGGGTTGATACGTTTTTTCCTGGCAGGACGGCAGGTCAACGATTTTCTGCAGGTCAGAATTGTCCAGGCCGAGAAATATCTCGCATCGTTTCAGGGCGTCAAGAGCACTCATAACTGCTCGCCTTAGTTCCTTCAGCATCAATTTTAATTGGAAAGACCAGACAAGGTCAACCAGCGCAGTACTCTGGCTCTCATATCTCGCTTGACATTTGTTTATTCTATTTGTATCTTAATACTTAGTGGTTTTGCGCCGATTGCTTTCTGCTGCCGACCGTTTACCGGAACGCCACACCCTTATTTCCCCCACCGCGAGCATGATTTTCAATCATTCAGGTTGTCTGGTGGTTGCACAGCGCGAAATGCAGCTAATGACAAACGATTACTGGCAGGAGGCCTCGTCAGGGAATGAGCATCATCGAACTGGTGAAAAAGGGCAAGTTTGTGATAACCGCGGAGGTCGGCCCTCCCAAGGGCATTGATATTCAGGAGATGCTGGAAACAGCGGAGATGATGCGTGGCAGAGTGGACGCTATCAACGCCACCGACCAGCAGAGCTCAGCAATGAGGCTGGGTTCACTGGCCACCTGCTGCTTGCTGAAACAGAAGAACCTTGAGCCAGTTTTCCAGATAACCTGCCGAGACCGAAATCGCATAGCTCTGCAGTCCGACCTGCTCAGTGCCTATGTTCTGGGCATTGAGAACGTGCTCTGCCTGACCGGCGACCACGTTTCACTTGGCGACCATCCTCAGGCCAAGCCCGTCTTCGACCTGGATTCCGTTTCCCTCCTGCAGGCAGCTAAAGAGTTGGAGCAGGGAAAAGACCTGGCTGGGAAAGAGCTGGCCGGCTTTCCCAAATTCTGCCTTGGAGCAGTGGTTTCACCAGCCTCTGACCCGGTAGAGCCGCAAATCATCAAGATGGAGAAGAAGGTGAAGGCTGGCGCACAGTTCATTCAGACACAGGCGGTCTATGAGCCGAGGAAGTTTGAGGAATTCATAAAGGCAACCGCATACCTTAAAGTGCCGGTGATGGTGGGCATTGTGCTGCTGAAGTCCGCCGGTATGGCACGCTTTATGAACAAGAACGTCGCCGGAGTGCACGTGCCTGATGACCTCATTGAGGAGATGGACCAAGCTGAAGACCGTGAGAAAAAGAGTATTGAGATTGCCGCCCGCCTTATTAAAGAGATGAAGTCGATGTGCCAAGGTGTACACATCATGGCCATCGGCTGGGAAAGAAAAGTGCCGGAAGTGCTGGACGCGGCCGCACTTTGATAATACTGAATAGCTATTCTAAAGTGGAAGCGATACCGGTGCCAATAGTAAGCCATTCGGGTAAACCTTGCCACTCTATATATAGCGGTATAGAATAGGCTGGGAGGTGTATTATGACCACTACGCCAAGTGGTCGTACCGCACCCGGAGAAATAGAGAGCCCCGGGCTCACCCCGGAGGAATCAGCCCTGGTGGTGAGAATCGGCGTCTTCGTCAAGATGAGATGGCTGGCGATTGCCGGCGTTCTCGTCGCCAGCCTGTTGGCCACTCAGGTCTTCGGCATCCGGTTTTCCCTCGTACCAATCTACATCATCTGTGCCGTGATGACCCTCTACAATTTCCTCTTTCTCTACCAGTCAAGGCACCTGAATGCTGAGGCCAGTGGTTGGCTGCCGGAGACGCTCATTGTCCCGTTGCGTCGTCTGTTTACCATACCAAAAGCAACTTCTCCGCTGATTGAGAAAGCACGGGCCACGGGCAACATCCATATCACCGTAGACCTGGCGGCACTTACCGTGCTCCTGCACTATACCGGCGGCATTGAGAACCCCTTTATTTTCTATTTTGTTTTTCACGTGATTCTGGCCGGCATACTGCTCCATTACCGTATCGCCTATCTAGTTGCCACCTGGGCCGTATTCCTGGTCATGTTGCTGGTTGGGCTGGAGTACTACGGGGTAATTCCCCACGTTCATCTGGAGGGATTTGCTTCCGCCGGTCTCTATCAGGAGGGCTCTTATATCTTAAGCATACTCGTGGCGCTGTCCACCTGCTTGTACGCTTCCGCATATATGGTTACCAGTATATCCGGGGAATTGAGGAAAAGGCAGCGTGAGGTAGTTGCTCTACAACAGAAGGGGCTCAAGGAAAAAACTGAAGAGTTGGAGGAAACAAGCAAAGAGTTAAGCAAGCTCGAGGAAGGAAGGCAACATCTGCTGCGCTTTCTGGGAATAGCATCGCACGACCTCAAAGCTCCCCTCTCGGCGGTGCAGAGCTACCTTCAGCTCATGCTGGGGGGCTTTTCCGGTGAGCTGACCGATAAACAAAGGCAGATGCTGGAAAGAAGCAGCACCAGAATCACCGAGCAGCTGGAACTAATCAGTGACCTGCTGGATATCTCCCGGATTGAAGGGGGGCAGATAGTAAAAGAGATGGAGGAGATATCCCTGGCACAGATTGTGAAGGACTCGGTGGAAAACGTGCGCGCCATGGCCACGGATAAGAATATCAAGCTCAGCGCCAAGGTGCCTGCATCCATGCCCAGACTCAAGGCTTCCGGTGCCCGTCTGAAGCAGGCGGTTACCAACCTGCTGGTCAACGCCATCAAGTTCACTCCAGAAAACGGTGACGTGCTGCTCAGGGTTACCGAGCAGAACGGCGAAATTTACACGGAGGTCATGGACACGGGCATTGGCATCAGCGCCGAGGATAAACCCAAAATCTTCGATGATTTTTACCGCGGCAGCGATCGTGAAAAGTCCGGCTCCGGCCTCGGGCTGTCCATTGTTAGAAGAGTGGTCGCGGCACACAGTGGGAAAATATGGGTGGAAAGCCCCAATCCGGAAGATAAGAAGGGCCGTGGCAGCAAATTTACCTTCACCCTGCCCAAGAGCTTGGTTATCGCCGGGAAAAAGCTGAACCGAAGACAGCGCAACAGCAGTCGTAAAACGCAAATTAGCAATAGTTAAAAAATACGTGATATACTCTAAAGGGAGGGTAGAAATGGCGTATAAAGTACTGCTCGTCGATGACGATCCGGACATTCGCGATGTCGTCACCATGCTTCTGGAAACTAAAGGTTATGAAACAGTTACGGCCTGCGACGGCATCGAATGTCTTGCAGCACTGCGTGCTGAAGAGCCAGACCTGATGATTATTGACCTTCTTATGCCCAAGATGGACGGCTTTGCCGTGATGAAAGAACTGGAGGATGGAAGATGGTCTAAATATCGGCACGTCCCCATCCTGATTTTAAGCTCAGTGCGCGAGGAAGCCAGTCGAAGACGTTATGAACTGGAAACAGCACTGGAGTTCAATGTTGACGACTACATAGAGAAACCCATTAACCCAGAAATCCTTCTGGAACGCGTGGAGCGACTGTTAAGTATAAAGAAGAAAGCCTAGCTGACGAATAGCTGTGGAGAGGGCGCAATTATGACCGATAAACCCAGAATCCTTATTATTGATGATGATGTTGATTTTGTTGAGGCAACCAGGATAGTCCTGGAAAGTAAGCCTTATGAAGTTATTATAGCGTATAACGGCGATGATGGGTTGCGGAAGGCAAGAGAGGAGAGCCCCGATCTGATTATCCTGGATGTCATCATGCCGGGGAAAGACGGATTTTCCACTGCAGAGCAATTGAAAGGGAATGCCGAACTGAAAAAAATACCGGTGATTATGCTGACCAGTTATGCAGAGCGGGGTGGCGAAAGTTCCATTGCCATGAGCGGCGGCCTCACCCTTGAGACCGAGGACTATATTGACAAACCGATCCGTCCCGAAGAGCTACTGAAAAGGGTGGAAAAGTACCTGAAAAGGGCTGGGCTGGGCTCACCCTGATGAGCCTGGCGAATGTTTGATAACCTGTCCGAACCCCATCGCCAAGACGATACACCATAAATAATAAACGTTTATCAGACGATGCTTGTTGCAGCGCACCAGTGGAAAGCAGGAGGAAAGTGACCGTAGCCAAAGTTCCAGAAAAGATTGTTCCCAAACCATCACTGCGGAAGAAGATTGAGGAACTGAGCGGGCAGAAGATTTCTGCCTGCTTTCAATGTGAAAAATGTACCAATGGTTGTCCGGTGACCTTTGCCATGGATGTAGTACCTCACCGGCTTATGCGCATGCTTCAGCTGGGGTTGCTGGACGAGGCATTCCGCAGTGATACCATATGGGTCTGCGCATCGTGCGAAACGTGTTCTACCCGATGCCCCAATGACATCGATATCGCCCACGTCATGGACACCCTCAGACAGCTTGCACAGCGGGAGGGCATCAAGACCACCCACAAGAATGCCCCCGTTTTTCACTCGGCGTTTCTGTCCTCGCTACGGCGACACGGCCGCGTGCACGAGCCGGAGATGGCGGTGGTCTATACGCTGAAGAGCGGCGGGCTAGGTGGCCTTAGAAAACAGGCGGGAACGGGCATCGCCATGTTCAAGCGCGGTAAAATCAAGCTGCTGCCGCCCAGAGTCAGAGCCAGGCGACAGGTGAAGAGTATTTTCCAGAAGGTGAAGAGACAGGGCAAATGAAGGAAGTCTCATATTATCCCGGGTGTTCTCTCGAAGGCGTCGCCAGAGAGTATGGCGAGTCCGTGGTGGCGGTAGCCCGGACACTTGGCATCGACCTGAAAGAATTAGAAGACTGGACCTGCTGCGGCGCCGCCTCGGCGCACGCCACCAATGATATGCTGGCGCTGGCCCTGCCGGCCCGAAACTTGGAAACCGCCGATAAAACGGGACTTGACCTGGTGATTCCCTGCGCCGCCTGTTACTCCAGATTAAAGCACGCCGACAAAGCACTGCGGTCGGGCGAAAAGATTGAAGGCGCTGGCAATGGATACAAAGGAAATTTCAGCATAAAACACCTCGTTGACTTCATATGGGAAGAGATTGGCGAGAAAGCGATACTGGAAAAGGTCAGGAAGCCATTACAAGACTTGAAAGCGGTCTGCTACTACGGCTGCCTGATCACCAGACCGCCGCGGGTTACCGATGCCGTTGACCCCGATAACCCCGAGTCCATGGACAATATCCTGCAAACACTGGGCGCTGAAGTGAATAACTGGTCTTATAAAACCGATTGCTGTGGCGCTGACCATGTGCTCACCATGCCCGAGGTGGCCTGGAGAATGATAGGGAAGCTGTTTGACATGGCCGAGGAGGCCAGAGCCGAGGCGATGGTGGTGGCATGTCCGATGTGCCAGTCAAACCTGGATACTCACCAGGACGAGGTCTCAGCGCAGGCAGGCAAACGGTACAGCGTGCCCATACTTTATTTTACCGAACTCATGGGCCTGGCCTTTGGCGACCCCTCAGCAGATAAGTGGCTGGCCCGGCATTTCGTCGACCCGAGGCCGCTGCTGAAAAAGAAAGGGCTGCTATGACGAAGAGCGGTAACCAAGAAAAGAGAGATAGTAAAAAGGTCGGTGCCGTCATGGTAGTGGGGGGCGGCATCTGCGGTATGCAGAGCGCCCTTGACCTGGCCAACTCCGGCTTTAAAGTTTATATGGTCGAGGAGACCACATCAATTGGCGGCCGGATGTCCCAGTTAGACAAGACCTTCCCCACCAATGATTGCTCCATGTGCATGATTTCGCCCAAGCTGATAGAAGTGGACAAACACCTTAATATTGAGATTCTGTCCAATTCCCAGGTTCAGTCTCTTGAGGGAGAGGCGGGCGATTTCAAGGTCAAGGTATTGAAACGACCGCGCTATGTGGACATTGAAAAATGCAGTTCCTGCGGCGACTGTTTTGAGGCCTGCCCCGTTGATTTAATCAACGAGTTTGAGCAGGGCCTGAATACCCGCAAGGCGATTAACAAACGCTACCCCCAAGCGATACCCAGCGCCGTGGCCATCAGCAAAGTGGCACGCCCGCCCTGCAAGCTCACCTGCCCCGCGGGATGCAACGGGCAGGGTTACGTTGCCCTCATTTCCAAGGGCAAGTATGTTGAGGCTCTTGACCACATCAAGCAGTGGATACCGCTGCCGGCAGTGCTGGGCAGAATCTGCCACCATCCCTGCGAGCAGGAATGCAACCGCAACGAGGTAGATGAGCCGGTGGCCATTGCCCCCCTGAAGCGGTTTGCCGCCGATATCGTCCGGCAGAAGAGGAAAGACGGGGAAATACCGCCGGAGGAGAAACCGGCTATTGATAAGGCAAAGCCCAAAGTGGCCGTGGTCGGGGCCGGGCCTTCCGGCCTCACCTGCGCCCTTGACCTTATAAAACTCGGCTACCCGGTGACCGTTTTTGAGAAAGACTCAGAGCCCGGCGGACAGCTGTGGTCGGCCATTCCCAAGTACCGCCTGCCCAAGGACGTGCTGGCCGCCGATATTAAGGATATCGTTGACTTGGGCATAGACCTGAAGCTCAACAGCCCGATAAACGGCAAGAATGGCCTCGCGGAGTTGAAAAAGCAGGGCTATAAAGCGGTTTACCTGGCCATCGGCGCGCAGAAAAGTCGCAGCCTGCCCATCCCCGGCGTTGACCTGCCGGGAGTGCAACTGGCCCTTGATTTCCTCAGGGAGGTAAATCAGGATAAGAAGGTTAATATCGGGGACAGGGTTGTGGTCATTGGCGGCGGCAACGTGGCCATGGACGTGGCGCGGACAGCGCGTCGACTCGGTGCCGAAGACGTAACCGCCGTCTGCCTTGAGTGCGCCGAGGAAATGCCCGCTCACCCCTGGGAGATTGAGGAGGCGGTGGAAGAGGGCGTTAAAATAATGAACTCCTGGGGTCCCACGGAGATAGCGAATAAAGACGGTAAAGTTACCGGCGTGAAGTTCCAGAAGTGCACCGCCGTGTTTGACGACGAGGGGAAATTCAGCCCGACCTTTGATGAAAGTGTCACCACCACTGTTGACGGCGACACGGTAATCATCGCCATCGGGCAGGCCACCGACCTCTCGGTATTGCCCGAGAACACCGGCATAAAGACCACCCGCGGCGGCTGGTTGATTGCCGACCCGCTGACGCTGGCCACCGATGAGGCGGGCACCTTCGCCGGCGGCGACGGCGTTACCGGGCCGAAGTCGGCGGTGGAGGCCATCAAGCACGGCCACGAGGCGGCCGTATCCATCGACCGCTATCTCAATAAATTGGACCTCAGGGAAGGCCGGGAAAAGAAAGAGGAAGAGCCGGCGCCGCTGCCCGAGGGCAAACATGAGAAGAAAGCCAAGCTGGACACCAAATACATTGAGTTAGAGAAAAGGCTCTCCGGCTTTGACGAGATAGTGACCACGCTGACCGAAGAGGAAGCGGTGAAAGAGGCGGAACGCTGCCTGGACTGCGGCCTCTGCAGCGAATGCCTGCAGTGCGCGGCGGTCTGCCAGGCGAAGGCCATCGACCACGAGATGAAGGAGGAAGAGGTTGAGTTACAGGTGGGCTCGGTAGTGCTGGCGCCCGGCTTTGAGCCATTTGACGCCAGGCTCAAAAGCGAGTACGGCTACGGCCGGATGCCCAACGTGGTGACCAGTATGGAATTTGAGCGCATCCTCTCCGCCTCCGGCCCCTTCCAGGGGCAGGTGCAGCGACCTTCCGACGGCAAGCACCCGGTGAAGGTCGCCTGGATACAGTGCGTCGGCTCGCGGGACCAGACCTGTGACCGGGACTACTGCTCGTCGGTCTGCTGCATGTATGCCACCAAGGAGGCGATTATCGCCCGGGAGCATGAGAGCACCATACAGCCGACCATTTTCTACAATGACATCAGGGCCTTCGGCAAGGGTTTTGAGAGGTATTATGAATCGGCCAAGAGCAAGTTTGGCATACGCTACATGAAGGGCATCCCTTCGGGGGTAAAAGAGCTTCAGCAAAGCAAGAATTTGCTCATCGAATATACCGGCGAGGACGGCAACAGGGTTCAGGAGGAGTTCGACATGGTCGTCCTCTCCATCGGGTTGCAGCCGTCGGCGAGCACGAAAGAACTGGCGGAGAAGCTCGGCATAGCGCGGGACAGGTTCGGCTTCTGCCATACCGACGAGCTGACGCCCAATATCACCTCGCAGGAAGGCATTTACGTTGCCGGGGCGTTTGACGCTCCCATGGACATCCCGGAATCGGTGATGAGTGCCTCAAGTGCCGCCTGCCTGGCCTCAAGAGAAATCGCCGAGGCCCGCGGCACCATGGTAACCGAAAAAGAATACCCTCCGGAGAAAGACATTAGCCAGGAGGAGCCGAGAGTCGGCGTTTTTGTCTGCCGCTGCGGCTCCAATATCGCCCGGGTGGTGGATGTGCCCGGCGTTGCCGAGTATGCCAGCACGCTGCCGCATGTGGTGCACGCCGAGGAAAATCTATACACCTGCTCCACGGACACGCAGAACAAGATTATCAACGCCATCAAGGAGAAGGATTTAAATCGGGTGGTGGTAGCCTCCTGCAGCCCGCGCACTCACGAGCCACTTTTCCAGGATACCATCCGCGAGGGGTGCCTGAACAAGTTTCTTTTCGATATGGCCAACATCCGCGACCAGTGTTCCTGGGTGCATGCTACCCACATGCCTGAGGCCACCGACAAGGCCAAGGACCTGGTGCGCATGGCGGTGGCGCGGGTCACGACTCTGGAGCCACTCCATGAGCACCCCGCAGAAGTGAAGAGGAGAGGATTAATTATCGGCGGCGGCCTATCGGGCATGACGGCCGCCCTGGAGATGGCCGGGCAGGGCTATGAGACGGTTCTGGTGGAGAGGGAAAAAGAGCTCGGCGGCAACCTGAAGCGCATTCGTTACACGGCGGATGGCGCTGACCCGCAGAAGCTGCTGACCTCCCTGATGGAGCAGATTGAAAAGGAACCTATGCTCACCGTCTACAAAAGCGCCGAGGTGAAAAGACTGTCCGGTTATCTGGGCAACTATACCACCGAGATAGCCACTGAAAGCGGCGAAATTGTGGATGTGGAGCACGGCGTGGTCATACTGGCCACCGGCGGTGCGGAATATAAGCCCACCGAATACTTATACGGCCAATCAGATAAGGTGCTCACCCAGCTTGAGCTTGAGGAGAAAATCGCCGGGGACAGCGCCGAAATGAAGAAGCTGGATTCGGTGGTCATGATACAGTGCGTCGGCTCGCGGGAAGAGGAGCACATGTACTGCAGTCGCGTCTGCTGCACCCAGGCGGTGAACAACGCCCTGAAATTGAAAGAAATGAACCCGAATGCTGAGGTTTATATCCTCTACCGCGACATACGTACCTACGGCATGAACGAGCTGCTATATCGCCAGGCCAGGGAAAAGGGCGTGATTTTCATCCGCTACGATGTGGATAAAAAACCTGAAGTGGCTGAAAATAACGGCAAGTTAACGGTAACCGTCTATGACGAAGCGCTGGGGGCGGACATCCGGCTTGAGCCCGACCGATTGGTATTAAGTGCCGCGGTACGTCCTCAACCCGACGTTGAGGAATTTGCCAGCCGTTTAAAACTGCCCCTCACCCAGGACAAGTTCTACATGGAAGCGCATATGAAGCTGCGCCCACTGGACTTCGTCAACGAGGGAATGTACCTGTGCGGGCTGGCCCACTCCCCAAAATTCATCTCGGAGTCAATCGCGCAGGCGAGGGGAGTGGTATCGCGGGCGATGACCATCCTCTCCAAGCCGTACCTGATGGTCGGTGGAGTGGTCTCGGTAGTTGATGGCGACCGGTGCGCTGCCTGCCTTACCTGTGTCCGCTCCTGCCCGTTCGATGTCCCGAAAATTAACGAGGAAGGGGTGGCCTATATTGAGGCTGCCGCCTGTCAGGGCTGCGGTATCTGTGCCAGCGTATGCCCACGCAAGGCGATTACCTTACAGCATTACAAAGACGAACAGGTGACGGCCAAGACGGCGGTCCTGGCCGGGAGTTAAGAGAAAGGAGTTGACATGGCCGGAGAATATGAGCCGAAGGTAGTCGGATTTTGCTGCCACTACTGCGCCTATTCGGCTGCTGACCTCGCCGGTTCCATGCGCCTGGAGTACGCCCCCAACGTGCGCATCGTCAAGCTGATGTGCACCGGTAAGGTGGACACCCTCCACCTGCTCCGGGCGTTTGAAGATGGCGCCGATGCCGTCTTCGTCGCGGGCTGAGAGGAAGGCAATTGTCATTTCCTGGAAGGAAATCTCAGAGCCAAGAAGAAGGTTGAGCAGGCCAAGAAGCTGCTTGAGGAAGTAGGCATCGAGCCGGAACGGGTTGAGATGTTCAACATGGGTGCCTCCGATGCCCCGCTGTTTGCTGCCGCCTGCAATGAGATGACGGAGCGGGCGAAGCGTCTGGGCCCCAACCCGCTGAAAAAGGAGAAAGCAAAGCCATGATAGTTGCCGAGAGGAAACCGTTTGCGGAGATAAAGGAGAGCATCAAGGACTATAAAAAAGTGCTGGTCCTCGGCTGCGGCACCTGTGTCAGCGTCTGCCAGGCCGGTGGTGAGAAAGAGGTGGAGCTGCTGGCCACGGAGCTCAGGATGACCAACAAGATGGACGGCAGGGAGGTTGAAATCGGCGAGCTGACCATCCAGCGCCAGTGCGATCGTGAATATATCGAACCAATAATTGAAAAGATAAAAGAATATGATGCTGTACTATCCATGGCCTGCGGGGCCGGGGTGCAGTTCGTCGCTGAGATACAGGAAGACATACCAATAATTCCGGCGGTGAACACCCGCTTCATCGGGGTAACGGCTGATGAGGGTCTCTGGCTGGAGAAGTGCCGCGCCTGCGGCAACTGCCTGCTGGCCGACTACGGCGGCATCTGCCCGATGACCATGTGCGCCAAGAGCCTAGTCAACGGGCCCTGCGGCGGGTATAAAGACGGCAAGTGCGAGACTAGCAAGGAGCGTAACTGCGCCTGGGTGATGATATACGAGCGACTTTCCAAACAGGGCAAGCTGGATAAAATGCGGGAGACCTCGACGCTCAAGGATTATAGCGCTCAGAGCCACCCGGCACGGCAGGTGAATGAGGCATACGCCAAACCGGAGCTGGCAGCAGCCAAGAAGGAATAAAAACACTTCTAGAATTCCTGACAACAGCTTAGAATATTAACAGTATCAGGCAAGTTGGGACATATTGTGCAAAAATAACGAAGATTGAGGGTGTTGACGATGGGACTTTTATATTCATTCCGTGAAGCTTACGATGATAAATCTCAGCTGGGCAATAAAGGGGCCAACCTGGTAAAAATGACCCGGCTGGAGCTCCCGGTTCCTCCTGGCTTTGTGGTATCAATAGAGGCCTACAAGAAGTGGAAAGAGACCAGGTCGCTACCTGATGAGGCCATAGGGGAGGCACTGGCTTCACTTGAAGCCGAAATGGGCAGGAAGATGGGGAAGGGGCTGGAGGTATCAGTGCGTTCCTCGGCTCCGGTATCAATGCCCGGCATGATGGATACCATTCTGAACATCGGTGATACGCGCGAGATGAGGAATGCCATAAAGAGCATCTTTGAATCATGGGATAATCTGCGGGCCGTCGAATATCGACGAATTAACAACATCCCTGCCACGCTGGGAACCGCTGCCGTAGTGCAGGCCATGGTATACGGTAACCGTGATGGAAAATCAGGAACCGGGGTGGTCTTTACCCGAAACCCGAGCACGGGCGAAAAGGGACTCTTTGGCGAATATCTAAGCGAGGCCCAGGGCGAGGACTTGGTCTCTGGGGTCAGAACCCCCCAGCCAATCAAGCGGTTGAAATCAGCAATGCCGGAAATCTATGACGAACTGGAGAGCATAGCGCAAAGGCTGGAAAAGCATTTCTGTGAAATGCAGGATATTGAGTTCACGGTGGAATCAGGAAAGCTCTATATACTGCAGACTCGCTCGGGTAAAAGGAGTGGTCACGCCGCGGTAAAAATCGCCGTTGACATGGTTAATGAGAACCTTACAACGCGCGATGAAGCCATAATGCGCGTATCCGTGGGTGATATCCGCGGGCTATTACACAAGCAACTCAAGACGCCAGATAAATACCAACCGATAGCTAAAGGACTCAATGCCGCACCCGGAGCGGCCAGCGGCAAAGTGGTATTCAATACCTCCACGGCACTTGCTCAATCGAAAAAAGGCGTCCCGGTAATCCTGGTGCGCCCCGAGACCAACCCTGACGACATCCAGGGGATAGCTGCGGCAGACGGTGTATTAACGCAAAGCGGCGGACTGACTTCTCATGCTGCCATTGTAACCAGGGCTATGGGTAAGCCCTGCATCTGCGGAGCTGAAGGTATAAACATAGACCTTGAAGCGCAGCAGTTCACAGCCAATGGAACGGTCGTGAAAGATGGCGATGATCTGACGATTGACGGTAGCAATGGCAATGTGTACCTGGGGGTTCTGCCTGTAGAGGACGTCGGTCTCAGCGCTGAACTTGGAGAACTCATGAGCTGGGCGGATGGCTTTAAGCGGCTGGGAGTTAGAGCCAATGCTGACATTCCGGAGATGATAAGTGAAGCCAGAAGATTTGGCGCGGAAGGCATCGGCCTCTGCCGTACGGAGCGAATGTTCAATGCCCCGGAGCGCCTCTCAGTGATTAGAGAATACATACTGGCGGAAAAAGGAACGCAACGTAACGTGGCCATAGAACGTTTGCGTGAATTACAACAACTGGACTTCGCCGCTCTTTTCAGGGAATTGCAAGGCCTGCCGATTATCATAAGGCTCCTTGACCTGCCGTTACATGAATTCCTGCCCCATGAAGAACATATCAGTGACCCCAGAATAAAAAGGAGAATCGTCGAACTCCATGAGACCAATCCCATGCTCGGACACAGAGGAGTAAGACTGGCCGTAACGGACCCGGAGATATACAGAATGCAGATCGAGGCAATCGAACAGGCCAGAGCTGAGGTGCCCGCGGATGTGTCTATTATGATACCGCAGGTTATCACAGCACAAGAGGCACTTGCCATTAAGAAGCTGGTCAAGGCTGTAAATGTAAGAATAGGTGTTATGATGGAGACAGTACGCGCCTGCATGCGTGCTGGACAGTTAGCCAGCGAGGTGGATTTCTTTTCCTTCGGTACCAACGACCTCACCCAGGCGGTCTTCTCTTTCAGCCGGGAAGATGCGGAAAAGAAGTTCCTATCAACATACCTGCAACTGGGCATATTACAGGATAATCCGTTTGAGGTCTTAGATGTGAAGGGCGTCGGCCGACTAATGGAAACCGCCATATTCTGGGCACGTCGGGCCAAAAGAAAGTTGGAAATCGGCGTTTGCGGAGAGCAGGCAGGGGAACCGCGGTCTATCTCATATCTGCACGGTATAGGCGTGGACTATGTAAGCTGCAGCCCTTTCCGGATACCGATAGCCAGGTTAGTAGCCGCACAGGCCGCGGTCCAGGAAAAATCATCTCAAGCCCCTTTGGAAGTTCCCTCCGGATAAAGAAGCAAGGCTTACGCCCCCTCTTTAACGCCCCTTTATATATCCGGTCGTCTCTTGTGCCAGTCGGTGGACTGCTCGTAGCCGTGGGCGACCTTTAAAATCGTTTCCTCACCGAAGGGTTTACTTATTATCTGCAGGCCGATGGGCAGGTCATTGGCGAAGCCAGCCGGTATGGAAATGGCGGGCAGCCCGGCGATGTTTACCGGCAGCGTGCAGACGTCGCTGAGGTACATCTGGAGCGGGTCGTCCACTTTCTCCCCAATCTTGAAGGGGACGGTGGGGGAGGTGGGCGTCACCAGAACGTCATATTTTTCAAAGGCCTGGTCAAACTCACGTCTTATCAGCGTCCTGACCCTCTGCGCTTTCAGGTAGTAGGCGTCATAGTAGCCGGCCGACAGCGCATAAGTGCCGAGCATGATACGCCGCTTCACCTCGGCACCGAAACCGTATTGACGGGTCTTCTCCATCGACTCCCACATGCTCGGCGCCTGGTAGGAAAAGCCGTATTTGACACCGTCATAGCGGGCCAGGTTGGCGGAAGCCTCCGAGGGAGCGATGATATAGTAAACGGCCAGAGCATAGGGAGTGTGAGGCAGCGATACCTCCCAGTCCACCTCCACCCCCAGCTCCTCAAGCTGCCCGATGGCCGTCTTTATGGCGGTGGCCACCTCTGACTGCACGCCCTCGACAAAGTATTCTTTAGGGACACCGATGCGAAGCCCCTTGAGACTGGCACCAAGGCACCGCGTGTAATCGGGCACCAGCTGTGAGACCGACGTGGAATCCCGGCTATCATAACCGGATATGGCGTTCATCACCAGCGCGCAGTCGGTAACATCCCTGGTGAGCGGGCCGATCTGATCCAGAGAGCTGGCGAATGCCACCAAGCCGTACCGGCTGACCCTGCCATAGGTCGGCTTGAAACCAACGACACTGCAGAAACCGGCCGGCTGGCGGATGCTGCCGCCGGTGTCCGAGCCCAGCGCATAGATGGTTTCTCCCGCCGCCACCGCCGCCGCCGAGCCGCCGCTGCTGCCGCCGGGCACCCGGTTCAAGTCCCAAGGATTGTGCGTAGGGAAAAAGGCGGAGTTCTCCGTTGACGAGCCCATGGCAAACTCGTCCATGTTCGCCTTGCCAATAATAACGGAGTCGCATGTTTTCAGCTTCTCCACCACAGTGGCGTCATACGGGGGCACCAGGTTTTCCAGTATCTTAGATGAACAGGTGGTGCGTATTCCCTTGGTGCACATGACGTCCTTGATAAGCACCGGGATGCCCGTCAGCGGACCGGCACTATTATTCGCCAGGAGGCGGTCGGCGGCCTCAGCCTGCTTCAATGCCAGCTCATCGGTTACGGTGACAAAGGCATGAACCTCAGGCTCAATTCTGGAGATACGCTCAAGGCAGGCGCGGGTCAGCTCCACTGATGATAGCTGCCGGCTTTTAAGCAAATCACTGGCTTCGTGAATGGTTAGTTCGGTAAGATTGTCTGGCAAAATTCTCTCCCGACAATGATATCATTCCAGCACGGCGCGGACGCGAAAGCAGTCGCCTTCCCGGCGGGGGGCATTGGCCAAGATGTCTTCCGGGGCGAGAGAGAGGGTCACCTTATCGTCCCGCATTACATTATGCAGCGCGACCGGCTGGGCGGTGGGCGGGATATCTGTGGTATCTACCTGTTTCAGGATTTCAAAGTTCTCCAGAATATTGGATAGCTGCTCACCGAACTTATCAACGTCCTCTTCAGTCAGCCCCAGACGGGCCAGGCGAGCGATATGGAGCACTTCTTCGTGGCTCAGCTTCATCCACTGACTCCAGGTTAGCGATATCGGCCAATTATACCACCCATATTTAAATTCCCGCAAATATACCAGGGTAGTCGTAATTTACCAGCAAAGGCTATATAATTGAATAAAACACAAGGTTATCAACCCAATCAAGGAGGCAATTATAATGTCAGAGCGGGTAATGATATTCATTGACGGGAGCAACATGTACCACTCGCTGAAAAATATACTCGGTCGGACTGACGTTGACATCGGGCGGTTTTGCCACAGGCTTTTGAATCGCCGCCAGCTAATCAGGATTTACTACTACAACGCCAAGGTGGGCAAGAGTGAGGAACCGGAACGCTACCGGCACCAGCAGGCGTTTTTCGCCGGGGTTAACGCCGTACCGTACATTGAGCTACGCCTTGGCCGACTGGTCTATACCAACTGGCCGAGCGTGCCCCCGTACGAGAAAGGCATTGATGTCCAGTTGACCACGGATATGCTGACCCACAGCTTCAAGAACAATTACGACGTGGTGATTCTCGTTGCCGGTGACAGCGACTATGTTGGCGCCCTTCAGGCGGTGAAGGATAACGGCAAGCATGTTGAAGTGGCTTTGTTCGGTAAAAGGGGCACCTCATGGCAGCTGCGAAACGTGGCCGATAGAGTTATCACCCTGAACAAGCAATTCATGAGAGGCTGCTGGAAATCATAATATGGCATGAACCGGTACGGGGGAAACAGAGCCAGAAGACTAGCAATCAGCCCAAGGGAACGCCTTGCCCGGGAGGAAGGCGCAGTTACCAAAGACTGGGGCGGCAGGTTACCCATCGCCCTTGTTTACCCCAATAGCTATTACATCGGCATGTCCAACCTCGGGCTGCACACTCTGTATTCCCAGCTCAACAGATACGGCGATATCGTTGGCGAGCGGGTTTTCTGGGAAAGAGAGAGCCAGAAACGGAACATTCTTCCCCTATCGCTTGAATCAGGGCGACCGCTCTCCGCTTTCAAAGTAGTGGCTTTCACCATCTCTTATGAACTTGACTATTTCAACGTCGTATCCATACTAAAGGCCAGCGGCATTCCCCCGCTTTCCGCTGACCGTGATGAAAGCCACCCGCTGGTTATTGCCGGCGGGCCCTGCGTTACCGCCAACCCCATGCCACTGTCGCCATTATTTGACGGTTTCGGCATTGGCGAGGCGGAGAAACTGCTGCCAGCAATACTTGATAATATAGATAGGAAGCGCACGCAGTCGCTGAGGTCGCTGTCTGCGGTGCCCGGCATTTATGTCCCGCTTATGCCACCGGCGACCTCTGTAATCCGCCAGTGGGCAGAAAATCTTGACCAGTTTCCGGTCAGCTCGATCATACTGACCAGAGATACGGAACTGGGTGAACTTTATCTAATAGAAGTGGAGCGCGGCTGCCCATGGCATTGCCGGTTCTGCCTGGTCAGCACCGCTTTCAGGCCAATGCGCTTCCGCTCGGTCGATATGCTACTGAGTCAGGCAGAAGCAGGACTTCGCTATCGCAGGCGAATGGGTCTGGTGGGCCCGGCCGTTTCCGATTACCCTCACCTTGAGGAATTGCTAACCGGCCTGCGCCATATGGGGGCGCAGTTCTCCATAAGCTCCATGCGCGCCGGCAGACTCTCGGAAAGGATGCTTGCTGAAATCGTCGCCGGTGGTGCCCGGACGATTGCGCTTGCTCCCGAGGCCGGCTCGGAACGCCTGCGCCAGGTGATTAACAAAGGTATCTGCGAGGATGATATTATCGATACTGTTGGCAGGCTGGCCAGGCATGGTATAAAGCAGCTCAAACTCTATTTCATGATTGGCCTGCCCACGGAAACCGACGAGGACATAACCGAGATAATCAGACTCTCTCGGCAATGCAAGGGCCTGCTTGACCGGCAGTCAAAGGGCACCCGCCTCTCGCTTAATATCGCCCCCTTTGTCCCCAAGGCCGGCACGCCGTTCCAGCGTTTGCCCATGGCACCGGTCGAGACAATTAAAAGTCGGATTGCCCAACTGAAGGAAAACCTGGCGCCGGCAGGCATACAGTTGAAATGCGAAAGCCCGGCGTGGAGTCAGGTTCAGGCAGTGCTCGCCCGCGGTGATGCCAGCGTCGCCAATGTCCTGAATACCATTGAGGAGAGTTCGCTGGCGGGCTGGCGCAAGGCGGTTACCGAATGCCAGCTGGATACCGACTTTTACGCCCACCAGAAGTGGCCCGAAAGCCAGAAGTTGCCCTGGGCTATAATAAATACCGGCAGCTGAACAGACGGTTCGCCGCTATGACCTCTGCACCCACCTGACCGCGTTCTGAAAAATCGCAAACCCGTCACCGTACTGCTTTGCGCCCAGACTGGTCCACTGCGGGTGCTGGGTGCCTCTGATGTGCCGCTCGGGGTGGGGCATCAGAGCAAAGATACGCCCTGAAGAATCGCAGATGCCGGCAATGTTGTTCACGGAGCCGTTGGGGTTGTGGGGGTATCCAGCCTCAATATCACCCTGCTCATCCGCATAGCGAACGACGACGTTTATGTCCGGTAGAATCTCCGGCGCAGCAACGAATTTGCCCTCGCCGTGTGCCACCGGAATATAAATGCTCTCCATCCCTCTGGTGAAAACGCAGGAGCTATCCTTATTCACCGCCAGGTTAACCCACCGGCACTCAAATTTGCCCGAATCATTAGCCGCCAGTGTAATCTGCTGATGACTGCCATTATCTGGCTCCGGCAGAAAACCAGCTTTGACCAGCACCTGAAAGCCGTTGCAGATGCCCAGAATGAGCCCTCCGGCCTCATAAAAGCGCGTGATGTCGTCTCCCAGTTTGAAGCTGAGCTCGTTGGCCAGCACCTTGCCGGCGGCGATGTCATCGCCGTAGGTGAAACCGCCAGGAATGACCATTATCTGGTAGTCAGCCAGCTTCCGTTCATGGTTGATGAGCCGGTTGACGTGGACCAGGTCCACCTCTGAACCGGCCTGCTCAAAGGCAAAGACGGTCTCCGCATCGCAGTTGGTTCCCGGTGCCCGCAGCACGATTGTTTTAACCATCCATCACCACCTCAGCGGCTTCTGCCAGGCCTCTTTCAATTCATCTATAGCCATGGAGACAATTTTACTGCCCTTACGACCAGATACTTCAAGCCCGGGCTCGCTGGCGACCTTGCCAATCAATGCCAGGGGCGTGCCCTCCATTTCTTTATCAAAAGCCGCTTTCTTGTCCGGTGAAATCTCAACGATGAAGCGACTGTTCGACTCGGAAAAGAGGATGAAGTCGTCGCGGTCTATCGGCTCACCGAGCGGCACCTCTTTCAGGTTTATACTTGCCCCCAGCCCGCCGGCAAAGGCCATTTCTGCCACCGCCACACCGATGCCCCCCTCACTGCAGTCGTGGCAGGCCCTGACCAGTCCTTTCCCCATAGCCGTGCTCAGGCTTGCCATCAAACGTTTGCTTTGCTGCGGGTCAACTCTGGGGACGCTATTGCCGATAAAGTCTCCAGTCTTAAAATATGCCGAGCCACCAAGCTCACAATAGGTGCTGCCCGCGATGTAAATGAAATCATCGGCCTGCTTGAAGTCCATGGATATCACCCGGCTCACGTCGTCCATGACGCCGATGGCCGAGACCAGAAGAGTATGCGGGATGGATATGGTCTTACCTTCGGACTCGAATTCATTGTTCAGGCTGTCTTTGCCTGAAATGAACGGCGTCCCGTAAACAATAGACATGTCATAACAGGCCTGCGCGGTGCGGATGAGCGCCCCCAGCATATCGGGTCTATTGACGTTGCCCCAGCAGAAGTTGTCCAGCAACGCTACCCGGCTCAGGTCGCCACCCACAGCGATTATCTGGCGCAGGGCTTCATCAATCGCCGATGCCGCCATCCAGTACGGGTCGATATCGGCATAGCCCGGATTAATGCCGTTGGCGATGACCACGCCCTTCGGCGAGTCAAGTATCGGCTGGATGATGGCGGCATCACCGGGCCCGTCATTGTTCCTGCCCACCAGCGGTTTGAGGACGCTTCCCCCCTGCACCTCGTGGTCATACTGGCGGACGACCCACTCCTTGCTGCAGACGTTCCAAGAACTTAAAATCGCCAGCAAAGACTCATTGAGATTAGCGGGCTCTGCAAAATCAGGTTCGGGGTGGCGGGGCGGTTCCCAGTCCGCCTCTCGCCGCAACTGCGGGATGCCGTCATGCAGAAATTCCATTTCCAGGTCGCAGACCGCTTTCCCGTCGTAGCAAAGGCGCAGGCGGCGGTCATCGGTAAATTCACCGATAACGGTCGCCTCAACATCCTCACCGGCAAAGAGCGCCAGCAATTCGTCGCTTTTTTCCGGCGGCACGGCCAGAATCATCCTCTCCTGCGATTCTGAAACCCATATTTCCGCATAGGATAGCCCGGCGTATTTCAGCGGCACCTTGTCCAGGTCAACACAGACGCCAGTCTCCGCCGCCATCTCACCTACCGCCGAGGACAGGCCGCCGCCGCCGCAATCGGTTATCCTCACATAAAGGCCGCGTTGGCGCGCCTGGAGGAGAATATCAATCATCTTCTTTTCCACAATCGGATTGCCAATCTGCACCGAACTTGAGGAAGTGGTCGTTGACGCCTCGGTGAGCTGCTCCGAGGCAAAGGTAACGCCATGAATGCCGTCTCTCCCCGTCCGCCCACCGACGAGAACCACCTTATCGCCCGGTTTCTGTTGGCCGCGCCGGGCGATTTGCTTCGGCAGCAGCCCAAGCGTGCCGCAGTAAACCAGCGGATTGGCCACATAGCGCTCATCAAAGAGAACGGCACCATTGAGCGTGGGTATACCGAGCCGGTTGGCATAGTCAGCCACCCCGGCTCGCACCCCCTTGAACATACGGCGGGGGTGAAGAACGCCCTGGGGTAACTTGTCATAGGGCAAATCGGGGGGGCCGAAACAGAAGACATCGGTGTTGGCGATAGGCTTCGCCCCCAGGCCGGTGCCCAGAGGGTCGCGGATGACACCTCCGATACCAGTCGCCGCCCCTCCGTACGGTTCCACTGCCGATGGGTGGTTGTGCGTTTCCACCTTGAAGCAGAGCGCCCACCTTCCGTCGAAGTCAATCACCCCGGCATTATCCACAAAAACGGAAAGGCACCAGGGCTTGTTCAGCTCACGGGTGGCCTTCATCACCGTGCTCTTCAGCAGGTTATCCACCACCTTATTACCAAGCGTGAACCGGCCCTTGAATGTCTTGTGGACACAGTGCTCTGACCAGGTCTGGGCCAGCGTCTCAAGCTCGACATCGGTTGGATTCCGGCCTTGTTTCCGATAATAACCGACAATGGCCTGAAATTCATCAGTGGTGAACCCGAACTGCTTGCGCAAGGCGCCATGTTCTGAAGCCAGGATATCGACCGTTTCCAGCTTGAAGTGATATTTAGGATTCTCCGGGAAGCTCGGCTGCTCCTGCTCCACGACGTGCTGGATGATGGGGTTAACCAGCAGCCGGCTGCAAATCACGGCCATCTGCTCATCGGTTAATTTGCCTTTGATAAGGTAACGCTTTGAAGTCTTGACCGCCTTCACACCCTCCACTTTCAAGTCACGAATCGCCTTCAACACGCTGTCCTCAACCGGGTCGGTGACACCAGCGTTATAGGCGACCTCAACGGTATGGTATCTTGATTCATCAACCTGCCCAGTTGGTGAACCCTGCTGGAGACTGTAAAGCTGGGTGACGGGGTCGGCCAGGAGATTCCTACCAATCGAATCCAGAGTTGCTGGACTGAGTGCCGCATCAAGCCAGTAGATATCGACTACCCGCACATCGGATACGCTGGCAATGCCCAGGTCCTGAATATCTTTGACCAGCCCCTGACCTCTGGCGTCAGGAAGATGGCTCTTCAGCCTGACCTCTATGCGGTGCACTTGATCGTTACCCCATTATCCAGAGATAAAAAGAGGGGCGTACGCCCCTCTTGCCTTGGCAGAGTTTCTGTGATTTTCCCCACCCGTTTCATGAACTGAGTAATTCGCTGACCACTTCGTTGATTTCACGACCGTCCGCCCGACCCTTCAGCTGTGCCATAAGCACCGGCATTACTTTTCCCTTGTCACCGGGGCCCTCAGCACCTACCTCAGCGATGACCTTCCGCGCCGCTGCCACAACTTCCTCACGGCTTATCTGCTGCGGCAAGTACCCCTGCAGGACGTCTAATTCTGCTTCCTCCTTGTCAACAAGGTCCTGGCGTTTTCCCTGCTTAAAGGCTTCTATGCTCTCACGGTGCTGCCGGACCTCCTTGCTGATAACACCTAGGATATCACCGTCCTCCAGTTTTGTCTGCCGGGCGATTTCAGCGTTATTGATGGCTGCCATCAGCATTCTTATGGTACCCCTCTTTATGGTATCGCCGCTTCTCATTGCCTGTTTAAGGTCATCAGACAGCTTCTGTTTCAGGTTTGCTTCTACCATACGGTCCTCATCAACAGATTACTTTTTCATCGCTCGGACAACGCTGCGCCTTCTAACCGCTTTTTTGCGCTTACGTCTGACGCTCGGCTTTTCATAGTGCTCTCGACGGCGTATTTCTGATAGAATGCCGGTCTGCTGAACCCGGCGGTTGAACCGTTTTAGTAAACTTTCAAAGCTCTCGTTGTCACCCGCCACTACCTCGGTCAAACAGCATCATCCTCCTTCCGACGCCAAATAATATTTTTTTATTCCTATCAGATAAAGCAACAACGCCAGAGTCCACTCACCACACCCAAAATCCCATCACATTTTAGTAAGTAGTTGAGCCCAATGTCAAGAAAAGATAAGAACGCAAGCCGCTGAATTTTAATGAAATTTAAACACCATTTTAATGACAATTTAACCTAGCCATTTTAAAATAAGCGTGATAATATATGGACAAATGTCTCACAGTCAGCTATATTGACTTTTGCCATTTGGCGAATTAGAATAGGGTTAACCGAGGAGTACAGACATGCCACGAACAAATAATGACCTTGGCAGAATAATAAAGCAACAGAGAATTGCCATTCCGCTGACTCTGCAGGAGCTGGCGGCTGCTTCCGGCGTGTCCTCTTCCCACCTGGGACGTATTGAAAGAGGCGAGCGCTTCCCCTCAGCGCACATTCTGCGCCGAATCGCCCGGCCGCTTGGCTTTGACGAGGACGAACTCTTCACCCTGGCCGGTTTCCTGTCGCCACAAACCACTGTAATTGCGGAAGAGAAAAGCACCGCTTATGGCAACCGACGGCTGGACCCGTACGTGGCCAAGATGCTGGCCGAGGAGCCAGTTGAAATCCAGAGGGCGGTCATTGGCATTCTTAACACGGTAAAACTCGTTGCCAAGGGAATGAGCAAAGAAAACGAGTGATACCACCCTGACCGGGTAAGGATTATTCAACTCACCGATAGCGACAGACTATGGATAATCTGAAACAGACTAATGATAAGGTAAATAAAAAGATCGGTTTTGGCGATGCCACCGTTCACGAACTAAGGACACTGCTCACCGCCATCATTGTTTCTGCGGAACTATTAGCCGAAGAGCTTCAGTCACAGTCAACAAGTATACCGCTCAGACTCATCCAGAATATAATTCGCAATGCCCACAGCCTAGATGAAAAACTGACCAACTTCTCGGAAATGACCGGCCTGCTTGCCGGCGAGTTCTCTTTCCAACCCGAACTGCTTGATATTGGGCCTATCATTCAGGGCGTTGCTTCCCAGATTTATCCCATTACGCACAGTAAGAAGCAGTCCCTAAAAGTTGATTTACCCGCCAGCCTACCTCATATCAGGGCACACCATCATTACGTGGAACAGATACTGATGAATTTGCTCACCAATGCCAGCAAGTTCACCCGGGAGGGTGGAGAAATAAAGGTCAGCGCCACCAAGAATGAATCCAATCTAATTATTGAGGTGGCGGATAACGGCATTGGCATTCCGGCAAACAAGCAGGAGCTGATTTTTCAACCCTATTATCAGGTCAACGGAGGTAAAGGAAGCGGGCTGGGACTGGCCATCACCAGATTCCTGGCGGAGCTTCACGGCGGCCGGATTTGGCTGGAGAGTACGCCAGGAGAGGGTAGTCGCTTCTTCTGCTCGCTACCATTGTCCGGGCAGCGTTAAATATTCGGGGTAGATAGATGAAAGTAGTGGTTATTGATGACTCACCGGAAATAATAGAGGTAGTTACGCTGTGCTTCCAGTTGCGCTGGGGAAGCACCACCGTGTTTCCCGCCAATGACGGCACCAAGGGACTGGAACTTGTCGAAAAGGAAAGCCCTGACCTAGTCATACTTGATATCGGGCTGCCGGATATGGATGGCTTCGAGGTGCTCCGCGAGATACGGCGTTTCTCCGCTGTACCGGTAATCATGCTCACCGTAAAGAGCGAGGACACTGACATTGCCAAGGGGCTGGAGCTGGGGGCGGATGATTATGTTACCAAACCCTTCAGCCATATTGAACTGCTGGCCCGGGTACAGGCGGTAATGCGCCGTGCCAAGGGCGCGCCCACTCCAGCTGAGGAACAACCCTATACCAGCGGTAAGTTACACGTTGACTTTGCCCGCAATGAGGTCACGGTTGAAGACAAGCCGGTAAAGCTTACCTCAACCGAATACAAACTGCTCCACTATCTCATTAAAAATGAAGGTCGTCTGGTATCCCACGAAAACCTGCTCACCAAAGCCTGCGGTGAAGGCTATCGTGATGCCCGAGACCTGCTCCGCGTTCATATCCAGCATCTGCGCCAGAAGCTCGGTGACAACGTTGAATCGCCCAGCATCATCGTGACCGAGCATGGCATGGGCTACAAATTTGTCAGCCCCGCCTGACCTCCTGTCGGACTATCTTGATTGAGCCTCTCGGTTCGCCTCTCACCGGCGACTAAGCCAGCCATTCTTTACGAAACTTTAATAGAACCTTTACGAAATCTTTATTTTTTTTATGCTTGTATTTATACCCGCATGTTAGATTAAACACATAGATTATTAACGCGCCTTTAGAGGAGCTGAAAATGGAAAAGATAACCGTTTTTCTGGCAGATTGGCAAGTGCTTTTCCGGGAAGGTATTCACTTCACCCTCTCCGGTGAAGAAGATATGGAAGTGATTGGTGAGGACGTGGGCAATGAACAGGCACTTTCCTTCATTGAGACCAGCACACCTCAGGTAGCTATTTTGAACGCTGGCCATGACACGATAAACGGTTTTGAAGCCACGCGTAAAATCAAGCAGAACCTGCCCGAAGTATCAGTTATTCTGGTCATGGATAATTATAACGAAGAACAGCTTTACGAAGCCCTGAAAAGCGGCGCCAGTGCCTGCCTGACCAAGGACGTTGACCCCGACGTGGTGGTTTCCACTATACGAGAAGTGGTTAAGGGCAAGCAGCCGATTGACGAGGTCATCTGGAAACCGGAACTTGCTTCCCGGATTCTTGACGATTTCACCGCGTTTTCCTCTCTGGGCGAGCAGGTCGGGAAGCTGCTGGCTCTGCTGACACCGCGTGAATCGGAAATCATGCACCAGGTCGCCGATGGCAAGACCAAAGAGCAGATAATAGACACACTGAGCATTGATGATGAGACGCTGGACAACCGGCTTCATTCGGTACATAACAAACTGGTCGTCAACGACCAGAAGCTGGTGCTGATTGAGGCGGTCCAGAGGGGCCTGCCGATAATATCAAGAGTCAGTCTCAACGGTAAACCGGGTACTGAGTATATCACCAAAGAGGAATTCACCGCTTTCAAGGAGAGCTTGAAAGAACGTTTTAAATTCCTCAGTGGAGAAATAAGTTAAACAAGCAGACTACAAGGGGGTGATCAAATGTGAAACAAAAGGAAGTAAGCGGGCACAAAAGATGGTAGGAATTCCGATACAGAAGGAGCGTAGAGGAAAACCTACCACCCCGAGAAGATAGCAGACTTATTCTAGTCAAAGCAAAAAAAGGTCAAAAAAAGGAGAAGGAAAAATGAAAAACATAGTTGGTGGAATAATGGGAAACACACTGAGACGCTACTTAATCGTCGCCCTGGTGGCATCTCTGGCGGTTACCGGAGGCATGTTTGCCTACGCGTACACGACCACTAATGTCCAGATGAATGTCACCCCTGCTACAACTGACTTCGCCTCTATAACCGGCAACGCCTCGGCAGCTCCGACCTTCAGCGCCTTCGGCAGTTACCGGGGAGCCATACCGGCCGGGTACCTATTCAATGTCACCCCTGACGGCAGCTACACCGGCGACCTCGGTGTCAATGTCTATCTCGACAATATCGACCAGATAGGCTACAAGTACGCCATGCTCATGGTGAGGGTAAATCTGGTCAATTACTCGGACAATGGCTCCATGGACAAAGATGCCTTAGGAAACGGCGCTGGTGACCGTGTCCTCAGCTTGAACAGCGGTGTGGTCAGCTTCGTATCCGACAACATGGTTGCTGGTACAACGTATCATATCATGGTCAAGGGCGGCGTCTACCGGACCTACCCCTGGTCATTCCTGAGCGGTATCGGCGGCTCTTATGTCCCGTCCTTCACCGCTGAAGTGCTCCAGGTTGGTCTGTAAGGCGATTGAAGATGAATGGCACGATATCGGGGTTGCCTTTCTGGGGCAACCCCGGTGCATAAGAGAAGAGATAAACGAAACAGTAACGTGAAGAACATCATCCGAATACAATAGTAGATAGTAATGAGTTGACATACATTATGACAAGCGGTAGAATTTTAGCAAAGTAGTTACCAACTGTCATAAGAGGGAGGCACAAAAATGAAAAGACTACTGCTGATATCCCTGGTGGCACTGCTTGTCGTAACCGGTGGCATGTTCGCTTATACCTTCACCACTGCCACCGCCACCATAGGCGTAGTCGCCCCGACGTCTGACTTTGCCAATATCACGACGGGCGGTAGCATCAGCGCACCAACCGTCTTCGGCAAGTTCACCGGGACCTGGCCTTCAAGCACGCTGTTCGATATAACCCCGGACCCAGCCTACACCGGCGACCTGGTGATAAAAGTATACCTGGTGAATACCGGTCAGTTAATCAGACAATATCACCACATCAACATGACGCTTGAATTCCAGGACAGCGCCAACGCGACGGCTGATGAGCAGGGAGTTGCCGGGTCACCAATCCAGGTCCTCAACCTGCAGAATGCTGAGGTGCTCTTTACCTGGGCGAATGCTCAAGGCACCAGCCCTTATAAAGTGGTATTAACCGGCGGTGGCTATCGGCTGCACCCGTTCAAGACGCTTACCGGCGGCAGCTACCAGCCACAGATATGGTGCGAGATAACCCAGAGGTAATCTGATAACAACTCAAGAACAGGTATGAATGACCAGGCAGTGGAACAAGACCACGAAGAAAAAACTATACCTTTTCGTCGCACTGGGTCTCGCGCTGGTACTCAGCAGCGGGACCTTTGCCTATACCTATGTTACCTCCATCGCCACCTTAGGTGTTACACCCCCTACTGCTGACATAGCCACCTGCAACGCGACTGCCAGCCAGCCCAGCTGGGGGACCGTCCTGATCCCCTCGGAAACCACCAGCACCGAGATATTGAACCCCAACGCTGCCGGCGATGAGACCGAAATCCAGAGCCAGCTTGGCGGTGGCGCCCACTGGCAACTTGTTGATGATTGGCCCGCACATGATGGTGATAGCACCGTCGTTTACACGGGCAATACCGGCTGGGAAGAGGACTTATACAATTTGCCCAGCCACAGTGCAACCTCGGGCAACGTGACCTACGTCAAGGTATATATCGTTTGCCGCAGCACCGCCGGCCCCACGCAAACGAACGCCTATGTCCATATCAAGACCGGCGGTGTAGAGCATAACGATACCCCAGTGACCACCGGCACCAGCTACAGCACCTTTTCCTACCAGTGGGACGAAAACCCGAATACTGGCGATGGCTGGACCTGGGACGAGGTGGACGCGCTGCAGATAGGCGTTGGTATCAGGGAGGCGGGTGGCGGGGCTTTAACCGGATGTACCCAGGTTTATGCCGAAATTGGCTACGGTGATATCGAGTCCGCCGGCGAAGTGCCCGCAGGGGACCTCTTTACCATACATCCAAACCCCGGCTACGTCGGCGACATGCAGGTGGGCATCCACCTGCTCAACACCGGCTCGCTTATCAAGGCCTACCAGTATCTGAATATGCAAGTATACATGGAGGGCTCGGTCTCGTCAAACCAGACACCCAACTACCGCCTCCTCACCCTGCAGAATGGACAGGCAACCCTTTCCCTAGAAAACCTGGCTGGCATTTCCGGGTCATTTTATCAGACAAGTCAGTCCGACTTTGAGGGCGGTAACCTGACCAACCTAGACACCACCACCAGCGCGGGCGATGTCATTCTGGACAGCTTCGGCGGTAACGTGACCGACAACTTCACCGACCAGAGCAAGGTTGCGTCCTCCGCCAACGTTTCTTTCAGCAATAATCAGGTGAAACTCGTGGCTGGCGGCGCATCCGGCACGGAAACCCTTCGACCGAATGCCGTCGGCGATGATACCAGTATTGACTCGCAGTACCCGGCTTCCGGTGCTCACTGGGACAAGGTGGATGAGGCCACCGCGGATAACTACACCACCTATGTTTCCACCAACTCCACCAGCTACCAGCGTGATTTATATAATATCCCCGACCACAGCACCGGCTCCGGGGTTGTAGACAACGTAACTGCCTACTTCAGCTTTGCCAGAACCTCGGCAATTGGCGATGTTGGCATCTGGCAGGACACCAACAACACCCACACCATCGGGGCCCTTGGTGTCTGGACGGACGTCCCGTTCAACAGCGAGATGAAGACCAGCGGCAGCTTCAACCATACCAGCGACACCCAGACTGACCTCAAGGCTGACGGCTGGTACCTCATAATGTATGAGATACGGTCGACCTCCACATCCGCCACCAGGCACGGCATAAGGGCACAGGTGACGCTGGAAGGCTCCGTCGTGGAGGGCAGCGAAGGGTACGGTTACTCCCGAGACAATAACAACGACGAAGCGTACACTGCCGGCGCCTTCATCGTCAACGCCAACACCAATGATACCGTGGTGGTTCAGTGGCAACCCTACGGCGTGGCCGCCACCGACGTTCTCTCCAATTCCAAGACATCGCTCTGCATCATGAGGCTTCCAGACGCCGGGGATGTAGCCTATCTGAAATACACCGATGACAGCGATACCGGCGCTTACAGCGGTCAGGTCTGGGCCGGAAACGAGGTTCCATGGGCGGACCAAGTATATGAAACGGACACCAGCGTGATGCAGAAATCAGCGGCCAATGACTACAGCTTCACGCTGAAGAAGGTCGCCCGGTACCTGGTGAAATACGATGTCACCTTTACCGCCGGGTCCGCCACCAGGACACAGAGGATATCCCGGGCTACCCTGGCCGGCTCTGCCCTACCGCAGAGTCATTCCTATGTGTATATACGAAACAATGCTGTTGATCCATGCACTTTACACGCGCTCTTTATCGTGGACAACACTATAACCAATCAGGACCTCATCATCCAGGTCCAGAGTGGCAATGCCGAGCAGGATGGCTCCATAAGCAGGACGGTGAGCACTTCCAGCATCGAGATTATGGAGCTGCCGTCAGGTGCGGAGGTCATCACCACTTATTACAACGGTGCCGGGGAAGATATAACGAGCGGGGCGGTGCTGGACTGGGCGGATGTGGAAGGAACGCGTGATGCCAGCTCATTCACCATTTATGACGACGAGACCATAGAGGTGGAACAGGATGATGACTACCTCTTTATGGCCAACGGACTGATTGAGGATACGGTCGGGACTACTACCACCCGGTTCACTTTCGGGGCTGACTGGTACGTCGATGACAGCATGCAGTATATAGGCGGCCACGGCAACTATAACCGGCATGACCAGTCCACCTCCGGGACCTATAACGCCGGCATAAACGCACATAGTATCCTGAATGACTTGAATGCTAACCAGAGAGTGGATATGAGGGCCACCAACGAAGGTGATAGCGGTAGCCCCAACTACGCACAACCCAGCCAGTGCGGCTTCAGCGCGCTCAGAATAGGCAGCCTGCCTACCAATAATGTTTATGCACGGGCAGCAATAAAGACCGGTGGCAGTGTCTATACCGGAACTGAAGAAAGCTCCGCTAATGTTACCTTTATCACCAGGTCCTACACCTGGACGGCCAATCCCAGCACCAATACCACCTGGACCTGGAGTGAAA
The DNA here is from genome assembly GCA_964493435.1 of uncultured Dehalococcoidaceae bacterium. Taxonomy (GTDB): domain Bacteria; phylum Chloroflexota; class Dehalococcoidia; order Dehalococcoidales; family RBG-16-60-22; genus E44-bin89. The sequence continues at coordinate 91,702 of CAZBMB010000006.1, read as the reverse complement.
TCGACGCCCTGCAGGTTGGTATAGAACTTAAATCGGATAATATCACCGATAACGCCGTATGTACCCAGGTCTACCTTGAAGTCGGTTACGGCACCTACAGCTCGCCGGGCACGCTCACCTCGATTAACCTGCTCTCCGGTGAGACGGTGGCCAGCATTGACACCTTTAACTACGATGCCTCGGCAATCCCTTCCGGGACTGGACTGCAGGTCCAGTATTCCACCGATAGCACCAACTGGTACAACTCGCTGGGCGTGTCGGACGGCTGGGATACCATGTCACAGGGAACGGGCAATATCAGCCTGGCCCCTCTGGGCTGGTCAGGGTCCAATTTCTACTACAACATGCTGTTCACTTCCGACGGTTCGGACACGCCAATACTTGACATGATAGGCGTTTTCTTTTCCACCCACTACACATCGGGCAATCTGACATCGTCAACATATGATACCGGCGATGACCAGGACTGGAACTGGGAATTCATCTATTTCACCATCAACGAGCCGACCAATACCGACATCAAGTTCCAGATAAGGAGCGCCGCCACTGAAGCCGGCCTCAGCACCGCCACCTGGTACGGCCCCACCGGCACGGGTGACTATTACACCACCACCATCACGGAGATTAACTCCGTACACGATGGCGACCGCTGGATACAGTACCGGGCCGATTTCTCCAGCCTTGGCGATGCCACCCCCACCCTGAGCGACATTGAATTAAGCTATACCCTGGCCTCGGTAACCTACACCGTGGAAATAATCGGCGGCAGCTACGGACTGGTCTCATCCAACATGTCCGACTGGTCACCCGGGTGGACGATTACCCCGGAGTTCTACTGCGAGGTAACGCAGCGTTAAGCCCTGAATGCAGGAGCAGGTGAATAAGCGGTGAACAGGAACGTTCTGCTCATTGTTGCGCTGGCAGCACTCCTGGCCATAAGCGGGGGGATATATGCCTACACGTATACCACCAGCATGGGTGTCATCAGCATCACCACCCCAACGGGAGACATTGCCACCGTCAATACTTCGGCGAGCCAGCCTGACTGGTTTGACGTGCTGACCATCGCCCAGGCTACGGAGACACTGAATCCCGATGGAGCCGGCGATGAGACCGGCATATCAACGCAGTTCCCGTTTTCAGGAGCGCACTGGGATAAAGTGGACGAGACATCTTCTGACGGCGATAGCACCTATGTTGCCACCAACAACTTTGCCTGGCAGGAAGACCTGTACAGCCTCGCCAACCATACGGAAGGAGTCGGCAACGTAACCGCCGTTACCATATATATGGTGGCACGCGCCTTAGACACGCCCTCGCAAACGTCCGCTTATACCCACATTAAAACGGGCGGCACTGAATACAACGGCGGCGAAGAAACACTGGCCACAACTTATGGCGCCTTCTCGGAAGAGTGGACCGATAACCCCAGCACCAACACCACCTGGACGTGGAGCGAGGTAGATGCCCTGCAAATAGGCGTGGGGCTGCGACGGGCCAGGACAACCGGCTCATCGGCAAATCGCTACAGCCGGTGTACGCAGGTCTATGCCTCCATTGAATATGATTACCTACCGCTCACAGGCAGCGCTCCCACCGGGGATTTGTTTGAGGTGTACGAAAATCCCGGATACAGCGGCGACCTGACAGTAAGGGTCTATCTGGCCAATACCGGCGCCCTGAAAAAAGCCTATGAGAGCCTTGATATGCATCTGTACCTGGAAGACTCAGAGGAGGCCGGACAATCGCCAAATTACCAGACGCTCACCCTGGATAACGGGGTAGCCAGCTTCACCCTGAAAGACCCGGTAAGCGATAACCATACCCTGTCCGTAACCGGAGGTACCTATGTCCTTGTCTCCGGCGATACGGCGGATTGGGACGCGGGGTGGACGGTAACTCCTGAGTTTTATTGCGAGGCAACACAGCGGTAAAATGAAGACAAATATTTACGAAAGCTTAATGGAACCTTTACGAAATATTTATGTTTTTTACGCCAGTCTTTATGCCCGCGTGTTACAGTTATATGTAGAACGAAATAAGGTAAAACGGCACGATGAAGGAAATATTAACCACAATTTTCACCCGCACCTTCCGTTTCAAGCGTGCGCTGACGCTGATTGCGGTAGTGGCGATGTGCCTCATCGCTTTCATGGCACTGAGGGGCACCATGCCGTTTATGCCCGTTTTCGGCACCAGTATGGAACCCGAGCTTCACGCCGGCAACCTCATCCTGATTAAACAAATGGACGCCGATGAGGTGGAAGTCGGTGATGTTATTGTCTACAGCGTCCCGGCGGCAATCCAGGACTTTTATAACTACCCGCCGATTGTGGCTCACCGGGTAATTGAGGTACGCGATACCCAGTACGGTACTGCCTGGCGCACCAAAGGCGACAATGCCGGCGAAGACCCGTTCACCGTTCGCGCCCAGGACCTGCGCGGCACGGTCAGCAATCAGATTCCCTTCCTCGGTTTTCCCTTCCTCTACCTGCAAAGCCAGCAGGGACTGACGTTTGTCATTATCGCCCTGTCCCTCTTCGCCCTATATCTCTACGCCAGCGACCTCAGCCGCGGCGGGCAGAAGATACACCGCGGCATATTTGCCCCGGTTATCAAAGAAACATTGCGTGATACCGAAACGCTGGCCGAGCGGATGAATGGCACCGAGAAAGTGATGTCCCAGACGCAGGAAGCACTGAGCAGCTTCGCCAGTGCCATGGCAGAATATGCCGAGCACCTGAGGAGCCACACCAGCGCCATTCAGGGCCTTGCCGAAGCATCGCACGAACTGAAAAAGGGCGCCGCCGAGCAGAACAAGGTCCTGGAGCAAATCGTTGGGGCCCTGCAGCAGAGAAGGCCTGCCGTTGAGGAAACACTGCCTTCAGAGAAACCGGCAGCCGGTAAGGTTTACCCTCCGGGCTGCGTGAGAAGCAGGCAGCAGGCCGGCGTGGGACGCGATATCTTCGGGGCGGCTTAAATTCTGCCTGAACCGCAGGGAGCATTCTTAAGTATATACGGCAACGACAACCGCCTCCCTGGGATTGTGTTCATCAAAGAAAATGACCGCCACCTTTCTTCCGGCGGTCATTTCACTTGAAGGGAGGTTGCGGGCCACGGTGATGTCCTCCAGATATACCTTGTAGCTGCCCGCCAGTTGCACGGTCGCCGTGTAATCGGCGGAACTAAAACTCTGCAAGATGCCTTTTCTTAAGCTCAATTTATCTGCCCTTCCATAACCGCGATTACACTGACCCCAGTTGCAAGCGCTGGCGATATTCGCCCCGCCGGGGACTGTAAACGAGAACGAAGCCGAGCACCCGTCTTTTGGCCGCATTGAGACCGGCGCGGTTGTCCGTGATATCAATAACGTCGTAAAGTTGCTGGCCGCAGTTCGCCGGCACCAGTATGGTGCCGCTGGCAGATTCTACCTCCGCCTGCCGCAGATAAGCATCGCCGCGTTCCTGCGCTCTGGCCACGGTGTCAATATTTCTGTCTTCCAGCTGCCGCAGCCTATCATACAGCCTGTCTATCTCGTCCCAGGCAAAACGGTCGACCACAATCACCTCGCCGCTGCCAGTATCATATCCCTCCACCTGGACGCGGTTCAGTTCCCAAGCCTCCTGATGATATCTTCCCTCCATAACGGCGTGTTCTACTCCATAACCGTATACGGAATCGTCCGATGCCTGGGGATTCACAAGGTAGGTAGTCACGCCTTCAATAAACAGTATATCCGGAACAAAAGAGAGCAGTTTACGGAGAATCGACTCACCGGTGTTGCCGGAATTGATGGTGAAGTCGGGATAGAAGCCGGTGATGACCGATGACTCTGATTTGACCGCCAGCTTCAGACCCACCCTGGACAGGACGAAAGCGAGTATATCCTTGACGTTCATTTCTTCCGTGTCCCGGTTCCAGCGGAACTGGTGTCTGGCTCTCCAGTCGGCGATGGCTGCCCAGCCGTCACGGGCATGGAGGATAAGGCTGGCAGAGCCACCGGCACTGGTATGCTCATATCCCGCCAGGCAAAAATGCTGCCCGGCGCTTGCCTCATCGCCATTGTCCGTTCGATAGCCGGGGCTGAATTCCACCTGGCAACCGATGTCAAGAATGGACAGTTCTCCCTGCCCCGGCAAGCTGTACTGCCCGGCATCGTTGCGCAGCTCCACGACCAGCTTGCCTGACGCGGCCTCCGATTCCTGCCGCACCGCCAGTACATCACCGGTCAGTTCCAGGCTCTGCACGGTTGATCCGGCACGCCAGACCCCCGCCGGGCAGGAAAGCCAGCAGTAGTCGCCATAGTGCGCCAGGGCAAGGCCGTATTCTGACGACAGGTTGAAGGGCACCGGTTCCCGCCACAGATTATCAATGTATTTGGCGTCCAGCACCGTATGTGACCGGAAAGGTCGATTATATATCTGGCTGCCGGAAAACTTCTCCACAAAGAAACCGCGGTAGACGTCCGGCTTGTCCAGAAACGGCTGCCGGTACTCAAATTCGCCGCCAGATGGCGCTGATGCCAGCTCCTTTAACGCTGACCAGCTTCCAGCGGAGGCATCGCCGCCGTCGCCGTAGATGAGCGACCACAATTTGAAATTGCCCGATGAATCCTTGCCGGTGACGAGCAGGTTCCAGTCTTCCTCATAAACAGCGGCGACACCGGACAGGTCACCGGTGCTTTTATCCCACGTGGAGCGTGGCTGCCACTGACCGCCGACGTTCTTTTTAACGTATAATGTTGCCTGGTCAGCGAAGAAGACGGCCAGATCACCGTTGGTTTTATAGGCCGCCGCCAGACCGCCGATGCTCGTGGTCGGGCTATAGTCAATGACTTCGGGGCTTCCCCAGCTGGCACCGTAATCGGTGCTTTTCAGGCGCTGGATTTTACGGTTGACACCGTCTGTCCAGAAAACGGAAACCTCGGCGCCCAGCGAGACGCAGGCGACCGCTGCCGCATTGAGCTGGTTGGTGTATGTCCACTGGCTGAAGTCGCTGGTGGGGCCGGGGCTGGCCACCCGCTGTCGGTAGAGTTTTCGAGCATCACCGGGCAGGGTCGCCCTGACGCGAACGAGAGAGCCATCGCCGGGCATGGTCACTGCGTGGTAATAATCATCCTCGGCGCCGGTGTACAGCCGATTCCAGTCATACCTGACCACACCGGCAACCTTGTTTGTGGCCTCCACCTTAACATAGGGGATTGCCGTCGCTTTTTTCTGTGCCGCCAGCAGCGTTGCCGTGAGGTCTCGCATTACTTCTCCTTATGCCAGCGCTGCCAGAATATCCGGCAGTGGCTTATCTGCCCTTCGGTAATGCCCCGCGAGGTGAATGGCAGCCCCTAGAATCTCTTCCGGGCTGGCGGGCACCCTCTTGCCCGGGTTTAACGGGGACAGCCTGCTCACGGCCTCGGTGGCCTGGTTCCAGTCAACGGTCTGCTCAATATCCATAGCGCCCTTGAGCGCCCGCCGAATGCTTTTTTTATGGTGTGGCAGACGCCAGGTCTCCGGATTTCCCGGCTCGCCAGCGATGGCAAAAGCCTCGCGGGGCAGGCCGTTTTTAATACGCATCGTCCGTTTTGTCATGGTAACCTCAGGGACCGTAGTCAGTTGACTTGGAGACGGCGGGGTAATACGGTCGGTACAGCGTATTGAGCCTGACCCGGTTCCTCCTCCCCAATCGCCTCAATTCCTTTCGGAACTCGCTTAACCTTTCCCTGCCCCAGCCAAGGAACTCCCGGGGCGTGATGCCGCCGCCGACATTCACCTGATTGACAGCGAAGATGGCCCACTCAATAGCGGCGTAACCAGCGGCACCGGTGGCAACCAAGTCCTCGTACTGGCCGGCGATAGTGGAGCCACCGGCGTCAAGGGTATGCAATTTACCGTAGTAAATATACGCATTTGAGCCGTCGGGAATTTCTTCACTCAAAACGGTGAGGGTGTCTCCCCACAGCGAGAACCGCTGGTAACGTCTGGGAAACTGGTCCACCGGATACTCAACCGCCGTCACCGCTACCCTGTCGGAAAGGTCTGATATATCCAGCTCCCGCGAGTCGGAAGTGGTGGCTTTGGTCGCCTCCTGCTCGCAGGGCAGATGTTCGGAAAAGTCTTTTACGGCGCGGGCGATATGCCGGTTTAGTTCATCATCCGTCCAGCGATAGTTATCTTCGTCCTCATCGTGGAGGTCACGCCGGACAATGGCTCTCATGTCAGCTAAATTCATAATCACCTCACCCCCTTTGCCTAGTTTGCCGCTTTCCTGACCTCTAATCTCTCCAGCCTGGTGCAGGGCAGGCCCTCGTCATGGCGGCAGAGTTCAAAGTCGCAGAAAGATATCTCTTCGCGGTCGCCGCCCTCGTTGATGCTGACGGCCTTGCCGCTTACCTGCCTGGCGTAGTCCATCAGCAAGCGGGCATCAGCCTCGCTCGCAAAACTCAGGTCGATTCGCACACGATAATTCATCGGTACCTCCATTTCGTTGCCAGGTAGTTGTGCTGTATTTCCTGTGGGGTTAAGGCACGGTTGTAAACCAAATCTTCTCCTTGCTTGCCCGTGAAATAGAGTTGGAACCCAGCACCGTTAGTTCTTGCCCCGACGACTATATCTACTGTTGAGTCGTGAATGCCGGTTATGGCATCGTCCACGAGTTTCGTTGGCGAGTCTTCTTGCCCATCAATGTAAAACCTCAATGTCCCGCCCTCAAAGGTAAACCCTATAAGATGCCACGTTTCATCATAAACCGCAGCGCTTGACTCGTAATGTTTTCGGTGTCCGCCTGGCCACTGCCCGTTGTCACTTATAGCGACCATGAATTTTGTATTAGGAGCGTTGCTCGAACAATACATATCCCAAGCCAGTTGGCTGATAGAATAATCGGCCTGGCATATAACTCTGGCCTGATTTTGGGCGGCGCCATTTATCCACGTCAAAACCGTAATCTGGCTTCCGACATTGAAAGCGCTCTGGTCCGGTACAATGATCTTATCATCAGCCCCATCAAAGTAATGGCCATTAGGTCTCCACAAAGCACCGGTAACCGTGCATGTGTGTCCATAGGCATCCTTTGAGGCAAAGGAACCGCCGTCAAGCTCATACAACGGCAGGTAAAGGACCAGACTGGGCTCAAAGACAAAGTTCACTTCTCACCTCACGATGCCGCGTATTTTATTCTGACATAGCTTGAGTTCTTGACCTTGGCGCGGCCTTCGTTCGCCTCATTGCACTGGATGACCAGCCTGACCTCAAAAGGCAGAGAGTTGAAATTGCTGACCATCTGGTAGCGGCCGCTCCGCGTCTCCTCAACATAGCTGGTGCCGATATTCGTCTTGGCGACGGCGCTGTGCAGGTCAACCCAGGTGCCGCCCCGGTTCCTCGCCTGCCATTTATAGGTGAGGTCAGCCGTGGCTGAAGAAACGGCGCGGAACGCCGCCGTCAGGCCGAACTCGACCTCCAGCACCTCGCCCAGGGCCGGCGGCCTGATGGCGACGCTCTCAACCTCGACATCGGTATCTGGCGTCGTCGTGTCCACCTCCGCTGACCACTGGACACCGTCCGAGGTCAGGGCTCCCTTGGCAAAAGGATATTCCGCATGTTCAATTACGGCAAGTACCATTTTTAACCTCCTTTAAGGGGGGAGGGGAATACCCTCCCCCGTTGTTTATTAGTCCTTCACGCCGATAAGTGCCGCTGCCTTGACCGAGCTGAAAAGCGCCAGCGAGACGTACCATTTGACCCTGGTGCGGCTGGCATCCTTGCTCTCCATAGAGCCGATTGGCTCTACGGTCAGCCCGCCGGGCGCAGTCAGGCCGCAGAGCGCCCACTCCCCGAACTGGACGGCGTAGATGGCGGAGCAGTCGCCACCGGTGGTCCCGGTCTCCACGCTGCCACTCACCGTGTGCGTGTCCAGTATCCAGTCGTTGACGCCGATGGGAATGCCATCCCAGAGCTGGACAAAGTTGCCCCACTGGTCGCGGTCATTCTCAACCAGGCCACCGCCGGCCCTGACCAGCGCATTTATCTTTCGCCGTGACCGGCGGCTCATGATGAGCATATCCGGCTTGCCGCCCTTGATGGCATCGATAAGCTCATCGAGCATGGAGAGCGTCAGGGTTGCGCCGGTAGCCCCGGCGGCGATAACCTGGTCGCTGGCCGTGGTGGTATCTATGAGCGTTCTCAGGCCGTCAAACTGTTTTGAGCTTGCCGAGCTATCGCCATAGATAAATGTGTCCTCAAACTTATCCTTGACCGCCTTGGCCTTCAGCTCCACCACCGCTGCCTCCAGGTCCTGGATATTGCTGCGGGTTGTCTTGAGGAAATTGTCCACATCGGCGTCCCCGCCCATAATTTTCAGATTGGCCGTTTTCTGCTCAAAGGTGGGCGTGGACTCGGCCCAGGTATCACCGACGTCGTAAAAATCGACGCTGGGCAGGGTCTTTTCCTGGTTATAGGTCAGCCCGTTGCCGACGATTTCAATGAAGGGCATCCGCTGCAGTATGGCTGATTCCTTGATAATGGTCTCCACCACACCCTGCAGCAACATATCATTGGACAGTTTACTTGCTTCCGTAAGCGTTAATGCCATTTATCTTTTACCTCCTATTGCATATTCAATCTTTTCCCGCGGAGACAGAACTGACAGGTCGGGAGGTGTCCGCTGCGGTGCCCCGGCCGGCACTCTGGTCTTCAAGGTCTCCGCCTCGATTCCCCGCTTCACCTTTTCCACCAGTGCCTGGGCGCTCTTAACGGACTCGTCCACGGCTTCCACCGAATCGCCAGTTATGAGCTCGGGTGGTATTTCCGGATGCAGCGCTGCCGTCAGTTCCCGGTAGCTGGCTACTGCCCGGGACAGCAGGTCATTAATCTGCGCCAGTTTCTGTTCCGATTCGGCAATGGTCTGTCTCAACTCAGAAATCTCGGTATCCCTGGCCGTCAGCGTTTCCCGGAGCTCTTGTATGGTTGTTTCTCTGTCTCTGAGTTCGCCATTGAGCCGCTCCCTCTCCTGCTTCAAGTTCTCCCGTTCCTTCTGGAGCATCTCTAATTCATCAGTCACTTCTTTTTCTTCATCAGCCACCGTTATGCCTCCTGCCGGTTATTCCTCAACGCCTTCCGCCTGAGCCGCCGAAACCCTCTCTCGCCTCTCGTTTCTCGCCGGCCTGGCGTTAAGCTCTCGGTTCATCTTGAGAATGGTCTCCCTCTCTTCAAGCCATTGCTTGAACTCGCTTTCCGGGTCCCTGATGCCCAGATCATCCATAGCCCGTCTCCGCGAATGGATGCCGTTCTGGACAAGCACCTGTTCGTTATTGACCTGGCGGGTTATGTCCTGAGGCAGTACCGGCCCCCAGACCACTCTCAGGTGGTTGCTGCCAAAGTCCAGTCCACGGTACTTTTGCAGCAGCCTGAGTATCATTTCATTCCTGCGTTTATACGCCGCGCTGCGGATGATGCGTTTCCGCCTCACCTTCTGCAGCAACGGGTGGAGTTCCAATTCCAGCGCCACTCCAGAAAGGTCCCGCTCCATACCGCCGAAGGCGGAACGGGGTGATTCAGAAATGTCATGCAGGGCACGGTAGAGCAGGTCGATATAGTTGATGTGCAGATTGACGCCGCCGCCCTGAAGCAGGTCGAGCAGGTAGGCTTTAGCATCCTCCGGTATGTTCCACACTGCCCCGGGCCTGATGGCAATATCTTCTGACTCTTCCACGTTCTCCAGGACAGCAATGGGATTGCCGGAAAGTTCCAGAATCCGTGATAGCTGGCTCATCGCCCGGTTCAGTTCGCGCTGCGATTCCATAATCTGGGGCAAATCGGATACGCCCCAGAACTTTTTGGGCTCACGCAGATTGGGATAGATGATAAAAGGAATGAACCCGTAAGGGTTTGGGTTCTGTTCCATTGGAACGTTATCCAGATATAGTTCAAAGTCATAATCTGTCCAGACTTCCACAACAACGGCCGTTTTACCCTTGGGTTTTAACCGGTAAAGAAGCTCGGTTTCTTCTGCCGAAAGCACATACCGGGAAGCCACCCGCCATATTCTGGAGGTATCGTCCCCGAGGCACCAGGCATAAATGCCCTGAACATCGGGGGCGGTTACTATGACCTTCTTTTGCACCGTATCCCAGATGACCTTGTAGCCGGCATCACCAAGTATGGCGCAGTCAATCTCCGTCTCCAGGTCGAGCTGTGCCAGGTTATTCTCCTCATAGACTTCATACAGCGCCTCCTCAGCCTGCCGGGCTTTATCTGCAGCTTCTTCTGAATCCTCCGCCGCGTCAACAGCGAAGTGGATGCCCGACATCAGGTATGAGGTTATCTTATCTATGAACACCTTGGCGTAGTTGAAGATAAGGCGGCGTTCCCCCCGCCTCTCCCTGCCGGCCCACTGCCGACCGTAATAAAAATCGAGCAGCTCCTTATAGCCTCTGGTACGGTCAAGGTCAAGCCTTGCCAGCTGTGCGGGAAGCGTTTCATTCATCTTAAGATCGGCCTCCTTTTATCAGTGTTTTCCCCAGTGCCCGCTGCACTGTCCTGGTGCTTACCCCGAACGTTAAGGCCAGTTCCTTTATCCCTTTACCTTCCCTGGTGAACAGCCTGATTATCTCCCGGTTCCGCACCATTTTCAGCCAGTGCTGCTTGCCGCCGGGCTGCTCATATATACACTGCGGGAAGGGACAGTTCAGACAGGAAGCAGCTAGGTCGCACCCCTCATCACGGTAGCGGCAGAATTCTGGCGGCAAATCATGACCATCTCCTGGCCACCGTTTTTCTGCGGGATAATCGGCTTCCATTGCGCCCATGTCCATTCAATCTGGCCCACTGACCCGTCCCAAAAAATCAAGCAACTAAAATTTAGCACATATGTTCTATTTCAGTCAATGGCGTTTTGTCGTCTCTTTCTTGACAGTTGATAGTGGTCTTGTTACTATCATAGTAGAGAAATTGCGCACGGAACAGGCATTATAAATGGCACCGAAACGAGATTATTACGAAATCCTGGGCATATCCAGGGATGCCACCGAAGGAGATATTAAAAAGGCCTTCCGCCAACTCGCCTTTAAATATCACCCTGATCGCAACCGTGACGACGGGGCTGAAGCAAAGTTCAAGGAGGTGAACGAAGCCTTTGAGGTACTTTCTGACCCCGACAAGCGCGCTCGCTATGACCGCTTCGGGCATGTTGATACGGATGGCTTTTTCAGCCGCGGCTTTGAGGGCTTTGACTTCGGCGGCTTCGGCGATATTTTTGATGCCTTCTTCAGCGGCATGACCTATGCCCACCGCCGGGCGCCGCAGCGAGGCACCGACCTGCATTATCAAGCGACCATATCCTTCGAGGAGGCCGCTTTCGGGTGTGAAAAGGAGATAGAAATAAAACGCAACGAGCTGTGCACCAGCTGCCGCGGCACCGGTGCCAAACCGGGCAGCAAGCCGGTCCGTTGCCCCAACTGTAACGGCAGCGGACAGGTGCGACACGTCCAGCGCAGCCTCTTCGGCAGCTTTATCAACACCACCGCCTGCAACCGCTGCCAGGGCGAGGGACAGGTCATCTCCGAGCCGTGTTCACAGTGCAAGGGAAACGGTCGCGAAAAACAGCCGCGCCGCATCTCGGTACAGATACCGGCCGGCATACCGGCTGACACCCAGATACGCCTCAGCGGCGAGGGTGATGTGGGAGTGAGGGGCGGTTCATCGGGTGACCTTTATGTGACCGTCAGTGTGCGGGCGCATGAACTGTTCGTCAGGGACGGCGATGATATCTTATATGAACTGCCCATTAACTTCGCGCAGGCAGCACTCGGGGACGAGATTGAAATACCTACCCTTCACGGCGATACCAAGCTGACCGTCCCTGCCGGGAGCCAGACCGGGAAAGAGTTCCGCCTGAAGAACAAGGGCATCCCCCACCTGCGGAGAAACGGTCAGGGCGACCAGATAATAAAGCTGCGGGTGGTGACGCCGGATTCGCTGACCAAAGAGCAGCGCCATCTCTTCAAGGAACTGTCAGATAGCCTCGGCCCGATGAAAAAGGGCGGTAAAAAGCGCGATTCCTGATTCAGCGTAAGTAACTGGTTTCCGCAGATTATTTGTTCTCCGGCGTCTGCTTCTTGCGCTGGAACAAAGAGAACAGCCGCCAGCGCCTGCCAGACAACTCGTGCCGCACGTTGGCGCACATCATTTCCGCCGCAATTTCAGCCGGGTCACCGTCCTCGTAGAGAACCTGGTGAATTCTCTCCGTAATCGGCATTTCCAGCCCGAGTTTCTGGGCCAGATTGCGGGCGACGAGCGTGGTGGTCACTCCCTCGGCAACGCCGCTCATGGTGCTCAATATCTCCGTCACCGAGCGGCCTTTGGTCAATTCCACGCCGACGTAGTGGTTGCGACTCAGCGGGCTGGCACACGTGGTGATGACATCGCCCAGCCCAGCCAGCCCGGAGAAGGTAAGCGGATTTGCCCCCAGGGCAACACCCAGCGCCGTGATTTCGGTCAGACCCCGCGTTATGTAAGCGGCTTTGGCATTATCGCCATAGCCCAGCCCGTCGGCAATACCGGCACCGAGCGCAATGATATTCTTAAGCGAGCCCCCCAGCTCCACGCCGACAACATCCGTATTGGTGAAAACACAGAGGTTCGGCGTGGTCAGCAGTCTCTGTGCCTGCCTGGCTACCGAGCCATTTTCGGCGGCAGCTACGGTGGCTGCCGGCAGTCCGCGTAAAATCTCCCGGGCCAGGTTAGGGCCTGAAATCACACAGATATTGTCATGAAAGCGGGGATTTATCTCCTCGGCGATAACCTGTGACATACGCAGGCCACTGCCAATCTCCAGTCCCTTGGCGGCACTGACCACGAGCATTGATTTATTAAGGTGATCGGCTATCAGCTTGATGTTCTGCCGCATTGACTGGGATGGCACCACCAGAACCACTGCTTTGGCCTCATCAAGAACGCCTTCTATTTCGTGGGTTATCAGAACATTGTCTGGGAAAGCTCTATCCTTTATCTCTTCCGGGTCAGGGCCACTTTTCCGCAAATCATTGGCTTCTTTTTCGGTACGCGCCCATAGACCGACGTCTATCCCCTTTTCCGCCAGAACTATCGATAAAGTAATACCCCATATGGTGGTACCGATAATGCCAACTTTAAGCATAACCTATTTTAGCTCAATTGCGGGTATTTAGGAAGCCTTCAGTTGATGGGACTGAAAGCGGCAGCTGCTCTCACGAGTTGACCCGTTCACCTATCCGGCGCTCTGTGCCCGCCAGCAACCGGCCTATATTATCGCGGTGAACCACGATGATGAAAACGGCGCCGACGAGCGTATAAACCAGATATTCCACGGGAAATCCGTTAAGTATGGTAAGAGGAATCAATATGGCATAGGCGGCAACTGCCCCGGATATCGAACCGAGTGATGCGTATCTGGTCAGGCAAGCGCCAAGAAATAATATTTCGCCACCGAAAAGTGCCGCCGCCGGACACAGGGCGAACAGGCCGCCAAAGAAGGTCGCCACACCCCTCCCCCCTCTGAAGTGAAGAAACACCGACCACTTGTGGCCGGCAATCGCAGAAAGTGCTGCCAGCACCTGAGCACTTCTGGAGAGCAACAATGGGCTCGTGCTGCCGGTCAGTACATATTCGCCATTGAATATTAAAGCCGCAAACACCACCGGCAAAAAACCCTTGAGAACATCAAGAACCAGCACCGCAGCCGCGGCTTTTTTGCCGGCTACACGCAGAACATTGGTGGTACCAGTCTTACCACTACCAAAACTGGTAACATCCACCTTAGCGCTTCTCCGCGCTATCATTACCCCGAAGGGAACGGCACCAAGAAGATAGCCAGTCAGGGCCACAGCCACGAACTTAGCTACAATCACGGCCTTTCTCCCCTCGTCCGAAAGACCAAACGAAGCGGTGTCCCGGTGAAACCAAACGCCTGCCGTAACCTGCCCTCAAGATAACGATGATAGGAAAAGTGCACCAGCCTGGCATCGTTGACGAAGAAAACAAAGGTCGGCGGATTGACTTCCGCCTGGGTTGCATAGAGGATTTTCAATTGCTTGGGACCCTTGCGCGGCCTTACATGGGCTGCTACCGCCTCCTGAACGACGTTGTTAACCTCGGCGGTGGCCAGTCTTTTCAACCTCTGCTTATATATCCGGCGTGCTTCCGGTATTATCCCGTCCACGCCCTCTCCAAGCTTTGCCGAAGTGTAAATTACCGGGGCATAGTTCATAAACTTCAGCTGACTTTTGAGATACCGGTCCCACTCAGCAGGGCTTTTTTCTTCCACCAAGTCCCATTTATTGACCACCACCACCACCCCTTTGGTCGCCTGCTGGACATATCCAGCGATGTGCATGTCCTGAGCGGTTATCATCTCCATTGCATCCAGCACCAGCAAGACTATGTCCGCCCGGTCAATAGCCCGCAAAGCACGGAGCACACTGTAACGCTCCACCCCCCGGCTAATCCGCCCCCGCTTCCGTATACCGGCTGTATCAATAAGTAACACATTTTGCCCATCAAAGTCAACCCTCGTATCGGTGGCATCACGGGTTGTTCCCGGGGCATCATCCACAATAGCCCTATTTTCACCCACCAGCGTATTGAGCAGCATTGACTTGCCCACATTGGGCCGGCCGACTATGGCTATTTTCATGATTTCTGGCTCGGTCGCCACCGTCACCGGCCTCGGCAACAGAGCCACAATCTGCTCCAGAAGCTCCGCCGTGCCACTTCCATGGTAGGCACTGATAGCCACCGGCTCTCCCAGCCCCAGCTGATAGAACTCCGCCGTCCCGGCTTCCAACTTTTCGTTATCCACCTTATTAACCACGAGCAGCATCGGCTTTTCAACCCGGTGCAACCTCTCCGCCATCTCTAAGTCGGCAGCGATCACTCCGCTCTTAACGTCTACCAGAAACAGAATAACATCAGCCTCAGCAATCGCGGCCTCTATCTGCTCCTGAACACTGTGAGCAACCGTCGAACTGGCAGCAAATTCCAATCCACCGGTATCCACAACGGTAAATTCCGTATCTCGCCAGTTTACGGAAGCGATGACCCGGTCCCTCGTTGTACCCGGTAAATCCTCCACAATTGCCAACCGCTTCCCCACCAGCCGGTTCAGCAACGTAGATTTGCCCACGTTCTGCCGACCCACAATCGCCACGATTGGCTTGCCTGTGGCCACGCTCTCTTACCCTATCTTGACGACTTCCTGAGCCAGTTTCACACTGGGGGGTTCAATGCCGGTGCGAGCAATGCTCTTTAACTCGGTGATATGTTCACGGAAGTCCTGAGCAAAGGCGTTGTATTCCATTACGAATTTATGATACTGGTCAATCGCCTCCTGAGGAACCTCAATTTTGACCGCGATTTCATAAAATTGCTCAACGAAGTCATAATATTGACTGGTTATCAGCCACAACTCGTCAAGGTACGCGGACAGGTAATCGGCCAGCTTGGTAATACCGATATCACTTTCCATGCGGTTAATGAAGCTATTGCACCAACCGTTGAAAATGCGCCGTGACATATCGCAGGCTCTTGCCCAGTCCCACAGGCTTGGGTTGTCTATATTGAAAAGGCTGTCGATAATAACAAAGATGGACAGCGTCGAATCGCCCATGAAACGGCGATTAAAGTATTCGGCCAGCTGCCGCAGCTTGAAAACGGCGCGTTCCAGCTGCCGCTCTCTGGCTCTTATTACCGTTACCACCAGGCCGAGAGCCAGAATAAAGATAAGTGCCGGAGCTACCCACTCAATCGGCCAATTATACAGAACACCGAGCACCGCCAGCACCGTTATCAGCGCCGGATACCAGCCCCGATTGACGATTATCCTCAGCGTATACATTCCGTCCCCCTTGTTCTTATTTCATCAACGGAAATTCCAGCCCGCCAATCATATCGGCAAGCAACGCCCTCTGCATATGCATGCGGTTTTCCGCCTGGTCAAAGACCACTGACTGCGGGCTCTCCAGAATACCTCTCTCCACTTCCTCGCCATGGTGGGCCGGTAGCGGGTGCATCAGGATGGCGTCTTCCTCAGCCAGTCCTAAAAGTTCACCAGTTATCTGATATCCGGCGAACGCCACGCGCCGCTTTTCGCTCTCGGATTCCTGGCCCATACTCGTCCAGACATCGGTATAAATAATATCCGCTTCATAAACCGCCTGACGCGGGTCTCCGGTGCACATGATTTCAACAGCGCTTTCCACGGCATAATCTTGTGCTAGCCTGAGCAAATCTCCGCGCACTTCATAACCCATCGGTGAGGCAATCCGGAAGTTGATGCCGGCCAGTGCCGAGGCCAGCATAAGGCTGTGTGCCACGTTGTTGCCATCGCCCACGTAAGCCAGAGTCAGACCTTCAAGCTCGCCCTTCTTCTCATAAATGGTAAGCAGGTCTGCCAGTGCCTGGCAGGGATGCTCCAGGTCAGATAGAGCGTTTATCACCGGCACATCGGCGAACTGCGCCAGCACCTCCAGTGTCTGGTGCGCGAAGGTGCGCGCCGCGATAGCATTCACAAAGCGGGAAAGGACCCGGGCCACGTCCGGTACCGATTCCCTCTCCCCAAGGCCAACCTCCGCGGGAGATAGATATATGGCATGACCACCCAGCTGCCGCATAGCCACCTCAAAACTCACCCGTGTCCGCAACGATGGCTTTTCAAATACCAGAGCCAGCACTTTCTCACTGAGGGAATTGGTCCAGCCTTCCGCTTTTAATTCTACGGCACGGGAGAGCAATAACGGTATGTCCTCACGGTTCAGGTCAGCTATGGAAAGTAAGTCCTTGCCTTTCAATATATCCCCCCGCTTTGCCCTACAGTATATCACGAAAAAATGTTTCACCAAAAGGTATTTTCAGTAGTTTTCTTGACACATTTTGCATATCTTATCTAATATGCAATAGGCTGAGGAGGCGGACGATGGCCGAGTTCATCATCGCCAGACACGGTGAAACAGAATGGAATGTGGCTGAGGTATTCCGTGGGCAGGTTGACATCGATTTAAATGAGACCGGAGTAAAGCAGGCGGAACTGCTCGCAGGATATCTAAGCACGTCAACTATAGAGGCCATTTATTCCAGCCCTCTGAAACGGGCGCTAAAGACCGCAGAGACAATCGCCAGACCCCACCAGCTCAAAGTAACCGTTGAGCCTGACCTAGTCGACCTTAACTTCGGTAAATGGCAGGGGTTATCGCATCAGGAGGTTAAAGAGCGCTACGGAGAACTGTACGCCAAGTGGGTTACCCATCCAGAACAGGCCCGGATGCCCGGGGGTGAGACATTAGAGGATGTCAGAAAAAGGGCCGCCAGAGTTATAACCCAGGTGCTAGGAAGCCACTCAGGCACTTCATTAATCGTCGGGCACCGCGTGGTGAACAAAGTAATCATCTGCGCCTTGCTGGGGCTGGACAACAGTCATTTCTGGAAAATCAGGCAGAACGTCGGTGGCATCTCCATTTTCGCCTATCAGAACGAGCAGTTTATCCTCACCAGACACAATGATACTTCTTTCCTCAGGCCGCTTGCCGGAGTCCGGCAAGACGATTTCTGACCTGCCACCCCTTTACATTGTTTGACAGTACAGCTACAATGTTATGGTAATCTGTTTTTAACGGAGGTAAGAACCAGTGAGTATTGATTGGTTCCGTGACCTGGCGATAGTGGTTCTTGGCTTTGGCGTTACTATTGTGGCTGTTTTTATCGGCATTATCGCTCTCATGCTGTACCTCAAGCTGAAGCCAATACTGGACACGGCAAAGTCAACCGCCAGACGGGTTGAGAACATTTCCGCAACTGTTGAGGAAGAGGTATCCAGACCTCTAGCACAGCTGGCCGCTTTTATCCAGGGCGTGCGGCAAGCAGCCAGCTTGTTCAGTGGCTTCGTTAAAAGAAAGTAAGGAGGTAGAAGATGGCTGAAAAAGATACTGGTGCCAGTTTCGCTATTGGATTTCTCCTGGGTGCCGTCGTTGGCGTGGCAGTCGGCTTTCTATATGCACCTAAACCGGGAAAGGAAACCCGGGCAATGCTGAAAGAAAAGGCTGAAGTTGCTGCTGAGAAGGCTAAGGAAGCCGCCGATAAGGCGAAGGAAGCCGCCACCGCTGCCGAACAGCGGGTTGAAGAGAAGCTGGGCCGAAGGAAACCAAGCGAGTAACCGTCCACCTCGTCATTTCCTTTGCCGCCCGCCTCTCAAACTTATCTCCGGTAAGTTAACAGGAGAATTGTATCTGTAATGGCAAATTTCCTCAGCCGACACTGGCGAATGGTCGTCCTCATCCTAGGGGCAGTCCTTTTCCTCTACATCCTGTACCTGCTGAGAACGGTTATTCTGCCATTTGCCCTCGGGGTGGTGCTCGCATACCTGCTGGCGCCAATAATATACTGGCTAGAATCAAGATTCCCGAAGCCGGGGAAATGGCAGGGGACCAAGCGCGTCCTTTCCATCCTTATCGTCTTCTTTGTTTTATTTGCGCTTCTGGCCATTTTTTCCTACGTGATTGCCACCGCCGTCATCGATGCTTCACTAAACCTGGCTTCCGGTGCCCCATACTTCCTGAGCAAAAGTCTTTACCAGATACAGGAATGGCTTGAAGTTATAAGGGCGCAGTTCCCGCCGGATATCCGCGCTGAAGTAGATAAAGCACTTCTGGAAGCTGGCGTGGCACTGGGGAATGCTATTCGGGATTCTTTGATAAAAGGCGTCTCCGTCGTGCCGGGAACCTTCAGTATCGTGCTCGGTCTGGGGGCACTACCCCTTTTCCTCTTCTACGCCCTGAAAGACTCCGACAAACTGAAGAAAAACGTTTACGCCGCGTTCAACCCCGGAATTGCCGAGCACATCAGAAACCTGGTCGGCATAGTGGAAAGAGTTATCGGGCGCTACATCCGTGCCCAGTTAATGCTCGGACTGATTGTAGCCTATCTTGTATTTATCGGGCTGCTGATACTGGACATCCCGTTCTCACCAGTGCTGGCGATTCTGGCCGGTATTGGAGAACTCATCCCAACGCTGGGACCGTGGTTCAGTGGCGCCGTGATAGCGATAATTGCCCTGGCCGTGGTCCCGGATAAGGTAATCTGGGTGATAGTCCTTCTCCTGGCCGTACAGTTACTGGAGAACAGCCTGCTGGTGCCCCGCATCCAGGGCGGCTACCTGCGCATCCACCCCGCGGCCATGATTTTCATGCTTGTCCTGGCTGCTTATATCGCCGGCTTCTGGGGACTATTGCTGGCGGGGCCATTGACCGCCACCGGTGTTGAAATCTATAAATATGTCCGCCAGCGCTACCAAGACGAGAAGCTCCTGTAGCCGACCGAAAAAAGCTGAATCCCTCACTGTCCCTTCACCCTGCGCTTTGCTATAATTTAATTATGAAGAAGCCGCTCCTGGTTCTATTTGACGGTAATGCTATCATCCACCGCGCCTATCACGCCTTCCAGACAAGCCGGTCGCCGGTGCGACTTACCGTAAGCAAGACCGGAGAGGTTGTCAGCGCCGTTTACGGCTTCACCCAGATGCTGCTCAAGACCCTGAACGAGCTCAAGCCCACCCATTACGCTATCGCCTTTGACAAAAAGGGCCCCACCTTCCGCCACCAGCTTTTTGACCAGTACAAAGCGCACCGCCCACCAGCACCACCGGAACTCATCAGCCAGATAGACCGGGTGAAGCAGATGGTTGAGACCTTCCGTATCCCCATCTTTGAGCTTGACGGCTACGAAGCCGATGATATACTGGGGACACTGAGCCAGCAGGCCAGCCAGCAGGACGTTGACACCATCATTGTCACCGGTGACGCTGATACCATGCAACTGGTTTCGTCCAAGGTAAAGGTTCTCTACCCAAAGGCAGGCAGGTCTTTCAGTGATACTACGCTGTACGACGAATCAGCCGTCAGCAATCGCTACGGAGTGAAGCCAGAGCAAATTACCGACTTTAAAGGCCTGGTTGGCGACCCATCGGATAACATTCCTGGTGTTCCCGGCGTGGGGGAAAAGACAGCGGTTAAGCTTCTCCAGCAGTTTGGCACCGTGGAAAACATCTATGACCATATAGATGAGGTAATACCGCCCAAGCTCCAGGAGACCATGCGGCATAACGAAGAAACAGCCCGCCAGAGCAAGAAGCTGGCCACCATTGTTACCGAGGCACCGGTCGAGCTGAAACTCAACGAATGCCAGGCAGGCCAGTATGACCGCCAGGCAATTAATGAGCTTTTCCGCGAGCTTGAATTCGTTAGACTACGCGACAGATTGCCTGGAATTGAAGCTGAGGCAAAGGCTCCTGAGGCACCGTCCGTTGCCGTAAAAACTGAAGCGCCGCAGGGAGACTACCATATCGTCAACACCCCCGCTGACCTTGATGGGCTGGTCAACCGTCTGGTGGCGTCCAAGTCATTCGCCTTTGACCTGGAGACGACCAGCCTGAACCCACTGCAGGCTGACATGGTCGGCATGTCATTCTCACCGGCACCAGCCGAGGCATACTACGTACCCGTGGGGCATACCAGTTTGCAATCAGTGGCGCAGCTTCCCCGGCCGCAGGTCATTGACCGGCTCAAGCCTGTTCTGGAGGACGCCAGACTGGCCAAGCTGGCCCACAACGGCAAATACGATATGACCGTGCTGGCCGAGCATGGCGTGATGGTAAATAACCTGACTTTTGACACCATGGTGGCCGCCTACCTGATGGGAGAGAAGTCGCTCGGCCTGAAAGCGCTTGCCTTCAGCAAGCTGAATATTGATATGACCCCCATCACCGACCTTATCGGCACCGGCGCCAAGCAGCTGCCCATGTCTCAGATCGAGATAGAAAAAGTGGCCGATTACGCCTGCGCTGATGCCGATATGACGCATCGCCTGGCTGACCTCTTTGGCAAGGAACTGCAGGAGCAGGGACTCTGGCAGCTTTTCGCCGATGTTGAGATGCCCCTCGTGCCGGTGCTCCTCCAGATGGAGCGAAACGGCATCGCCCTTGATAAGGACCTGCTACGGTATATGTCCGGGCAACTGGGCGAGCAGATTTCAAAACTGGAAACGCGGATATTCACCCTGGCCGGGGAGGAATTCAATATCAACTCCCCGCAGCAGCTGGGAAAGATTTTGTTTGACAAGCTTCAAATACCATCTCCGCGGAGAGGTAAGTCCAAGTACTCCACGGAGGCATCAGTCCTAGAGGAACTCAAGGAACACGAAATTATTCAATTGGTTCAGGAATACCGCCAGCTAACCAAGCTGAAATCGACCTATATTGACGCCCTGCCTACCCTGATAAATGCCAAAACCGGCCGGGTGCATACCAGCTTTAACCAGACGAGAACGACGACCGGCCGGCTTTCCTCCAGCGAGCCAAATTTACAGAATATCCCCGTGCGCGGCGATATGGGCAGGCAGATACGTTGCGCCTTCATCGCGCCGAAGGGAAGCTGCCTGTTCGCCGGGGATTACTCGCAGATAGACCTCCGCGCGCTGGCCCACCTATCGCAGGACCCGGGCCTCCTCCAGGCCTTCCAGCACGACGAGGATATCCACGCTACTACCGCCGCCCAGCTTTTCAACGTCGAGAGGTCGCAGGTGACTGCTGACATGCGCCGACTGGCCAAAACGGTGAACTTCGGTGTTATCTACGGCATGAGCGAGTACGGGCTGGAGCAGGCCACTGAGTTATCGCGAGAAGAGGCGGCACAGTTCATCGCCGCCTATTTTGCCAAGTATCCGAAAGTGAAAGAATACCTTGAAGCCACAAAAAGGCAGGCCAGGGATAACGGCTACGTGCAGACCATCCTGGGCAGAAGGCGTTTCATTCCGGAAATAAACTCGGCCAATCGCCAGGTGCGGGAAGCTGCTGAACGCATGGCCATCAACATGCCGGTGCAGGGCACCTCGGCAGATATCATCAAGGTGGCTATGATAAACCTTGAGCGAGAGATGAGCCAGAAACAATTGAAGAGCAAGATGCTGCTGCAGGTACACGATGAGCTTGTCTTTGAGGTTCCCGATGGGGAGATGCCAACAATACAGAAGCTCGTCTCTCAGGTGATGTCATCAGCACTTGAGCTCAGCGTTCCGCTGAAAGTGGACATTAAAAAGGGGCCGAACTGGGGGGAGATGGCATAAGATGCCCGAACTGCCCGAGGTGGAAACGGTAAAAAATGAGCTTGCTCCACATATTCTGGGGCGTACCTTCACCGACGTTACTCTCCTCTGGGACGGCATCGTTAAGGCACCAACTGCTGAGGAATTCCGCTCCCGCCTGACCGGACAGACAATCACCGGACTGTTCCGCCACGGCAAGTACCTGGTGCTCGCCCTGAACTCTGAGGACTTGCTAATCATCCACATGAAGATGAGCGGCTCGCTGCTGCTCAGCCACGACTCCAAAGAGCCGCCCAAATATACCCGCGCCACCTTCCACCTTGACGGGAACACGCGCATCTTCTTCCGCGACCCGCGCAAGTTTGGCCGGGTCTGGCTAGTCAGGGACTGGAGAGCGGCGGCGCAGAAGCTGGGGCCGGAGCCTCTGGACCCGGAGTTCACGCCGCAGGTCCTGGCCGAGCGGCTGAGAAATAGAAAAGCGCCCATCAAGGCGCTCCTCTGCGACCAGTCTGTCATTGCCGGCATCGGCAACATGTATGCCGATGAAGCCTTGTTCGCTGCCGGAATTCACCCCTTAAGGTCTGGGGCCAGCCTGACACCGGCAGAGATTGAATGTCTTTATCATGCCATTCAGCAGACGCTGCGCACCGCCATTGATAATAAAGGGGCCAGCATCGTGAACTATTACCGACCCGGCGGGGAAACCGGCACCGCCCACTTTGAGTTCAAGGTCGCCCACGGGCGCGGCAAGAACTGCCCCAACTGCGGCGGGCCGATTCAGCGCATCACGGTGCGCAATCGCGGCACCTATTTCTGCCCTAAATGCCAGCCAGCTGGCTAGTCGTCCCAGAGTCGGAAGGGCGGATACTGGTCAGTCATCAGCGCCACATAGGCGCAGACCCGGTATGACCAGCGGTTCAGGCCGATTACCATCTTGAAGATGCCCTCCGGGTATTTCCCAGTAAAGAGCAGGGCAATGGCAGCAATAACGACTAGAACTTGCTGGAGACCGGGGAACTTCCTGCCTTTCCCGTACCAGCCATTGAAGATGGTGACGATGGCGTAATGTGGAATGGCCAGCAGCCACCACTTCACCCATACAAGTCCCTTTGACAGTTTCTCCGGGTATTCGACCTGTAAATCGGCCGGGTAGTCGACTGATTCCAACGTGAAGGGAGGGTACTTGTCCGTGCCCAGCGCATCGTAGCTGTAAAAGCCCACCCGCCACGACCACCGCAGCACACCCACGTTGAAATTAAACAAATCTCTGGGGTATCGGCCGGTAAAGGCAATAGCGAAGAAGGCGATAATCCACACCACAATAAATGCTATCCAGAGAAATGCCAGTATAATATAATGTGGAATCCCCAGCAGCCATTTGATGAGCCACCATCCCCTAGCCGGGGGTGCCGTGAGTTCGCCGGTGATTGCCACCGGATATGTTTGAGCCGCCATATAACATCCACCTCCTTTTTATAATGGTATTAAACCACCGTGCCCGCTGCCCGGAATACGTCGGGCAGCAGTGCCTGGACAAAGCCGAAAGCGCTCACCAGAGATGACATGAGGCTGGAGCCCGCCACCCAGCGCGCCAGCCAGTCGAAAATGGGATAGGCATTCAGCACCAGGGCGAACACCGTCAGCCCGATGCTGGCATTGACCGCGTTCAGAGCGCCGCCCACTAGCCGGTAAAGCAGCCCCCGCTTCCAGATTTTGTTAATAAGCCTCCGCGGCAGGAAGAAAGCGAGGTGTAGCAAAGCCGCTATTATAGCTGAAGTAATGAAGAAGCCGATGAAATTCTCCCAGTTCTCACCGGGAAGGAAGGAGAGCAGTCCGGCAATCAAATGATAGGCAAGACCAGCAACATATATGGCGATGAGCACTGCCACGAGGTTGAAAAAATGCCTTACCGCACCTTCCTTAAGACCAGCAAGTAAGCTGACGATAAGAACAAAGACGACAAAAAGGCTGACCAGCCACATCATATTTTTACTTCCTTAAGGGCTGCCAAATATGTCTCATAAGTACGCGAGTCAAAGAGAACAAAGATTACTTCCTTGAGCGAGGTTTCCTTTTCACGTAGAAATGCAACCACCGTTTTAATAGCGGTTGTGGCCGCCTGCACAACCGGGTATCCATACGCGCCGGTGCTGATAGAGGGAAAGGAGACACTGGTCAGGTTGTTTTCGGCGGCAAGCTTCAGACTTTCACGATAGGCACTTTCCAGAAGTGCCCCCTCGTCTTTATTACCACCGTGCCATATTGGACCAACGGTGTGGATGACATGCTTTGCCGGGAGATTGCCACCAGTGGTTATCACCGTCTGGCCCGTGGGCAGCCGCCCCTGCCGTGCCACTATCTGTTTGCATTCCTCCAGAATGGCAGGGCCGCCGGCCCGGTGGATGGCCCCGTCCACGCCACCACCCCCCATCAGGCTGGAATTGGCGGCATTGACAATGGCATCGGTAGACTGCCGGGTAATATCACCCTGCATGATGGATATTCTCGCCTTATTTATCATCACCTGCACCGGATTACCCCCCATGCCATCACCCCCGATTGATTAATCCTTCATTTATCAGGTATTCAATTGCCCAATCGATGGCTTCCTCACCTTCCAGCGCAAGCTTAATATCCGGCTCTATTCCCTCACCCTCAATAAGCCGACCATTCGGCGTGAGCCAGCGTGCTGTGGTTATGTAAAGTCCTGAGCCGTCCTGAAGCTCACGCGGTACATTGACGCTGCCCTTGCCAAACGTCTGGTTTCCGGCAACAGCTGCCCGCCCGTGGTCCTGCAGCGCTCCTGCCAGCACCTCGCTGCCGCTGGCACTGCTACCATCCACCAGTACCACCATCGGCAGTTCGGTGACGATTTCCTGCGGTTTGACTTCCAGCGCGGTTTCCGTACCCCTGTTATCCACCACCTTCACCACCACACCGTCCTTCAGGAAATACGAAGCGACCTCTATCACCGTGTCCAGTATCCCGCCCGGGTTGCCCCGCAGGTCCAGAATGATAGCTGTGGCGCCGGCCCGTTCCATGTCCTGCAAAGCGGCCTGTAATTCAGTCGCGGTGCGCCTGGAAAAATGGGTGATGCTCAAATGGGCAATGTGCCCCATCATCTCCAGATCCACGCTGGACAACTCAATCGTTTCACGCACGATTTTTATTTCTTCCGGCTCTGCCGCATCTTTATGCTGAATAAGCAAAGTTACCGGTGTCCCTTTGGGCCCGCGAATTTTGAGCACCGCCGCGACAATGCTCATTTCCGCCGTTGACACACCGTCTATCTCCAGAATAACGTCCTCAGCCTTCAACCCGGCCTGAGCTGCCGGTGAGTTCGGAATAGGCGCTATGACGGTCAGTTTTTCATCTCTGATTCCCACCTGTGCCCCGATACCCTCAATCTCGCCTTCAAGGCCGCTCATACCGACTTCATACGCGTCCGCATCGATATAGGAGCTGTAAGGGTCATCCAAGGTATCAATCATACCTTCGATGGCGCCTTTGCTGAGTTCACCGGAATCAAGCCGGTCACGGTCCACATAGTCCCTGAAGATGATATCCCATGCCTCCTCCACCACCCCCAGCCCTTCCCCAGCAACAGCGGGAGACCTGCCCAGGTTGTAACCGATACCGAAGGTAAGGGCGATAACGGCGATAAAGGTTATAACTATGAGGGTATATTTCATCGCGTTAGACATCAGTCTGCTGCTCCTCGCCAGCCAGTTAACTCAAAGGTCAAGTAAACCTGTAAGCCGAGTTCTGTATCCTTCCCTTACGGGAAGGACGGTGGCCATCTATCTAGCCCCGATGTCGCCATCGGGGTCGAGCGGCCAACCCGGGGACAGGCCGGGCGTCCTTATGTCCCTCTATTTGGCCTTGCTCCGGACGGGGTTTACCCAGCCGACCAGTCACCCGGTCGCTGGTGGGCTCTTACCCCACCATTTCACCCTTACCCCACTGACGCGGGGCGGTGTGTTTCTGTGGCACTTTCCATAGGGTCACCCCTCCTGGGCGTTACCCAGCACCCTGCCCGGTGGAGCTCGGACTTTCCTCCCCGGAATCCGGGGCGGCCACCCGGTTTACTTGACCCACTTATAGTCTAGTATCGGGGGTGTCAATAGTCAACCGCTCAGCCAAGAGCGGCATTGCTCAGACGATCAGCTTCCGCATTCTGACGCCTTGGTATAGCCACAATGGCGAAAGCCTGAAACAAAGACTGCAGTTCCCTGACCCGCTGGTGCAGTGGTTTGAGAGCCTTATTCTTCACGCGGTAGCGACCGTTTATCTGCTTAACGGCCAGTTCGGAATCAGATCTTACCTCAACTCTTTGCGCGCCCAACCGGCTGGCTTCCTCAAGGGCAGCGATAATGGCGCGGTACTCTGCCTGGTTGTTGGTAGTCCTCCCGATGCTCCTGGAAATTCGGGCGAGTACCATGCCTCTACCATCCCTGATAACGGCACCAATCGCCGCCGGGCCCGGATTACCCCGCGAAGCCCCATCAGTATATAAAACCGCCTTCTCGATTTTCATTCGTTCTTTACGGCAGGTACAGAATACGACCGCAGCTGCTGCACTGCACCGGGGCACCGCTTCGCGCCTGCTGCAGCTCGCTGGAAGGCAACGATATACGGCAGCCCCGGCAGATTCCCTGCTCCACCCTGGCCACCGCAAAACCCTTGTTTTTCCTGAGCTGGTCGTAAAGCGTCACCACCTTTGGCTCAATTCCGTCAGTCAGCGCCTGGCGTTTCTGGGTCAGGTCATCCAGGCTGCTTTCCAGAGCCGCTTTATCTTTCCTCAACTGCTCCTGCTCTCGCTGCCATTCCGAAGTTATCTCTGCCAACTCCTGCTTTAGAGCCACCACACTGGCCTCAACCGACTCCGCCTGCTCCATGAGCTCCAGGTCTTTCGTTTCCAGCCCATCGCGATTGGCTTTCAGTAGTTCAACCTCATGCTGCAGGTTGGACAGTTCCTTCGGGTTATTGATTCGGCCGCTGTATAATTCATCCTCACCCTTTTTTATTTTTGCGGCCAGATCGTTGATTTCTCCCTCAAGAGAACGCTGCTTATGCTGCAGTTCTGCCTGCTTTTCCTTTTCGACATCGAGTTTTTGCTGGACCTTGACCACCACGTCATTTTCCCCCAGCCGACCGTTCACCTGCTCCAGCCTGCGTTCTTCGTCGGCAATTTCAAGGTCAATTTCCTGCACTTGGTATAGTTGTCTGGCAACACTCATGGCAAAACTCTCCGGTAAAATTAAATAAGTATTGGTTTGTCGATTCTCTACCGGCTGTGAAATCAAATCAGGGCTGTCGCATCGCTTCCTGAATTAACGAACCACCGGCGGCGAAAGCCTGCAGGTTCTGCTCTTTTACCTTCGCTGGCGACTTTCCGCCCAGTATCTGCTCTACTTCCTGGCTGTCAAAGAGCGGCGATACCTGGCACAGCGCGCCGACCATAACCACGTTGGTCAGCAGGCTGCCGCCAATATGCCGCGCACATTCCGTGGCCTTGATGGTGTAGCCCTTCTTTCCCGACTTCTTCAGTGCCGCCCGTATCTCCCCGTCCGACGGATAGGTATCCATCTCCATATTGCAGAGCACCGTTGGCTCTTTATAGTCGTTGAGCAGGTATATGCCATCTGGGGCGAGCAGTTCAAAATTGCGCAGCATCTCGATGGTCTCAAACCCCAAGAGGATATCCACCTTCCCCGACGGGATGAGCGGTGAATAAATCTCAGCATCGGAAACCCTCAGATGAGAAACAACGGAGCCACCGCGCTGCGCGGCACCGATTGTTTCCACAGCCAGGACCTTATATCCTTTTTTTAGCAGGTATTCCGCCATTATGCTTGAGGCAAACAGGTTACCCTGCCCGCCGACGCCAGCAATCAGAATGTTTAACTCCATGTGATTGCTCCTCTCTGGCAGACTTCAACGCACATGCCACACTCCACGCAGGTGCCGTAGTCAATGGTCGCTTTACCATCGCTGAAATGTATTGCCGGGCAGCCGAAAAAGGTGACGCAGAGCTTGCAGCCATTACAGAGGCCTTCATCGAGAACGACCTTTCGCGGCGTGAAACCGAGCTCACCGGTCCTTCTTGCCTGCAAGTAGCAGGCCATGGTGGCCACGATGACGGAGACACCTTTCTCCTTCACCCCTTTCTCCAGCGCATCCTTGCACTGCGGGATGTCATAAGGGTTTACCACCTGGGCACTGGTCGCTCCGGCGGCGGTGGCAAGCCGGGCCACGTCAATGGCCAGAGCCGGTCCGCCGCGAACATCGATATCACTGCCCGGATGTGGCTGGAAGCCGGTCATGGCGGTGGTCCGGTTATCACAGACGATAGCCACCATATCCACGCCACTGTGGACGGCGTTCAAGAGGCCGAGAACCCCGTTGTGGAAAAAGGTGGAATCGCCGATGATGGCGAATACCGGCCGGTTATAGCCGCTGTGGGCAATGCCTGAAGCCATGGGTATCGACGAGCCCATGCAGTAGATGGTCGACTGCAACTCCAGCGGCGGAAATGAGCCGGCGTCGTAGCAGCCGATATCGCCGGTGACCACGCCCTTGTACTTGCGCGCCGCCAGCTTCAGCGCGTGCAGCAGGCCACGATACTGGCAGCCCACGCACTGGGTGCGCGTCCGTATCGGCACCTTCATCTCCAGTGGCACCGTTTTCGGCATATGCTTTTCCAGCTCCGGGTAGAGCGCTGCCAGCGACTTCATTACTATAGTGGCTGACAGTTCCCCCTCCTGCGGCAGGAACCCGCTTCTCCCCACCACTTCTACCTTTATCCCCTCATCGTAAAACAGCTGCTTCAATATGCCTTCTACCACCGCCTCGCTGTCCTCATAGACAACCAGCTTGTCCATCTTCTTGGCGAACTGGAGCACCTTGCTCTTCGGCAGGGGCAGGGTGCCCAGTTTGAGCACCGGGAATTTTCTGCCCAGTATCTTTTCCGCCTCTTTGACAAACGCGTAGCCGATGCCGCAGGTGACCAGCCCTATCTTCCCCTCACCTTCCTCGATATGGTTGAAGGGGCTTGCCTCCATGATTTTATTCAGCACCGGCTGTTTCTCGTTGAGCCAGCGGTGCCTGACCACGGGACGGTTAGCGCCGCCAGCCTTAACTTCCTTTACCGCGCTCATGATGAATCGAGAGCGGTCATCTTCAAATTGCGGGGCTTTCGCTTTCTTTATATCCTCCATACCGACCATACTGCGCGCGTGGCAGACGCGCATCACCGGTCGCACTACAAAGCACAGCTCCGTCTCTTCCGAAAGTTCAAAGGCCGCTTTCACCATGTTTTTGGCTTCCTGCGGGCACCAGGGGTCGAACACCGGCAGATGGGCATCAAGTCGGGTGATTATACGGCTGTCTTCTTCATTCTGCGATGAGATGCCGCCGGGGTCATCCCCCGAAATCAGCACCAGACCCCCGCGGACACCGGTGTAGTTCAGGTGCATCAGAAAATCAAGGACCACATTGGTCCCGTTATGCTTCATTACCGCCAGCGAGCGGGTGTAACATAGGGAAGCCCCCATACATATTTCCAGAGCCACTTTTTCATTGATGCACCACTCGGCGTGAACATCAGGATATTTGGAAACATATTCCAGCACTTCTGAGGCCGGGGTTCCCGGGTAGCCCGCCACCACCTTCACTCCCGCCTCAATGGCCCCACGCCCCATAGCCTCATTGCCCATCAGGTATTCTCGCTCCGCCATGAGCACCTCCACTGTTTAAATAATTACCGGCCGCGAAGTTCCCCTACTCTTTCCGGGGCATGACCACCGCCTCGCCCTCCAGCACCACCGTTCCACTCTGGTTGCGGCAGGTGGTCTTTAAGTGAACGCGATTTTTCTCCGGAACCTTCTCCACCACCTCCACCTCCGCCTCAATGATATCACCGAACTTCACCGGCGCCTTGAACTTCAAAGTCTGGGATACATAAATATTGCCCGGACCGGGCAGTTTGATGCCGAGCACCGCCGATATCAGACTTGCCGTGAGCATGCCGTGGGCGATTCGTTCACCGAAAATCGACTGCTCTGCATACAGCTTGTCCATATGTATCGGGTTTATATCCCCGGTCAGCTCAGCAAAGCGTATCACGTCCCGCTCAGCAATCTGTTTGCTGATGCTGGCCCGGTCACCGATATTAAGCTGGTCTATCGTTTTTCCCTGAAACATATTGCCCCTGATTAGCGAAAGAGTGATGCCGATATAACCATGCGCTGTACTTCCGAGGTTCCCTCGTAAATCTCAGTCAACTTGGCATCGCGGAAGTAGCGCTGCACTGGCGAGTCCATCATATAGCCATAGCCACCGAACACCTGAACTCCCAGCGTGGTTGCCCGCATGGCCAGTTCTGTAGCGTATAGTTTGGCCATGGCAGCCTGTGTCCGAAATGGCTGCCCGTTATCCGCCAGCCAGGCTGCCTGATAGGTAAGTAACCTGGCCGCTTCCAGCTCAGTATATATATCAGCCAGCCGCCAGCCGATTGCCTGATATGAAGCAATCGGGGCGCCAAACTGTTTCCGGTTCTTGGCATACTCGGTGGCCCTCTCCAGAATGGCCTGCGTTATGCCGTTGGCCTGAGCGGCTATACCTATTCGTCCGTGGTCAATAAGTTCCAAGAAAATGCGCATACCCTTCCCCTCATCGCCAAGTCGATTTGCCTCCGGCACGCGGCAGTCCTCAAGAACCTGGTCCGCATTGGTGGCGGCCCGCATGCCCAGCTTATCGTACTTCTTGCCCTTGCTGTATCCCGGCGTTCCCGCTTCCACGAGAAACGCCGTCATGCCCCGCTCACCCAGCTCCGGCACATTGGCAAAGAGGAGCACCAGCTCACAGACGTCTCCATTGGTAATGAATATCTTGGTGCCATTCAGGATATAGCCGTCGCCGTCCTTGGCAGCGGTCATCTGCACATTACTGACATCACTGCCCGCTTCCGATTCCGTAATCGCCATGGCGCCGACTTTTTCTCCCTTCACCAGCGCGGGCAGGAACTTCTGTTTCTGTTCCTCGGTGCCGAAGCGATAGATCGGCGCCGCGCACAGGCACAGGTGCGCGTCCAGAATGTCGGCAGTGGCGGCGCAGGCCCGGGATAGTTCCTCCACGGCAATGGCTATTGAGAGTTCGTCACCCCCGCTGCCGCCATACTCTGGAGGTATACCCAGCCCGAACAGCCCCATATCCGCCATCATCTTGAAATTGTCCCGGGCGAACTCCTGCTTCCGGTCCAGCTCATCGGCCACCGGCGCCAACTTCTCACTGGCGAAGTCCCTGACCGTGGTCTGAAGCATCTTGTGTTCTTCGCTTAGAGAAAAGTCCATGGGAACCTCCTTGCCGAAAGCTGGAGCACTTCTTAACTAACGGAATCTAAGCTGGTGCTACAACTTTGTTCCGCAGCGTACCGATACCCTCGATTTCCACCTCAATATCATCACCGACCTTCATGGGATGTCCACCAGGCGAACCTGTAAAAATAATGTCTCCGGCGTGCAGCGTCATGAACTCCGATACGTGGCTGACTATCCTGCCGACACCGAATGCCATGTTACGCGTATTGCCTTCCTTAACCGGCTTGCCATTGAACTTCAAACTAATGTCGATGTTACCTGGAGAAAGCTCTGTTTCTATGCAGGGGCCAAAAGAAGTGAAAGTGTCAAAATTATGCGCCCTTCCGGTAAGGCCGTCATCCTCACCAAACTCTATATCCAGCGCCGCCATGTCATTGCCGCAGGTATAGCCGAGAATATAGTCAGCGACTTCACTCTCGGAAACAAGCTTGGCCGCTCGTTTCATGACCACCACCAGTTCCGGATAGGCCCAGTTATCCTGAGCTTTGGCCGGATAAACGATATTATCCAGATGTCCGATGATTGAAGAACGAATCAATGGAAAGACATGGGGCCTGATGGGCTTTGGTCTCCCCGTTTCTTTCACCCATGTCTCCATAACATCAATATAGTTGAGGCCGATAGCGATTAAATTATTGGGGTCCACCGGTGGCAAGAGCCGTAAATCCTTTAACTTGCCCAGTGAAACCCCCACTTTGAATCTACCAAATATGTTTCCTGAAATAGCCCTTATTTCATCCCCATCTATCACCCCATGGACAATTTTACCCTGCCACTTAAACCTCGCCAGCTTCATATTCTCCCCTTGTTTTTATATATAGGAACGCTAGCACAATCGTAAACCTACCACCTCTTATTGTCAAGGAATGAGAGCCCGACCTGCCGTTCAAAATGATGACAAAAATGGCTGGCCTGATATAGAACATCTGTGCTATCTTAATACCGCAATCCGAAAAAGTGAGGGAAATGATGAGACTCCTTAAACTGGCCGTGGAAAAACAGCGGTGGGACCTTGCTGCTCATACCATTGTCCTGGCAGCTGCCCGGACTTTAAATAAGGGGGACAGGCCATATGTCAGCCAGAGCACACCGAAAGTCAAACGTGTCAAAGCAAAAGGCAACCGCTAAACGGAGTGGTTTCTATCAGAAAGCGCTTGATGAAGCCGAGCGTCTCGATTTCGAGCTTGCCTCGGGCGTTAATGGCATTGATGATGAGATCGCCCTGCTCCGGGTGAAAATCAAGTCCCTACTGGGTGACGAACCCAGGAATATCAAGCTCATCGTGGAAGCGACCAATGCCCTGGAGAGACTGGTGCGCACCAGATACAAGATAAGCAAAGAGCAGAGGAAAGGATTGAAGGAGGCCATCGGCAATGTCCTCAGAGAGGTCGCCCTCCCCCTCGGCATCGGCATCGCCACCACCATCAGCAAATAAAGCCGCGACCGGCGGACTAGCCACGCGCCAGCTGCGCCCTTACCAGCGCGAGATAGCTCTGGCGATATTGAACAGCGTCTTTGGCCGCAAGGGGCTGACGTTTTCCGTGGAAATTGCCCGGCAGGGCGGCAAAAACGAGCTTTCCGCACAGCTTGAGCTGCTCCTGTTGACGCTCAATATGGCGGAGCCGCAGAACCTGGTAAAGTGCTCCCCCACCTTCAAACCGCAGACGGTCATCTCCATGACCCGCCTCAAGGACAGGCTGAACGAGGCCGGTTTTGAAAGTATCTGGCGCGCGGAACTGGGCTACATCATCAGGCTGGGCAATGCCCGGGCCATATTCCTCTCCGCCGATGAGTCCGCCAACGTGGTGGGCAATACCGCCCACATCCTGCTGGAAGTGGACGAGTCGCAGGACGTAAACAAGGAGAAATACAACAAGGAGTTCAAGCCCATGGGCGCCACCACCAACGTCACCACCGTGCACTATGGCACCACCTGGGACGATGCCACCCTGCTGGAAGAGGTAAAGCAGACCAACCTTGAGCTGGAAAGAAAGGACGGCATCAAACGCCATTTCCGCTATGACTGGCAGGAGATTGCCCGGCACAACCCCGATTACCTCGCCTACGTTGAGGCGGAAAGGGAGAGACTCGGGGAAAACCATCCTCTCTTTCTCACCCAGTACCGGCTCCAGCCCATACGGGGCGGCGGTGGCTTTTTGAGCCTGCAGCAGTGCGCCCAGCTGCAGGGTGAACATCACCGCAAACACTGTCAGGAGCATAAGCAAACTTATGTGGCCGGTATTGACCTGTCCGGAGAAGCGGAAGAGGCCGAGGACGCCCTGCTCAGAACCTTAAAGCCACGCCAGGACTCCACCGTGATTACCATCGGCGAGTTGGACTTCTCTACCTGCGGTGAAATGATGAAGCAGCCGCGAGTTAATATCGTGGAGCATTACTGGTGGACGGGCCGGAAGCATGCTGAACTTTACCTTCAGCTGGTGGATATTCTGAAAAACGTCTGGCACTGCCGCCGTATTGTGGTTGACGCCACCGGGGTTGGTGAGCCGGTGAGCTCGTTTCTGAGGCAGGCGCTGGGCTCCCGGGTCATCCCTTTCACCTTCACTCAGAAATCTAAATCTGAGCTTAGCTTCAACCTGCTGGCGGCGGTTAACTCCGGCCGACTGAAAATGTACCGCAGTGATGGTTCCCCCGAGCATCAGGAATTCTGGCTGGAGATGGAGCAGGCGAAGAACCAGTACCGCCCCAACCAGACCATGAACTTTTACGTTGACCCCTCCCGGGGACACGACGATTTCCTGATGAGTCTGGCACTGATGCTGGAAGCAGCCAACCAGTATACACCGAAAAGCGCGCGGGGAGGTTGAACTCTTTCAAAATCAGCCAACATCCCCCACGAATAAAAATTCCCCCTCCCCGTGGGGAGGGGGAACTGTATGGGGGTGAGGTCATTACCCCCGGCTAGAATGTGTAGTAATAGGCGGTGCGGCGGCCCATCCAGTAGCCGACGCCGAAGAGCACCAGCGCTCCCAAACCCAGCAGGGTGTATAAAGCCCATGTTGGAAAGGAGAAAGCCTTGCTGACAGAGAATTCACCGGCACCGGTCCACTCCCCCTCGGTTTCGGTGGCATCGACGGCCCTGACCCGCCAGAAATAAACGCCCTCCCGGCCGGCCAGAGCAATAGACTCTGCCTCCGTCGTCGTATATTCTGAATCGGTTAGTCCCGTCTTTTCAAACACAATGGTAGCTTCCTTAAAATCTTCACCGGTCGCCACCTGAAGCGTATAAGTTACCGGTTGAGCATCAGCGGTAACGTCTTCCCAGTCAAATGCTACCGGTGTTTTCGCCTTAACGCCCATCTGTGGTTTCAGGGGCATTGGTACCGGCGGGGGCACTGCCTCCAACGTGAAGGTCACCTCATTTGTATTCGTACCGTCACTGATGGTTATCTTGTGTTCCCCGGCTTTGCCTGCTGGAACTTTCAGCATAGCCACAAACATACCGCTGGCATCAGCGGTAACCGTGTCCAGAACCTCCTCGCCAAACTTGATGGTAACCGTTCCGCCGGCGGCAAATCCGGCGCCGGTGATGATGAGGTCAGAACCAGCTTTGCCGCTGGTGGCGCTGGTGTTTATCGCCGTCGGCGATGGTGCCGGTGTTGGAGTTGGAGTCGGGGATGGGGATGGTTGCGTTGACTCCGAAACGATTACCGTGAACTTGGCCGTGTCCATATTCCCCTCCTCATCCTCCGCCTCCACGTCATAAATACCGGCATCAAGCTCGGGAATGGTAAGGGTAGTCTCAAAGCTGCCTTTCGTACCGGTGGTTTGTGTGGCTATTCCCACATTGTTGAGATAGACGACCACGTCGCTCCTCCGCGCAAAGCCGGTGCCGCTCACCAAAGCTTCAGCCCCGGCATTACCCGACGTTGGGTCAAGAAGTATCTCTGTCTCGACGGTGAACTCAGCCTCCGCTTCGCTGCTGCCCACGACCACTCTGATAGTATGCGCACCAGCCGTGTTTTTCGGAATGATAACGATAGTGGTAAATTCGCCGCCACTATCCGTCCGGTCATCGCCGCTTTCAATATCCAACTCGTCGTCATCGCAGTATACGGCGATATCTTCCCTGTCAGCAAAGTTCTCACCGCTGATTTCCACCTCGGTACCCACCGGCCCTTCCTCAGGGTCAATGGTGATATCGCCACCGATTACGGTAAACTCGGCCGCCGCCCGGATTCTGGGGGAAATCGTCGCATCAAGGTTATAGTGACACACATAGACGTAATACGTGCCCGCTGTAACCGTTACATCGTCATCGCCGTCATTTAATTCTTCCGGAACAGTGAAATCGATATCGAATTCACCGTTTGTATCAAGGTACACCCCGTCCCTGATTATCTCGTAGATGGTCACGTCGTCGTCAATATCGTCGAGAGTCGACGCTTCCTCGCTGGAGAAGAAAAGGACCGCATATCGGTCAGTATCCTCGGTACTCTTATTGAAACCTTCGCCCACGGCGGTGACCGTACTGCCAACGGTTCCCTCCTCGGGGTCCAGATCAACAGAGCGTGTCTGTGCGGTCACCGGCATCGCCACCACCAGCATGGCAATAACGATAACCAGACTAAAAATCCTCAATATCTTTTTATATTTCATATCATCCCCCTTATTTATAACGTAAATTTAACTATTTTGATAGGCAATGCTTTGCCTGAATTTGTCCGCTATGATTCGCCGAAAGCGGTTCTCCTTCCCAGCCAGAAGGCCAGAAAACCAATGATTATGGCACCAATGGCAATAAGTATATAAAGCGCCCAGCTGGGCAGTGCCAGATAAAAACCGACGTGAAATGAACCGGGTACTGACCATTCACTCTTATTCCCAGCACTATCAATAGCTCTAACCCTCCAGTAATAAGGTGCGTCTTTCTTCACCGCCGCCAGTTTCTCGTCTTTCGTTACGGTATATTCAGACTCGGTCAAATCCTTTTTCTCCAGTACCAGTTCGGCGAAATTTCCGCCGGACGCAACCTGAACCTGATAAACCACAGGCGGGCTTAAGCTGGTGACATCCTCCCAGTCAAAATATACCTCGGCTTCCGCTTTTTCACCATCTTCCGGCAGCAATAATCCCGGTGCCGATGGTGCCAGAACGAAGAATGACCTGGATGATGACCATCCGCTCTCGTTTGCCGCACCATCAATAGCCTTAACTCTCCAGTAGTAGGGCGAGTCCTCCGTCATTGCTGCCAGCGCTTCCGCATCACTCAATGCATATTCAGATTCGGCCAGCGTTTTTTGGAGAACCACGGAAGTGAAATTGCCATCTGATGCTATCTGCAACTGGTAGCGTACCGGCAAACTGGGATCGTCAACGTCCTCCCAGTCAAAATGAGTCGCTGCCTTCACGGCGCTTAAATCATCGGGCGATACCAGCACCGGCACTGGCGGTGCCTCCGATTCAATTTCAAAGACAATCTGGCTCGTATTCACGCCGTCACTTATGGTGATTACATGCTCTCCAAACTGGTCTGCCGGTACCTTGAAAACGACCTCAAACGCCCCGGTGTTATCCGCAGTAATAGTAGCCACGGCCACGCCATCATATTCCATGACTATCTCCCCACCAGCACTAAACCCTGTGCCACTGATGGTGAGCTCGTTGCCAACACTGGCCATAGTCTGGTCAACGCTGGCTCCGGCAATGATGGTGAACTCGTATTTCGCCGCATTCCCATATTCATCCTTAACCATAACGTCATATGTTCCCGGAAGCGCTTTCGGCACGTTGAAGGAGGCTAACGAAAATGTGCCGAATTCATCTGTCTTGGCATAGGCAACCTCTTTGGACTGGAAAAAAATGGACATGTCACTCTTAGAGGCAAAGCCATTGCCGCTGACCTTCAATATACTCCCCACCGCCCCGGTAACTGGATTCAGGGTAATCAGGGGGAGCACCTCGTACTCAACTTCGTGGGCATTACCTTCGGCGTTGCTGACCGTAATTACGTGCTTTCCAGCCTTGCTGTCCGGGATATTAAAGCTGTAACTGAATTCACCAGTTGTTGATGCCGTCAGCGTGCCCATTACTCTGGTATCAAAATATATGGTCACCACTCTGTCTGCGTAGAAACCTTTGCCATCCACAATAAGCTTGCGGCCTACCGAACCCGACTTGGCGCTGAGGTTGATTTCAGGTTCCAGGACGGTAAAGGTGTTTGTTACCAGCGTTGAGCCCCATTCCGCCCTTACCCTGATTACATGTTCTCCGGGCGTCGCATCTTCCGGAATATTAAAATAAAATTGAAAACTGCCCGTTTGCGGCACCACAATTGGCCTGATTTCCTCATTATCAAAAAAGATGTATATTTCGTCCCCTTTAAAGGAATCCCAGTTTTCCCCGGAAATGGTAACCATTGTCCCCACAGCACCAGAGTTAGGCGATAGATTAATCAGCGGCGCCGCCATAACCTGTGGACCTGACATGACTGTAAGCCAACCACAAAGCAGCACAGCTACCACCAAGATACGGATAGTCTTACCGCGTTTCATCGGCCAATCCACCCCCCTTTAACAGAATACCCTTTCTATTCTCCTTCAATTTATCAATCTTTTTCTGGCACCACGCCTGGAAACATAAGTCCCGGCAAAATTGTCCAGAATATCGCCACTTATCAGCCACGTGTTATGTATCTTTATCGCCGGTATATCTCCCTGCCGGCACAACCGCTTAACTGTCTCAGGATGAACCTTGAGACGCCTACCAGCCTCTATAACATTATAGTAGTTATCAAAAGGTGCCATAGTCATATATTACTTTGTCAAAGCAATTATAATATAAAAAAATTATTATGTCAATACCCTAGGCTATTTTTTCCTCTAGATAACTCTGCAGTATGAGCGCAGCGGCCATGGCGTCGTCCTTAGTCTTACGGCTTTTCCTGTTCATCTTAATTATTCTTCGTGCATCCACGGTGGTCAAGCGCTCATCCCTGAACTCAATGGGCACTTCCGCATGCCGGCTCAACCGACGGGCAAAATCCTGTACTTTCTCCGCCTGCGGGCCGATGCTGCCGTTCATAGAAAGCGGCAGGCCCACCACCACCACCACCACCTGGTTCTGGTCAACTATGGCTAGAATAGCATCGATGTCCGACTTTTCGTCGGTACGATTGATAATGGTGAGCGGGCTGGCCAGTATGCCCTGAGGGTCGCTCATGGCCACCCCGATTCGCCGGTCACCGATATCCAGACCCAGACTGCGCGTCTTCGCCACCCCCGAAACGACGGGCTGCTTTAGATCAAAGTTTTCACCAGGCGGAGGGCTTCATCCAGTTTCTCTTTGTTCTTGCCGCCCGCCTGGGCAAGATTAGGTTTGCCCCCACCTCCGCCACCCGTCACCTGCGCCACTTCCCTTACAATTTTACCGGCGTCATAGCCGCGGGAAACCAGATCAGGAGTTACCGCCGCCAGAAACGTTGGCTTCCCCTCGGATAAAGTGCCCAGTACCAGAATAACGCTCTTCAACTTATCACGAATAAAATCGGCCATCTCCCGCAGTATCTCTACCCGTGAAGGAGGCACCCTGGCAACCAGCACCTTTACCCCGTTTATCTCTTCAGTCTGGCTGAGCAATGACTCCGCCCTGAGCCTGGCCAGTTCCCTTTCCAGCGCCAGAACTTTTTTGCGTTCTTTGTCTAGTTCAGTGTCCAAAGATTCAGCAGTACCCTGTAAGTTTGCAAAACGCTTCTGTATAAATTCCTCCGCCCCCCGTCCCGTCACCGCCTCAATGCGGCGTAGTCCGGCGCCGATGCTGCTCTCGGCGACGATATGTAAGAATCCAATTTCCCCGGTTGACCCCACGTGGGTGCCACCGCAAAGCTCCGAGCTTATGGGTGGTTCACCAATGCGCAGCACTCGTACCGTATCGCCATATTTCTCGTCAAAAAGTGCTATGACGCCCCCGGCAATCGCCTGCTTGTAGGGCAATTCCTCATCGTAGACGGGCAGGTTCTGACGGATTTTCTCGTTAACCCGAAGCTGCACCGACTCTATCTCCTCCCTCAGCATGGCATTCAGATGGGAGAAATCAAAGCGGAACTGGTCCGGCGCTACCAGCGAGCCTCTCTGCTGCACATGCTCGCCGAGGACGCCGCGCAGTGCGTGCTGCAGCAGGTGGGTGGCGGTGTGGTTGCGGGCGATATCCAGACGCCTGGCCTGGTCAACCTCGGCTTCAACCTCGTCGCCCACTGCCAGAGCGCCATCAGCCACCTTCCCCTGATGGACAGTGATATCAGGCGGGATTCTGATGGTATCGGTTACGGTGAACTGCCCTGAGGCACCGCGAATCTGGCCGGTATCGCCCACCTGACCGCCCATCTCCCCGTAGAAAGGCGTCGTTTCCAGAACAATGCTGGCGGTCTGCCCTTTCTCCACGTTGTCCACAGTACTGCCATCAACCAGCAAGTCTATAATCACTGATTTGTGGTTTAAACCGTGATAGCCGACAAACGGTGTCGTTTCATAAGAGCGCTGCAGAGTAGTAAGTTCCGACGCCGCTTTCTTTCCCGAAGCTGACAGTTCCGCCTTTCTGGCTCTTTCCCGCTGCTTCTCCATCTCGCGCTCAAAGCCAACCTCGTCCACGGTCATACCCCGCTCACGGGCAATCTCCCGCGTAATTTCCACGGGAAAACCATGGGTATCGTATAGTTTGAATGCCTGTTCCCCCGTGATTTCATTTTTCCCCTTTTTCGCCAGTCCCCCAAGCATGTCATCAAGCAGTTCCAGTCCGGTACTGAGGGCCTCCTCAAACAGGGCCTCCTCAAACTCAATTAACTTGAGAATAAATCCCTGCCTTTCCTTTATCTCTGGATAGATATGCCTCATGAGGCCAACGGTTTCTTTGGCTATCTCGGTCAGGAATGGCTTATCCAGCCCCAGCCTCCGGCCAAAAAGGGCAGCCCGGCGCAGCAGTCGCCGCAGGACATACCCCCTGCCCTCGTTGCTGGGGATAACGCCATCAGCAATGAGAAAGGTGATGCCCCGTCCATGCTCGGCAACCACCCTCATGGCTTCATCGGTCTTTTTATCCGTCCCGTACTTTTTCCCGCTCAGCGCTGATATGCTTCCCAGCAGTGGCATAAAAAGCTCGGTCTCATAAACCGAGGCCTTGCCGGTGACCGCCGCCACCGTTCTCTCCAGCCCCATGCCGGTGTCAATATTGGGCTTGGGCAGCGGGGTCCGGTTCCCATTCTCGTCCTGGTCATACTGGGTGAAGACCAGATTCCATATTTCAGAAAAGCGTCCGCACCCGCAGTTCGGCTTGCAGTCAGGCTTGCCGCAGCCGACTGTTTCGCCAAAGTCATAATGTAATTCACTGCACGGCCCGCAGGGTCCGGTATCGCCCGCCGGACCCCAGTAGTTGTCCTCCTCACCAAATCTCAGGATTTTACCCTCGGGAACACCAATGTCCTTCCAGTACTGGAAGGACTCGTCATCATCCAGGTAGATGGTTGCCCAGAGACGCTCCGGCGGCAGTTTCAGTCGCTCGGTAGCAAACTCCCATGCCCAGGCTATTGACTCTTTCTTAAAATAGTCGCCGATGCTGAAGTTGCCCAGCATCTCAAAAAAGGTCAGGTGGCTGGCATCACCGACCGACTCTATATCCGTCATGCGGAAGCATTTCTGGCACGAGGCAAGGCGGGGGTTGGACGGAACGGCCCGGCCCAGGTAATAGTCTTTGAACTGCACCATGCCGGCACTGGTGAAGAGAAGGGTGGGGTCGCCGTGGGGAATAAGCGAGGAACTGGGTATGATATCATGCCCTTTCTCGGCGAAAAAATTTAAATATGCATCTCTCAGTTCATCGCTGGTCATTTATGTCTCCGCATAATAACTGAACGGGCGGTTGGTTACTTGATTTTAGGCGTAAGACGCTATAGCTGTCAAACGAAATTTACCCTATCTGAACCTTTGCCCCCTGGCTGAGTTCGGCGATTAATATGTTCAGGGCAAGCTCGGCGTCATATCTCCCGGTTTTAATCGACAGGTCAGTCTCCAGAAGCCGGTGATATACCTCCTTCAGCCGCGCCAGCGTGTACCGGCTGGCCCGTTCCTGTGTCCGACGCAAGGCATATGGGGAGGTCATTTCCAGCCGGCCCATAATCTCTGCTTCCGACCGGCGCTGGTTTTTCAATTCTTTTATCCGGACGATTAACCGCACCTGCCTGGTAAGCATTACCAGAACATAGGTCGGCGACGCGCCCCTCTGCAGCAACTGCTCCGCCAGTTTCTCGGCCACACCCCCCCTGAATTCAAGAATGGCATCCACCAAGTCGAAGACGCTGGCTTCATGAACGTAACTCACCACCCTCTTTACATCATCGGCCTCAATCCGTCTGCCCTCGGCGAATAGGAGCAGCTTGTCAATCTCACCGGCCATTACCCAGAGGTTGCTGCCGACGTAACTGGTCAACAGGCCAGCTGCCGACTGGGATAGGCTGCCACCTCTCTCCGCTACCCGGCTATTTATCCACTGATCCAGTCTATTCTTCTCCAGCAGCGGGAAGGACTTCACCTTGGCCTTTGCGGAGAGTGCGTTGAGCAGGGGATTCTTATTGTTTATCTTCCCGTCGACAAGCACCACTATCGTGCTTTCGGGTACGGCCAGCAGATAATCGGCCAGCGGCTGGAGTTCACCCTGCCGGTCTGAGGTGCCAGCGTTCTTTTTCCGCCGTCCCGACTTCCCCCTGGACTCAAAGCGCCCCAGCAGGCCCTGAATGATAACCAGTCGCTTCTCGGCGAGAAAAGGCATCGCCCCAGCCACTGCTTGTAGCTGGTCAATGGTCGCCTGCGGTGCGTCAAGCAAAGTGGTATTGGTGGCCAGAGCAGTCTCGTCACCGATGGTGCTTTTTATCTCATTCAGCGCCAGTTGCCGGGAAAAATCATCTTCTCCGTACAGAACGTAGAGCAAAAGCTCATCCCTCCCCCATTATTCGCCCCCTCATTCTACCATAACAAATATACAGGTGTTCAGCGCCTATAATTACAAAACCCTATTGAGAAATTGTCCCGCAAAGAGTAGACTTTATATCAGCTAAAAGATATCGCCTGATATTGCTTGAATTAAGAGGTGCATCAATGTCAGAGAAACCTGATGAATTGAAGAAACTGTCCGAGATTGCTGCTGATATGAAACTACCAGCTGACATCAGGACGAAAGCCATCGAACAGCTGGGAGTTATTTGCACTCACGATTCCCTGCTCGCCCTGCTGGACATCGCCGCCAACGAGAACCTGTTGAACAAAGAACGGGACTACGCCCTGAAGCAGGCGAGAGAGGTAATTAAAAAGTCGAGTCCGCAGTAGTCAATATCTCCGCCTGCGGACGTGCAGTCGAACCGATGAGTATTGCTGTTGGCGTCATCGGGCCTGGTAAAAGCGGCAAAAGCACCGTCTTCAATGCCCTTACCGGGGGCAAGGCCGAAGGCGGCGGCATTGCTCTGGACGGGCACACCGCGCACATCGGCGTCGCCAAAGTCCCCGAGCCGCGCCTAAAGACGCTGACCGATATGCTGCAGCCGAAAAAAGTCGTTCCCGCCGAGGTGAGATACATCGACGTCGGGGCGTCGGTGAAGAGCCTGGTAACCGGCCCGGGAATCGGCGGCGAGCTGCTCAACCACCTCAGCAATGCCGATGCCCTGATTAACGTTGTCCGTGCTTTCACCGACGATAGCGTACCCCACCCCGAAGGCAGCCTTGACGTTGAGCGCGACATCGCCAATATGAACCTGGAACTCGTTTTCTCTGACCTGGCCATCATCGAGCGCAGGCTGGAGAGAATTGAGACTTCACTTAAAGGGGCCAAGCCTCCGGAGCGCCAGGCCTTCCTCCACGAGCAAGGGCTTATCCAGAAATTAAAAGCGGAACTGGAAAAGGATATACCCATACGGTCACTATCATTGGCCGCCGGAGACGTACGACTGCTCGCC
Organism: uncultured Dehalococcoidaceae bacterium; assembly: GCA_964493435.1. Taxonomy (GTDB): domain Bacteria; phylum Chloroflexota; class Dehalococcoidia; order Dehalococcoidales; family RBG-16-60-22; genus E44-bin89. Next base: position 48,263 of record CAZBMB010000006.1, on the reverse strand, counting down.
GGCTATCAGTTCCTCACCGCCAAACCGCTGCTCATCGTGGTCAATATCGGGGAAGAGCAGCTGCCCGGGGTGTCCGATCTTGAAGCAGAGTTGAGCTCCCGCCATAAACTGGAAAAGTCCCGCATCATCGCCCTCTGCGGTAAGCTGGAGATGGAGCTCGGCCAGCTGGATGAGACGGCGGCCGCTGAGTTCCGCGCTGACTTTGGCCTGACCGAGTCGGGGCTTGACCGCGTTATCCAGCAGTCCTACGAGCTGCTGGGACTGTTCTCTTTTTTCTCCACCGCCCACGATGAAGTCAGGGCCTGGTCCATTCCGCACGGCACCAGCGCGGTGAAAGCTGCCGGGAAAATCCACTCTGATATGGAACGGGGTTTTATAAGGGCCGAGGTCATCAGCTACGATGACCTGATGAAGTGCGGCAGCCTGGCGGAAGGTCGCAAACACGGGCTGCTCAGACTGGAAGGGAAGGAATACATCGTGCAGGACGGCGATGTCATCACCTTCCTGTTCAACGTTTAGAGGCGCCGCCCGCCCGCCGCACGATGAGCTGCAGGCTGTCCTGCCCCACCACCGTTACCGCCTCCCCGGTATTGATATCCCCGTCTATTGACCTGGCCGTCCAGAGCTCGCCCTTTATCATCACCTGCCCCTCCGGACTTATCGGGCTGCTCACTTTGCCCCTCGTCCCCACCATCGTGGGCAGGCCCACCAGCGCCTGACGCCTCAGGACGCGGGTGACCAGAATGAAGCTGGTGATGGCGAACACCGCCCAGAAGGCCATCACCGCCACCAGCACCCACACTGGCAAATATATGTCAAACTCCGGCAGCAGCCAGCGCCATATGGCGTAGAAGGCAAACTCTTCTATCAGGGTGCTGACAACCGCTATTATTAACCTTGCCGTGGTCATTTTTTGTCCTGTTTTAATTATAGCAGGATGGGGATACACATTAAATTTTTGGTTCTAAATGCAGTGCTATAATTAAGTATGAAGACAGAAAAGCAGGCAGACCAAGTAAGAAGAAGAAAGAATGATAAACCAAAGACAACCAATTATTGGAAATCATTATTTTGCACAGGCATCGTCCGAATGCCAGTTAACGTTTAAAAACGGATGTTATTTTGCGTGCATTGCATTGTGCCAATCTGTGGCTGAAGCATATGCACGTTTTCTGTTTGAAAAATGGACAGGCAACCCGCCTGCTGAAAAATTCGGAGCTAATATCCACAAGTTGGTAAACGAGGGTGTTCAGCCGGATGTAAGCAAATTTTTGAGGGATATATATGGGGATCAACAGAGGCAGGATTTCCACCATTTAAATAAGGAAGTGCCAACGGACTATGAACAATTGAAAACAATTGCAACTGAAAAAATAGATTTACTTAACAAGGTTGAATCTCTAATTTGGAAAAATGAGCATACTGAAAATGGGATGAAGGTGGAATATCAGCAATATTGGGAGATTGAGAATGGATATTACAAAACGTATCTTAGACTTGACCCATAGTATTAAAATAGAATGCCACCCCCCATTAAATTTAATTTAGCAATTTAGCCCCCATCAGTCTTGACAAAATTTCCATTTAGTGGTATTATTAATCTTTGACTATGGCCTCAGAGGGATTTTCCCTATTATATGTTTCCTTTCATTATAGGCATTAGTGCCACATGCCTCGGTTTTTGAAGCAATAGATTAGGGATTTTTTGTCTTTTTTAAGGAGCAGGTACAGGTATGGTTTCTATTTCACCAGTGAGTGAGCAGTCTACTCATCTCGTCCCCAGAAAATCCTACGCCAGATTACCCCAGATTCTAGATGTCCCCAATCTGATTAAAGTCCAGCTGGACTCCTTCCAGCGCTTCCAGGAAGACGGCCTCAAGCATCTGCTACATGAAGTCTCGCCGATTAAAACACTGACCAGCAACAAGCTGGAACTCAGCTTCATCGGCTACGAGTTCCGTGAACCGCGTCAGGGCCGCTCCGAGCTGGAGTGCCGCGACCGTAATTTAACTTTTTCCGTCCCCCTTTACGTCCGGGTACAACTGCTTATCAAAGAGACCGGGGAGATTAAAGAGCAGGACCTCTTCCTCGGAGACATACCGCTGATGACCGCCAAAGGCACCTTTATCACCAGCGGTGCCGAAAGAGTGGTGGTCAGCCAGCTCCTGCGCTCCCCCGGCGTCTACTTCACCGTTGAGGAAGATGCGGCCACTGGCCGCGAACTCTGCTTCGCCAAGCTTATCCCCACCCGCGGTGCCTGGCTGGAATTCGAGACCAGCAACCGTGGTATCCTATCCGCCAAGATAGACGGCAAGCGGAAAATCCCCGTCACCACGCTGCTCCGCGCCATCGGGTACAGTAGTGACGAGCAGCTGCTCAACCTCTTCACCAGCGACGATAACAATCCCGAACACCAGTACATCGCCACCACCCTTGAGCGCGACCCAACCATCAGAGAGGAGGCGGAAGCCCTGCTTGACATCTACCGCAAACTCAGGCCGGGAGAGCTGCCGAATCTGGATAATGCCAAGAAGTTGATACAGAACCTGTTCTTCGACCCGCTGCGCTATGACCTGGGAACGGTCGGACGCTACAAGCTCAACAAGCGGCTCGGCCTGTTCCGCATCGCCGCGGAAAAGATATTAAGCGGTATCCAGGCACTGGAGCTCCCCTTTGAAGCAACGGAGCTCGTTTCCCGCCTGCGCCAGGCCGGAGAACGCAACGACCGCGAGGTCATCCGGATATGCAAAGAGCTCAAAGCAGCGTTAGCCAACAAACTAAACCACCAGGAAGAGCTACTACAGTTTTACACGATGCTTGAGGAGACGCTCAGACAGCTGGAAGAGCGTGCCCTGACCAGGGACGACATGTTGGAGATTGTCCGGCACCTCATCATGATTAACAACGGCGTTGACTATGGCGATGATATTGACCACCTTGGCAACCGGCGCGTCCGCACCGTAGGCGAACTGATACAGACCCAGTTTCATGTCGGTCTGCTGCGCCTTGCCCAGGCGGTCAGGGAGCGCATGAGCATCATCGGCACAGAAGCCATTACCCCCAGCGCGCTGATAAACATCCGCCCCATTGTGGCGGCGATAAGAGAATTTTTCAGCAGCTCACAGCTTTCGCAGTTCATGGACCAGACCAATCCGCTGGCCGAAATCACGCACAAGCGCCGCCTTTCCGCAATGGGACCTGGCGGCCTCTCACGCGAGCGCGCCGGCTTTGATGTACGCGACGTTCATTTTTCCCACTACGGCCGGATATGCCCCATTGAGACGCCGGAAGGCCCGAATATTGGCCTCATTGGCTCGCTGGCTACCTACAGTCGCATCAACGAGTACGGTTTCATCGAGACACCCTACCGCAAGGTTATCGCCGAGATGAACAGCACCGATGAGCAACTGGTCGGCAGGGCGGTCAGAGAAAAAGTGGTCGATAGTAAAGGGAATATCGCGGTCAGGGCAAATGCCACCGTGACTCCCGCCATTGCTGCCAAGCTGGCCAAACTCGCTGATATCAGAGTCAAAGTCAAGCCTTTTGTTTCCGATGAAATTATTCTGCTGTCTGCCGATGAGGAAGAAGAATTCGCCATCGCGCAGGCAAATGCCCGCTTGGGCGAAAATGGCCAGTTCCTGGAGGAAAGGGTGGAGGCCAGGCGAGGCAGCCACTACCTGCTGGAGACGGCGGATAACATTGACCTGATGGACGTTTCCCCCATGCAAATCGTCAGCGTGGCCACGGCACTGATACCTTTCCTAGAGCATAATGACGCCAACCGCGCCCTGATGGGCGCCAACATGCAGCGGCAGGCGGTGCCCTTGCTCGCGCCCGAGGCGCCTGTGGTGGCCACCGGTATGGAGACAGAGGCGGCCAGACACAGCGGTCAGGTTATCTTTGCCAAGAATGCCGGTGTTATTACTGAAATCGGCAGCGTTAACGATGCCGGTGCTGAAGCCAGATATCGCATCATCATCACCACGGATAGCGGCCATAAAGACGAATATGAACTGATGAAATTCATACGTACCAACCAGGGCACATGCGTCAATCAACGCCCCCTGGTTAATAAAGGTGACCGTGTGGAAGCCGGACAGGTGATTGCTGATAGCTCGGCCACGGAAAACGGTGAACTGGCGCTGGGTCAAAACGTGCTCTGCGCTTTCATGAGCTGGGAAGGCTATAATTTTGAAGATGCCATCATCATCAGCAGCCGCTTGGTGGAAGATGATAAGTTCACCTCAATCCATATTGCCAAACATGAAGTGGAAGCACGTGATACCAAACTTGGCCCGGAAGAAATTACCCGTGATATCCCCAATGTTGGCGAGGAAAGCCTCCGCGAGCTCGACGAATACGGCATCATCAGAATCGGCGCCGAAGTAGGACCTGATGATACACTGGTCGGTAAAATCACTCCCCGTGGTGAGACGGAGCTTTCCGCTGAAGAGAAACTGCTGCGGGCGATATTCGGTGAGAAGGCCCGTGATGTGAAAGATACCTCACTACGCGTTCCACATGGCGAGTGGGGCAAAGTTATCAATGTCAGAATATACTCCCGCCGGGACAGCGGTGACGACCTGCCCGCCGGCGTCAATGAATGGGTACAGGTATGGATCGCCCAGAAAAGAAAGGTCTCTGTAGGTGATAAGCTGGCCGGACGCCATGGCAACAAGGGGGTTATCGCCCTTATTGCCCCGAAAGAGGACATGCCATATCTGCCTGATGGCACGCCGGTTGATATCATCCTTGACCCCATTGGGGTCCCCTCCCGCATGAACATCGGTCAGGTTCTGGAGACCCACCTCGGATGGGCAGCGCAGACGCTGGGCTTCAAGGTGCTCACCCCGGTTTTTGACGGCGCCAATGACATTGCCATTGAGGACGCCCTGGCGAGAGCCTGGATCGCCCATAAAGCAGCCGCCGTTGATTATTCACCACAAAAAGAGCCGTCATCGATTCACCTGGAAGCGGCCAAAGCCTGGGTTGCCGGTCACGGCTATGACGGTGACCGGGTTTTCAACGAAGACTATCCCGGCGAGGCAAGAGCTGTCTGTCTGCGCATCTGGCTGGAGGAACTTGGTGTACAGAGCCGGGAATTGAGCCAAAATGAGTTACAGCAGACAACGGAAAAAGTCAGCCAGGAAAGGGGTACTGTCCCACCGACGTTCGGCAAGGTAGTGTTACGCGATGGGCGAACCGGTGAGCCTTTTGACCAGCAGGTAACCGTGGGCAGTATTTACATGATGAAGCTCATTCACCTGGTTGAGGACAAGGTCCATTCCCGCTCTACCGGCCCATACTCACTGATTACGCAACAGCCTCTAGGCGGCAAGGCCCAGTTCGGTGGCCAGCGCTTTGGCGAAATGGAGGTATGGGCACTGGAAGCTTATGGCGCGGCCCATAACCTGCAGGAGATGCTCACCATAAAGTCAGACGACGTCACCGGGCGGGCAAAAGGCTATGAAGCGATTATCAAAGGTGAGGATATCCTTCAACCGGGAGTGCCAGAGTCATTCAAGGTTCTGGTCAAAGAACTGCAGAGTCTGGGGCTTGCCCTTGAAGTAATCAACGAAAGAGAGACGGGCATGGCCGCAGGTGAAGAAGCGATTGAAGAAGCCCCCAAAATTGAAGCCGAACCAATTGCGCTTGAAGATATCCCTGAACTGGAAACGGAATCGACTGCGAGTGAAGAAACGACCAAGCTCGAATCCGAAACAACCCCGGGTGAAGACATGTCTTTAGAAGAGGTAACAGAAGAAGATGCTGGAGATTAATGATTTTGATGCCGTACGTATTTCCCTGGCCTCGCCGGAGCAAATCCGCAGCTGGTCATATGGTGAGGTAACCAAACCGGAAACCATCAATTATCGCACGCTAAAGCCAGAACGAGATGGCCTGTTCTGCGAGAGAATATTTGGCCCCACCAAGGACTTTGAGTGTTACTGCGGCAAGTACAAGAAGATTCGTTACAAGGGCGTAATCTGCGACAAGTGCGGCGTTGAGGTGGCCCGGGCCAAGGTACGCCGGGAACGTATGGGACATATTGAGCTGGCGTGCCCGGTGAGCCATATCTGGTTCGCCAAGGGAACACCCAGCCGCCTGGGCTTGCTGCTTGACCTCTCACCACGCAGCCTAGAACATGTCCTCTACTTCTCCAACTACATGGTAACTACGGTCAATGAAGAGGCACGCCAGGAAGCGATCGGGCAATTGCAGGAAAGTGTCTCCGGTGAAATTACCGAACGCCAGAAAGCGGTTGATGAAAGAATCGCCCAGATGGAGAAAGAGGGGGCCAGCGTTGAGGAAATCAACGAACTGCGCCGCCACTCCACCGACGAGAAGATACAGCTTGAGGAAAAGCTGACCAACGAGGTGGAACGGCTGAAGAACCTGCACGTGAAAGAGATGCTCAACGAGAGCCAGTACCATGACTTGAAGGTAAAACATGGCGAGGTTTTTGAAGCCGGGATGGGCGCTGAAGCCATACTCCAGATTATACGGGATATTGACATGGATAAGGTGCGCAATAATTTATTACTGGAAACCCAGTCCTCTTCCGGGCAGAAGCGCAAGAAAGCGAGCAAGCAGCTGCGGGTGGTGGAGGCGTTCCGCAACAGCGGGAACAAACCGGAATGGATGATACTGACAGTTCTGCCGGTACTGCCCCCGGACCTGCGACCTATGGTCCAGCTGGATGGTGGCAGGTTCGCTACCAGCGACCTCAATGACCTTTACCGGCGGGTTATCAACCGCAACAATCGCCTGCGCCATCTGATAGAAATCGGCGCCCCGGAAATCATCGTTCGCAATGAAAAGCGTATGCTACAGGAAGCTGTTGACTCACTCATCGATAATGGCCGACGCGGTCGGGCAATCTCGGTGAGTGGCAATCATAAATTGAAATCACTCTCCGATATGCTCCGTGGTAAACAGGGACGCTTCCGCCAGAACCTGCTCGGTAAAAGGGTAGATTATAGCGGTCGTTCTGTTATCGTGGTTGGCCCGGAACTCGGGCTGAACCAGTGCGGTTTGCCCAGACGAATGGCCCTGGAACTCTTCAAGCCCTTTGTCATGCACCGTCTGGTAATGCAGGGACTCGCCCCGAATATAAAGAGTGCCCGGCGACTGGTGGAAAGAGCCAAGCCGGAAGTGTACGATATTCTGGAAGAAGTGGTAAAGGAACGCCCGGTCTGGCTGAACCGGGCCCCTACTCTGCATCGCCTCAGCATTCAAGCATTTGAGCCGGTTCTAATTGATGGCAGTGCCATCCAGATTCACCCGCTCGTCTGCTCGGCGTTCAATGCTGACTTTGATGGCGACCAGATGGCCTGTCATATCCCGCTCTCCAGAGCCGCGGTACGCGAGGCGAGGGAGCTTGCGCTCAGCCAGAACAACATGCTGCTGCCCAGTAGCGGTGAACCAACGGTTACCCCCACCCTTGATATGGTGTTTGGCTGTTACTACCTGACCACGGAAAGAGCCGGGGCTAAAGGTGAAGGCAAGCGTTTTGGCAGTTTTGATGAAGCCAAGCTCGCCTACGAACTGGATAATGTTGACCTCCGCGCCAAAATCCTAGTCAGAAATAAGAGTGGAGACGGTCAACAATTGGAGACTACCATAGGTCGTATAATATTTAACGAAATCCTCCCGCCGGAACTTGGTTTCCAGAACAAAGTAATTGACAAATCCGGACTCAAACAGATTGTCTCAGAGTGCTGTCGCATGCTGGATGATGCAGAGACTGCCAGAGTCCTTGACAGCATCAAGCAACTGGGCTTTCACCACGCCACCAAGTCCGGCATTACCATTGCCATGAATGATATCGAGGTGCCGGAAGGTAAAGCCAAGCTACTCGAGGAAGCGGAAGAGAGGATAGCCATTATTGAGAACCAGTTTAACCGCGGATTGATAACCGACGATGAGCGGTATAACGGTGTCGTTGGCGTCTGGATGGAAACCATGGACCGCATCACCAGCACCATCTCGGAAACCCTTGACCGCTACGGCGGCATTTACATGATGGCCACTTCCGGAGCCAAAGGTAATATATCCCAGATAACACAGATGGCCGGCATGCGCGGTCTGATGACCGACCCTTCCGGCAAAATCATTGACTACCCCATTAAATCCAGCCTGCGGGAAGGACATACTGTCCTGGAGTACTTTATTTCCACGCACGGCGCGCGAAAAGGCCTGGCCGATACGGCGCTTAGAACTTCGGAAAGCGGTTACCTAACCCGCCGACTCATTGATGTGTCCCAGGACGTCATTATTTTTGAAGAGGACTGCGGCACTGTGGACGGCATCTGGATTTCAGAGCCGCAAGAAAAAGCGCTGCTGCCACCGTTTGACGAGCGCATCTCCGGCAGGCTGGCAGCAAGCCCGATAGCCCACCCCAAAACCGGAAAAATCATCGTTGACCGCAACGAGGAAATCAATGCGCAGAAAGCGGCCGAAATCATCAACGCCGGAATTGACCGAGTGCATGTCAGGTCGCCCCTCTTCTGCCAGTCCAAGCTGGGTATCTGCCAGGCGTGCTATGGACGGGACCTCGCCCACGGCAGGCCGGTTGAACTCAAGACGGCGGTTGGCATCATCGCCGCCCAGAGCATTGGTGAACCGGGCACCCAGCTTACGCTGCGTACCTTCCACACCGGTGGCGTTGTCGGCCTCGATATCACCAGCGGTCTGCCCAGGGTGGAAGAACTCTTTGAGGCCAGAACCCCCAAGGGTCAGGCTATTATCTCGGAAATAGATGGCACCGCCGACGTCATTCAGGATGACCAGGGCCGGAGAGTCAAGATTATGAGTTCCGAAACTTACCGTGATGAATATTCCCTGCCCGCCGGCTGGCAGGCAATGGTACAGGACAAGCAGTGGGTGGATATCGGCACGGTGCTCGCCACCGAAGCCCCGAAAAAGAAAGCCAAAAGCAAAGACGTTAAGCCCTCTAAAGAGACACAACCCATTGCGGCGCGTATCGCCGGCGAGGTGAGCGTTACTAAAGGGCAGTTGTTCATCAGTTATGAAGAGCGGGAGGAAAGAGAATACGTTGTCCCCACGGCTGCCGGTATCCGAGTCCAGTCAGGAGACGCAATACATGCGGGCCAGCAACTTACCGATGGCTCGGTGAATCCTCAGGACATCCTCCGCATTCTGGGGCGCGAAGCCGTGCAGCAATACATGGTTGATGAAGTCCAGAAGGTGTACCGCTCACAGGGCGTCAATATAAACGACAAGCACATTGAGATTATCGTCCATCAGATGCTGGCCAAAGTGCGCATTGATTCCGCCGGTGACACTGACCTGGTGCCGGACGAACTCATAGACAGGTTCACCTACGAGGATATAAACGCCAAAGTGCTGGCGGAGGGTGGTGAACCAGCCACAGCGCACACGGTGCTGCTGGGTATCACCAGAGCCTCGTTGAACACAGATAGCTGGCTGGCGGCGGCTTCCTTCCAGGAGACGACCAGAGTGCTTACCGAAGCCGCTGTCTACGGTAAAATAGACAAGCTGATTGGTCTCAAAGAAAACGTTATCATTGGCAAACTGATTCCTGCTCATTACCCGCCGCTCGAAGAGGAGCCGGAGGCGCTTCCGGAAGAGGTGGGAGCGCTATCGGAACTGGCATTCGGTGAGATGACCGAAGAGGCCCCGGGACCGATGACCGTGGGAACACCGGAGGCACTACTGGACCAGCTGTTTGGTGAAGATACTGAAGATATATCCAGCCGACCAGCTCCTGAAGAGGAAGCAGGACCAGCGGCAGCTGAAGATGATGAGCCGAACTCAGAGGATTAACGGGGGGTGAGGTTGAAATAGCCCGCATTATATCAGGTAAACCCAGCGCTGAAGATACTCCCCTTGACACCAGCCTGCGGCCGCGCCACCTCAATGAGTTCGTCGGGCAGGAAAAGATTAAAGAGAATCTCAGCATCGCCATCACGGCGGCGAAAGGTAGAGGCGAAGCCCTGGACCACGTGCTGCTCTACGGACCTCCCGGACTGGGCAAGACAACCCTCGCCTACATCATCGCTGCCGAAATGGGAGTGAACATCAGGATTACCTCAGGGCCTGCCGTTGAGCGCACCGGCGACCTCGCCGCCATACTTACCAACCTGCATGCTCAGGATATCCTCTTCATCGATGAAATACACCGCCTCAGCCGCGCCGTTGAGGAAATCCTCTACCCGGCCATGGAAGAATATGCTCTGGATATCATCATTGGCAAGGGCCCCGGCGCCCGAAGCCTGCGACTGAACCTGCCCGATTTCACGCTTATCGGCGCCACCACCCGTTACGCCCTTCTAAGCCCGCCTCTGCGCGATCGTTTCGGCGCTGTCTACCGACTTGATTTCTACGACCAGCAATCGATAGAGTCAATCCTGCACCGCTCCGCCCGTATTTTGCAGATTGAGGCGGAAGGTGAAGGACTGAAGGAAATCGCCCGCCGTGCCAGGGGCACACCGCGCGTGGCTAATCGCCTGTTGAAGCGAGTCAGGGATTACGCACAGGTAAAAGGCGACGGCACCGCCACGCATACCATTGCCGTAGAGGCACTGGCCAAACTGGAAGTCGACACCATCGGCCTGGATGAAGTCGACCACAAGCTGCTGCGGACGATTGTGGAAAAGTTTAACGGCGGCCCGGTTGGTCTTGAGACATTGGCCGCCGCTATCAGCGAGGAATCAGACACCATTATGGACGTCTACGAGCCCTACCTGCTGCAGCTGGGCTTTCTGGAGCGCACGCCCCGCGGTCGCACCGCCACCCAGCTCGCCTACCAGCACCTGGGGCTGCCTTTTAACCGGCAGAACCATCCGCAGGGAACCCTGCTGTAAGGCATCCTATTGATGCGCTATTTATAAGCCTCTCTGGGTGGGCTGAATACATCCAGCACTATGAAACCCGCCGCACCGGCAGTGCCCCCGTGGTTTGTCTTGGATGGAACCAGGTACATGTCTCCTTTTCTTATTATCCTGGTCTCATCCCCGATGGTGAATTTCATTTCACCTTCCAGAGCAAGTCCCATCTGTTCTTCAACGTGGTTGTGAACAGGAGCTACCGCATTGGGCTGCAGAGTAACATGGGAGAACATGATATTCTGCCCGGATACCACTCGCACTGTAAATCCCGGCGCCGGCTCGAACTTCTTGAAATCCCGTGGAAAATCATAGAACATTTTCCCACCTCCCGGGTCTGATTGGCTCAGGTCAATTTTCTATACAGCCAGCTTAAACGCCCCCCAGCGTAGCGAACTGTGCCTTCGGGTCGTAGTTGTAATCCTTGGCGGAACTTAACCGGAGACTATCCGGTTTCTTTACCGGGGGCTCTCCTTTGATTGACTTGACCAGCTCAAAGGCCTTCTCCACCCGTTTCTCATCGCCCTCCAGCGCCAGCACCACCGCACCCTCGGAACCACCGACGCCACCGGAGCCGAGGTGGTACGCCTTGGCACCGGTCATTACACCGATGGCCTGAATTTCAGTGACCACCTTACCCAGAACCACTGGCATTAGCTTGGCCGGCAGTCCCATGCTGTATGTGAAGTAAGATTGCCCGGTGTGCCTGGAGGCTTCAATTACCGAAGGCACCAGCTTCTCCAGCCCTATCGGCATAATCAAATGCGAGCCGCGCGGCGTCACAATCGGCCAGCACATGCCAATGGTGCCGCCTTTCACACTGGAGGCGAAAACGCCGGCATTGCCCTCCATATCTATGGCACTGCCTCCCTTGATGAAGACGTCATCCGGGCCGAAATCAAGTATCTCCACGTTGGAATCGGCCCCCTCCACCACCTTGCCCTTGCGGATAACGTGCCAGGTGCAGGGCGGTGGGTCAACGGTGCTATTGGTGATACCATTGCAGACGAGCCCCGCCGTCTGATTGGCTTTGTTCTCTATTTTTATCCCGAAGAGCTCTTCGCTGACGAAGGCATTGGTGATGCCGCGTCCGATGATAATCATGCCGTTCTTATAGGCGTTCTGTACCTCGGGTAGCGCCACCGTGGCTTTCGCCAGCAGCCTCCTCGACTCCGCCGGATTCAGCACCACCAGGGCTTTAATCTGCTTCTGCCCGGGCTCGGGCTGTGGATACTGTACTTCGTAAAACAATGTCCACCTCCTTAAGAAAATTAGCCCTATTCTAGCATTTTTTACCATTTATTAAAAATCTGGTGCCGTTAAACAGCAGACTTTGCTCTCTACCGTTCCGATTGTTTAAAATTATAATCAGGATGAGAACGCTGCTGGTTCACGTATGCTGCGCGCACTGCGCCGCCTACACCGTCAATCACTGGCGAGAGCAGGGCTATGAGGTCAGCGCCTTCTGGTACAACCCGAATATCCACCCCTATATGGAACACGAGCAACGTCTGAATGCCATGAAGACACTGTCCTCAAGATTAGAATTTCCATTGATTATCAGCGACGGGTATGACTTTATCGATTACTTCCGGCGGGTGGTCGGGCATGAAGCCGGGCGGTGCCGCCATTGCTTTCAAATGCGCCTCTCGCGAACTGCCGATGTTGCTGGAGAACAGAAATTCAGCGCCTTTACCACCACCCTGCTCATCAGTCCCCATCAGAAGCATGAGCTTATTCGCAAAATCGGAGCCAGCGTAGCGGAGGAGACGGGCGTTGAATTCCTCTACGCCGACCTCCGTAAAAGATACTCAGACAGCCGCCATATTACCAAACCGCTTGAACTATACCGCCAGCAGTACTGCGGGTGCGTCTACAGCGAGTGGGAACGGTACGCAAATAGCAAAATAGAATAGGCGGCAAAACAAGGGGGAGCCCGTTGCCGGGCTCCCCGGTTCACTACATTATTTATATTATGGATCTAATCTGTTTTCTGGGATGACAGCGACCCCTGCCATCCTTGAGAGACAGCAATCATCTGCCGACCGCGCACCGCTTTCATTGCTCTGGGCTGTGCAGACATCGGGTTCGAAGTCGTCGGCTTGTTGCCGTTCCCTGCCTTGATTTCACCGGCACTTTCCTCTTGCGCGCCGATTCCTTGACGCCACTGCCACATATTTCGCCTCATCTCTTTGAACTGCCTGCAGGCCTCATTTGTCAGAGTCTCGGGGTTCTGGCACATCCTGGATAAGGCATTTCTCAGCATAGCCTGGTTTAAGGCTTCCGGCTTCTGCTGCCACCATTCCCTTATCTGCTGAGCCTCTTCTTCCGTAATCAGCCCTTCCGCAACCGCCCGGTCAAGTAATTCATCAAATGCCTGTTCTCCGCGTTCGGTAATCATCTCTTCTCGTGCCCGGTTGAAAGCGTCCTCCAGTTCCTCCTCAGAGATACCCAGAATATCGGCCACACGGGATAGAAGTTCGCCCGACCCTGCCGATCCCGCAAATAACCTGGCTCTAGGCATAATCTCATTCAGCTCCCCGATTAATGCCTCTTCGTCTGGCTCTGACTCGTCGTTGTCCTGTGCCAGTACCGCCACCGTGCCGCTAACGGTCAGAGTAATGATGGCCACCAGCACCGCAATGAGGACTTTCAGTTTCTTAGACATTCTTCCTGTCTCCTTTCTGCTTTTTTATTAACTTTTTATATCACTAAAGGTGGGGGATTCACCCCCACCCTTAGTGTTCACGCTAGTTCAGAATTTCGTAGGTCACCTGGACGTTCATGGTGATCTCCATCTCGCCCGGGCTGATTGGTGTTTCCATCGCCTGGACACCGGCAACTTTACCGGAGAAGTCCTCACGGTAGTCAGGATAAGGATAATAGGTATTCTCCGTGATATAGGTTGGTTTGCCCAACTTGACCCCGGCCAGTTCGGCGAGCTGTCCGGCTTTGGCGGCAGCGTCAGCCATGGCCTTGGTCCGCGCTTCATCGTAGTAGGCCGATGGCTCATCGATGCTGAAGCCGATGCTGTCAATGCGAGTAAGGTCACCGCCGGCCACTGCCACTGCATCGATGACAGCACCTACCTGATCCATTGCTCTGATTTTGGCCGTTACCATGTTGGTCACCCGGTAACCTATGACTATCTCTCGCCCTTCCTTTTCATCCCAGCGGGTCACTTTTTAAATATTGAAGTACTGGGTCTGGATGTCCTTCTCAGCGATGCCACTGTCTTTCAGAGCCGACATCACCGCATTCATCGCCCCATTGGCCTGCTCCTGAGCGTAAGCCACACTGGAAGCCTGGGCTTCAATGCCCAGCCTCAGTATAGCGATATCCGGGACAGCGCTTACCTTGCCGCTGCCGCTTACCCAGATTCCCTCCTGCTGATTGACGAGGGCAACCTTCAGGTTTGACCCCGATACACCCAGGGCATTGCCCTCCTGACTGCAGCCGACCAGACCGACGACCATTATTATCAGTGCCAGACCGGCGGCCATAAACCACCTCTTCTTCATCCTTATGCCTCCTTGTTTTTATTCTCCAATTATCTATAACGAAAAAGTCGCCGTTTGGTTAGCGGCGACCTTCTTAAAATCTCTTTTTCTGCCTTCTGTTACTTAAGCCATTTATCAGACGTATGGGCTAGTCTTCATCCTCATCTTCACCTTCGTCTCCAGTTTCTTCAAGAAACTGGAGCAGCTTTTCATATTCAATGTTGGAAGCCTCAAGCGCCCGGAGCAGAGCCGGCCTAGCCGATTCAGGTGCTCTCTGCAATGCAGCCTTCAGAGTTGCCGGATGTTTTTGGGCATTCTGTACCAGAATTACCCTGAGTCTGGCCCGTCTGTCCACCATCTCGTCCTGCTCTTCTTCCTCTACCTCAACCCCTGGCTTGGGGATAGCTGCCGGTGCCAGTACGGGCGCTTTTTCCGGTACCGGCCGGGCAGGTGCCGCGGTTATTTCCGGCTTCCCCTTCTGCGGCTCTCCGGCCTTTATTTGCGGCGGCGCTGGCGCTGGAGCTGTAATTTCAGAGGGCGGCGGGGCCATGACCGCGCCGGGTTCTGGCTCTTCAGGCTCCACAAGCATCATCGGTGCTTCACTGGTTACTTCTGTCGGTGCCGGGACTGCCTCCGGTATAGCCGGTGGAGCAGTAAGGACACCTGCTGCATCCTCCTCAGTACTCACCAGGACGGTCATGGCCATTAACTGGCTATTCATTCTCTCGGTGGCCTTTTCCGCCTGCTTCAGCTTCCCTTTCTCCGCCATGTTCACTATCTCGCCGACTCTCCTGTCCACCAGTTCTGCGTAGTACTCAGCCTTGCCCAGTTCTGAAGGTATCAGAGCCAGTCTCACGCCTTCCGTGGCCAGCTTTACCGAATACAGTGGCTGGTCCGGCATGCTGTTCCCGGCGGCGGCCACCGTGCCACTGCTGGCTATGAGCAGTACCAGAACGGCAATTGCCGCCGTTGCCCAGCGCGGCTGCCAGCCAAAGAGCAAGAAACGGCGCTGCTTCCTCTCCTCTACATCTCGGAGCTCGGTGAGTATCTGGTACCTAGCTCTCTCCCGGAATTCAGGGTTCGGTGCGATATTCAGCGTTTCCTTCGCGGTGAGCGCTGTCTGCAGCAGCGGCTCAAGCTCGGCTGCCTGCTCTGGATAGCTGGCCAAACACTGCTCTACGGTCTCACCTCCGGTGAGAATCCGCTCCAAGCATTCATCAAATATATTGGCCAATTCTTTATCATTCTTCATCGTTTTACCCTGCCGCCATTATTCTGCGCAGAGATGCGACGGCACTGTGCTGCAGTGCTTTGATGGCGCCCTCGCTCTTGCCCATCAAACTGGCCACCTGAGCCACCGGCAGTCCGCCGGCAAATCGGAGTGAGATTACCTCGCGCTGCATTTCCGTCAACCCTTTGGTGGCCGCCACCAGCTTCTCAATTTCCATTTTGCGTTCCACATAAGAAGTCGGATTACTGTGGTTGCTGCCGACCAATGTCTCCTCAAGAGGCACCGTCGGTCGTTTCGACTTTTTCCTCCAGTAGTCCACTACTTGATTGTGAGCAATGCGGAACAGCCAAGAGGAGAACGGGCTCCCCTTGGACCGATAGCCGGAGATAGATTTGAATGCCTTCAGAAAGACCTGCTGTGTCATGTCCTCTGCCTCGGCCCTGTCTCCTATTTTGAGAACTATATATCGATAAATCTTATCGAAGTTCTCCTCATATAATTGTGTTAAAGCCGCCTCGTCCTGCTCTTTCGCCCGTCGGACAAGGCCTTCTTCATCCTGCACCTGACAACTCCATACAGCCAGCCGCTCATTTAAGGGTACCTTTTCGACGCCATATGGCGTTACCCTGTGCATATAGTATAACGAATGAACCTGTAAAAAGATAGCATCGCTAGCTTTGAATCACGCTGTGGTGAGGAGCACCATTGTTGTGTTAAAATCATACGTAAACACATCGCTGCCGATTACGGAGCAGAGGCCTTGGCGTACTACGTGTGCTACATGCACAGAGGAGACATACATCAAGTCAACGAGATTGATCGGGAGGCGTTTCCCACCCAGTGGCCGCCGCCTGACTATCGCCGTGAGCTGCAGAATCCGCTGGCCCGCTTGCTCGTTGTCTGCGATGACAGCCAGCAGGTTGAAGCACCGGACAGGAGTATGCCACGGGAAGATGAAACCAGCCTTATGGCCGGGATAAAGCGATGGTGGCGGCGGAATCAATTTTTCGGCAAAAAACCGTCTGAATCTGGTCAGTTTGTCATCGGCTTTGCCAGCATATGGGTGATGGCCGATGAAGCCCACATCACAAACATCGCCGTCCGCAGCAGCTACCAGCGACAGGGCATCGGTGAACTGCTGCTCATATCAATTATAAACCTTGCCGCCGAACTCAAGACCAATATTGTTACCCTTGAGGTGCGCGTCTCCAATCTGCCAGCCCAGAAGCTGTACCACAAGTACGGCTTTGTGCAGGTCGGCCTACGCCATGGCTACTACACGGATAATCGCGAAGACGCCCTGCTGATGTCCACCGGAGACATCGCCTCCGCCCCGTTCCAGGCACAGCTCCAGAAACTGAAATATGCTCACGCCCGGAAATACGGTGGAAAGGTTAAGTGGCTGAGCAACGTTGTCGCCAGAGAATCGGCGGCGTAAAAAAGCGCCAGGCAGTAACCTGAAATACGCCCTCTGTGCTTTGACCGCCGATAGACGAAGTGATAGAATTAGGACACAGAGGGCTGCAGTTGCGGTCAAGGAGCGTGTAAAGCGATGTCAGGTCATTCAAAGTGGCATTCAATCAAACACCAGAAGGGTGTTACTGATGCCCGGCGCGGCCAGCTGTTCACCAAATTGACCCGTGAGATAATCATCGCCGTGCGCGAAGGCGGCAGTAATCCGGAGGCCAACTTTCGCCTGCGCCTTGCCATCCAGAAAGCCCGCGATAGCAATATGCCCATGGATAACATCGAGCGGTCCATCAAGAAGGGCAGCGGCGAGCTGGAAGGCGCCACCCTGACGGAGCTGGTTCTTGAAGGCTACGGGCCCAGCGGTACCGCTATCCTCGTGGAGGCGCTCACCGATAACCGCAACCGCACCATACAGGATGTCCGCGGCACTTTCACCAAGCACGGCAGCAGCCTGGGAGAGAGCGGCTGCGTTTCCTGGCTCTTTGACACCAAAGGTCTGATTACAGTCAAGACGGATGGCATTGACGCCGACGACCTAGCGCTGAACGCCATAGATGCCGGCGCCGATGATGTGAAGATAGAGAGCGGCTACGTGGAAATATACACTATGCCCGAAGACCTCGAAGCGGTCAGGGAAGCGCTGGAAGCGAAGAATATTCCCATTGCCTCGGCAGAGCTGTTCAAGGTGCCCAAGACGATGGTCCAGCTTGACGATAAAGCCGCCATACAGACCATGAAGCTGCTGGAAAAGCTGGAGGAACTGGACGAGGTGCAGCACGTGTACAGCAATGCCGATTTCCCCGACGCAGTACTGGAGCAGTACCAATTACAAGCTTCCGGCTAATGGTTACCCGCAATGAGAGTGTTAGGTATTGACCCGGGCACGGTCACCATGGGCTATGGGATAATAGATAGCCATAACGATGACCTGTCTCTTATTGACTGCGGCGCATTGACCGCTTCAGAGCGCTCCCCTATCGGGGAGCGTTTGTGTTATCTCTACCGCGAGCTTCTGTGCCTTATCCAGAACTACCAGCCGGATATGGTCGCCGTGGAGCAGCCGTTTGTCGCCAGCAACGCCCGCTCGGCGCTGGCCATCGGCAGAGCGCAGGCGATTGCCCTGCTTGCCGCCGCCACCCAGGACATCCCCACCCATGAATACACCCCGACCCAGGTCAAGCAGAGCGTGGCCAACTACGGCGCCAGCAGCAAGGCACAGGTGCAGGAGATGGTGCGACTTCAATTGAATTTGAAAGAAGTGCCCCGACCCGATGACGCTTCCGACGCTTTAGCCGTGGCCATATGCCACCTGCGCGAGATACACCTGAGCGAGCTGCTCGCCAGACAGGGAGATAAGAGATGATATCAAGCCTGCACGGTAAGGTGGAGTCACTGGGCAGCGACTTTGCCGTCGTCAACGTTAACGGCGTCGGCTTTCAGGTCTTCATGCCCACCTCCACCCTGAGCGCCGTCGGCGCGGTGGGCAAAGATGTTCAGCTTTATACCCACCTCCACCTCCGCGAGGACAACGTCGCCCTTTTCGGTTTCGCCTCTGCTGAAGAGCTTGCCCTATTTCAACTGTTAATCAGCGTCAACGGCCTCGGCCCGCGGCTGGCGCTGGCCATGCTATCCGGAATGAGCGTTGAGCACCTGGTGACCGCCATCGCCACCGGCAGCATTGATTTGCTCACCGTGGTGCCCGGCATCGGCAAGAAGGTGGCAACGCGCATCGTGGTGGAGCTTAAGGATAAAATCGGCGCCGGCTGGATAAGTACCCCCGCCACCCAGCTCGCCCAGGAGAACACCGATGTTTTGGCCGCCCTCACCGCCCTGGGCTATTCCGCCCCCGAAGCCGCCAGGGCCGTGGCTACTTTGCCCCCCGCCACAGACTTATCTCTCGAGGAAAAAATCAAGCTGGCGCTGCAGTATTTCGGGAAATAGCCATGCTCACCATAAGAAGTGCTACCTTACAGGACCTAGGTGCCATCACCGAGATTTACAATGATGCCATCCTGAAAACGATAGCCACGTTTGACACCGAGCCCAAGACCGAGGCGGAACAGAAAAGCTGGTTTGACAATCATAGCCCTAAATACCCGATACTCGTCGCCGAGGAGGACAACTTCATTGTCGGCTGGGCGTCTCTCAGCCAGTGGTCGGACCGCTGTGCCTACTCGGACACCGCCGAGGCCTCGCTGTACGTCAGGGAAGAATACCGGGGCCGGGGCATCGGCCGCAAGCTCACGGAGGCCATAATCAAGGCAGGCGGGAAAGCCGGTCTGCACACTTTGATTGGCCGCATCGCTGACGGCAATGATACCAGCCTACACCTCACCGAGTCCGCCGGCTTCAAGCACATCGGCATTATGCAAGAATGCGGCCGGAAGTTCGGCCGCCTCCTGGACGTGCACCTGGTGCAGTATATTTATAAGTGAGTAACAATCTCTGATAAACAGGCTGGGATAGCGGTATTTGGGGGAAAATAGATAGCAGGAGGTAAATAATAATGTCAATACCTGACTATCAGACATTAATGCTCCCTATGTTGATTTTTTTAGGTGACGAGCAGGAACATTCTCTTCGAGAAACCATCGACGCACTTGCTTATCAATTCAATTTAACAGCAGAAGAGCGCAGGGAGCTTCTGCCAAGTGGACAACAAGCAATTTTTAATAATCGGGTGGGGTGGGCTCGTACCTATATGAAAAAGGCGTGTTTAATTGAGTCAACCCGCCGTGGTTACTTTAGGATTAACCAAAGAGGGTTGGAAATACTAAAACAAAAACCTTTAAAAATAGACGTTAAATTTCTTGGCCAGTTCGAGGAATTCCGCGAATTTAAAGCTTTGAGACGGGACAAGACCGTAGAAATTGAAGAAGCCCGAACAGAAACCCCTGAAGAGATTCTTTCAAATGCTTATCAAACACTCAGGAATGACCTTGCTAAAGAACTCTTAAATCAAATAAAATCAAGCCCTCCAAGTTTATTTGAAGATATTGTGATAGAACTCCTTGTAAAAATGGGGTACGGAGGCAGTCGTGAGGATGCCGGAAAGGCAATAGGTAAAACTGGAGATGAAGGAATAGATGGCATCATCAAAGAAGACCGTCTAGGCTTAGATATTATCTACATTCAAGCAAAAAGGTGGGAAAATACCGTAGGACGACCTGAGATTCAAAAATTTGCAGGTGCTCTACAAGGACAACGTGCAAGAAAAGGCATCTTCATAACGACATCCGAATTTTCTAAAGACGCGTATGATTATGCTTCTCGTATTGAAAATAAAATCATATTAATTGACGGAAACTTACTTTCACAATATATGATCGACTACAACATAGCAGTTAGCCCTCAGGCTATTTATGAAATCAAGAAAATAGATTATGACTACTTTGTAGAAGAATAAATTCAAGGGGGCGGGGCAGCTTATTATTTATCTATTCCCACCCGCCACCCTCAAAGAGAGTCCAGGAGAGGCGAAGCTTCTCTTTTTAAATTCTTCCCCCTCCCTTCAAGGGAGGGGGACAGGGGGAGAGTAGAAAAATCCCCCTTCTCTTTTATTCAGTTAGTAGCCTGACGCCCTGGTCCTTAATGCCTCACGCCTTTTCAGCCGGTCGGACGGCCTGATGCTATACCTGGAAAGCGCGGCTTCAACATCGCTTCTGCCGATGGAATCCCACTGCGCCGCCCTTCTCTCCTTGGCTATTCTGGAAAGGGGGTCCAGCTTGGCCATCATCCCCGGGGTCAGCGCATCGAGAAAACTCCTCACCATTTTTCGCCACCTCCCTCAGTGCATAATAACACCGCATCAGGGCGCTGAATATCCACCATTGGTCATCGTTTTATTAGTACTTTAGTCTGGCTCAAGGTGAACAGCCGGTTTCATTGAAGCCATTATTAAGACAGGCTATACTAAAGATAGACTTAGTCTGAAGGTATCGGGAATGCCAGCTTTCAAAATTGTTTCCGATTTTAAAATGACCGGTGACCAGCCCCAGGCAGTGGACAAGCTGGTGGCAGGGCTCGACCAGGGCCTTGACCAGCAGACTTTGCTCGGCGTTACCGGCAGCGGCAAGACTTTCACCATGGCCAACGTAATTGAAAGGGTGCAGCGACCCACGCTGGTCATATGCCACAACAAAACACTGGCGGCACAGCTGGCCAGCGAGTTCCGCGAGTTCTTTCCCGATAATGCCGTGGAGTACTTCGTCAGCTATTACGATTACTACCAGCCCGAGGCATATGTCCCCCGGACTGATACTTACATTGAAAAAGAGATTGACATCAATGAAGAAATCGACAAGCTGCGCCATGCCGCCACCAGAGCCCTATTTGAACGACGTGACGTACTTATCGTCGCTTCAGTGTCCTGCATCTACAGCCTGGGCGAGCCAGAGGAGTACCGCAGCTTTGTCGTCTCGCTGAAACGCGGCGATACCCACGGCCGACAGAAGCTGCTGCGCAAGCTGGTGGACATGCAGTACGAGCGCAACGACATTGATTTCACCCGTGGCCGATTCCGCGTCCGCGGCGACACCCTGGAGATACAGCCATCATATGAGGAGCTGGCGCTGCGCATTGAGTTCTTCGGCGATGAAATTGACCGCATCGTCCAGATTGACCCGCTCACCGGGGAACTGCTGGCCGAGCTTGACTCCATCGACATCTACCCGGCCAAGCACTTCGTTACCTCGCACGATAAGCTAATGCTGGCCCTTGAGACCATCAAGCAGGAACTAGAGGAAAGGCTGGCCGAGCTTAAAGCACAGGGCAAGCTGCTGGAAGCCGCCCGCCTGGAGCAGAGGACCAACTATGACCTGGAGATGCTCCGCGAGGCGGGCTACTGCCACGCCGTGGAGAACTATTCCCGTCACCTCTCCCAGCGACCGCCCGGCAGTCCCCCCTGGACGCTGATAAACTACTTCCCCGATGATTATCTGCTGTTCATCGACGAGTCCCACATGACCCTGCCCCAGATACGCGGCATGTACCACGGCGACCGCTCCCGCAAGGAGACACTGGTGGAGTACGGCTTCCGCTTGCCCTCGGCGCTGGACAACCGACCGCTCAACTACCGTGAGTTCAACGAGCGCGTCAACCAGGTCGTTTACGTTTCCGCCACCCCCGCCGAATATGAATACGAGCACAGCCAGCAGGTGGTGGAGCAGCTCGTCCGCCCCACCGGACTGCTGGAGCCAACGGTGGAGGTCAGACCCACCAAGGGACAGATTGACGACCTGCTAGACCAGATAAAGGCCAGAGTTGACCGGGGCGAGCGCTGCCTGGTGACCACGCTGACCAAGCGCATGGCGGAGGAACTGGCCGATTATCTTATCGAGATGAATGTGAGGACACATTATCTGCACTCCGAGATTGACACGTTGGAAAGGGTGGAGATACTGCGCGACCTGCGACTCGGCGTCTACGACGTCGTGGTGGGCATCAACCTGCTGCGCGAGGGGCTTGACCTGCCCGAGGTCAGCCTGGTGGCCATCCTAGACGCGGACAAGGAGGGCTATTTGCGTTCAAGACAGGCCCTTGTCCAGACCATGGGTCGGGCGGCACGACATGTCGACGGAAACGTTATCATGTACGCCGATAACATGACCGGCTCCATGCAGGCCGCCATCGACGAGACGCAGCGCCGTCGCCAGGTTCAGGAGGCGTATAACAGAGAGCACGGCATCACCCCGCAAGGGATAAGAAAAGCGATTCGTGACATCACGGAACGGGTGAAGGTGGTGGCGGAAGCGCGGGCCCCGTATATTGCGGAAGCTGCGGTTACCAAAGAGGACGTGGCCCGGCTCATCAAGGAACTGGAAACGCAGATGAAGGCCGCCGCCAGAGGCCTTGAGTTTGAAAAGGCGGCGTTGCTGCGAGACCGCATTATTGAGTTGCGCCGTGAATTTGACCAGGTGGAGATAAAAAGGTAAATTAACGTTAACAAATAAGGAGGCGACCGGTGAAAGCTAAAAGCAAGGAAGAAGCTGCCAGGCAGGCTTCCCAAAAGGGAAAGGATTTCATGCCCAAATACCACGGCTGAGGCCAGTGCACCGTTCTTGCGTTGCAAGAAGCGCTTGACATGAGGGACGACAACCTCTTCAAAGCCGCCAGCGGACTCGGCGGCGGCATCGGCCAGATGAACGACGTCTGCGGTTCCCTGCTGGGGGCCAGCCTGATGCTCAGCACGAAGTACGGGCGCAGCCGGGAAGAAATTGAAGACTATGAAATAGCGAAAAGCTCCTATATCCCCGTAGCCAGATTATACAAGTGGTTTGAAAAGGAGTTCGGTTCCGCCACCTGCCGGGGAATCCGCACCAAGATGGCCGGCGTTTTCTATGACACCAAGATACCCTGGCAGAAGGAAATGGCCGATGAGGCCGGGCTGCCCGCAATGTGCGCCGAGCTCGTCGCCAAGACATGCGCCCGGACGGCAGAAATGCTCTGGGACAGCGAAGAGAAAAAGACATAGCTCACTGTGGTGGAAGACAGTAAATCAGATATAGATACCAGGCAGGAGCGCCGCGAGGAGAAGCGGCGCAAAAAACGGGCGCAGGTAAAAAAACACGGCAAAAACCTGGCGCGGGTCTACATGGACGCGATTCTGAAGAGGTTAAGACGGCAATAATTTTGCCTAACCAGCCCCCACGTCTTCTTCCTCTTCCCCCATTTGCACTTCTCCCCCCATCTCTTCCTCAAGCTGCTCCATGATGCGGGCGGCCCGGGGGTAGCCGATGTGCAGTTTCCGCTGTAAAAAGGAGGTTGAGATATTCTGGTGCTGCTGCGCCAAGTCGCGGGCGGCATCCAGGAGCGGGTCCTCCTGCTGGCTGCCACGACCACCCATCGTGGGCGGTAGCGCCACTTCCTCAACCTTAATCGGCGCCGCCTCCTGCTCCCTCTGGCTGTTCCAGAAGTAGACCAGCCGCTCAACTTCATTATCGGAGACAAAGCACCCCTGGAGTCGTTTCGGCTTGGCCGCCTCCGTGGGCATGTATAGCATGTCGCCCCGGCCCAGCAGCTTCTCCGCCCCGGCGCCGTCAAGGATGGTGCGCGAGTCCACCTGAGAGGTAACGGCAAAACTGATGCGGGTGGGGAAATTGGCCTTGATAAGCCCGGTGACCACGTCCACCGAAGGGCGCTGCGTGGCCACCACCAGATGGATGCCGGTGGCGCGGGAAAGCTGGGCCAGCCGGCACAGGATAGTCTCAACCTCGTCAAAGCTGGTCATCATCAGGTCGGCCAGCTCGTCAATGACCAGCACCATGTAGGGCATCTTAGCACTGCCCTCGCGGTTCCTGTTGTAGCCCTCGATATTGCGCGCCCCGGCCGAGGCCAGATGCTGATACCGCTGGTCCATTTCCTGGCTCAGCCAGCGCAATGTAACCAGGGCCTTTTTGGTATCAACGATAACCGGGGTGGCCAGATGCGGGATGCTATTGTACGGCGTAAGCTCAACGCGCTTGGGGTCAATCATGATGAACCTGGTGTCAAACGGGGTATTGTAGAGCAACAGGCAGCCGATAATGGCATTAAGGCAGACTGTCTTACCGCTGCCGGTCGCCCCGGCGATAAGCAAGTGCGGCATTTTTGTCAGGTCCCCCGCCACGGACTCGCCTCCGGCGCCTTTGCCCAGCGCCAGCGCCAGTTTGGTGCGGGGCTGCAGCTTCTGATATGCGCTTGATTCAATAACTCCCCGCAGACTGACCATGCCGATGCTGGTATTCGGCACCTCAATGCCAACCATTGATTTCCCCGGCACCGGCGCTTCAATTCTGATGCTCGGTGCCGCCAGCGCCAGCGCCAGGTCATTGGCCAGAGAGGTAATCCGCTCCACCTTGACCCTGGTCTTGGACACCTCCTCCATGGTCACCCTGACCTCGCCGTCTCTATCCCGCTCCTTCTTCTCTCTAAGCTTTCTATCCCAGCCCGGTTCCACGCCAAACTGGGTTACCGTGGGGCCAGCGTTTATCTGCACCACCTTGGCCTCAACGCCGTAGCTGGACAGTGCATCTTCAATTATCTTGGCCCTCTGTACATTATCCGCTTCGCTGAACTCAATTTCCGGTGTCGTATCCAGAATGTCTATTGGCGGTAACCGCCAGCCATCAACCACTACCAGGTCGGTCGACTGGCCGTATTTCTTCCATACCTCCTGCGCCACCTGCCTGAGCTCCTGCGTGGTTGGTGCTGGCGCCGGCCCTCTGGCCATAGCTTCTTTCTCCGAAGGAGTCACCAGTGATGATTTTGGTATCACCCTTTCCGGCCTCATAGCTGGTATCTCCATTTCGGTCGGCATGGCCGGTTTTTCCGCAAATGGCGGCCTGGGATGAAGCTCTATATGGGGCGGCACTGCAGCGCGTTCTTCATCAAGCTGTTTCTCAAGATACTTTGGCACCTTCGCCGGCCGCCTCTGGAACTGACCACCCAGCCACGAAAAGAACTTGACGGTCAGCTTGAAACATACTTTGGGAGCGACCAGGATTATACCAACGATAAAAAGCCCGATAACAACCAGAATATCAACTACCGGGGCGGGGTCCATAATAATGGCCGCACCGAATTTACCCCCCAGGTCAAAAATGGCCAGTATTCCCCACGCCGCCAACACAAAAGCAACGGCTCCCAGCCACCTGTTGAAGCGTAGGAAAAATGAGGCTAGCTTGCGCCGCTTCATCTGAACGATGACGGTGATAATCGCGGCCGCAATGAAGAACAGCCCCAAACCAAAGAAGTCGGTCAATGCCGACCACTGCCACCAGACCAGCGCGCCTACAATCGCCAGCAGAATGGCCCAGCGTACTGGCGGCCACCACAGAAAGCCGAAAAGCCC
Source organism: uncultured Dehalococcoidaceae bacterium (assembly GCA_964493435.1). Lineage (GTDB taxonomy): Bacteria > Chloroflexota > Dehalococcoidia > Dehalococcoidales > RBG-16-60-22 > E44-bin89. The sequence goes on along the minus strand of CAZBMB010000006.1, from coordinate 22,361 downwards.
GCCCCAGAAAGACTGCCGCCTCCGCCGTCGCGACGGTCTGCTCAAGAACTCGTTGTCTTCTCTTGGCGTTCTCTTTGGCATGGCAATTACACCCTGACCATGAATGGCAGAATCATCGGGCGAAGCTTGGTCTTCTCATAGTAAAATTTATCCAGCGTATCCCTCGCCTTGGCATTGACAAAGCTCCATTCGGCGGCCTTGCCGCCGCTGTGGTCAAGCGCCTTGGCCAGCAAGTCACGGCTTTCATCGATCATCTCCTTGAACTCTCTGGTGTCGACAAAACCTCGTGTCACAATGTCAGGGCGCCCCACCAGCTTGCCCGTCTGCCGGTTCACCGCAATTATCGCCACCACAATGCCATCTTTGGACAGCATGCGCCTGTTTCGCAGCACCACGCCGCCGATATCCCCGACGCTCAACCCGTCAACATAAACGTTACCCGAACCAACCTTGCCATTTTTCTTTGCCGAGTGTTCGGTAAGCTCAAGGATATCTCCGTCTTCCATAACAAATATTCTTTCTTTAGAGATGCCCACTGATTCCGCCAGTTTGGCATGCAGACTCAGGTGACGGTATTCACCGTGAATGGGCATGAAGAACTCCGGCTTGACCAGATTGAGCAGTAATTTGAGTTCTTCCTGGCTGCCGTGCCCATGAACGTGAACCTGCGCCACTTTATCGTACAGTACCCGCGCCCCCTGCTTGAAAAGGTTATCAACCGTGCGATTAACAATGGCCTCATTGCCGGGAATTGGCGTTGCCGATATTACGATGGTGTCGCCGGACTGAATGTTTACGTTCGGGTGGTCACGGTTTGCCATGCGCACCAGCGCCGAGGTCGGCTCTCCCTGACTTCCTGTGGTAACAAATACGACCTTGTCGTTGGGGAGGCCACGGGCTTCATCAATTCTGCCCAGGATTCCATCAGGCGCCTGAATATAGCCGAGCTCCAGTGCCATGTGTACTGTATCACTCATGCTGCGGCCGACGATAAAAACACGCCGTCCGTGCTTGGCCGCCGCATCAATCACCTGCTGGACCCGCGATACCAGAGAGGAAAAGGTGGTCACAATTACCCTCCCCGGAGCGTCCGCCATGATGTGGTCCAGTGCCTCTCCAACCAGCCTCTCCGAAGGCGTGTAGCCTGGAAGTTCTGAATATGTGGAATCGGATAGAAGTAGCAGGACCCCCTGTGACCCCAGCTGAGCTAAACGTGAAAGGTCGGTGGGCTTGCCTCCGACCGGTGTGTAGTCAAGCTTGAAATCGCCGCTGTGTACCACAACGCCAACCGGGGTCCAGATAATGAGCCCGACGGCATCAGGGATGCTGTGGCACACGGGAAATAATTCTACCTTGAATGCTCCCAGCGTAATCTGCTCACCAGTTTTAACCACATTGAGCTTGGCATGAGCCAGCGCCCTCCGCTCCTTGAGTTTAACGCGTATCAGGCCGTGCGTCAGGCTGGTGGCATACACCGGGGCATTGAGCTGCGGTAACACATAGGGCAGGGCGCCGATGTGGTCTTCGTGACCATGGGTGATAATAATGCCTCTTACCTTATCTTTTTTACCCAGAAGGTAATTGATGTCAGGGATAACCAGGTCAATGCCGAGCATATCTTCCCCCGGAAACATGAGGCCGGCGTCAACAATCAGAATATCATTGCCATATTCCAGCAAGAGCATATTCTTGCCGATTTCGCTGAGGCCACCGATAGGGATTATTTTCAACTTTGATTTGGTCATCTGGTCAGTCCTAAAACATACTCAACTGCTGGGGACCTGGTTCAGTCTCGGGAATGCTTTTCGCCTCGGCAAGCACGGTTGGTATCTTCTTCATATCTGCCTCTATTGCCTGCCGCAGGCTCTGCTGGTGAAGAGCCGCCGCCGGGTGGTACATGGCAAAGTATATGGTGTTGTCCTGTCTGACGGCGGTGCCGTGTATTTTGCTTATGCTTTTACCGGGGAAAAACCTGGCCATAGAATAGCGACCCAGGGTGACAATCATTCTGGGCTTGAGGATGTCTATCTGATGGTCCAGCCATTTCTGGCAGTTCTGGATTTCCGTCGGTAGCGGGTCACGGTTGTCTGGTGGGCGACACTTGATAACGTTAGCGATAAATACCTGCCGCCGCGTCAAGCCAATGGATGCCAGCAGCTGATCCAGATAGTGCCCGGCCGGCCCGACAAAAGGCCTCCCCTGCTGGTCTTCATGCCAGCCCGGAGCTTCACCGATGAACATGAGTTCAGCATCCTCCGGCCCTTCCCCAGGTACAGTATTTGTCCGGTGCCTTGCTATCTCACACAGCAAACAGCGGGCAATTTCCTGATTAAGCTCGTTCAGCGTCGCCATAACATTCAGGAGTTAAACCAAGCTTGTTAATTCAGTTCTGCCTTATGTGTTTATGATAACACTACCTATATGTCCCGTCAATTTAAGATACGGTCATAGAAACAAAAAGAGGAGCGTATGCTCCCCACGTAATCATCAATTTAACAGGTCTACCTTATCGTACCAGCGGCAGCCCTGTCTGCTGCCATCGCTCTATCCCGCCAAGTATATTATAAACTTCGACAAAGCCGAGCTCGGCCATCATATCCAGAACCTGACCACTCACGTCGTCAGTGCGGCTGTAAAGAAGATAGATTTTATCAGGGTCTAGTTCCTCCAGTTCTCCGGCAAAGTCAGCGGAGCTGTAATCCAGATTAACCGCTTCCTCGATATGGCCGTTTTCGTATTCCTCAGCGGGACGCAGGTCAATGATTATGAAGTCATGGTTATACCGGTTGTCCTCTATCAGGGTGAACGCTTCCTCAAGCTTAAGGTCTTCACTTATCAGGCCGGGTATTTCTGTCGTTTCCCCTTTTGAACAGGCGGAGGGAAACACCAGTGCTGCCATCAATAAAACCAGTATAGCCAGCCTATACAGTTGCCTTGCTGTCATTATCCTCTCAATAAGCTACGCGCCCACCTTTGGCAGCACTTCCCTGAGAGCGGAGATTATCTCTTTGATATCCTCTTCCGTTATCAGGCCCAAGTGCCCGATGCGGAATATCTTGCCCTGCAGGCTCTGCTGGCCACCGGCAAGTACTATCTGGTATTCCTCGCGCAGTATTTTAAGCATTGCCTTGACATCCATGCCGTCCTTGACGGACACGGCGGTAACCGTGTTGGACGCATATTTCTCGTCGGCGAAGAGAGATAACCCCAGTGATTTCACCCCTTCCCGGGCCGCTTTGCCCACCCTGGCATGGCGAGCGAAGATATTTGAGAGGCCTTCCTTCAGCATCATATCCAGCGCCACCGAAAGCGCAAATACTATTGATACTGCCGGCGTCCAGGGGGTCTGCCCTATCTCCAGATATTTCCGGGCCAGGGCAAAGTCCCAGTTGAAGCGGGGCATCTTGGCTTTGGCGTGGGCCTGCCACGCCTCCTTGCTGACACTGACCATCGCCATTCCCGGAGGCACCATCCAACCTTTCTGGGAGGCGGTAACGGTTACATCGCAGCCCCACTTGTCCACCGGCAGGTCAATCGAGCCCAAGCTGCTGATAGCATCGACCAGTAGCAGCTTGTCAAACTCCTTGACCACGGCACTGATGGCCGCCAGGTCATTGGTCACGCCGGTAGAAGTTTCGTTATGAGTCACCAGCACGGCTTTGATTCCCTGTTCTTTTTGTAATGCGCGCCGGATTTCATCAGGGTCGGCTGCCCGGCCCCACTCTGCACGGACTGGAATAACCTCGGCACCGAACGCCTCCGCCAGACTGGTAAAGCGGTCGCCGAACGCGCCCACCGCCACGGAGACGACCTTATCTCCCGGCGAGAGCGTGTTGACAATTGCCGCCTCCAGCCCTCCCGTACCGGAACACGTCAGCAGATATAAATCATTCTTCGTCTGGAATAGCTGCTTCAGTTTGGCCGTGACGTCACGCAGCATTTTATCGAATTCCGGCCCGCGGTGGTTTATCATCTGCCAGGCCATCGCCTGGAGGACCTCCGGCGGGCACGGGGTAGGCCCCGGAATGCGCAATTGTGTCATTTTACTTACCTGCCTCTCATCTAACCTAAATAATAATCACTCGGCAAATGAATGCATTTCAAGTAGACTTCATAAATCTTCGTTTGCCGACTCGTATGATAGTATCTTTTGGAAACGTGTAATTAGCATCGGTGACTCTTGCACCGTTTATATATACAGCGCCCTGTTCAATCAACCGTCTGGCCTCACTCTTGCTTTTGGCTAGCCTATTGGCCACCAGATAATCTTGAAGAATGCTGCCCGATTTTGAGCCGAGCTCAATTTCCTCAGGTATTTCTCTCTTCTGATGAACCCTCTCAAAATTCTGCTCGGCTTCATCGGCTGCCTTTTTATCATAAAGCTGGGCCACCAGTTCCCTGGCTAGGCGTTTCTTGAGCTCCATGGGATTTACCGCCTTGTTAGCCAGTGCCTGTCTGAATTCCGCCAGCTCCTCATCGGGAACATCGGTAACCAGCTCAAAATACTGAATAATCAGGTCATCACGGATGGACATGGTCTTGCCGTAGATATCATCCGGCGACTCGGCCACGCCAATGTAGTTCCCCAGGCTCTTGCTCATCTTCTGGCTGCCATCGGTGCCCACCAGAAGCGGCGTCATGAAGCACTGCTGAGGAGGCTGCCCCATCATGGACTGGAGCTCCCTGCCCACCAGGAAATTGAACTTCTGGTCGGTGCCGCCGAATTCCACGTCCGCCTCTATCGCCACCGAGTCGTATGCCTGGAGCAGCGGGTACATCAACTCGGTCAGCGCAATCGGCCGCCCTTCATTGTATCTGGCGTTGAAATCATCGCGCGCCAGAAACTGGGCAACGGTAAATTTGCTGGTCAGCTGTATGACCTCGGTCAGGGTGAACTTGCCGAACCATTCGCTCTGCCACCTCACCTCGGTTTTTGTCTTATCGACTATCTTGAAGAACTGGTCCATATAGGTCTGGGCATTGCGCAGCACCTGCTCCACGGTGAGCATGGGGCGGGTAGCCGAAACGCCACTCGGGTCGCCAATCTGGGCGGTCCAGTCGGCAACGATAAGCACCACCTGATGGCCAAGTTCCTGAAACTGGCGCAGCTTCCGCAGCGACACCATATGTCCCAGGTGAATATCGGGGAAACTGGGGTCAAAGCCCTCTTTCAACCTCAGCTTTTTACCGGAGCGGAGCAGCCCCTTCAGTTCATCCTCAACGATGATTTCGGCGACTCCCCGCCGCAGGAGATACTTTTCGTCCCGCTCAGTGATTTTCCTTGCCTCGCTTTTCATGTCTAGCTTCCGCCTTCAGTATTTAATAAGGTGATGCCCTTTTTAACATCTTCAGCCATCTGCCTTTTCAGCTCTTCAGCATTATCAAATCGCTTCTCCCCGCGCAGTCGCTCTACAAACTCCACCTGTATTTCTTCCCCGTATAGGTCGCCCCGATAATCAACCACATAGACCTCAACTGCCCGCCGTTTATCGCCAAACGTAGGATTGGTACCGATATTGGTCATGGCCGGAAAAGTTTCGCCGTCAATGTTAACCCAGCTGGCATAGACCCCATCGGCAGGTAAAGCCTGCTCGGGGCCAATATCAATATTGGCGGTGGGAAATCCCAGCGCCACTCCCCTGCCGGCACCGGCGACCACAGGACCCCGGAGGCTGAAGCCGCGACCTGTCAGCCTTCTTACCCGGTGCACGTCTCCATCTGACAGGGCCTTTCTTATGGCGGTGCTGCTCACGATTTCTCCATCAATTACTACCGGGGGCACCACGGTGACGCTGAAAGCCATCTCGCGCCCCAGCGCGCAGAGAGCATCGGCATTGCCCTCCCGTTTTTTGCCCAGGGCAAAGTCAGGCCCGATGACCATCCCGCGCATGCCCAGGTACTTCCTGAGCAGACTGACAAAATCGCGCGCACTGAGCTTGGAAGTCTCCTCATCAAAGGTCAGCGGCACAACAATATCCACCCCTTCGTTTTTCAGCAGCCTTTCCCTCTCCGCAAGGTTGGTGAGGAACGGCAATCCGATGTCAGGGTGCAGCACCTCCTGGGGATGCTGCCGAAAGGTTACTACCGCACTCAGCAAATTTTCCTGCTCCGCCTTGCCCACCAGCTGTGAAATCAGATGTTTGTGACCAAGGTGCACGCCATCAAAAACACCAACGGTAACCAGCGTATCCTTAGCCGGTGATAAACGAGCCAGCTCTTCCTCAACCAGCATCACTTTTCCCTGTCAGCGATTTTCTTCAGATTAAATATACCCCACTACAAGGATAAAATGAAAAGGGGACTTTATGCAAACCTCGCTTGACTAGCCTACGGGATGCCTTAATCGTAACACAAGGCAAGTTGAAGCGTCAACCGAACACAATGATGGCAGAACAACGTATCTGATGCCCAAATCACAGGTTTTCTTGAGCGGAAGCGTCCATAATGGTAAAATGCGGGGTCGGCGTCAGTGAAGGCTGACGCTTTTCACTATCATGGTTGATAACGAAAGCAGAATGCTCCTCAAATCACTGGTGGTCGGGCCACTGGCCGTCAACTGCTACATCGTTGGCGATGAAGCCACCAGAGAGGCAATGGTTATTGACCCGGCGGCTGAGGCGGGGGTGATACTGCGGAGCATCGAAGAACTTGGCCTGAAAATCAAGTCCATTGTCCTTACCCACGGACACCCCGACCATGTTGCCGCGCTGAAGGAGGTCAAGGAAGCCACCGGAGCCGAAATCGCGGTCCACACCGGTGACGCCGAATATCACCGCCAGCAGGCGCTGGCCCTCCTTTTTGGTCTCTTCTGCCCCGACCCACCACCCCCGGACAGGCTGCTCAGGGACGGCGACAGCCTGGATATCGGCGGTCTTCATTTTCAGGTGATGCACACGCCGGGACATACGCCGGGGGGCATCTGCCTGCTCGGCCACGGTGTCCTTTTCAGCGGCGATACCCTCTTCAACTACGGGATAGGTCGCTACGACCTGCCCGGCGGGGATTATGCGCTGCTTATGAACAGCCTCCGGGCCACGCTTATGTCCCTGCCCGACGAGACCATTGTTTACCCCGGACACGGGCCAAAGACAACCATCGGTGCCGAGCGACGGGACAACCCTTTTCTGTACGAATAAAAAAGCAGAGGTGGCGCCTCTGCTTCTCTATCTGATTTTAGGCGGGAGACCTACAGCACCACCAGCATGATAAAGACCGGCCCGAAGATGACCGCCACTTTACCGACCAGCTTGATGAGTATGTTCAGGGACGGCCCGGCCGTGTCTTTGAACGGGTCACCCACCGTATCGCCGATGACGGCCGCCTTGTGTGCCTCGCTGCCTTTGCCGCCGTAGTTGCCAGCCTCAATGAACTTTTTGGCGTTGTCCCAGGCACCACCGGCGTTGGCCATCATCACCGCCATCAGGAAACCGGTGAGCAGCGACCCGGCCAGCAGTCCAGCCACCGCTTTAGGACCGAGGGTGAAGCCAAGAATAAGCGGCACGGCCAGCACCAGGATACCAGGCAGCATCATTGACTTTAAAGCTCTCTTGGTGGCGATATCCACGCAGGCTACGTAATCGGGCTTGGCGGTTCCCTCCATCAACCCCTTTATCTCCCGGAACTGCCTCCTTACCTCATTGACGATGGCGAAACTACCCGCCCCCACGCCGCGCATCGCCAGAGCGCAGAAGACAAAGGTGAGCATACCGCCAATCAGCACTCCGGTGATAACCGCCACATTGGTCAGACTGGCCATTTCCACTTTAGCGACCTCAAAGTAGGTCGCCAGCCAGGCCAGAGAGGCCAGTGCCGCCGAGGCGATGGCAAATCCCTTGCCCAGCGCCGCCGTGGTATTGCCCACCGAATCTAGCGCCTCGCAACGCTCCCGCACCTGCTTTCCGAGGCCAGCCATCTGAGCAATGCCCGCCGAGTTATCGGCAATCGGCCCGTAGCAGTCCATGGCCAGCAACATTCCCAGGTTGATGAGCATACCCATGGAGGCGATGGCGATGCCGAGCAGGCCACCGAAAATATAGGCCAGCACTGTCGCTACCGCCACGAGCAGGATTGGTATCACCGTGCTCATCAGGCCATTGGCAATACCCTCGATAATGGTCACCGCCGCTCCGCTCTCCGCTGCCTGAGCTATCTTTTTCGCTGGTTTGTACTCCGCCGATGTGAAATATTCGGTCGCCTGCGCGATGAGGAAGCCGGCGATGAGGCCGGATATCAGCGCCCAGAAAAGCCCCAGTTCGCCGATGTAAAACCAGATAATCAGACCGCTGGCAATTATCATCAGTATGTTGCTGACATATACGCCCCGGTTCATGGTGGAGTGTGCCTGAGCAACCTGCTTTTCAAAATTGGCCTCTACTTCCTTCGGTCTGACCGATAGAGCGCCGATGATGGAGACTACAATGCCAACCCCGCTCAATGCCAGGGGCAGTAGCATACCTTTTACTGTACCAAGAACGATAACCCCCAGCACCATCGAGGCGGCAATCGCCGAAACGTAAGACTCGTACAGGTCAGAGCCCATGCCGGCCACGTCACCGACGTTATCGCCGACGTTATCGGCGATGACCGCCGGATTGCGCGGGTCGTCCTCGGGAATACCCTTCTCCACCTTGCCCACCAGGTCAGCGCCGACATCAGCACTCTTAGTGAAGATGCCACCGCCCGCCCTCAGGAACAGGGCCACGGAGGAAGCACCGAAGGCAAACCCCAGCCAGACGTGGCTGTCCTCCCAGATAAAGGCGACGATGGATAGGCCGAGCAGCCCTAGCCCGACGACACAGAAGCCCATCACCGCGCCGCTGGAGAAGGCGATTTTCAGTCCTTTCGCCCAGCTCCCGATGGCGGCATTGGCGGTCCTGGAATTGGCCAGCGTGGCGATGTTCATCCCCAGCCATCCAGACAGCGCCGAGGTAAAAGTGCCGCAGAGATAAGCGATGGCAACATACGGCCTCGGTGCAATAAATACCGCCAGGATAATGAAGACCACCACGCTGAAGACAGCCAGCGTGGTAAATTCGCGACGCAGGAAGGCCATCGCCCCCTGCCGGATGGCATGGGATATCTCGCGCATTTTTTCATTACCCGGGCTCTCGCGTACAATCGTGGCCACAAGGTAACCAACAAATCCCAGAGCCAGCACACCGGCCAGTATAATCAAAATGCGCAGAACCATTTCACTCATGTGTCAGACCTCCTGAATTAGCACCCTTTAATAGCAAAAAAGAAGGCTGGTCTTTAACCGCCTTCTCCAGATTCACCTCATTTTTTGCTTGTTCACCGACGTTGCTAGTTTAGCGCATTTTATGGCATCGGTCAATAAGTAATTATTTTCTATCTTCTCTTATCTGTTCCAGCCTGCTCTCCAGGCCTTTCTGCTGCACAGTAAGGGTGAGGTCGCTGCGGGTTCTCTCCAGCACACCGCGGACCATATCGGTAGTGCGGCGCAGCCCGCCGGTAATGGCATCGGGAAAGTCCATGGTCACCAGAACACTGTAAATATCGTCCATTACCTGCAGCAGTTCCTCGCCCCGCGATACATCTCCCTGCCTCATGCTGTCCAGCAGGTAGCGCCTTAACTCGCCCACCGCCTCTCCCAACCCATTCAGGTAGGCGGCATCATCAATGCCCAGCTTCGCTGGCGACGGTATCGATTTTCCGCCGACCACCGAGAGGAGGACGCTGCCTTCGGCATACTCCTTCTGCGCATCCCGGAAAAAGCCGGTGTGATTCAGCTCGCCATAGCTGGCCGCCATCTTTTCCGCCTCAACGAGCAGACCCCGGGCCGTTTTCAGACGTTCTGCCGCCTGGTCGAACTCCTGACGGTGCACGGCGCGTATCGCCTGGCTGCAGTTGCGTATCACCTCGCGGCAGCACGGCAGCACCTTCTCCCTGGCCGCATCCAGCTCGGTGAAATTGCTTCTTACTTGTTCCGCAATCTTATCCAGATTACCGCTTGACCCGCTCACTTCGTTGCCTCAAATTGTTTGCTCATCTGACGGCATGTCCCCGTCACGATGCCAGTCGACCCAGCAGCTCCTTCTCGATGGTGTATAGCGAGAAGCGTGCCTGTTTGTATTTTCCCGAATCGAGAACCGTGCCCGGTAGTTTGCCCATTTCTTCCATAACGCGCAGCGATTCCTGCACCCGCCGCGAATTGGCCACCACCATAGCTGACAAGTCTTTCTGCTTTGCCTCGCCCGGCACCTCAAGGTCACGGCCAACGTCACCGGCAGCATCCCGGGCCTGAATCAGCTTTTGCTCCAGTGCCGGCTCAATTATCACCAGCCCGTGGCGCAGGTTTTTCAACTGCTGGCTCAGGTCGCCACTATTGAGCACCAGGCGGCTGACCTCCTCAAGCACGCGCAGGCCTTCACCAATGCGGTTCAGATTGGCGTCAATAATGCGCAGCGTTTTTTCGGGTAATTCATCCATCTCCCGGTGGTTAATTCTAACACAGCTTATACAGAGGGTAAAGCTGTTGGTGCTTATGTTTCACCAACAGCATTTTCAATGTGTTCCATCCGCTGCGGACGGTTCTGTCGGTCCAGCTCAACGGCAACAACATCAATCCGCCAAGAATCGGGTATATCATCGTGTGCCTGTCGGTAGTGAGCGGCCACCCGGCGTAGTTTATCCATCTTCGCCAGCGTGATTGATTCTTCTGGACTGCCGAATTCCTGGCTCCGCTTTGTCCTCACCTCAACGAAAACCAGGCAGTTTTTCTGCCGGGCCACGATATCCACTTCCCCTTCCGGGCAGCGGTAATTCGACTGCACGATACGGTATCCCCGCTTTTGCAGAAATTCTGCCGCCAGTTTTTCACCCAGATTCCCCGTCTCTTGGCGTTTCATGACGCTTGCTGAATATACCACCTGACCGGCTGAAATGTCCGCCGGTGTATGGGCGAAGGCCCCAGGCGCGACAGTCCCGCCAGGTGCTCTTCGGTGCAGTAACCCTTATTTTCCGCCAGCCGGTATCCCGAAAAAAGCCGGTCCAGCCTGACCATCATTTCATCCCTGGCCACTTTGGCCACAATGGAAGCGCAGGCAATGGAAAAGCACCGGCAGTCACCGTCGGTAATCCCTTTCTGAGGCAAAGGCACTTCGGGCAGGTACAGGTAGTCAATGAGCAGGTGCTCCGGTCCCGGCGAAAGCCGGTTAATCGCCAGTTTCATGGCCATCTTGCTTGCCCGGACGATGCCCAGAGTATCAATAAGTCTCTGATTTACCACCCCAACGCCGAATGATATGGCCGTTTTCCGGATAAGGCTGGCCAGGATTTCCCGCTTCGCCGGACGCAGCTGCTTGCTGTCCCTCACCTCGTCAAGCCACGGCGCTTTGAGGATACCCGGCATGATAACGGCGGCGGCCACCACCGGTCCGGCTATGGAGCCCCGCCCCACCTCGTCCACCCCGGCAATAAGCCTGATGCCCCGGGCCAGCAGCTCTTTTTCCTCAATAAAAGACGGCCTTTGATGAGTATTTAACAACCCCATCCCCTTTACCCCCTGAGGGGAAGAAATTAAGAAGAGGGGCTTCGCCCCTCTTAGACACCCCTTAAGGCTTTTTTGAGAGCAACTGGCTGACTTTCCGCCAGATAATCTCGGCTATTTTTTCTTTAGACTGCGCCGCATCCACTACAAGCCATCTGTCAGGCTCGGCTCCGGCCAGGGCAAGATACCCCTGGCGTACCCGCCGGTGGAAAGCGAGAGCCTCCTTCTCAAAGCGGTCGGGCTTTTTGCCTTTCTTACGGGCCAGTCCGGCCTCCACAGGCATATCAAGTAAAATGGTCAGGTCAGGCTGTACGCCCTGAATCGCCGCCTCATTGACTGCCCTGACCATAGCTAAATCCAGCCCCCGGCCATAACTCTGGTAGGCCGTTGTGGAATCGGCATAGCGGTCGCAGATGACCACCCTGCCGCTCTTCAGCCCGGGCTTGATGACTTCGCTGACCAGTTGCGCCCGGGACACGTTGAACAGCATCAGCTCCGCCAGAGGGGATATATCCATATCATCTCCCCACTTCAGCCAGCGGGCAACCTTTCTGCCCAGCGAAGTTACGCCGGGCTCGTGGGTCAAAATTGCCGGGATGGCCAGGCAGGAAAGCCTGCGATAAAGCGCCTTTGCCTGAACGCTTTTACCGCTCCCCTCCCCACCTTCAAAAGTGATGAATAAAGCCATTTTTTATTATCCCTTGTAAATCCTGACCCGTCGGTTCGGGTCTTTGCCCTCGCTCTTTGAGGCCATCTCGTTCCGCTCGGCGATTAAATGCTGGAGGCGGCGGATGTAGGCGCTCTGCGGGCTGAGTTCTACCTCACCCTCACCACCGTTCTTTATCTGTTCCACGGCCGCTTCCGCCTCGGCCAGTGCCACCTGGAACGGGTCACGCTTGCCCGAACCAATGAGCGGATAGATGCTCTGCAGCATCTGCCGTATCTGGGGTGGGGTATTGCTCTTCAGAACGTAGATGGGCAGGTTGGCCTCTTCAGCGTCTCTGACCTTCTGCGGTTTGCGGCGATAGTAGTTCTTGGAGGTGACAAACAGGTTTGCCTGCTTCAGGTTTTCCACGATGTCCAGGCTCAGATTCAAATCCCGAGCCAGTTGTTCCAAGCGGGCACGATTGACCCCGAAGAGGTAAATACGCTGCCGGTCTCTGCCGCCTGCTTTCTTCTCCTTGCCCTTCTTCGACTCCACCAGCGGCTTCTCCACCCTGACGTTGCCCTCTTCATCCATCCATCTTATCTCCGTCTCAACATGCTGACCCCGCAGAGTGGCATCAACCGCCTCGCCAACATCGGGATGAATGGCCACGCGGTCCCGCTCCTGAATCTCAACCACAATATCAAAGGTGGGCGGTGACGTCCGCTCCAGTATCGACTTCTGGGTGCCTCTCCGCCGCGCCTCCTCGTCACCCAGGGTTACCGACTGTATGCCGCCGATGAGGTCGGCGAGGGTGGGGTTCAGCATCAGGTTTTCCAGGGTATTGCCGTGAGCGGTACCGACCAATTGGACGCCGCGCTCGGCGATGGTGCGCGCCGCCTGGGCTTCAAGCTCGGTGCCAATCTCGTCGATAACGATTACCTCGGGCATGTGGTTTTCCACCGCTTCTATCATCACCGCGTGCTGCATGGCCGGCGTCTTTACCTGCATCCTGCGGGCGTGGCCGATGGCCGGGTGGGGTATATCGCCATCACCGGCTATCTCATTGGACGTATCCACGATGATGACCCGCTTGTTTATATCGTCGGCCAGCACCCGGGCGACTTCCCTTAACATCGTCGTCTTGCCCACTCCGGGACGACCGAGCAGCATGACGCTCTTGCCTGACTCCACCAGGTCTTCAATCACCTTTATCGTGCCGAAGACGGCGCGGCCAACACGGCATGTCAGCCCCACAATGCGCCCTTCTCTATTACGGATGGCGGAGATACGGTGCAGTGTTCGTTCAATGCCGGCGCGGTTGTCATCGCCGAAACTGCCGATGCGTGAAACCACGTAGTCGATATCCGCCTCGTCGACTTCCTTGGGATTGAGTGCCGCCTCTCCGTTGGGAAAGCGGGCTTCCGGGGAACGCCCCAGGTCCAGCACCACTTCCAGCAGGTCGCTGATGTCCTTCTGCTCGCAGAGCGGTTTCCGTATGTGCGCCGGCAGGATATCCAGCAACGCATCAAGGTCGTCGGTGATTACCTTCTGCAACTACCCCTCCCGTAACCACTTATTCTCTTCCGGACAAAAGCTCCAGAAAATACTGGTGAAACCGGAGGTCATCCGTCAGCTCAGGATGAAAAGCCAGCGCCAGCATTTTGCCCTCACGCGCCGCCACGATGGTGCCGTCGGCCAGCCGGGCCAGCACTTCCACCCCACCATTGACCTGTTCAATCAGCGGCGCGCGGATAAAAACGCCGGGGAATGGTTCTGTACCCAGTGCCGGCACATTGAGTTCGGTCTCAAAGCTGTCCCGCTGTCGCCCGAAGGCATTGCGTCTGACCGTGATATCCATCAGTCCCAGCGGTTCAAAAGACGCATCACTGCTTTTCTTGGCCATGAGTATCATACCGGCGCAGGTGCCGAACACGGGCATACCATTGGTCACCTTATCGCGAATTGTCTGCGTCAGTTTGTAATCACGCATCAGCCGTCCGATGGACGTGCTTTCGCCGCCGGGAATAATGAGCCCGTCCAGACCCTCAAGCTCTTCGGGCATGCGGACGGGCGTAGCTTCAACTCCCAGCTGGTGCAGTTTTTCTATATGTTCCCGGAAGGCTCCTTGCGAGGCAAGGACGCCAATCTTCATGCTACCAACCTCTTGGTGCCAGCAACTCCTCAGACGGAATTTGCTTTATATCAAGTCCGGGCATCGCTTCGCCCAAGTTCTTGGAGACTTCGGCGATTACCTGCGGGTCCTGGTAATGTGTGGTGGCTTTAACAATCGCCTGCGCCCGTGCCGACGGATTTGACGATTTGAAAACACCGGAGCCAACGAAGACGCCGTCGGCGCCAAGCTGCATCATCAAGGCCGCATCCGCTGGCGTGGCCACACCACCGGCCGCGAAGTTTACCACCGGCAGTTTGCCCGTCTTGTGCAGTTCCGCCACCAGCTCGAAAGGCGCCCCCATTTCCTTGGCCTTGGACATCAGTTCTTCCTCTGGTGTTTGGGCCAGTTCACGAATGCCATCCATCACCGCGCGCATATGCCTGACGGCCTCAACAATGTTGCCGGTGCCGGCTTCACCTTTTGTCCTTATCATCGCCGCCCCCTCGCCAATGCGGCGCAGGGCTTCACCGAGATTGCGGCAGCCGCAGACAAAGGGGACCTTGAAGTCATGCTTCCAGACATGGTGGCTTTCGTCGGCCGGGGTAAGCACTTCCGATTCATCGATGTAGTCCACGCCGAGCGCCTCCAGCGCCTGCGCTTCAACGAAGTGCCCGATACGACACTTGGCCATTACCGGTATGGAAACTGCCTTCATAATGGCTTCGATTACGGTCGGGTCGGCCATTCTGGCCACGCCGCCGGCAGCGCGAATATCCGCGGGCACCCTCTCCAGGGCCATCACCGCACAGGCGCCAGCCTCCTCCGCAATCTTGGCATGCTCAGCATTGACCACATCCATTATCACTCCACCCTTGAGCATCTGGGCCAGACCTGTTTTCACCTTCCACGTTCCCGTTTCCATACCCATCACCTCACTTTGACGAGAACCTGCTTTCTGCACTGATATTCTACTACTGTTATTTTTGTTTAGCAACTGAAACAGGCTACCGCAGCGGCCTTTTGACCGGGATGCCGGGACGGCGGGGATACCGCGGCGGCGTCTCCCCAACTTTGTCAATGGCTACCAGACAGCGCTCGTCGGCAAATTCAGGCATTCCGATACTCTTCACATCGGCAATAGTGCCACCCAGAATGGAAATGGCGCCTTTTGCCTGCCGCAGCTCTTGTTCAATATCGCCTTTTTTCTGGGCGATGAACCGGCCGCCAACGGCGCAGAACGGCAGGGCCAGTTCCGCCAGCGCCGATAGGTCAGCCACCGCCCGGGACAGCACCAAGTGAAATTGCTGCCGATATTCCGGTTGATGCGCAATATCTTCCGCCCGCCCCACCACCACCTGGACGCCTTCAAGTTTCAGCTTCCTGACAATGTGCTCTAAAAAGACGGCTTTCTTTTTCGTGGCGTCCAAGAGCACAACCTTAATATCAGGCAGGGCTATTTTCAGCGGGATTCCCGGAATGCCTGCCCCGGTGCCAACATCGATAAGTTTCATACCCTTTCCCGGAGGTCGCCCCAGCGCCAGGGCCACGGTCAGCGAATCAAGAAAGTGCTTCACCTGTACCTCATCATAATCGGTAATCGCCGTCAGGTTGAGGCGCCGGTTCCAGTCGATGAGCTCCTGATAGTAGACCTGGAACCGTTCAAGCTGATGAGGAGTTAGTGCAATGCCTAATCTTTTGGCTCCAGATGCGAGCTTTTCCATGCCACACCCATCAGCGCACCCTGGCGAATTTCATCAGTCGCCTGACCTTGACTATTTCGCCGATGTAAATATCGCCGTGTGAATCAACGCATATGGTATGGGAATTCTCCAGCACTCCCTTGCCTTCATGCTCATATCCGCCGAACTCGGACAGGATTTTGCCCTTCAGGTCACGCACCGTGACTCTCGGCGGGAACAACTGGTGCATGTGGCTCTCCACCACGTAGGCGAGCTCATTTTTCTTATCAATACAGATATCCTGTGGCCAGTGGCAGTCGGTCCACATTTCGATGAACTCGCCTTCAAGGTCGAATATCTGTATCCGGTCATTGTTGCGGTCACAGACATAGAGCCGACCACTATTATCTATATCAAGTTTGTGCGGCAACTCAAACTGCCCGGGTTCCTTGCCATGCTCACCCCAGGTCTTGAGAAGTTTCCCTTCCGGTGAGAACTTGTGCACCAGGAAATTGCCGTATCCATCTGTGACGAACATCTCTCCGGCTGGCCCCAGGACCAGCCCTGTTGGCTGATTGAATGGAGTGCGGAGCATCATGGGGGGCGTACGGAATCTGCTTCCCAGGGTCATGAGTAGTTCACCACCAAGTGTTCTCTTCTCAACCGTGTGGGTCTTGGCATCGACGATATAGACCGATTCATCGGGGCCAATGTAAAGCCCGTGGGGGTCAACGAAGTGTCCCTCACCCCAGCAGGAAACGAAGTTACCCTCACGGTCGAAGATAAGAATGGGATGATTACCCCTGGAGCCGATATAGACGCGGTCCCGCGAATCGGTGGCAATATCAACCGGGTCATTCACGTCGAAGTATTCGGGTACTTTAGCCCAATCATCCACACGCTCATACCTGAAGTCACCACTGCCAACAATCATCAGTGTTCTGCCTCCGTAAATAATAATATTCCGCTATTAAAATATTTCTGGCGGCAATTACAATAAGATAAAAGTATAGTACAGGTAAACCACCACTCCGGCAAAGACAACGCTGTCCATCCGGTCCAGAAAGCCGCCATGTCCCGGTATTACCGTACTTGACTCTTTCACGCCGGCGTTGCGTTTAAGTAAAGATTCCGCCAAATCACCAATCTGCCCGAAAACGCTCACCAGCAGTGCCAGTACTATCCCCTGCCCGATGCCCAGTGAAATATGGAGCGGCGTCGACAGCGTAAATAGCAGGCTCACTGCCATCGCCCCCAGCACTCCCCCGATCGCCCCTTCCCATGACTTGTGCGGGCTTATCCGGGGGGCCAGGCGGTGCCGGCCCAGCGCCCGACCGATAAAGTAGGCGGCGGAATCAGAGCCGAAAGTGGTGAAAAAAGCGAAAAACAACCAGTTCCGGCCCGCTTCAAACCGGAGAGCTATCAGAAAGCTCAGCATCCAGCCTACATAGAGAAACCCGGCCATCATCCAGGCCCAGGCGGTGGAAGCTCCCTCCACGCGCTGGCGCAGCACCAGCCAGACAAGCGGCAGCACCACCCCCAGCGTTACCAGCAGCGGGGCGGCCAGCGGGGACGGGCAGTGCGGGCTTATTATAATCAGCACCGTGAAGAGCAGCCCGAATACGGTCAGCGAACGTATACTGGAAACGCCCACCAGCCGATAGAACTCGTAAGCGGCCATCAGTCCCCAGAAAGCAATAAAGATGGTGAACCAGGGGACAGGCTTATCAAACCAGACAATGACAACAAGGAGGGGGAGACCGAGTAATGCGGTTATTACTCTTTTTTTGAGCATGCCCTGTATTACAGCGCGCCGAAGCGCCGTTCCCGCTGACTGTAGGCAATCAGCGCCTTGGCCATGTCCTCTTTGCTGAAATCGGGCCAGAGAACATCGGTGAAATAATACTCACTATAGGCAGTCTGCCAGAGCAGAAAGTTGCTGAGGCGCCATTCATCGCCAGTCCTGATTAAAAGGTCAACGTCAGGAATCCCAGCCGTGTACAGGTAATCGCTGAACAGCTTCTCATCTATCTTCTCCGGCGGGATGCCTTCAGCGATAATGCGGCGAACTGCATCCACGATCTCAACGTGCCCGCCATAGTTGAAAGCCAAGCTCAACGTCAGTCCAGTGTTATCCTTGGTGAGTTCCTCCGCCCGTCGTATTGAGTCCTGCAACCAGTCAGGTAGCTCGCCAAGTCTCCCCAGATGGCGAACCCTGATGCCTCTCTTGTGCAGCTTGGGGACATCCTGATTGATTCTTTCCATTAAAATACGGAATAATCCCTTTACCTCCTCCGCTGGTCGGCCCCAGTTTTCGGTGGAAAATCCGTAAAGGGTAACATACTTTACCTGCCGCTCATTGAGATATTCAATAAGCGAGCGCATCTTCTTGACGCCAGCCTGATGCCCGGCCAGCCTGGGAAGTCCTCGTTTTTCCGCCCAGCGTCCATTGCCATCAGGTACGATGGCAACATGCACCGGCAATCGTTTTATCTGCTGCTCGACTGATCTCATCGTTCCGGCCTTTGCCTCAATACATAAACGGGTACGGCAGTAGCCTATGCTTCCAGAAGCTCCTTCTCTTTGTCCTGTCCGACTTGGTCAATTTCGGAGATATGGACATCCGTGAGTTTCTGTAACTGATTAAGCGCCCTTTTATGTTCGTCTTCGGATATATCTTTGTTCTTCTCCAGGGTCTTCAGGTCATTCATGACCTCGTGCCTGAAATTACGTACCGTCACTTTTCTCTCTTCAATTCTCTTCCGTACCACGCGTATCAGTTCCTGCCGCCTCTCCTCAGAAAGCGGCGGGATGCCGATTCTTATCACATTACCATCATTGGTTGGATTAAAACCGAGGTCGGATTTCAGGATGGCTTTCTCTATTTCACGAATGCTGCTTTTGTCCCAGGGCTGGATAACGATAAGGCTGGCCTCAGGGATAGAAATACCAGCTATCTGGTTAAGGGGAGTAGGCACGCCAGCGTAGTCTACTCTGATATGCTCGACCAGCGCCGGTGTGGCCCGGCCGGTGCGCAGTGTTGCCAGCTCCTTGCGCAGGCCACTGACAGACGCCTCCATCTTCCCTTCTATCTTCTGTAATTCGTCACTGACCATCTTTACCTACTCGCTTGATACCAGAGTACCAATCGGCTCACCCCTGACCGCTTTTTCGATACTGTGGGGAGCCTTAAGGTCAAACACGATGATGGGCAGTTTATTCTCCAGACAAAGGGAGAGCGCGGTAGCGTCCATTACCTCCAGTCGAAGGTTCAGCGCCTCGAGGTGCGTCAGACGTTCAAACTTTTTGGCATCCCGGTTTTTAATCGGGTCGGAACTGTAAATGCCGTCCACTTTATTCTTGGTCATGAGCAGCACTTCGGCATTAATCTCAATGGCACGTAGTGCGGCTGCGGTATCCGTGGTCATATATGGGTTACCGGTGCCGCCGGCAAAGATGACCACCCGGCCCTTTTCCAAATGGCGGATGGCGCGACGCCTGATATAAGGTTCGGCAACCTGGTTAATGCCAATCGCAGTTTGCGTCCGGGTGTGAACTCCTTCCCTCTCCAGTATATCCTGAAGCGCCAGAGCATTGATGACGGTGGCCAGCATGCCGGCGTAGTCTGCGGTTACCCGGTCGATACCATTCGCCTCGGCTTCAGTGCCGCGCCAGATATTGCCCCCGCCAACGACAATGGTAACCGCCACTCCCATTTCCATCACGTTCTTAATCTGCTTGGCTACCTTGGTGAGGGTGCCAATATCAATGCCAATTTCTCTATCTCCAGCAAAGGCCTCGCCACTGAGCTTGAGAAGTACACGCTTGTACTTGGTCTCAACCATTCCCGTCGTCCCCCGCGCCTAATTCATACCTCTTGAAGCGACTTACCCTGATATTTTCACCTACCTTGGCAATGACTTCAACAATCATATCGCGGACCGTCTTTTCCGGATCCCTGATGAACGGCTGCTGCAGCAGACAGGCAGACTGAGGCGCAACGTCAGCGCCAACGGGGAGCTCCTCTTGAGAAATATACTGCGGTGAGAGCGCAGCGACCTGCATGGCCAGGTCATGCGCCAGCTCTTTGAATTCATCAGTACGAGCCACAAAGTCGGTCTCGCAGTTCACCTCAACCAGTGCCCCAATCCGACCTCCGGTGTGAACATAAGCCTCAACCAGTCCCTGCGCGGTAACACGGTCGGCCTTCTTCTCCGCCTTGAGCAGCCCTTTTTCCTTTAAAACCTGGAGCGCCTTTTCCATATCTCCTTTAACTTCCAGCAGAGCATTACGGCACTCCATAACCCCAGCACCACACTGGCTCCGCAATTCCTTAATCATCTCTATGGATATTTCCAAATCTATCCCCCCTATTCCTCTTCAGGAGTGAAGATAAGCGGCTCCAGCGTTGCCATAGATTCCGCCTCCTCCACCCCCTCCAGTTCCGCCGCTTCCACCGGTATCTCAGCAAAACCAGCTTTACCTTCCATAACAGCATCGGCAATCTTACTACATATCAACTTTATGGCACGAATGGCGTCATCATTCGCCGGTATCGGGTAGTCTATCATATCGGGATTGCAGTTGGTGTCGACGATGCCCACCACCGGTATTCCCATTCGTCTGGCTTCGGCGAGGGCGATATCTTCCCTGGTTGGGTCAACGATAAACAGTGCACTGGGCAGGTTTGTCATCTCTTTAATGCCGCCCATCTGCTTGTTGAGTTTTTCAATTTCCTCATTTATCTTCAGAATTTCTTTCTTGGTCAGGCGCCCGAATTCTCCCCTTGACTGCTGGTCTTCAAGTCGCACCAAATGGTCAATACGCGCCTGGATGGTGGCGAAATTAGTCAGCATGCCGCCCAACCAGCGCAGGTCGATATACGGCATACCACAGCGCCGCGCCTCTTCCACTATTGACTCCTGGGCCTGTTTCTTGGTGCCGACAAACAGGATAGTGCCACCTCCCGCAATCAGTTCCCGGACGTAATTACAGGCATCATCCAGCATGGACGCCGTCTTTTCCAGGTCAATGATATGAATGCCATTGCGCTTGGTGAAAATGTAATTCTTCATACGGGGATGCCACCGCCCCGTCTGGTGGCCAAAGTGGGCCCCGGCTTCCAATAACTGTTTGATGGTCGTTGTATCTGGCAAATTCTCCCCCTTCTTCCCTTCCGGAATTCAATACATCGCTTAACAGTATAGCATACCCCTCTATAGGCAGCAATATCAGAGGACGTGTACTTGACAAACGAATGACCGACTGTTAGACTTACCAGAAATAATCAGCAAAGGCTGCGAACAGGACTAGTAAGCTCCAGAGCGGGGCGCAGAGAGTCGGGCAAGGTGTGAGCCGATACCAGTGCCGGAGCAGAATGGACCTGGGAGCCGCAAACTGAAAACCATTAAGGTGAGTAGGCTTTGACGCAGGGGAAGCGTTATCAGGTCCCGGGGTATTGAGGTGAGCGATAGAAAAGGGCCTCAGTATCCGAGAGAGATGGTTGTGAACTTCTCGTAATCCTGACAACCAAGAAGGGTGGCACCGCGGAAGCAGCCCCCGCCCCTTCCCGGGCGGGGGTTTTTAATTATGAAATAGCAAAAAGGGGGTACTGTTATGGCGACAATGTCCCGGAGGTGGCCCCTTTGGGGCCATGGAATGCATTAAATAGCTTAAATTTTAAAACACGGGAAAGGAGAAACCAATGGAGAGAACCAAGTTCGTACTAGATGAAAAAGATATGCCCACCAAATGGTACAATGTGCTGCCTGACCTGCCTGAGCCGTTGCCAACAGTCTATAATCCAGTCACACTCAAGCCGATAACCCCCGATGACCTGAAACCAATCTTCCCCATGGCCGTCATCATGCAGGAATTCAGCCCGGAGCGCTATATTGAAATTCCGGAGGAAGTGCAGGCGGTATACCGCACCTGGAGGCCAACGGTTCTGCACCGGGCATTCCGGTTGGAGAAAGCCCTGGATACGCCGGCAAAAATCTTCTACAAATACGAAGGGACCAGCCAGGCAGGTAGCCACAAGCCCAATACCGCCGTCGCTCAGGCCTACTATAACAAGCAAGAGGGCATTAAACGGATAACCACAGAAACCGGCGCCGGCCAGTGGGGCAGCGCCCTGGCGATGGGCTGCGCGTTCTTCGGCATTGAATGCAAGGTCTACATGGTCAAGGTCAGCTTTAACCAGAAGCCCTACCGCCGTATCCTGATGGAGACCTGGGGAGCGAAATGTGTAGCCAGCCCCAGCAAAGATACTAAAGCCGGGCAAGCTATACTGGCCGAGGACCCCGATTCTCCTGGCAGCCTGGGAATCGCCATCAGCGAAGCCATAGAGGATGCCGCCACCCACGATGATACCAACTATTCCATCGGCAGCGTCGTCAACCATGTCCTGAT
>CAZBMB010000005.1:0-234647 GCA_964493435.1 uncultured Dehalococcoidaceae bacterium | reverse complement strand
CAATTGAGGAGCCGTCAAAGCCCATCCCTTCTTCAAGGGCGCCCTCCAGTTCCTCAACGGTGATGGCGAAGTTCTTCAGAAAACCGAGGATGTCAGTGAACCAGAGGCGGATGAATTTGACATCATTTTCCTTGGCCATCTTAAGGACGTATTCTTTACTCTCTTCTCTATTTCCTTTTGCCATTTTGACCTCCAAAATTTAATGATAATGAATCAGATTGCATTTTCACCGACTTCGCCGGTTCTGACACGAACTGCGTCTTCCACGGGCAGGACGAATATCTTGCCATCTCCCATGTCACCGGTGCGGGCGCTGGTGGTGATGGCATTTAACGTCTTGGGTACATCATCATCGAGAACCACAACTTCAACTTTTATTTTGGGCAGGAAATCCACGCGGTATTCACCAACACGCCACTGCAGATGAATCCCCTTCTGCCGCCCCCGACCGCTCACCTCACTGATGGTCATGCCGAAGTAGCCACGGTCTTCAAGCGCTTTTCGCACTGGCTCCAGCTTTTCCTCTCTGATGATGGCCTCTATTTTCTTCATCGCAGCGCACCTCCGTAGGCCCTTTCGCCGTGCTGAGCAATGTCCAGACCCACCGTTTCCTCCATGCCACTGACCCTCAGTCCGACAGTTACAGCCACGGCCTTAGCCAGAACCCAGGTGGCGACGAAGGCATATATCCATACCACAGCCACGCCAGCAATTTGTTTACCCAATTGTAGCACATTACCCAGTAGCAGACCATCGGCCCCGCCAGAATTGACAGCCGCGCTGGCGAAGATTCCGGTGGCGATGGCGCCCCAGGTGCCGCCCATGCCATGTACTGCCCACACGTCCAGGGATTCATCGATGCGCTTCATCCGGAAGAGCATACAGTAATAGCAGACCACTGCGGCCCCGATGCCAATGGGTATGCCCATTATTGGTTCGACGAAACCGGCTGCGGGAGTGATGGCGACGAGTCCGGCAACCGCACCGGTGGCGGTGCCGAGCATGGTGGGGCGACGATAAATCCAGTCCATAACCATCCAGGTGAAGGCGGCGGCGGCGGCCGAGGCGTTGGTGGCAACGAAGGCGCTGGCAGCCAGCCCGCCAGAAGTAAGAGCACTGCCGGCGTTGAAGCCGAACCAGCCAAACCAGAGAAGCCCGGCACCGAGCATGACCATCGGGATGTTGTGCGGCTCCATTGGCTGGCCGTCGCGGAAACCCTTGCGCGGACCGAGCATCATGGCCAGGGCCAATGCCGAAACGCCGGCGCAGATGTGCACCACGGTACCGCCGGCAAAATCCAGCGCTCCCAGTTTCGCCAGCCAGCCACCATCGCCCCATACCCAGTGCGCCACCGGGGCGTAGACAACGGTAAGCCACAGCGCCGAGAAGAGGAGGAGCGAGCTGAACTTTATGCGCTCCACCACCGCTCCGGTAATCAGAGCAACGGTAATGATAGCGAACATCCCCTGGAAGACCATGAAGGCGAGGTGAGGTACCGTGCTGGCATAAACTGGTGATGGTTCTTGGCCGACCCCGCGCAGGCCGATGAAGTCCAGCCGCCCGATAAGGCCACCGATATCCGGGCCGAAGCTGAGGCTGTAGCCGTAGAGTACCCATAGCAGCCCCACCAGCCCCAGCGCGGCAAAGCTCATCATCAGGGTGGAGAGGACGTTTTTCCGCCTGACCATTCCCCCGTAGAACAGTGCCACCCCGGGCGTCATGAGCATGACCAGCGCTGAGGAAATCAGAATCCAGGCGGTATCACCGGAATTTATGGGCACTTCAGAACTCCTGCTTTGGTTTTTCTGTCTTCACTATAAACCCGGATTGTTTCCGAAGGATTACAGGCGAGTTAAATCTAGATTACAGAAAAAAGAGGGCGGTTCCGCTGCCTATCACTAATGAACCGCCTTACTGATGAAATATACCTGTTCGGAAAATGCTGGATAATTCAATTCTCTACAGTCACTTCCACCACATTCTGCCGCGCAATCACTTTTTCGGTATCACCACTTTTAATGCAAATGTGCATTAAGCCAATGACATCGTATTTTCCGTTTTCGAGCTTGGTGGTATCCCATCTCACCGGAAAGTTGTTTTCTCTATCTTGAGACTCGCCGATTTTAATCCAGGAATCCGTGCTCTTCCTCCGGCAGTACCATGGATTGGATACCTTCTCTATGGTTCCGGAGATGCCCAGTAAACCCAGCTCCTTGAATAATAGACCTTCATCAAAGGTCTCCCGCAATTGGACGGTGCCGGAATATTTTTTTATGATATCGGTTGGAACGAGATAAAATGGCCCCCAATTATATGACATTCTAGCGCCTCCCCCTTTCAGTTTAGTCGTTACCTTTCGGCTTTCTTTGCCTTGTGTTTGGTGGTTTGCTTCAGTTGGTTTAGCCCTTTATTC
This sequence comes from uncultured Dehalococcoidaceae bacterium, assembly GCA_964493435.1. Taxonomy (GTDB): domain Bacteria; phylum Chloroflexota; class Dehalococcoidia; order Dehalococcoidales; family RBG-16-60-22; genus E44-bin89. Next base: position 232,234 of record CAZBMB010000005.1, on the reverse strand, counting down.
TTCGGGTGAAATTTCAGACGGTCAGGTTTCGGGTTACCAGTCAGTCTCGGGGAAAGGCTAGCCCAAAGGTAAGTTCTCTGGTAAATATCCATGGCTTTCTCCGCTTATACTCCCCCATAATGAAAGTATACAAGAGAAATGTTTCAGGAAGATTACAGGCATGTTAAATCCGCATTGAGGATGCAGCAGGAATTTGAACTACGGGTTGCAGTTGAACCGGTAGCCGATATTGCGCACCGTATCAATAAAGGTGTGGCCAGGATTTTCAATCTTGCTTCTCAGCCGCCTGATGTGAACGTCAACCGTGCGGTCACCGCCGAAGTAGTCATAACCCCAGACCTCGTTCAGCAAAGCATCGCGGGTATAGACCCGGCCCGGATGGCTGGCGAGGAAGCGGAGCAGCTCGTATTCCCTGAAGGTGAGGTCGGCGCGAAGGCCGCCGATGGATGTCTCGCATTTGGCCAGGTCAATCAGTAGGTCGCCGCAGCGGATGACTTCGCCTGATTCAGTGCCGCCCGTCTTTTTCAGGAGTTGTTTTACCCGCAGCGCCAGTTCGTCAGTCTCACCCGGCTCAATAACGAAATCGTCAATGGCCTTCAGGTCAATATCAGGGCTGTCAATAACCTGTCTGTCTATCAGGGCAATAATGGGCAGATGTCCCGTCTTTTTTATCCGCTGCAAAAGCTCTTCTGTCTCTGGGCCACCTTTGCCTTCTATTTCCAGCAGTATCAGGTCCGGAGCCTGTTCGCGTATCTGCTCGATTATATCCTCCTCCACGGACACTGCGGAGCAGACGAATCCTCTCTGTACGAGCCCGGAATAAGTGCCGTTCAGGCTCTGGCGCCGGCCAGTGATGATTAGAATGCGGGGCAAGGTGTCACCTCTTTTTAATGAGCGTAGATTCTCCCGTATGGTCTCAGGTAAAGCGGGAACAGTTTTATAAACCTGTCCTTCAATATTTTATCAGCATTATATTCGAAGTGATGGGCAAAATCGATGACCAGTTTTTTAATCAGCCTCCAGTCTTCTTTATCTGGCTCGGCTATGCCCACTTCTCTGCCCAGTTGATACTTCTCCACGCTGCCTCTGAGGAAGATGGCGCCACCGTGCATGCCGGTACCGATGAATCTGGCCCTGTGTTCTCCCCCGGCGTTCAGCCCCAGCAGAAGCAGCACGCCTCCGGCCATGTACTCGCCGAGAAAGTCCTGTGCCGTGCCGCCGATGACCACCACCGGTCTCTTTTCCTGGTACTCTTTCATATGGATGCCTGCCCGGTAGCCGACGTTGTCGCGGACGAATATCCGGCCACCGCGTGCGGAAAGGCCCACAATGTCGCCGGCGTGGCCGTGGACGATTATTTCCCCGTTGTTCATGGTATTGCCGCAGCCATCCTGGGCGTTGCCGTAAACGGTGATTTTTGGTCCATCCATGAACGCACCGAGGTCGTTGCCGGGCGTACCATGAATCTCAATTTCCATCGGTGTATTCAGGCTGGTGCCGATGTAGCGCTGGCCGTACACGTTGTGGAGTTCAATTTGCCTCGTGCCGTTGCCGGCCAGCTCTTTCAGGCGTGTGTTGAGTTCACGATAGTGAATGCCGCTGGCGTCAATCCTGACTTGCTGGTCGGTTTCAGGTACCCCTGTCATTTCAGCTCCCTGCCATCCTCACACCGAGGATATCAAGTTCGTTTTCGTTGAGGCCCACGCCTCTCAGGGCCAGTCGGTTGCCGCGCAGGCTTTCCAGGGCGTTGATGCCCATACCGCCTAGCATGTCCTTCAGTTCCAGGCTCCAGCCGCGCAGCAGGTTGGCCAGCCGCCGCGACCCGATATCAGGGTTAATCCGTTTGGACAGGTAGAGGTCACTGGTGCATATGCCCCAGGCGCATTTGCCGGTGTGGCACTGCTGACAGAGGCGGCAGCCCAGAGCAATGAGCGCCGCTGTGCCAATGTATATCGCATCAGCACCGAGGGCAATCGCTTTGGCCAGGTCAGCGCTATTGCGGATGCCGCCGGAGATGACCAATGAAGCCCGGTTGCGGATACCCTCCTGGCGCAGTCGGCTGTCCACCGAAGCTAGTGCGAGTTCAATTGGGATGCCAACGTTATCCCGGATAATCTTGGGGGCGGCCCCAGTGGCGCCTCGCAGTCCGTCAAGGACGATTATGTCCGCGCCGGCACGTACCATGCCGCTGGCGATGGCCGCCGAGTTATGCACCGCGGCAATCTTCACCGATACCGGTTTTTCGTAACGGGTGGCCTCTTTCAGTGCGTAGACCAGCTGTGCCAGATCCTCAATGGAATATATATCGTGTTGCGGCGCCGGGGAGAGGGCGTCAGTGCCCTGAGGAATCATGCGGGTGGTGGAGACCTCGGCGCTGACCTTCTCTCCGGGCAGATGGCCGCCGATGCCGGGCTTGGCCCCCTGGCCGATTTTTATTTCCACGACGCGTGCGGTGTCAAGATATTCCGGGTGCACGCCGAAGCGCCCCGATGCCACCTGCACGATGGTATTTTTGCCGTATTTGTACAGGCTGGGGTGCAGACCGCCCTCGCCGGTGTTCCACAGCGTGCCCATCTCCGTGGCTGCCCTGGCCAGCGACCGGTGCACGTTGAGGCTCACCGCGCCGTAAGACATGGCGGCGAACATCACCGGCACTTCCAGTTTGACCTGGGGCGTCAGCTTCGTTTTGAGGTTAAGCTCTGAGTCGAGCTCAACACGGCTGGGTTTGCCACCCAGAAAAGTGGTCAGCTCCATCGGCTCGCGCAGCGGGTCAATGGAGGGATTTGTCACCTGGCTGGCGTTGAGCACCAGATGGTCCCAGTAGATACGCTGGCCCTTGTCATTGCCCATGCCGGTCAGCAGGACGCCGCCGGTCTCGGCCTGCTTGATGATGTCCTCGATGTACTCCGGCCGCCAGTTATAGTTATCGCGGTACTCCAGCGGATTGCGCCGTACTGTCAGTGCCCCGGTAGGGCAGAAGGTGACGCAGCGATGACAGCCGGCACAGTTCTCGGTGTGACTTTTCATCTCATCGTCTTCGACGTCATAATAGTGGTTGTCAAAGGAGCACTGGTTGACGCAGACCTCGCATTTAATACAGCGCTCCGGGTCTCTCTCAATTAAAAACTTGGGCGGCAAATATGTTTTCATCTTTCCTTAACCTTCAATGCGTACCGGTATTCCCTTTTTCGCCAGATATGCCTTGGTCTCCGGTATGGAATAAGTGCCGTAGTGGAAGATGCTGGCCGCCAGCACTGCATCTGCCTTGCCGGCAACGAGTGCTTCATAGAGGTCATCCAGTGTGCCGGCACCACCGCTGGCGATTACGGGCACGGATACCGCCTCCGATATAGCGCGGGTCAATTCAATGTCATAGCCGGCGCGGTGTCCGTCAGCATCAATGCTGGTCAGCAGAATTTCACCGGCGCCCAGCTCCACAGCCCACCGCGCCCAGCCAACGGCATCTATTCCGGCGGGCTGCTGACCGCTGTGGGTGTAGACCTCCCATTTTTGGTCTGGACTTGTAGCTAAGCGCTTGGCATCTATGGCCACGACGATGCACTGGCTGCCGAATTTTTGGGCACCCTGTTTGATTAATTCTGGAGTAAGCACCGCCGCGGTGTTGATGGAGACCTTATCCGCTCCTGCCTTCAGCAGGCGGCGCATGTCATCGGTGGTGCGCAGTCCGCCGCCAACGGTGAGCGGTATGAACACCTGCTCTGAGATGTGCTCGACTGCATCCACCAGCGTATCGCGTCCCTCCGGCGTGGCGCTGATGTCGAGAAATACCAGTTCATCGGCGCCCTGCTGGTAGTATAAAGAGGCGAGTGCCACGGGATCACCGGCATCGCGCAGCTGGACAAAGCTCGTACCCTTGACCACCCGCCCGTCTTTAACATCAAGGCAGGGTATAATCCGCTTAGTGAGCATGGGAAATCATCTCCTCGGCGCCGGGCTTCTCTGGTGGTAGTAGCGGTGCCTGCAGGCTGCCAATAATGGGTTCGCCGCCGGATGGAATCCAGGCATCATCAAGGTCAGGGCAGACGAGGCGAATGGCCGATTCCTCGGAGGAAAGGTAGAGCATACTGCCCTTCACACCCACGGTCAGCGGGCGCAGGCGGATACGGTCAGTGAGCCCTATCATCTCACCGTGGTGCGCAATAATAACGGTAAAAGGCCCGTTCAGCAGCAGGCTGCCGTAGACTTGGCGCAGGGTGCGCAGCAGCGCCTGTTCTGCAGGCGCTCGGCGCTCTATTTCTGACCAGAGCGGGGCGGCCAGAACGCGGGCCGCAATCTCAACGGGCAGGTTGTGCTTCCGCATCAGCAGATCGACGGCGTATGCCACCACCTCGGTATCGGTCTGCATGGTGCAGTGGTAGCCGTACTGCTCCAGAAAACGCCGATTTATCCCGTAGGAGGATATCTCTCCGTTGTGCACTACCGTCCAGTCAAGGATGCAGAATGGATGGGCGCCGCCCCACCACCCCGGGGAATTGGTCGGGAAGCGGCCGTGCGCCGTCCACAGGTAACCCTGGTACTGCTCCAGACCGAAATACTGGGCAATCTCCTCCGGATAGCCAACTCCTTTGAAAACGCCCATGTTCTTGCCGCTGGAGAAGACAAAGGCATCCTGAAGCTGGGTATTGATATGCATTACCTGCTCCACGACGTAGTCATCATCCGGCTGGTCTTCCGGCTTCCTTTCGTTTATATCCAGAAAGTAACGCCACACCGCAGGCGGGTCGGTTATAGCCGGCGCGGGATAGGTGGGCACTGCTTCTTGATGGATTAGTTGAAACCGGTTCCTGAGCAGCGATTCAACCTCTTCCTGCCCTTTCCGTCTGAGGTACATGATATGCAAGACGTAGAAGTCAGCATAATCGGGATAAAGGCCATAAACGGCAAAGCCGCCGCCGAGCCCATTGCCGCGCTCGTGCATGTTGGCGATTGCCCTTATAATATCTTTGCCCGAGAACCTCTTACCGGAGGTATCCATCATGCCGAATATGGAACAGGCGTCTATTACCTTATCGTCCCGGTAGGGGTTCTGTATTCGGTCAAGGTTCTTCATAATCTAGCTCCTCGCGGGAAATCATTATTCACCGGCAATGGCTTCTTCAGGCTCTTCTATGGAAACGGGTGAGACAGTTGCGCCGGCGGGCACTTCCAGTTCCGGTCGCCATAATTCCCCGGGCAGTGAAGCCAGCCCGAAATCATCGGCAACGAGTGCCGACTTGAAATCCCCGGCATTTATCTGGCTTCTGATTAGGTTGCGGACTATGCCCGATTTCTCAATATCACCAGTGAAGAGCAGGCCGATGACAACGTCGTTTTTGAGGATGACCTTGCGGTAAGAGCCGTTATTGCTGGACGCGATTACTTCATAGCTGTCATCCGGCGGGGTCACCATCCCGGCCGAGACCACGCTCAGGTCAAAATATTTCAGTGAGTTCATGGCCATGCCGCCGGCATATTCTGTCGGCTGTCCCGCCATGTTGAAGCCGGCAGCGCGCCCGCCGATGTAGGCGTTGGGCCATATCGGCGTCAGCCAGCATTCCCCCCAGGTGATGTCAAAAGCTTCCGCGACATCACCACAGGCGTAAACATCGGGGTGAGAGGTGGCCATATGCCGGTCCACCACGATGCCGCGATTCACCTTTATGCCGGTATTGTTGACCAGTTCCGTCCTCGGGCGGACGCCGATGGCGATTACGACCATTTCGCAGGGAATCCTGTTGCCATTATCAAGGGTAACGCCATTGACTTTTTGGCTGCGACCATTGATTTCAGAGACTACATGGTCGGTGATGATATTAACACCAGCCTGTTGAAGCGCACTGTTCGCCATGGCGGACGTCTCTACATCCAGGATGGTATTGAGCACGCGGTCCTTCATCTCGACAATGGTTACTAGGACGCCGCGTTTGACCAGCGCTTCGGTCACGCTCACACCAATAAGTCCACCCCCGATGACCACGGCTCTCGCCACTTTGCTTAGATAGCGGTCAATGGCTTTGGCATCATTCAGCGTGGTAAAGGTGAAGACGCCTTCTTTCTGGCCGCCTTTGATGGGCGGGACAATGGGCAGTCCACCGGTCGCCAGCAGTAGCTTCTGCCAGGAAATCACCTTCCCGGAGTCCATCGTCAGGGTGTGTTCCGGCAGGTCAAGGTCCGTCACCTTCTGGCCCAGTATGGTGCTGATGCTATTGTGCTCATAGAAGTCGGCCGGCCGGTAAAGCATTCTCTCCAGTGAGCAGCCTGTCGCTAGGTGCTCGGCAATGAGTGGTCGCGAGTAAGCAGGGTAGGGCTCATCGGAGATGATAGCGATGCTACCTTGCCCATCAACGTCCCGTATCGCTTCCGCCGCGCCGATGCCTCCCGCGGAATTGCCGATGATAAGATATTTAACTGCCGTCAGATTATCGGTCATCTTACCTTTCTTCTCGATTATGGATTTCCACCAGCCACAGCTTGTCGGAGGAAGTTGCTATACATTTTCAGCCCGTTTGCGCCGCTCTTTTCCGGGTGGAACTGCGTCGCCACCAGGTTGTCGCGCGCTATCACGCTGCCCATGGTGATACCGTACTCCGTTTCACCGACCAACAGCGCTTTGTCTTCTGGCACCCCGTAGTAGCTGTGTACGAAGTAGAAATTTGCTCCATCAGGGATGCCTTCAAATAATGGGTGGCTGATGCATTGCTTTACCTGATTCCAGCCCATGTGGGGCACTTTTAGACCATCAGGCAGTTTCTTCACTCTACCCGGGATGATTCCCAGGCAGTCATACCAGCCGCCTTCTTCGGTGCCGGTGAAGAGCACCTGCAGTCCGATGCAGACGCCGAAGAAAGGTCGGTTATCGGCAATCAGCTTCTTTAGCGGGTCCACCAGCCCAAGGTTCCGCAGGCTCTCCATGGTATTGCCGGCGGCACCAACTCCGGGCAGGATAACCGCCTGCGCCTCCAGCAAATCCTGAGCGTTATTGGTTATCTTGGGCTGATAGCCCAGACTGGCGATGGCATTGGCCACGCTGCGCAGGTTGCCGGCGCCGTAATCGATTATCGCAATCATTTCTATATCTCTTGTTTTCCCGAGGGTACCTTTATTTTACTGGTATTTTTATTCTATGGAAACAGGGGACTCGCTTTCGGCGCATACCAGCGCTTCGTTAGGGCAATGGGTGACGCACGCTGGCGTACCGCTGGCGAGGCAGAGGTCGCATTTGGCAATCGTCTCTCGTTCCAAATCCCGTCTGATTACACCAAAGGGGCAGGAAAGGACACAGGTCCAGCAGCCCATGCATTTCTCGGTATCAACCAGAATAACGCCGCTTTCTGTATCACGCTGCAGGGCGCCGGTCAGGCAGGAGTAGACGCAATACGGCTCGGCGCAGTGCCGGCACTGAAGGGCGAAGGAGACGGGCGCCTGGCGCTGCACGGCGATGCGGGGGACGGGGCGGGGTGATTCCCTTTTAAGCGCCTTGAGGATGTCTTTAGATGTCGCGTGTTCTAGGCGACAGTACACCTCGCAGAGGCCACAGCCCATACAGGCTTCTTCAATAATGTACACCTTTTTCATACTGATGGACCTCAAGTAATACGGTAGACGGATACCGTATTCCATTGTAATATTCCTTGAGAGTATTTGTCAATATGTCACGCATAATTATTTTATAATAATACTGCCAGCAAATCAAATAAAACGGCAATAATACTTAAAATATTGCCGTATTGACATGGTAATTAAGTAAATCGTTCAATTTGAGAAATGCATTTCATACGGCGGACAGGTTATAATATTGCCACCAGAAGATAAGATGGACGCCAAAGTTATGTACCAAAAGGTGTTAGCGATGCTAGCCGTTGTATTAGCGGCAGGCATGATGCTCTGGGTTGTTGCCTGTGCCCCGGAAGGGGAAGCGGACGGCAGGCTTGGAGTGGTGGTCACCATATTGCCGCAGGCCGAATTTGTGAAAAATGTGGGTGGGGACAGGGTGGAGGTGACGGTAATGGTACCGCCGGGGGCAAGCCCTCATACCTATGAGCCCAAGCCGGCGCAGATGAAAGCGCTGGGCGAGGCAAAAATGTACGCCAAAGTGGGCTCAGGGGTTGAATTTGAGCTGGTCTGGCTGGATAAGCTTATCGCCACTAACCGTGGCCTGAAGGTAGTGGACTGTTCTAAAGGAGTTGAGTTGCGGGAGATGGTCGCTGGACACGAAGAAGAACATGAACACGCAATGATGGACCCACATATCTGGATGGTGCCGCTTAATGCCCGGATAATGGTACAGAATATCTGCGACGGACTGATTCAAGTGGACCCGGCGAACCGCCACTATTACGAACAGAACTGTGCTGCTTATCGGCAAAAGTTAGCTGAGGTGGACGGAGAGATAAGAAACGGCCTGTCCGGGGTGAAGAATCGGCGGTTCATGGTTTACCATCCGGCATTTGGCTATTTCGCCCGTGAATATAACCTTAGTATGATTCCCGTTGAAATTGAAGGCAAAGAGCCGACTGCCGCCAGCCTGACGCGCCTGATTGAGCAGGCAAAAACGCAGGGTATCGCGGTGATTTTCGTTGAACCACAATTTGACCCGAAAAGCGCTGAGGTCATCGCCGAAGCCATCGCGGGCAAGGTGGTGTTTATTGACCCTCTGGCCGAGGATTATATCGGTAACCTGCGCCTTGTCCTGAACCAGATGCTGTCGGCTATGGAATAATGGTGATGTCTGGAAAATAAGGCGTCACTGACATAAAATATAATCAGTACCAAAAGGGAGGGAGGTGGGAAAGATGATCGCATTGGGCAGCAGGGCCCCGGATTTTACCCTGAAAGACCAGAACCAGAAAACGGTGCGACTTTCGAAGTTTAAAGGCAAGAAGGTATTGCTTGCCTTCCGCCCTCTTGCCTGGACGCCGGTCTGCCGGGACCACATGAGGTCGCTGGAAGAACACTTTAAGCAATTGGAAAGATTGAATACCGTGGCGCTGGGAATAGGCGTTGATTCTATGTTTTCCAATCGGGCCTGGGCGGAGATGATGGAGATAGAGCATACCAGGTTGCTGGCTGACTTCTGGCCACATGGCGCGGTGGCCGGGTTGTATGGGGTATTCAGAGAGCCGGACGGCTTTTCCGAAAGGGCCAACATCGTGATCGACGAGGAGCAGAAGGTGATTTTCGCCAAAGTATACCCGATTTCGGAATTGCCGGATGTGGATGAAATAGTTATCTTTCTAGAGAAAAGAAAAACCTAGTATGTTATCAAAGTAGAAAAAGCGTGATAATATTAATATAACCTGTGAAGACGGAGGAGTAGCGCGTGGAAAACGAACTGGAGAGAAAGATTAAATCATCGCTGGTGAATGGCCGATTGCCCTGCGCCATCGCTTTCAAGATTGCCAAGGAACTGAAGGTCAGCCCCCGTGATGTCGGCGATGCCGCCAATCGGTTGTCCATCAAGATAAGCAACTGTCAGCTGGGGTGTTTTCCATAAATAATAACTTTTGGCTCTAAATTTCGTTTTTTATAATGAATAGAGCAACCAGGAGGTTTTTATGAGAAGGCTATTGGTAATCTCAGCTTTAATAATGCTGGCTGCGGTGTTGATTGCCTGCGCCGCACCGCAATCGGCAGTGGCACCGGTGCCCGCCCCAGCCCCGGCGCCGTCACCAGCCCCGGCACCATCTATAATAATACCGGAGCCGTCCGAGGGGATACCCGGTGGGGTGGTTGTGGAAACACCGCCCATGGCACCAATGCCGTCACCGGCGAACGGAAATGACATGTCCATTGACACCGACCGCATGATAATACGCACCGCCAACATGCAGCTGGTGGTGGACGATGTCCGCGACACCATAGATAAAATCACGAATCTTGCCCAGGACCGGCAAGGGTACGTGGTCAATTCCAGCAGCTGGAAAGAGGGCGAGCGTGTTGTCGGGCAGATAACGGTTCGTGTGCCGTCAGGGGATTTCGATTATGCGATGAGCGTGCTGCGCAGTATGGCCGTAGAGGTAAGCTCCGAAACCACGTCAGCACAGGACGTTACCGAGGAGTACGTGGACCTGGAGGCGACGCTCCACACCCTGGAAGCTACCTATGAACAACTTGATAAACTTATGGATAAAGCGGAGAGAGTAGAGGACATTCTTGATATTCAGCGCGAGCTGTCCAGAGTGCAGCAGGACATTGAGCGGACCAAGGGGCGCATGCAGTACCTGGAGCGCACCTCGGCAATGTCGCTCATCCAGGTCACGCTGGAGCAGTCCAAGCTTGAGGTCTGGTTGAGCGCCAACAAGGTAACGGCCAAAGAGGGGGAGGAGATTCGTTTTGACAGTGATGTGGGTGGTGGTGTCCGACCGTACAGCTACGAGTGGGACTTTGGCGATGGCACCACCAGCACCGATAACAGTCCGAGATACAAGTACAAGTCAAAGGGGACCTATACCGTTACGCTGACGGTCACCGATGACCGCGGCAATCAGGATATAGAAAAGAGGAGCGACTATATCACGGTACTGCCCGGCTGGAGCGCTGGCAGCATCGTTGACAGCGCCTGGAATGGGCTCGTTACCTTCGGGCGGGTGCTGGCCAATATTCTAATCTGGCTCGGCATTTTCAGCCCGGTGTGGATAATAATCGGCGTGATAGTGTATTTCACCTGGTGGCGTCGCCGGAAGAAGCGCGCCTGAACAAGGAGGACAGCGAGCATGAACCTGTCGCGGTTTTCTCTGGAGGGTAAGAATGCCCTGGTCACCGGGGGTAGCCGGGGCATTGGCCGCGCCATAGCGCTGGCCTTTGCCGATGCCGGGGCCAACGTCGCCATAAGCGGTCGGAAGTTACCTGATCTGGAGCCTGTGGCCGAGGAGCTCAAGCATAAAGGCGTGCAAAGCCTGGCGGTGGCCAGCCACGTCGCCAAGGTTGAAGAGTCAAAAGCCCTGGTGGATAAGGTGAAGGGGGAGTGGGGGAGAATCGATGTCCTGGTCAATAATGCTGGCACAAACCCTTACTATGGCCCACTGCTGGAAGCCGAAGAGTGGGCCTGGGATGTGACCATGAACGTCAACCTCAAGGGGCCGTTTCTGCTGAGCCAGATGGTCGCCGGCGTGATGAAGGAACAGGGCGGCGGCAGCATCATTAATATGGCCTCTATTATGGGCATAGTCCCCAGCGAGCTCGGTATTTACAGCGTGACCAAGGCCGGACTGATAATGCTCACGCGGATTCTGGCCAAGGAATGGGGCCAGTATAAAATAAGGGTGAATGCCATTGCACCGGGCGTGGTCAAGACCAGGTTAAGCGAGGCGCTGTGGAAGGACCCGGTGAAGGAGAAAGAAGCGGCCAAGAGCAAGGCTCTGGGCTATATCGGTGTCCCCGAGGACATTGCCGGGGCGGCGCTTTTTCTCGCCTCCGATGCTTCGGGCTACATTACCGGGGAAGTCATTGTGGTTGATGGCGGTGAGTTCGTCGGGCCGGCGCCTGATTACGGGAAATAGGCCGGTTCTCTGTAGAATAGGACTTGACCTTCTGCATTACCTGAGCGGGTAAGTCTTTTTCCGCCACTGACACCAAGTCAACCGTTGCCCCGGCCATGACCACGCAGTGTTCAGCCCTTTTCCGGGTTCGCTTCTTGTCGCCGCAGGCCTTGAGACAGCCACACAGGATGACCATTACGTCTATCGCTTTGCTTCTTCGCGAAACAAAATTGATGTCAGGCGCTTTCTGGAGTGCCTCTTCTATTTTATGGCCGATGTCGGCAAGCTCTATCTCCGGATTACACGAACCGCAGTATTTGACTGCCACCTTCATTTGCGGTTGCTCACACCAGTTTTGGCTGCTCCCCAATCTTGGCCAGCTTTTGGGCCAGTCGTTTCTTGCGTTCCCAGTTTGAGCGGCGCATAATCATAATCCGCTGCGCCTGCGGCGAGCCGGCGCCGTGCATCGATTCCGCCATAGCGGTGCCGCAGGTCATGCCCTCTATCAGCCTGAGTAAACGCATCCTGGTCTCGGCGGGCACGTCAGACACGCCTTTCATATATTTGTCCACATATTTGCCCACTCTGCTATCACCCCAGTCCAGTTCCGAGGGCATGGTCGCCAGTAGGCCGCCGGCAATGTCCTGGGCCAGTCTGGCCATCTCGTAAACATTCCAGGTAACATTGAGCTTGGTAATATTGGCCAGAAGCGGGTCAGCCATGAAATTGCCCGCTGGCAGCGCATATCCCTGACAGGAACAGGCGATGGAGCAGCAGTAGAGTGTCTCGGCAAGGTGCACCATTTCCACCAGCTTGTCCCTTACATGCGAAGCACCGGCGGTACCCTGGGTTTCGGCCAGTGCGTAGGTGGCGCCAATCAGAACATCGGCCAGGCCTACCTTGCAGCCGCCGTAGTTCTGCCGGTGGGCGGTGGCGAAGCGCTCGACAAGCTCAAAGGCAAAATCGTATTCGCCGCACATGAATACCTGTTCCCAGGGGACGAAGACATCTTCAAAGACCAGCAGCGCCTCTCCGCCGACGATGCCGTATTCCGGGTTACCCTGGTCCATAAGACAGCCGCCGCATTTCCGGTCGTCGTTAGTCTGGCGACCGAATATATGGACTAGTCCTGGAGCATCAGCCGGTACATAGCAGCAAACGGCGTAGTCAGCGTCCGCTTCCTTCATGGACGCAGTCGGCATGACCAGGTGGCCGAGGGCATTGACGGCGCCGGTGATATGCGCCTTGGCGCCCCGGATGACAATGCCATCCTTCTTTTTATCGACAATGTGGACATACTGGTCCGGGTCTGCCTGCTGGCTGGGTGATAGACTGCGGTCGCCTTTCGGGTCGGTCATGGCTCCGGAGATGAAGCGGTCTTCTTTCTGGACCTCCTTGAGCAAATTGACAAATCTCTGGTGGTACTCGGTGTTGGTCTTCTTATCCATGTCATAGGTTACCGAGTATATGGCGTTCAGCGCATCGTGGCCGACGCAGCGCGCGAAGCAGCTTCCCGTCTGCTGCCCCAGTGCCCGCAGGGCTTTCACCTTCTGTATCAGGTCGTCTGCGCTATGGTGCACATGGGTGAAGAGGTTGATTTTCTCTCCTGTCAGATGCGACTTGGTGGTCAGCAGTTCTTCAAATTCGGGTGCCCACGCCGTATCATAGGTCAGGGCGGCGGCGTTGATATGAGGGATAAAGGCAGGGTGGTCCGCCACGCTATCGATTTTCTCCCCCATGAAGTAAATCTCCGGCTTAATCCGGCGCAGACTTTCCCGATAATCGTCACCACGTATCATACCCATAGTCAGAAACCTCACTTTTTATCTGAGGATGTTTTGTCCAAGAAAAGTCGATTATTCGTAATAGGTGCGCCCGACGGCGAAGGCAATGGCGCCAAGGATGAAGAGGCCGGAAAGCGAAAACCAGAAAGTCCAGGTGAATTCTGTCATAACTGGGGCGATTACCCCGGCGGCGGTGACCACGCCCATAGCGGCGCAGAGTGTGCCAACAATGCCCAGACTGATAGCTGCTATACCCATTATTTGCCCTCCTGCTATTCTATTATATATCCGTTACGCCTAGTTTATTATATAATTAGAAAAAGTTAAAGATATTGCCGGGGCAATTATTTTAAAGGTGTAAGATTCTATGGCCAGTCTGGAACAGGAAATCGGCGATTTACTGCGCCAGAAAGGGATGAAGCTGGGGGCGGTTGAGTCGGCCACCGGCGGGCTCATCTCCCATCGCATAACCAATGTGCCGGGCAGCTCGGATTATTTTAAAGGTTCGGTAACCGCCTACAGCAATGAAATAAAAACCGGAGTGGTTGGCGTCAAACAAGAGAGCATAGACCGTTATGGCGCCGTAAGCGCTCGGGTGGCCGAGGAAATGGCGGAGGGAGGCAGGAAGCTGCTGGCGGTGGATATATGTATTGCCGATACCGGGGTTGCCGGGCCGGGTGGGGCTACGCCGGGAAAGCCGGTGGGATTATTCTTTCTCGGGCTCTCTCATGGCGGAAAGGCTTACAGCCGACAGCACAACTTCCCGGGAAATCGCGAACGGAACAAGCAGGAAGCTGCGGAAGCTGCCCTGAAATGGCTCAAAGAATATCTGTCCGGTTTGAGCTAGGGGTTCAGCAGCCATATTGATATATTCAGGGCGGAGGCAAAACTCACCCAGAGAATGTAGGGCACCAGCAGCCACGCCGCCACGGCTGATATTCTGGCAAACTTGAGTATGGTCAGCAGTATCGCCAGCCACAGGACGATGATGACGATAACCCCGTAGAGCGGTGATTGCATTCCGAAAAAGACTACCGACCACAGAGAGTTAAGCACCAGCTGAATCAGGAAAAAATACAGCGCCGTCTTCACTGGCTTATTTTCCAGCCCGGCGCGCCAGATTAAAAAGGCAGCTATCCCCATGAGCAGGTAGAGGGTAATCCAGGCGGGGGCGAAGAGCCAGTTGGGTGGGGTGAAGGATGGTTTCTGTAGGGCAGCATACCAGGTGGGAATGGCCGGGGTGGTAAACAATGAGCCGACAATACCGGCGCACTGGCAGACCACGATGCTGATGACAAGTTTTATGATGTTAATCGTTTTCGTGTTTTTCATTTTTCCATCTCCGTCCATAGGTGGTGAGCATTTCTATCATATAATTGAATAGATTGTCAATACTAATCAGCGATGTTATACTCTGACATATTGTTGTTAAATTATGGAGGCTTCAGGTGAAGAGAGCCGATGGACGTGCCCACAACGAGCTGCGATCGGTAAACATCGCGCCTGGTTTTCAGCTCTATGCTGAGGGCTCAGCGCTTATAGAGCTGGGCAAGACGCGGGTGCTGTGCTCGGTCAGCGTGGAGGAAAGGGTGCCCAACTTTCTTAAGGGCGGCGGTACGGGCTGGATAACGGCGGAATATGCCATGCTGCCCCGGGCCACGCTAACACGCACCCCGCGTGATTCTTCCATAGGGAGAATAGGCGGCAGAAATCAGGAAATACAGAGATTCATCGGGCGCTCACTGAGGGCGGTGACCGATCTCTCCGCTCTTGGCGAACGGTCTTTGGTTGTCGACTGCGATGTTCTCCAGGCTGATGGTGGTACCAGAACGGCGGCGGTTACCGGTGCCTATGTGGCGCTCTATAAATCTCTCCGTAACCTTGCCGACATGGGGATCATCTCTTCGGTGCCGCTCAAGAGTGCGGTGGCGGCAACCAGCGTTGGCATCGTGCACGGCAATATGATGCTGGACCTGTGTTATGATGAAGACTGCACTGCCTCGGTCGACTTCAATGTGGTCATGACCAGCAAGGGCGAGTTCGTTGAGGTACAGGGTACGGCGGAAGGCAAGCCGTTTTCAAGGAAGACCATTGATGAACTACTGTCCCTGGCTGAGGCGGGTATTCAGCAACTGTTCCAGATTCAAAAGACTGCCCTCGAGAAGTATAAATAGGCGCCAGTCCTACGGTCTCACCTGACCGCTGCCGAAGATAATCCACTTATAGGTGGTCAGCTCCTTTAGTCCCAGCGGCCCGCGAGCGTGAAGTTTCTGGGTGCTGATGCCGACCTCCGCCCCCAGACCAAATTGTGCCCCATCGGTGAACCGCGTGCTGGCATTGACATAGACGCAGGCGGCATCAACTTCGTTGAGGAAGCGTATGGCTGAGGGGTAATCACCGGTCACAATCGCTTCCGAGTGACCGGAACCGTAGCGGGCAATGTGCGCCAGCGCCTCATCGAGGGAGTCAACCACCTTGATGGCGGCTGTCAGGGCCAGGAACTCTTTGCCCCAGTCCTCGTCCGTTGCCGGCACAAGCTTGAGCCCGGCTTGATTTTTCAGTATGGCCATGGTGCGCTGGTCGCCGTGCATTTCCACGCCGGCCTTGGACAATTCGGCGGCAACAGCGGGCAGGTAGTGCCCGGCGATGTCCGCATGGACGAGCAATGTGTCCAGAGCATTACACACGGTGGGGCGCTGCACCTTGGCGTTGTGGACAATAGCCACCGCCTGGTCCACATCGGCGCTTTTATCAACGTAGGTATGGCAGACACCGATGCCTCCGGTAACCACCGGCATGGTGGCTTTCTCGGCCACGGAGCGTATCAGCCCGGCCCCGCCCCGCGGAATGATAAGGTCGATTATACCGCGCATCGTCAGCATGTGGTCGACCAGCGCCCGGTCGGTATTCTCCACGAACTGCACGGCACCATCAGGCATGCCGGCGTTTGCCGATGCCTCCTGCACCACTCTGGCTAAAGCGCGGTTGGAGCGGAGGGCCTCCTTGCCTCCCCTGAGGAGCACCGCGTTGCCGGACTTCAGGCAGAGCGAGGATATATCAATGGTCACGTTGGGACGGCTCTCATAAATGGCGCCGATAACGCCCAGCGGCACCCGCTTCTTGCCGGTGAGCAGTCCGTTGGGCTGGGTGCGCATGTCAAAAACCTCGCCGACGGGGTCGGGCAGCGCCGCTATATTGAGCACGTCGCCGGCGATGGCCTCAAGCCGGCTCTCGTCCAGCATCAGGCGGTCGAGCATGGCGGCGTTCATGCCGGATGCTTCCGCTTCTTTATAATCCTCTTTATTGGCCGCCAGTATCTCGCCTTTTCTGGCCAGCAGATCGCGGCTGATATTGGTCAGCGCCCGGTTTTTAATATCTGTAGGGGTATAGGCCAGGCGTTTGGAGGCTTCCCTGGCGGCTTTTCCTTTGGCTTCAAGTTCAGCAACAGCCGATTTCATATGGTGCTCCGTAAGCAGTCAAGACAGATATAGTTTCTTTAATCAGCACCTTGTTGATGGAAAGTGCTCATGCCAGTGAATTGATATATGTAGCGGGGTGGAACACCGCTCACCGCCCGGTTCACCCGCTTGCGCAGTCGGCATCTGCCCCAGCGCTGGTCCTCAAGTTCAAGATAATAGATATCGTTATCGTTAATCCGTTTGTAGTCGGTAAGGGTGAGTTCTCCCCACCAGCCGGTCTCGGATTCGTGCTGGAACTTGTAATTGACCTCGGTGATGAGTTCATTGTCGCTTACTCGGTATAACTTACCAGTACTCACTTTACTACCTCCTGTAGGACAGCTAGGTTATCCCGGTGCACCACCTCTGGCCCGAAGTCAATACCGAGCAGCGTGGCAATTTCCCCGGAATGAGCCCCTTTGATGAGATTTATTTCATCGGAACTGTAATTAACCAGACCGCAGCCGAGGTGCCTTCCCTCGGCATTATAAATATCGACCAAGTCACCGCGGTCGAAATCACCTTCAGTTTCCTTTATGCCGGCGGCGAGCAGGCTCCGGTTTTGCTGCTGTAGCGCCAGGGCGGCCCCGGAATCCACTACCAGCCTGCCGCTGATACTCAAGCCGCTCAGCAGCCAGCGTTTGCGGCTCTCCAGCCTGGTGGTGGTCGGCAGGAATCGGGTGCCAGCCTTTTCCCCGCCCGCCAGTCTGACAATAATATCCGGTTCCCGGCCGTCGGCGATAATAACGGTTACACCGGAGGCGGTGGCCAGTCTGGCGGCCTCTATTTTGGTGACCATCCCGCCAATGCCCAGCGCTCCGGCTTTATCGGCCAGGCGTTCAATCTCGGCATCAATGTGCTTTACCTCGGCAATGAGCCGGGCACCGGGGTCGCGCCTCGGGTCGGCGGTATGCAGGCCGGCGATGTCGGTGAGCAATACTAGAAGGTCGGCATCGACCAGGTTGGCCACCATGGCCGATAAGTTGTCGTTGTCCCCGAATTTGGCCTCATCCAGCTCATCGACCGCCACCACGTCGTTTTCATTAACAACGCTGATTACTCCTAGCTGGAGCAGAGCGAGCAGCGTGTTACGGGCATTAAGGTATCCGGAGCGGTCGGAAAGGTCGGCCTTGGTGAGCAGCGCCTGGGCTACGGGAATATCGTACTGACCAAAAAGTTCCTCGTAGATATGCATAAGATGGCTCTGTCCCACGGAGCAGAGCACTTGCTTGAAAGGGATGTCCTTTATCTTTCTGGCCAGGCCGAGGCGCTGACGGCCGGCTGCCATGGCCCCTGAAGACACCACGATGATTTCCACTCCCTGTTTATGCAATCGGGCCACCTGGTCAACCAGACGTGACATCATATAGCGGTCAAGGTGGTCACTGCCGCCGGTAAGCAGGCTGGTGCCGAGTTTGACCACCATGCGGTGGCAGCTCTGGTTTTCCGTTTTTAGATTCGCTCCGTTGTTCCCGCCCATTTCACACCGATCTAGATGGTATTCCCCATTATAGCAACCTGAACCGCTCTGGACAAGATGAGTGAGATTACAATGTTGTTAAATCATTGTCCGGCGAGTTCATCGTGATGCCTAGTACATTATTTGAGAAGCATCCGCGGCAGTGTTAGAATTAAGCCGAGGGCTGGTCGCTGGCGACGAGCCCTAGAGGTATTTGAGGAATTGTGTCTGTATGTCGATGGATATAACCCGATTGCTGAGCTTAATTGAAGATATGCTGGCGCAACAGCAGCAGATTCGTAAAAAAGGGCTTATTTTACTTGATGCCGCCAAACCTTATCTTATCGCCGCCCTGTACCGGCACTGGCGGAGGCCTGTTCTGGTGGTGACCGCTCGGCCGGAGAACGGTGGAAAATTAGCCGAGCAGCTTGCCATGTGGGCCAGCACGGCGGTCAGCACTTTCCCGGAGCCGGACGCTCTGCCCTATGAGCGGGTCGCATCAGGCCCCACCGCGGAACTGGCCCGGCTGCGGGTGCTTTCCATACTGGTCAGCTGCAGTACGGATGAAAAGCCGGCCGGGCCGCCGCTCATTGTTGCCTCAGCGCCGGCACTGATGATGAAAACACCGTTATTCGCCGACTTTGCTGCTGCCTGTGGGGTGATAAAGCCGGGGATGGAGATTGAGCCGTACCGGCTTTTACGTCGCTGGGAAGCCCTGGGCTATCAAATGGAGGGCGTGGTGGAGGTCCCCGGCACGATGAGTCATCGTGGCGGCATCATTGATGTTTACCCGCCCACCAGCGAACTGCCGGCAAGGCTGGAATTCTTCGGCAACATCGTGGAGAGCATCCGGCTTTTCGAGCCGGAAAGCCAGCGCTCTCTGGGGAAGCTGGAGAGGGTACTGGTAGCGCCGGCCACGGAACTGCTGGCGCCGTTTCAGGGTGAGAAGGCAGGTATGGAAAGCATCGTTCGCGGTCTGGACCTGACCGGTCTCTCATTGGAGGTGCGCGAGCAGTATGAGCCGGAAATAGCCATGCTGCTGGAGGGGCAGCGGCCGCAGAACCGCCAGTTCTACGCTTCATTATTCAACCGGGATAGCCTCATTGACTACTTACCCGGCGACGCAATTTTACTGCTTGATGAACCGCAGGCTATAGAGCAGTCAATGGGGGAACTGCACGCTGAGGCCGAGCAGATGCGGGTGGATATGATGGAAAAGGGAGAACTGCCCGGCAATTTTCCCTGCATTTATTTTACCTGGGAAGAGTTAGCCGGTAGAATTGACAGCTGCGAGTACCTTGCCCTCAACGCCTGGGGTGCTGATGAAGATGTGTTGCGTTTCAATTTTGCCCCGGCGCCGAACTACGCCGGCCAGTTGCCGGCCTTCTGCAAAAGAGTAAAACAGCTCCTGACGCAGAAGAATCGACTTGTCATCGTCAGCCACCAGGCGAGCCGACTTTCCGAACTGCTGGCAGATGAGGACATAATCGCCGCGCCGACAACCGAAATCAGGGAAGTGCCACCGCCGGGCACGCTGACACTGGTTCAGGGGTCGCTGGCCGAGGGCTGGGTGATGAACGGCGATACATACCTCTTCACCGATGCCGAGATTTTCGGTTTTGCGAAGCAGCGACGGCAGGTGAAGAAGCAGCCGGTGCCGCGGCAGAAGCTCTTCGTTGATATCACGCCGGGCGACTACGTGGTGCACGTGGAGCACGGCATCGGCAAATTCACCGAGGTCAGGACGCTGCGCCGCGACGGCAACGAGAAGGAATACCTGCTCCTGCGTTATGCGGCCGGCGACCGACTTTACGTCCCTACCGACCAGATTGACCGCGTCAGCCGTTACATTGGGGCCGGCGACCGCCCTCCGGTCTTGAGTCGACTGGGCACACAGGAGTGGAGTCGCACCAAGCAGCGAGCGAAAGAGGCTGCCGAAGACCTTGCGCAAGAACTGCTTGCTTTGTATGCAACGCGCGAGGTGGTGCCGGGCTTTGCCTTCTCCCGCGACACGCTGTGGCAGCAGGAGATGGAGGCTTCGTTTCCTTACGTTGAAACGCCCGACCAGATGGAGGCGCAGCACGACGTCAAGGGGGACATGGAGAAAGCCAAGCCGATGGATCGCCTCGTCTGCGGCGACGTCGGTTACGGCAAGACAGAGGTCGCCATCCGTGCCGCTTTTAAGGCGGTGCTGGACGGCAAGCAGGTGGCCGTGCTGGTGCCCACCACAGTGCTGGCGCAGCAGCACTACGCCACGTTCCGGGAGCGACTTGCCGCCTTCCCGGTGCGAATAGAGGCCCTGAGCCGATTTAAGTCGCCGGGAGAGCAAAACGAGATAATTGAGGGACTGGAGAACGGACGGGTTGATATCTGCATAGGCACCCACCGTTTATTGCAGAAGGACGTCCGCTTCAAAGAACTTGGCCTGCTGATAATTGACGAGGAGCAGAGATTTGGCGTCAACCACAAGGAATACCTGAAAAAGATGCGCCGGGAGGTGGACGTATTGACCCTGAGCGCCACCCCCATCCCCCGCACCCTGCACATGTCGCTGGTGGGGGTCAGGGATATGAGCACCATGGAGACACCCCCCGACGAGCGCCTGCCAATCAAGACCTACGTTGCCGAGTACAACGAGCGCCTCGTCCGCGAGGCCATCCTCCGCGAGCTGGAGAGGAACGGCCAGGTCTTCTTCGTGCACAACCGGGTGCAGAGCATTAACATGGTGGCGGATAAGCTCCGCTCACTGGTGCCGGAGGCGAAAATAGATGTCGCCCACGGGCGGATGCCGGAGGGAGAGCTGGAAAAGGTGATGGCCGACTTTGCCCTGGGAGGGGTAGATGTGCTCGTCTGCACCACGATTATTGAGTCGGGCCTGGACATGCCCAATGTGAACACTTTAATTGTGAACCAGGCGGACAAATTCGGCCTGACGCAGCTCTATCAATTGCGGGGCAGGGTGGGACGCGGCGCCAATTTAGCCCATGCCTATTTTCTTTATGACCGGGAGAAACGCCTGACGCCGACGGCGCAGAAACGCCTGCGCACCATTTACGAGGCCACCGAGCTGGGCGCGGGATTTAATATTGCTATGAAGGACCTTGAGATACGGGGCGCGGGAACGCTTCTGGGCACCAGGCAGAGCGGGTACATAACCGCCATTGGTTTCAACCTTTACTGCCGATTGCTCGCCGAGGCAGTGGAGCAGCAGAAGGCGAGGCTGGCGGGCGTTGAAGAGGAAACAAAGCCACCCCGCCCCCCTACCCCGACCATCGACCTGCCCCTGGACGCCTACATCCCCGAGGAGTACGTGCCCGACCTTGAGACACGGCTGGGCATGTACCAGAAGCTGGTAAAGATAGAAGACATCGGGCAAATTGAGGCGCTGGCGCAGGAGTTTCAGGACCGTTTTGGCGCTCTGCCCGGGGAGTTACAAAACCTGCTCTACGCGGTGAGGATAAAGCTGCTGGCAGCGCAGGCGGGGATAGAGTCCGTGGCCACCGAGCACGGAAATATTATCATCAGGCGCTTTGAGGGCCTCCCCTTTGAGCGCCAGAAACTAGAGCCGATAATCAAAGACGGCGTCAGGGTGGGCAACACGCAGGTTTCCCTGAATTTGAGGAGATTTGGGAATAAGTGGAAAGAGGTGCTGGAGGGGGTATTAAATAAAGTATAGGGGGTGTCTAAGAGGGGCGGCAGCCCCTCTTTTCTTTTCCCTCCAACATCACGTCGTCGATTCTCTTTTTAGTCTCGCAGTATCATGCCGCCATCAACATGTATGCACTGCCCGGTTACATTGCGCGCGTCTTCCGAGGCAAGGAAGGCTGCCATCTTGGCGATATCCTCAGGTGCCTGCTCACGGCGTAACGGTACCTCCGCCTGGCGTGCCGAAAGGTACACATCATGGGGGTCTCGTCCGGCCAGTTCGGGCTTGTTGCGTATCATCTCCTCGATTTGCTCCCGGGGGGTAGGCGTCCATACCATGGAAGGGCAGATGGCATTTACGTTTATATTAAACTCGGAGACCTGGTGCACCAGCGCCTTGGTATATCTTAAAAGTGCCGCCTTGCTTACCGGGTAGGCATTGGGGATTCCCAGTCCCGACGGATGCGGGGGACGCGAGGCATGCCCGGCAATAGAGCCGAGGTTGATTATCTTCCCGTACCGTCTTTCCTTCATATGCGGCAGGACAGCCTCACAGCAGTACACGGGGCCCAGCAGGTTTACGGAGAGGACATGGTGCCAGTCCTCGTCCGTATCTGTACCGTCTTCCAGGGTTATGCGCCCGGGGGCATAGACCACCGAGGCGTTATTGACCAGGATGTCTACGTGGCCGAATGTATCCAGTGCCTTTCTGACAGCGGCGCCTACCGAATCCCTCTTGGCAACGTCCACCTGCACCACTAAAGCCTTACGCTTCAGTTCCTCTACCTCCTTGGCTACCTTAAGCGCCCCTTCCGTGGCTATATCTGCCAGAACTATATCAGCCCCCTGCTCTGCCATGACCAGGCAGATACTACGGCCTATACCTCGGCTTGCCCCCGTTACAAAAGCTACCATACCTGTAAGATTTCCAAGCATAATCGTCTCCTTTATTTGTCTGGGTAAAAGCGATAATAGACTATCCCCATCTTGATGTCAAATAACCGTAAAAATAATCTGCTATAATACTCCCGTATGGACTTAATAGAAATTTTAAAGTGGGTGGGGATAGTGCTGGCGGCGGGATTCGTCGGCTACTTCGGCAGATACCTGGCCATGATGATAATTGAGCGCATTCATAAGAAAAAAGCAGAGGGAACTTCAGTTGCACCACCACCTTCTCCGGCGACGGTCCAGCCTGAGATAGGGAAAGAAAAAGCCAAGGCGGAAAAGAAAAAGGCCAAGGCCGAGGCCAAAAGGGCCAAGAAAGAAAAAACATAAAATAAACCTGAAAAGGGGGTTTAAGAGGGGTGGCAGCCCCTCTTTTTTGTTACTTAAATCACTGAAAGCACGGAGCCGGTTGTGCTAAACTTTATCGTGGCCAAGAAGCGCCTTGATACGCTGCTGGTGGAGCGGGGACTTGCGGAGAGCCGCGCCAAAGCCCAGGCCTTAATCATGGCCGGGGAGGTTATGGCTGGTGGGAAACCTGTTGCCAAATCAGGCACGCTGGTCAGTGAAGACGCTGAAATCACGGTAAAAGAGCCTTCTCCCTATGTCAGCCGCGGCGGCGTAAAGCTGGGGCATGCCCTGGATGTTTTTGAAATAAATGTTTCGGGCATGGTGGCGGCGGACATCGGGGCGTCCACGGGCGGTTTTACGGATTGCCTTCTCCAGCGGGGGGCGAAAAAGGTATATGCCATAGATGTGGGCCGCGGGCAGCTTGACTATCGCCTGAGGCAGGACGCGCGGGTGGTGGTCATGGAAAAAATCAACGCCCGCTATCCCGTACCCTTGCCGGAGAAAGCCGATTTAGCCACCATAGACCTGTCTTTCATCTCGGTGACCAAGGTGATACCATCGGTTGTTAGCCTGCTCAAAGAGAACGGTATTATGATGGTGTTAATCAAGCCGCAGTTTGAGGCTAGGCGGGAGGAGGTGGGGAGGGGAGGTATAATCAAAGACTCGCAAATGCACGCCAGGGTGCTGGGGCGTTTTATAAAGTGGGTGGTGGCGCACGATTTGCGACTGCGCGGGCTGGTGGCTTCGCCCGTTCTGGGCGCAGCGGGTAATAAAGAGTTCTTCGTGCTGTTGAAGTTGACATAATGATTAAAAAGGTCTACCTCAATGTCGAGGGCATCGCGATAATTGGTGAACTCCATCTGCCAGCAGGCAGAGGCCAGTATCCCGCGGTATGTATCTGCCATGGCATACCGTCGGGCAAGCCGA
The DNA here is from genome assembly GCA_964493435.1 of uncultured Dehalococcoidaceae bacterium. Classification (GTDB taxonomy): domain Bacteria; phylum Chloroflexota; class Dehalococcoidia; order Dehalococcoidales; family RBG-16-60-22; genus E44-bin89. Next base: position 208,188 of record CAZBMB010000005.1, on the reverse strand, counting down.
AAGACGAAAATGACGGTGGCTATCCGGAGTTGGCGGAGAAAATATGCCGTGAGGGTTTCGCCGCTTTAATCTTCAATTTCCGGGGCGCCGGGGAGAGCGGGGGCAACTTTGAGCTCGCCGGCTGGTCACGTGATTTAACGGCGGCAGTAGATTATTTATGGGATTTGCCGGTGCTTGACCGGGCGCATCTATCTCTGCTGGGCTACAGTGGTGGGGCGGCGGTTGCCATTTACGTGGCGGCTCATGATAAAAGGGTATCCGGTGTGGCCGCCTGTGCCTGCCCGGCGGAATTCACCTTTTTCAGCGACGTCGATGAACCGCAGAAAGTGGTCGACCATTTTCGCAGTATTGGCGTGATTCGTGACGATAACTTTCCGGCGTCGGTGGCGGAATGGCTGAACGGTTTCAACGAGGTTCGCCCCATCGACCATGTATCCGCAATTGCCCCTCGCCCGCTGCTGCTGGTACACGGGAATAAAGACGAGTCGGTTGATGTCAGCCATGCCCGGCAGCTATATGAAAAAGCGGGAGAGCCGAAAAAGCTGGTTATCATTGCTGGTGCCGGACACGGGTTGCGCCGGGAAGAGAGAGCCACGAGGCAGGTAATCGGCTGGCTGAAAAAATATTGTCGGGCGTCTGCCTGATTACGCTGAGTTGACCCGGAAGTCAGCGAGGGATATAATTAGTAGCGGTAGGGTCAATCCGGGCCGGAGATAAAGAGCTGGAAAAGTTACAGGAAAGCTGCGGTGTTTTCGGTATCTATGCTCCCAATGAAGATGTAGCTCGCCTTACCTATTTCGCCCTCTTTGCCCTGCAGCACCGGGGTCAGGAAAGTGCCGGTATCGCCACCGCCGACGGCAAGAGACTGAACGTTTATGCCAAAATGGGCCTGGTGGCTCAGGTTTTCACCGAAGAAGCGCTCAGTCACCTCAGCGGCAATATCGCCATCGGTCACAACCGTTATTCCACCAGAGGCTCAAATCGGGAATGCAACGCCCAGCCCATGGTGGTGGGCAAAGGCAATAGCGGCATCGCCATAGCTCATAACGGCAATATCGTCAATGCCGAGTTCCTGTTTGAGCAGCTCAGTGAGCAAGGCTACACTTTCCAGAGCTCCACAGATAGCGAGGTAATCGCCAATCTTGTCCTTTCGGCACCGGAGGATAGCTGGGTAGAAAAGATACGTTATGCGATGAACCGGTTGCAGGGAGCGTACTCGCTGACACTCCTGACCAAGGATACGCTCTTCGGTGTACGTGGTTCACTTGGCGTTCGTCCGTTGTGCCTGGGGAAGATTGACAGCGGCTGGGTTATCGCCTCGGAGACGTGTGCTCTTGACCACATTGGCGCCACCTTTATCCGTGAGGTTGAACCGGGCGAGATAGTCAAAATCAATGCCAACGGCATTGAGAGTTATCCCGGAAAGAGCGGTAGAAAGGCGCTGTGCATCTTTGAGTATATTTACTTTGCCCGTCCCGATAGCGTAATCAGCGGTCGATTGCTCTCTCCCGCGCGACAGGCAATGGGCGCCGGCTTGGCAGATGAGCACCCGGTGGCCGCCGACCTTGTTGTCGGCGTGCCTGATTCGGCAACCAGTGCTGGTATCGGCTATGCCCAGCGTTCAGGCACCCCGATTGGTGAAGGATTAATCAGGAACCGCTACGTGGGGCGTACCTTTATTGAACCTGACCAGCGCATCAGGGACCTTGGCGTAAAACTGAAGTTCAATCCTCTGCCGCGCATGCTGAATAATAAAAGGCTGGTGGTGGTGGATGACAGTATTGTTCGTGGCACCACCACGCCGAGCGTAATCAAGGAGCTGCGTCGTGCCGGGGCCAAAGAGGTCCATATGCGCATATGTGCACCGCCCATTCGCTTTCCCTGTTTCTTCGGTGTGGATATGGCCACCCGCGGCGAATTGATAGCCGCCCAGAAGACAATACCTCAAATCTGCCAGTTCATTGGCGCGGACACTCTCGGCTATCTCAGCATACCTGGCCTGCTGAAAGCGGTTGCTTTGCCGCAAGACCATTTCTGCCTGGCATGCTTCACCGGTGATTATCCCGTGCCGGTTCAGCTTGAGATGGATAAGCTGGCGCTGGAGACAATGCAGCTGCAGCAGGTATTATCTCAAGCCGGGCGAAGGTAAAAGACGTCGGCTCCCCCGGTTTTCTACATTTGACAATGCCATTTTATTCTATTATATTTAAGTAGAACAATTGTTCTTCTTATGGATGAGTCAAAAATGAAAAATCAGTTATCAGCCAAGAGGCGGCAAATCGTTGACTTTATCCTTCAGTTCCGCGAGGAAAGAGGTTACCCCCCAACGGTCAGGGATATACAGAGCGGTTGCGGCATCAGCTCTACATCCGTGGTTGACTACCACCTGAAGGTGCTGGAGAAAGAGGGGCACCTGAGGCGGGACCCTGAGGTGTCGCGCGGCATCGGACTGCCTGGCCGCACCTCAGCGACACCCCATATGGTGACGGTGCCGCTGGTCGGGCAAATAGCGGCCGGGGAACCGATTCCAGTGCCTGGTTCAGAAACGTGGGATGCCGCTGCCGGAGCTGATTTCATTGAGGTAGCCGCAGAGCTTACACAGGGCAAGCAGGATATTTACGCATTGAAAGTCAAGGGCATGTCAATGATTGATGCCCTGATAAGTGATGGTGATATTGTGCTGATGCAGTCCGCCAACACCGTAGATAACGGGGAGATGGCCGCGGTGTGGTTAGAAGCAGAAAAAGAAGTTACGCTGAAAAAAGTCTATATGCAGCCTGACCGCGTGCGCCTTCAGCCGGCGAACAGCCAGATGAAGCCGATTTATACTGCTCCTGAGAACGTTGCCATACAGGGGAGGGTTATTGCCGTAATCCGGCAAATGTGAAAGCCGAAAAAATGATAAAAAAATCATAGCTCGATTTGCTTTTTAAGCAGCCACTATTATAGACTTGATTTGATTTTTTCCGGGCAGTTTGTATAAAGTATTTACATCTTATGCGTGAGTTGGGTTGAAGAAGACGCTGCCCATACGCTATAACTGAAAAGAGAGCCATGATTTCAGAGCAGTTTCAAACGGTAGGCCGGGATTTATTCGCCCGGGGGCTTGTTTCCTCAAACAGCGGTAACCTGAGTATCAGGCTTGGCGACCAGATAATTATCACCCGCCGCGGCGGCATGCTCAACTGCCTCAGTGAAAATGACCTGATAGAAACAGGTATTAGCAAGAACAGCAGGTCCACACCATTAGCTTCTACTGACCTGGCTATCCACCGGGCCATTTACCGTGAAACGCAGGCGCTCGCCGTTGTCCATGCCCACCCGCCTCACGCTGTGGCGCTCTCGCTAACGCAAAAGGAAATTGTGCCCAGTGTGGAGGACTTCTCGCTCAGCGGCACAGTTCCGGTAGTTGGCTGGAGCGATGAACTGGAGAAAGAATGCCTAGCTGATATTGTGGCCCGGGAATTGCAGCAGCACCGGATTATCATGGTGCACAATCACGGCAGCTTTGCCATCGGACAACTGCTTGAGGAAGCCTACAATCTCACCACGGCTCTGGAGCACACCAGTCAGGTTTTCTGCCTGACGAAATCATTTCAGATCGGCCCGGTCAAGGATTAGATTATTTCTTGTAGACGGGCGTGCACCATTCAGAGTATTTGGCGTTTTCCCCTCGTATTACGTCAGCGTAAATCTGCTGCAGCTGCTTGGTTATCTTGCCGATTTCTCCGTCACCTACCTGGCGATGGTCTATTTCGGCGACGGGAGTGACATGAGCCGCCGTGCCGGTGAGGAAAACCTCGTCAGCAATAAAGAGCTCAAGACGGTCAACTGGCCTCTCTAGAGTCTCAATGCCGAGTTCGTTTTTGGCCAGCGTTATCACGCAGTCGCGGGTGATACCGGGCAGGATATTGTTCCAGGTGGGTGGCGTGACCAGCTTGCCGTTTATTACCAGAAAGATGTTTTCGCCGCTCCCCTGGGCCACGTAACCATCCTGGTTGAGCATGATGCATTCGTCAAAACCCTTTTCTACGGCATCTGACTTGGCCATGGCATTGCCGGCATAATGGCCCATTATCTTCACCTGTGGTGGAATGGAATTATCGGTGGGACACTGCCAGGCGGAGACAGTGCACCTGGCTTTATCAACGTCTATGTAACGCCCCCAGGGAATGATGAATACCGTCAAATCATCCTCTACATCGTGGACACGAACCCCAAGAGCCTCGCTGCTCTTGTAAGCTAGCGGGCGTATGTAGATATCCTGCTCAAAGGCGCATTTCTGCGCTAGTTCCACTGTTATCTGGCACATCTCATCGATGCTGTAGGGCATCTTCATCCTCATTACCTTGCAGCCGTTGATGAGCCGCTGGTAGTGTTCTTTCTGGCGGAAGATGAAAATCTGCTTCTGTTTGCTGTTCCAGTTGCCCCGGATACCCTCAAAGACGGCGGTTCCGTAATGTATGGCATGGGTCATAACGCTTATCTTGGCTTCAGCAAGCGGAACTATTTTGTTTTTGAAAAAGGCATAGGATGGCATGACTGGTCTCCTTCTTTAGGCAATAGTTACCAGATATTATAACGGCTGTGAGTGGAGATTACAAGAGGGGTATGAGAAGAGGGACTGCACCTCTCTTAGACACCCGCAAAAGAAGCTGGATTTAAGATAATCCGAGTGCTAACATATACATTAAAAGAAGGGAGGTAAAAGATGCTGGAGCAGTTTTCCGGTGAGTTGCTGGAGGCGATTTTCGACGCGCTGCCGGTGGACGTGACATACGTTGATGAAAACGACACGGTACGGTATTACAGCAAGCATGACGAGAGGGTTTTCCGGCGGACGCCGGCGGTAATCGGCCGCCAGGTGCAGAACTGCCACCCCAAAGATAGCCTGGACAAGGTAACTCAGGTGGTTTCCGAATTAAAGTCGGGGAAGAGAAACGTCGCCGAGTTCTGGATTGATTTTAAAGGGCGCAAGATGTACATCAGGTACTTTGTCGTGCAGGATAAAGAGGGAAAGTATCGGGGTATCCTTGAGGTGTCACAGGACATCACCGATATTCAGAAGATTACGGGGCAGAAGCGCCTGCTGGACATGACGTAGATAACCCTTTTCTCCGGTTTACCTTGACAAGCTCGGCGTGTGGAGGCTGTAGCCCTCGTTGCTTTCCGGGAAGATGTCTCTCAGCAACAGTGTCTGGCCCGTCTGAATGGCGGTGAAGCCGTACTTTCTGCGTATACGGTCGATGGCAGCGTTGAGATGTTCCAGCCTTTGCGCATTTGAATCCAGCATATCTGGCTGTTTCCCAGACTCCACCAGATTTGACACCCCGATGCCGATAAGCCTGACTGCCTGTTTCCCGCGCTGGAGTTCGTTTTTCAGCAGTTTAAGGCCGGTGGTGAATATGACCTGGTCGGTATCGGCGGCTTTGTACAGCGTCTGCTGTCTTGTAATGGTGGTGAAGTCGGCATATCTCAGCTTAAGCGTGACACACTTTGCTAACATTCCCTTCTGACGTAGTTCGCTGCCCACGCGCTCGCTGAGGTAGCGGAGGGTCGCCGGCACTATTTCCACGTCTCTGGTGTCCCGGCTGAAGGTGGTCTCCCGACTGATTGATTTGGCGGTGGCTGGCGGCTCCACCTTTCGGTCATCAACGCCGTTGGCGTGGTCGTGAATGAGTCTGCCATAAGTGCCAAAGTGGCTCTTGAGCACACCCGCTGGCAATGCCGCCAGCTGCCCGATGGTGCTGATGCCCAGGTTTTTCAGAATCAGTTCGCTCTTTTTACCGATGCCGGGCAGCTTGTTCACCGGCAGCGGAGCTAGAAATGAGCGTTCGTCTCCGGGAGCGACCTCCAGCAGGCCGTCTGGCTTGGAAGCATCCGAAGCAACCTTGGCCACTACCTTGCTGCTGGCGATGCCGATTGAGGCACAGATGCCCAGTTCATCGTTTACGCGCTGTTTCATCTTTCGCGCCATATTAATAATGGAGCCGTGCAGCGATTCGAAGCCGGTAACATCCAGGTAGGCCTCGTCAATGCCCAGCGGCTCCAAATAGGGAGAAAAGTCGGCCAGTATCGCCATAAACTTTTGAGAGGCCTCGCGGTAGCGTTGGTAATTGCCCTCAATGAATACTGCCTGCGGGCAGAGGCGGCTGGCGGTGAGCAGTGGCATGGCGGAATGCACGCCGTAGGCGCGGGCTTCATAAGAAGCGGCGGCGACGACACCTCTTCTATCGGGCCTGCCGCCGACGACCACCGGTTTCCCCTTCAGTTCCGGGTTGAGCACCTGCTCCACGGAGACGAAGAAGGCGTCTAAATCGATATGCATTATGCGGCGTGGCTTCTGGTTGCCCATCCCTAAATCCTCACTATCCGCACCGCCTTCAGCGGGCAGGCGCGGGCGCAGTCACCGCAGCCTTGGCAGGTAGAGGGGTGGAACATGGGTTTGTTATAGGGGGCTTCCTGCTTAATCAGCCGGTGCGGGCAGGCAACTACGGCGGGGCAAGCACCCTGCTGGCACTTTTCCGGATGGCATTTATCAAAGACCACCAGGGCCATCTTACCCGGCATCTCTGGCTCTTTCTATCTCTTTTTGTAATCTCTCCAGTTCCTCTTCAATCTCCTCGCGTTGCTGCCACATATGCAGCGGCACCGAGTGGGCCGGCCAGCGCGCCAGCAAATCGGCCAGATTCTCTTCCAGCTCTTTCTTACGGTCAATAGCCGTTTTTCCAGACGCGGGTTCTTCTCTGGGGATAACGGCCTTTACCCGGTGCTCCAAGACACTTCTTGGCAGAAGCACGCGATGCCGGCATTTCAGGCACCTGACGCCGATATCAGCGCCAAGGCGGACCACCTGCCACTCATAGCTGCCGCAGGGGTGTTTTTTCTTCAAACGGACAGTATCGCCGATTTTTATGTCCATGGCTCCGACTTCAGGTGGGAAAACCGAATCAGGGGCTGGTTTCCCTGATGTGGTTGATTTGCTCTCTCAGATTGGCGGCAGCCTGGCGCGCTGCCTGAGCAAAATCCTTTCCCTGTGAGGCATAAAGGACCTGCCTTGAGGAGTTGATAATCGCCCTCTCGCCGCGGCGGTCAACGCCGTAGCGCACAGTGAGCTCCAGGTCACCCCCCTGGGCACCGATGCCGGGAATCAAAAGCGGCATATCCGGGTGCTGCTCGCGAATTATCTTCAGTTCCTCGGGATAGGTGGCTCCCACCACCAGGCCGATATTTCCATGCGTGTTCCATTGGCTGGCTTTCTGGGCAACAACCTGGAACAGTGGGAGGTATTTATTATCTCCGCTCTCAGCATTCAGCGCCTGAAAATCAACGGCGCCGGCGTTTGAGGTGCGGCAGAGAATGAAGATACCCCGGCCCCGGTACTGCAGGAATGGCTCCAGAGAATCATGGCCGAGGTAGGGGTTCACCGTGGTGGCATCAAAACCAAAATAGTCGAAAATGGCCTGGGCATAGGCTTTGGCCGTGTTGCCGATGTCGCCGCGTTTGGCATCACCGATAACCGGTATATCGTCTGGAACAAAATCCCTTGTTTGTTTCAGAATATTTATGCCGTCCTTCCCCAGTGCTTCGTAGAAGGCGAAATTAATTTTATAGGCGCAGACCAGTTCGGAGGTGGCCTCTATAATAGCCTGGTTGAACTCGGCGATGCTGACTTTTGGCGGCATTCTTTCCTGGGCCGGGTCAAGCCCCACACAGAGGAGGCTGCTGTTCTTTTTCGTAGCTCTGGTCAGCTTTTCTATAAAATTCACTTGGTCCCCCGCGAATCAAAGGCCAACAGGTGTGGTTAATCGGGCCGCCAGCCAGCTTATCAGCGCTATCTGGCAATCTCGTGGTGTGGTGTTTGCGCTTCGGCGGGAAGCATATCGCCAAGAACTTTCTGAAGCGCCATGGTATGGCTGCAGAGGCCCCATGTGGAGAAGAAATGGCAGGAACAGTGCCACTTGCCGTCCTTATAGCCGGTGTTATAATTGTCGTTATCGCCACGGAATTTAACGGCCAGTTCGCTGAACGTTATACGGTCAGTCTCCTGGGCATATCGGTTCGCCTTTTCAACCTTACCAATAAGACTGGACTGCATATGCATCCCTCCTTAATGTAAGAAGCACTGGCCTGAACTGGCACAGCGCTTCATTCCCACATTAACAAGCCTCTAGCTCTTTGATTCATGTTGATATTACCGTTATCGTTAGCATTAATTAAATTTTAACGCTTTTTCGGCCGCAAGTCTAGGGGAGTTACCACGATTTTCACAGCCCGCTATTTGCCTCTAGTGAAGCTAATGCGGTAAAATATTCTGTAAAAAAGCGTGAGGTTCAGTGTGCCAACCTACGAGTACGAGTGCGGAAAGTGCCAGTTTCGTTTCGAAAGAAAACAGAGTTTTGACGAGGAACCGGTAGCCGCGTGCCCGCAGTGCCAGGGTAAGGCCCGCCGGGTCATCCATTCCACTCCCGTCATCTTTAAAGGCAGCGGTTTCTATGTTACCGATAGTCGCAAACACGGCAAAGCGGAAGAATACAAAGAGCCAGCCAAGAGCAGGGAAGAGGTATCAGGCAAGGAGAAAGGGAAGTAGCCACATGAAAGCACTCCTGCAGCGTGTCACCAGGGCCTCCGTCACTGTTGACAATGAGTCAGTGGGAAAGATAGGGCGGGGGCTCGTCGTATTTCTGGGGGTGGCTACTGGTGATGCTGAAAAGGATGCCGATTATCTGGCGCAGAAGATAGTCAATCTGCGTATCTTTGCTGATAGCGAGGGCAAGTTCAACCTTTCCGCACTTGATGTCCACGCTGAGCTGCTCATTGTCAGCCAGTTCACCCTCCTCGCTGATACCAGAAAGGGGAGGCGCCCCAGCTTCATAGATGCCGCCCCTCCCGAGGAAGCGGATAGGCTGTTTGTCTACTTCGTTGAGCAGGCGAGAGCTACTGGACTGAAAGTGGCGACTGGTAAATTCCAGACCTACATGCAGGTTGAAATCCACAATGATGGCCCGGTCACCATCATGCTGGACAGCGGCGAAAAAATCCAAGAGTAGTGGCAATTGCAAATAAATTTATTTGCAAAAGCTTGCAATACTTCATTTTAACTGCTATACTTTTAACATCCATTTATTAGGTTGCAATCATTATTTATGAAAAAGACCAGCGATATCATTGCCAGCTTGAGCGAGAAAGGCTACCGGATGACGCCGCAGCGGATGATGGTGCTGGCGGCAATTGAAAACAGCGACCACCACATCAGCGCCGAGGAGATATACGCCCAGGTGATCGCCAGATATCCCCACCTCAATATATCCACCGTATACCGGACACTGGAGCTGCTAAACAGGCTTGGCTTGGTAACCGAGACCGACCTTGGAGGGGGGCGGGTCCGTTATCATCCGGCGGACAAGGGCCACCATCATCACCTGGTCTGCCAGGAATGCGGCCGGGTAGTTGACCTGGATGAATCGGTGCTGGAAAACCTGAAGACGTTAATACAGCGGGATTACAAATTTGCCCCCGATATAAGACATCTGGCCTTCTTCGGCACATGCGCGGATTGCCGGAAATAAAAAAATTTACCTGTATATTGCAAACATTTGCAATTGCATAAAAATGCATGTTATTTAGCAAGGAGGGAAAATAGAAAGTAAATGAGCAAGAAGCGTTATTTATGGTCAGCAATTTTCATGATTTTAATCATTATGACGAGCCCATTCCTGGGTGGCTGTGCTGCTCCAGCTGCGGAAAAACTTCAGGTGGTCACCAGCACTTCGCTGCTGGCACAGATTGTACAAAGGGTGGGGGGTGAGATGGTGGACGTGGTCAATATCATTCCGCCGGCGCAGTGTCCGGGACATTTTGATGTCAAGCCTGGTGATATCCTGATGCTGGCCGATGCTGACATATTTCTGATGCATGGCTGGCAGGGGGAAAAATTCACCGATGATTTGATAGCCTCCGCAGATAACCCTGACCTGAGCGTGTTCAAGATTGACGTGCCGGGCAACTGGATGACGCCGGAGACGCAGTCGCAGGCGATAGACCTGGTTAATGGCATTATCAGTCAAGCCGATGCCGAAAACAGTGCCGATTTTCAAAAAAGTGCGGCCAGTTTCAAGGCATCGGTCACAGCCAAAGCAGCCGAAATAGCCGACAAGCTGGCCGAAGCCAAGATGTCTGAAATCAACGTGCTGTGCGCCGACCAGCAGGCCGGGTTCGTCCAGTGGGCCGGATTCAATATCGTGGCGACTTTCGGCCGGCCTGAAGACCTTACACCGCAGGTGGTTAAAGAACTGGTGGACAAAGGCAGGGAGGGCAGGGTAACTCTGGTAATCGATAATATGCAGAGCGGGCAGGACGCCGGTGCCGGCATCGCCGAGGAACTGAAAAGCGCCCGGGTTATCCTTTCCAATTTCCCCGGCGGCTACGAGAACACCGAGACCTGGGAGAAGACAATTGAATATAATGTGGCGCTACTGCTGGCGGCAACAGGTCGGTAAAATGCTGCCGATGGTATGACATGAGCGAAACGATAATAGATATTAAAAATGCTGTGGTATCCTATCGGGAGGATGTGGCCTTGCGGGGCGTGTCGCTCAGGGTGAAGACCGGAGAATTCGTTGGCATCATCGGCCCCAACGGCGCTGGCAAGACGACGCTGCTTACCGTGGTCAACGGGCTGGGCAGGCTGCTGAGCGGGCAGGTAAAGGTGCTGGGACACCGGCTTGCTCCCGGCAATGGCCGTTCCTTGCGGAAGAGGGTTGGCTATGTCGCCCAGGTACTGAACATTGACCCGCGCATGCCGATGAACGTGCGCGAGGTAGTGATGATAGGTCGCTACGGGCGGCTGGGCCTGCTGGGCCGACCGGGAAGACATGACTGGGAGGTGGTGGACGATATGCTGGACCTGGTGGGCATGAACCACCTGGCGCGAAGGCCCATCGGTCATCTTTCTGGTGGTGAGCAGCAGCGGGTGGCCATTGCCCGCTGTCTGGCACAGGAACCGGAGATATTCCTGCTTGACGAGCCGACCGCTTCACTGGACTGGAAGGCACAGACCGATATCCTGGAGCTGGTGAGGGAAATCCACGAGGCCAGAAACCTCACCACGCTGTTTGTTACCCATGACCTGGGTTGTCTGCCCGTTGCCTGCGACCGTGTTATCCTGATTAAGGCGGGGCAAATCTGGAGCGAAGGTAGTCCGGCTGACCTGCTCACCAGTGAAAACCTCAGCCATCTTTATGATATGCCCATTTCCGAGGTGCAAAAGCGGCGCAAGGAAAATACCACGGTATGAGGTAGGTTGCCTTGTCTATTTTTGAGTATCAGTTCATGCAGAACGCCATCCTTACCGCCTTCCTGGGCGGCATCGCCTGCGGCAGCATCGGGGTCTTCGTGGTGCTGATGCACATGCCGTTCATCGGGGTATGCATGTCGCACGCTGCCTTTGCCGGAGCGCTGCTCGGCCTGTGGCTGGGCTTCAATCCCTTGATCGGGGCTTTTGTCTTCAGCCTGCTGGCCGCGGCCATAGTCGGCCCGCTGGCCGACCGGGGTGAGCTCAGCCCGGAGACCTCGGTGGGGGTTATCTTCTCGCTCATGCTTGGCCTGGCGTTCCTCTTTATGGGCCTGATGCCCGGCACCAAGTCGGGGGCACTGGAGCTGCTCTGGGGCAGCATTCTCACCAATACCCGCGGCGATGTCATCTTGCTGGCCATCGTGGCCGTTCTGGTGGCGGGTTTGATAATTGCCTTCTATAAAGAGATACAGGCGACCATTTTTCACCGTGGCATGGCGCTTTCGGTGGGCATCCCGGCCACGGCGATATTATACGGCATCCTGTTTTTAACCGGCGCCACCATCACCGCTAGCCTGCGTTCTATTGGCGGAATTCTCATTTTCAGCCTGATATTGAACCCGGCTGCGGCCGCCTACCAGCTTACCTACAGCATGAAGAGGATGTTCCTGCTCTCGGCGGGTTTTGGCGTGTTGTCAGGCTGGATGGGGCTCCTGTTTTCCTATCTTTTTAATATACCCAGCGGGGCGACCATTGTGGTCACTTCCTCGGTTATCTTTCTGCTGGCCGCTGTCTTCTCGCCCAAGCGCCGGGTAAAGGGCTGGCAGGCGAAACCACTTCTGGAGGGAAGCCATGATTAGGACCTATTTTAATGGCAAAGCGTCCACCTGGGACGAAATCGCGGCTGAAAAAGACCACTCCAAGCTGGGGCAGATGGTGGCCCGACTGGACATCAGGCCGGGCTCGGTGGTGCTGGATTTGGGCACCGGCACCGGTGTCTTTTTACCCCTGTTAATGCAGAGCACCGGCAGCGGTGGCAAAATACTGGCCCTTGATATCGCCGAGGAAATGCTGCGCAGAGCCAGGGCGAAGGGCTTCAATGGTGTGGTGGCCTACCTGAATGCTGATGCCGCCCATATCCCGTTGCCTGAAGCATCGGTCGACAGCGTGGTCTGCTACTCAAGTTTTCCTCATTTTCAGGATAAACCGAAGGCGCTTATGGAGATATACCGCGTGGTCAAAAACGGCGGCCATCTATTTATCTGCCATACTTCAAACCGGAAAGCAATAAACGGGCTGCACAATGGTATTCCCGAGGTGGCCCACGATGTTATCCCCGAAGACTGGGAAATGTGCGCGATGCTGTCAGCAGCCGGTTTCGTCAATATAGAGATAGAAGACAACCACGAGAATTATTTCTGCCGGGCTTCAAAGCAAGGTTAGCTTGAAGGCATTGGCATCAAACTCAAGGCTGATGTCCAGTGCTTTAGGGGAATGAGTGAGAGCGCCTATTGAGATGTAATCAACACCGGTCTGGGCGGCCTGGCGGACGTTGGACAGGTTTATCCCGCCCGAAGCCTCAATCTTGACCTTACCTTTCAGCGATTTCACCACCCGGCGCATATCGTCAGGGCTCATGTTATCCAGCATGATGATATCGACGCCAGCCTCAGCGGCCTCCTTGGCTTCACCGATGGAGGTTACCTCCACTTCAATCCTGAGTCCTTTGGGGGCGTTTTTCTTGGCCTTGGCCACAATATCCTTCAAGCTCATGCCGATGGCGCGGAGTGCCGCCAGGTGATTATCTTTGATTAAAATTCCGTCACCCAGGTGAAGGCGATGGTTGGTGCCGCCGCCCTTGCTCACGGCCTGCTTTTCCAGCCGGCGGAGTCCGGGGGTGGTTTTTCTGGTATCGGCAATGTATGTCTCCAGGTCTTTTATTGCCGCGGCATATTTTGCCGTCAGTGAAGCGATACCGCTGAGACGCTGCAGGAAATTGAGCGCCGTACGTTCCGCATTGAGGATGCTGATTACCCTGCCGGAAACTTCAGCGATTTTATCGCCGGGCCTGACCGCGGTGCCATCTCTGCTCAGGGCACGGAAAGCGACTGATGGGTCAACTCTGAGAAAGACCCTGCCGGCTATATCAACTCCGGCCACGACACCCTCTTCTTTGGCCGATATGGTCGCTCTGCCAACCATTTCGGGAGGGATAAGTATATCGCTGGTGACGTCACCGTGCCCGAGGTCTTCCGCTATGGCAAGGTCAATGATGGCCGCTATATGTTCTTCCGCAGCTGAAGATTTCTTCATCGTTTCACCATTATAAACTACCCTGCGGTAAAGACAATATGCCGCTGCCACTCTGCAGATGTCTTGGGGAAATCGGAACGGAAGTGGGCACCCCGACTCTCCTCGCGCAGTAATGCTGCTTCAGTTATCAACCTGCCGGTCAGCACCAGGTTATGTAATTCGTGGGAGGGGCGGTCGGTGGGTGGCGGCAATTTATGCTGCCACGCTGCCAGAATGTTGGCCGCTTTGGACAGGCCATCATGGTCTCGTATCACACCGACATTATTCCAGGATAGCTGCTGCAGGCTGGAAAAACTGGGGGTGGGAGAAGAACCCGTGGCCTTTCTCTGACCGAGTTTCCGGTGAACTTCTTGGCGCTTATGGGCAGCCGATGGACCGGCTTTAGCTCCCTTGTTTGTCCTTTCCATGATGCGCTTGCTGAAGACAACCACCTCAAGCATGGAGTTGGATGCCAGGCGATTTGCCCCGTGAACACCGCTGCAGGCGGTTTCGCCAGTGGCGAACAGGCCGGACACGTTCGTTTCTCCCCAGCTATTGGCTTTGACGCCCCCCATCATATAATGGGAGGCCGGTGCCACCGGAATCAGTTCCTTGGTGATATCAAGACCATGGTCGAGACAGAAACGGTATATATGGGGAAAGCGGGTGGTGATCACGTAGGGAGAGAGGTGGGTTACATCAAGGTGGACCCGGTCCGAACCGGTCCTTTCCATCTCGTAAAGGATACTGCGCGCCACCACGTCGCGCGGTGCCAGGTCGCCCTGCGGAGCGTAGTCGGGCATGAAGCGATGGCCTTCGGTATTGCGCAGAATGCCGCCTTCGCCCCTGACCGCTTCGGAAATGAGGAAAGGCGTCACCCCTGGAAGGTGCAGGGCGGTGGGATGAAACTGAAAAAATTCCATATCCATAATCTCAGCGCCCACCTTGAAGGCGAGCGCGATGCCATCACCGGTGGCGATATCGGAGTTGGTGTTGAATTTGAAGAGCTGGCCGGCGCCGCCGGTGGCGAGAATAAGATGCCGGCACTCGAATACCTCCGTGGAACCGGTATGGCAGTCCAGCACGTTAACGCCGGCAACTGAATTCTTTTCCACCAGAATTTCCGCAGCCTGACTGTCTTCAAGCACTGGAATTCTAGCGGCGCGGACCCGTCGGCTGAGGGTGACTTCAATGTGTTCACCGGTGGCATCGCCGCCGGCATGTAAGATGCGGGGGACGCTGTGGGCGGCTTCCAGCGTGAGCGCGATCCTACCATTCAGCGTGTCAAACGGGACGCCGATATTGACCAGTTCCGCAATGCGCGCCGGGGCTTCATCGACCAGGATTCTCACCGCTGCCTCATCGCACAGGCCGTCTCCGACGGCGATGGTATCTTTATAGTGCAGGTCCGGGGAATCGTCCTGCCCGATGGCGGCCGCAATACCCCCCTGGGCGTGCCTGGTATTACAGTCCTCAATACTGCCCTTGGTTATCACCAGCACGCTGCCCTGCTCCTTGGCGAGGAGCGCCGTATAGAGGCCAGCGATACCGCTGCCTACGATGATATAGTCGTAGTAGTTCATTAGCTATTGCTCTTGGCGTTGGCCGGCAATGCTGTTTCGGGCAATGCGGATGGTCCCTCCCGATTCAATTTTCATGACGACGCTATCGTCGCTCAGGCTCTCCACAACGCCGTAGATGCCGCCGGTGGTGATAACCTTATCACCGCGTTTCAGTTCCTGCATCAGCTCCTGGTGTCTTTTCTGCTGCCGGCGCTGGGGGCGGATGATGAGAAAGTAAAAGATGGCTACCAGCAGGACGACGAAGATAATAAGCGTCCAGTCAAAGCCTCCTTTTTCCTCGGCCCCTTCTGGCGGTGGCACGCAGCCGCTGAGCGCTGCCAGGAATGTGACCATGATGCCTGTCGTCAGACCATACTTCAGCATTTTACCTCCTTAATTGCGCTTTAATGACTGTGCCCTGCAATGACCACGGGCTCGTTTTTTCTATTCTGATATTCGCCAGTTTTCCCAGATAATCATGGCTATCGCGGAAAAAGACCAGTTTGCCGATGCGGGTTCTGCCCTGCCACTTGCCCTTTATACTGGACTCGACCAGAATCTCTGCTGTTTCGCCCAGCAGCCGTCCATTGATTTCAGCGAGAATTGTTGTCTGTAGCTGCTCAACGATATTGAGGCGGTCTTTTTTCAATGTCAGAGGGATGTCATCTTCAAGCTCACGAGCGGCAAGTGTTCCCGACCTCGGGGAGTAGGCGGCAACGTGAACGGTATCAAATCTGAGTTCGGAGAGCAGGCTCACCGTTTCCTGGAACTGGGCTTCCGACTCCGAAGGGAAGCCGACAATGACATCCGTGCTCAGGGCAACTCCGGGAATAACGCTGCGAATTTTCTTTGCCAGCTGCCGGTATTCATCGGCGGTATAGCCCCGCCTCATCAGCTTGAGAATATCATCGCTGCCTGCCTGCACGGGGAGGCTGATATGCTCGCAGACCTTGTCCAGCCCGGCGATGGCATCAATCAGTTTATCGCTCATATCCTTGGGGTGGTTGGTCAGGAAACGTATCCGTACCAGACCATCAATGTCGTTGAGTTCTTCCAGCAGGCTGGCCAGGTCGGGCTTATCGGGCAGGTCGTGGCCGTACGAGTCCACGTTCTGTCCCAGCAGCGTTACCTCTTTAACCCCCCGCCGAACCAGTTCTTCGACTTCACAGACAACCTCTGCTACGGGGCGGCTTACCTCGCGGCCGCGGCGGTGGGGGACGATGCAGTAGGCGCAGAAGTTGTCGCATCCCTGGATGATGGGGACGTAGGCGCTGGGGGGAGGATGTTGCGGTAATACCAGCATTGGTGCCGGTTTTTCCAGCCAGGGGGGATAATCGCCCGGCTTGAAAAAATGGTCAACATAAGGGAATTCCTTTCTCAAGCGGCTCGTATCCGAGTTCACCAGACAGCCGGTGACGGCCAGGGTGACGTCCGGATGTGTCCGGGTAAAGGGCTGCAGCGCTCTGATTTTATTCACCACGCGGTTTTCCGCGTGCCCGCGCACCACACAGCTGTTGAGCACGATGACATCAGCGTCCTCGGCGGTATCGGTCATTTGATAGCCGAGGTGCCCGAAAAGGCTGCTGAGTCGCTCTGACTCTGCCCGGTTCATCTGGCAGCCGATGGTCCAGATATGGTAGTTAGGCATTTCACTCCGCGGATTATCCTTTAATAGTAATATACCCCTTTTCAGGGGTATATGTCATCGGTTCGGTATGGCGGAGGGAGTGGGATTTGAACCCACGACCCCGGTTTCCCAGGGTAAGCGCTTAGCAGGCGCCCGCACTAGACCACTATGCGATCCCTCCCGCGAGCTAAATTTTACGTATGTTCAATATATCACATATTGTCATTTGACTCAATCATCAGCTACTGATGTTTGCCCGAGTATCACAGCCTGTGCTATGATGATTGGCACACAAGGCATGGAGATTAACGTAACTATTGACGGGAACTTTGCTGAATGCCCTGCGGAAGGCTGGCTGCACAGCATGGCAGAGCAGGTTCTGCGGGCCCAGGGTATTGAGGCTGGCGCTGAACTTGGCATTGTAATTACCAGCCAGGAAGAAGTGCGGGAGTTGAACCGCCGCTACCGTGGCGAAGACAGGGACACGGACGTGCTGGCTTTTTATATGAAGTCGGTAAAAGAGGAGGCTTCTCCTTTCGTGGCGCCCCCAGATGGCATACTCCATCTCGGCGAGGTGGTTATCTCTTACCCTCAGGCAGTGACGCAGGCGCAGGAGCACCGGCATTCGGTGGAGAAAGAACTGGCCATTCTCCTCATTCATGGCGTGCTTCACCTGCTCGGCTGTGACCATGAGAGGGTAGCACAGAAACGTGAGATGACGGCTAAAGAACGGACAATACTTAACAATGTCATATTGGAACAGGAGAAAGAACGATGAAAAAGGTAGAGCTGGCGCCTGACAGGCTTATGTATCCCCGACCAACGCTTCTGGTCGGGTCCAATGTCGACGGAAAGGCCAATTTCATGGCGATGGGTGGTGGTGGGGTGGTCAACGCGGAGCCACCGATGATGGGGGTACTGCTGCGGCACACGAGTTACACGCTGAAGGGCATCTGGCAGAACAGGACGTTCTCTATGAACACTCCTTCAGTTGATTTGGTAAAGGAGGCCGATTTCTGTGGCATCACCTCCGGCGCCGATGTGGATAAAGTAAAAGCCTGCCGGTTCAAGGTGTTTTACGGGCACCTGGAGACGGCGCCACTAATCGAGCAGTGCCCGGTCAATCTGGAGTGCCGTGTAGTCCATATCATGAACTTGGGCAGCCACGACTTCATTATCGGGCAGGTGGGGGGGACCTATGTATCTGAGGACTGCCTCACCGACGGCAAGCCAGATGTGGATAAAATCAGGCCGATTGTATTCGATGTTACTTTTCGAAGGTACTTCGCCTTCGGCGAGATGGTTGGCGGGGCGTATAAGGCCGGGCTGGAGCTGAAGAAAACCTAGCGTTAGCGCCGGGCGGCGCCAACAAGCTCGCCGATGTCCTTGACTCCCTCCCTGGCCATGAACTGCTCAATGCCCTCTAGGACATCAAGCGGGGCGCGGGGGTTTATAAAGCTGGCCGAGCCAACCTGCACGGCGCTGGCGCCGGCCATGATGAATTCAATAGCGTCATCGCCGGAGGTGATGCCACCGCAGCCGACTACTGGCAGCTCTACCGCGCCAGCTACCTCATAGACCATGGCCAGTGCGATTGGCTTTATCGCCGGGCCGGAGAGTCCACCGGTGCGATTGCCCAGCAGTGCCTTCCGCGTGAACCGGTCAATGGCCATGCCCCGTACCGTGTTTATTAGGCTGATGGCATCGGCGCCGGCTTCGGCGACCGCCACCGCTACCCCGGCGATTTCACCGGTGTTCGGCGTCAGCTTGACCAGCACGGGGAGGGATGTATTTGCCCGCACCGAGGCGGTTACCCTGGCGGCTGACTCGGGGTGAACGCCGAACTCGGCGCCGCCGGCGCTGACATTCGGGCAGCTGATATTGACCTCAAGGCCGCTGATGCCGGGAACGCCGTCCAGCTCTCTGGCCAGTTCGGCATATTCATCGACCGTTTCCCCGGCGATATTGACGATTACCGGAACGCGCCATTCTGCCCAGATCGGCGCCTTTTCGCTGATGAGGGCTTTCACCCCGATGTTCTGCAGGCCGATGGAGTTGAGCATGCCGGAGGGCGTCTCCATAATGCGGGGCTGGGGGTTGCCCTCCCTGGGTTTCAGGGTGGTGCCCTTGCAGACGATGGCGCCGAGGCGCTGTATATCAAAGAGGTGCTCGTACTCGGTGCCGTAGCCGAAGGTGCCGGACGCAGTCATAACCGGATTGGCCAGATGTAACCCCTTTTTATTGCGCGGAGCCATCTGTACGGTAAGGTTCATCATCGTTACCTAAGGTAGTTTAAAAACTGTGCCCGTAATATTGAAGAAGAACCGGTCGCCGAATTCATGGGCAAGGGTGCTCATCGGGGGCAGGCTGGTGCAGTGACAGAGCCCCAGCTTCTGCACGTCGAGCTTTTTCAGGTCAGCGATGGTTCGCTGCACCCTTGCTTTGGGAGCATCTATGAGATGGGAACCGCCAAGCACGGCGTGTATCTTCTTGGTGCCGGTCAGTTTCTGCGCTTGATACAGGGTATTGATAATGCCGCGATGCGCGCAGCCCAGCACCACCACCAGGCCCAGTCCGGTGTTTATTATCAACGACAGGTCGTCCCGTAGCTCGTCCGGCTGCCAGCCGGAATCAGTCCGGACAAACAGGCCGGAATCAATTGTCTCATAATCAGTAGTCATAGGGACTTCACCGCTGGTAATACATTTATCGGTCACCGGCACCGATTTCGAAGTCAGAGTAAAACTTGCCCCTAGGCTTTCCAGTTCCTGGCGCTGGAAGGGAATACCGATATATCTGTCTTTTTTCCCTTTGCGGCGGCGGTATTTAGGCGCCCAGATATCAGGGTGGGCAATCACCTCTACCTCTTTATTTATCCGACGCAGCACCTGGCGCAGGCCGCCGGTATGGTCATAATGGCCATGGCTCAACACAATCTTGCTAGCTTGGCTGAGGTTGACCTCAAGGCTATCAATATTATGGACGGTGGATATGGTCTTGCCGGTGTCAAATAAGACGGTTTCCGACCCTATCTCAATGAAAAAGCTCAGCCCCCACTCTGCCAGAAGGTCACGTGACCCCGCCGTATTCTCACTCAAGGTGGTGATGCGCAATGCCATCGTCTTCAACCAATTATAGGTTATCCATCCCGAAGGGGCAACAGTCTGACCGGTCAGGCCGCGCTGGCGTTGCGGTTGTGCTCCGGGGTGCGGCGGCGCAGCTTGTTTATTCCAAGTGAAATAAATAATATCGTGCCGCTGACCAGGATGATGGTGGCGCCGGAGGCCAGGTTGAGCGCGTAGGAAATCCACAGCCCGCTGAAGGTAAATATTATGCCGGCTAGGATTGCCAGCAGCATCATCTTTTTCAGGCTGTAGGTAAACTGCCGGGCCAGCGCTGCCGGGATGGTGAGCAGGGCGATAACCAGAATAATGCCGACCACTCTTATCAGGACAACCACGGTCAGAGCCACCAGACAGAGCAGGAGAAGGTAGAGACTCTCCGCAGGGACTCCCGATACGGTGCTGAACTCCTCGTCAAAGGAAAGGTATAAAAAACCCTTGTAGAGCAGGGCGACGAGCGAAATGATAACCAAATCCAGGGCGAGCATCAGCATCAGGTCAAAGAATGGCACAGTCAGGATGTTGCCGAACAGGTAGCTGAAAAGGTCGGGCGCGTATCCCGGTGACAGACCGATGAAGATAATGCCCAGCGCCATGCCCATCGCCCACAGAATGCCGATAGCGGTGTCCTCGGGCAGTCTGGTTCGTCTGGTTACCAGGCCGATGCCCAGCGACGAAGCGACGGTGAAGACCATTGCCCCCAGAACCGGGTTGATGCCCAGCAGGTATCCCAGGCCAATGCCGCCGAAAGAAGCGTGGGCAATGCCGCCGCTGATGAAAACGACCTTCTTGACCACCACATAAACCCCGACAATGCCGCAGGCGACGGCGGCCAGCAAACCGGCAGCCAGAGCATTCTGCATGAACTGGTACTGAAGTGCCTCAAGCATGGTTTAATGTTCCCTCAGCACGCGGTGAGGTACCGTGCCATGGGCGATAAGCTGGATGGGACATTGATATGTCTTCTCCAGCTCCTCAGCTGATACCTCTTTGGAGCCATGATAGTACAGCTGGTGGTTGAGGCAGGCAATCTCGTTTACGTAAATGGAAACAGCACTGATATCGTGGGAGACCAGCACAATGGCCATATTTTCCTTTAATTTGTCCAGCAGTTCATAGAACTCGGCCTGCATATTCGGGTCGATGCTGGCGGTTGGCTCATCAAGCAGCAGCAATTTCGGATTGGTCGTCAGCGCCCGGGCGATGAAGACTCGCTGCTGCTCGCCACCGGAGAGCCTGCCGACCTGTCGGTCCTTGTAGTCAAACATATCCACGGTCTTAAGCGCGGCAACGGCTGCCTTTTTATCATCTTCATTGTAGCGACGGATAAGCCCGGACCTGTTATAGCGACCCATGAGGACCACTTCAAAAACACTGATGGGGAAATCATGGTCAAAGAGGTTGAGCTGTGAGATATAGCCGATATGTTTCCGGCCCCGCTCCGGTGACGTGCCCATCACGGTGACTCTGCCCCGGCTCGGTTTTATCAGCCCCATGATGACCTTGAGCAGCGTGGTCTTGCCACCGCCGTTGGGTCCGATAATGCCGAGGAAGTCGTTCGCTTCTATAGATAGGTTTATCGCTTCCAGTACCGGAATGCTGTCATGGTATACCCAGACGTTTTCCAGCCTTACCAGTTCTTTAGCCGCCATTTTTCGCTCACCGCATGGTCAGTCCAGATATAATTATCAGGTAATTGCTGGCTTGGCGTCAACCATAAAGTAATTAAAAACATTCTGGCACTTAAAAAAGCGAAGCAGATATTAACAGTCTGTATGCGGTTTCGACCAGGATGGTGTTCCAGCGTCGGCTGCGGAATCATAACCGGGCAGGTAGGGCTTGATATCGATAACCGGCGTACCATCTATGGCGTCCAGTCCGGAGACAGTCAGCACGTTTTTCTCTCTGTTCAGCAGCCTGGCGGTAGTCTTACCAATCGGGTTCGGTCGGTGGGGAGAGCGGCTGGCAAAAAGCCCGATAAGCGGGTGCGCCGGGTCGCGCCTGGGGTGGACTTTCATGGGCACAGGCTCGTCGGCCAGCCTGTCCATCCAGTAAAGGACAATGATGTGAGAGAATTCGTCCAGATTGTCCAGCGCTTCCGTCAGATGGGGTTCAATCTCAATGCGGGAAACGATTTCATCCCAGTCGTAGGGCGGTTTTGGCGGTTTCTGGACCGAGTTTCTCACCCTGCCTATGGGCTTTACGCCGAAGGTGGGCTTATTTTTGTCTATTTCCGGTCGCCTCCTGCTCGGTGGTAAACGAGAAGGGGCTGCTTTTAACGGCAGCCCCGGCTATTTACGATTATCTATGCTACGCCAGCGGTGTCAGTGTCAGCAGCTTTCTGGCTATCTGGGGGTATTTGGCGATGAAAAGCAGTTCGTCCTCAACCAGCGGTTTCTGCGCCTCGACGTTGGCATAGCGGACCAGCTCCAGAATCTCGGCGGCCTCCTCACGGCTGCTGAACTGCACTCTCATCTTGCCCATGATATGGCTGAAACCGGATATCCCGCTGTACTGCCCGGCGATGATTTCCCGTCCCGTTTCCACCGTTACCGGGTCGCCCCGCCCCAGCTCCTCATATCCGTACAGTTCGTAATTCTCTGGGTCTTTTAACACACCATCGGCGTGGATACCGGAGGCGTGGGCAAAGGCATTCGCTCCAACTCCGGGCTGGTTCATTGGAATATCAACACCAAAGGCATAGCTGGCAAACTTGGCGATTTGCCACGATTTGGAGAGAACAACCGGCTGTCCAAGCTGGTACTTCTCGGCAAACTGCTTTGATTTGGTCAATGCCAGAACCACTGCCAAGAGGTCGGCGTTGCCGGCCCTTTCCCCAACACCGTTCACCGTGGTATTGACGTAAACATCCTGGCCACCGTCAATGGCACCCCTTGCCCCGGCCAGAGAATTGGCTACTGCCATCCCAAGGTCGCCATGGCAGTGTATTTCAAGAGGCATGCCGATGTTTTCCGCCAGGGTTCTGGTGGTTTCGTAAATGGTGAACGGATTATCGTAGCCCAGGGTATCACAGTATCTGAGGCGGTCAGCACCGTGTTCTCGGGCCGCCTGCCCGAACCGGATTAGGAATTTAGTATCGGTCCTTGATGCATCTTCAGCATTGACCCCCATCGTCTCCGCCCCCAGCGCTTTGGCCACGTCCACTGCCCCGGTCATATCGTGAATGATGTCTTCCTGCTGCTTCCTGCCTTTGAATTTGCCATTTATCATCTGGGTTGACGTGGAGATGGAAAGATTCAGATGTTTGATACTCGGCACCAGCCTGAAAGCAGTCTCAACGTCGCCGGCGATGGCCCGAATCCAGCCTTCCAGCCGAATCGGCTGCAGGACTCCCATCTCGGCAAGCTCCAGGTTGGCCTGGAGGTACAGGGTCTCATGCTTGGTGGTGGGGAAACCGAACTCCGACTGAAAAACGCCCATCTCATTCAGGTAAAGGTTAATCAGCGTTTTTTCCAGCTTGGACAGTCCGAGCTTGGCGGTCTGAACGCCATCGCGGTTGGTCACGTCAATAAAATAAATCTTCGGCATCTGGTTATGCACCTGTGGAAAACATCAAAGGTTGGTTCCCCGGTCAAGTCTAGAACTGAATATATAATCATAGCACAAATATTTACCTGCGGCAAGCGTGTCGGTTGGGCGTACTGTGGCGAGTTTGACACCTGTGGAGTGGAATGCTACATTAGGAAAAGGAGTGATTACGGAGCCGGACCACGTTCAATTTTATTTTCTTCGTCTTTTCCAGCTGGATTTATTCATGAATGTTGGTATGTGCAAGATAAACCTCCGTCTGCCGGAAAACCTGTCCCTCAAAGGCAAGCGGCAGGTTCTGAAGTCCGTAACCAGCCGCGTCCGGAACAAGTTCAATGTTGCCGTGGCGGAAGTGGACAATCATGACCTCTGGCAGATAGCGACCATCGGCATCTGCTGCGTCAGCAACGATAACCGCCATGCCAATGAAATGCTGTCCAAGGTCGTTGATTTTGTCATCAGCAGCCGATTTGAGGTCGAAATTCTCGATTACGAAATCGAGATAGTGCCCATCTGGTAAGGGAGGGTCATGTTGGATTCTCTGGCCTTCCTGCATCATCTTCAGTCACACCCCACCTTTGCCGACCAGATCGCTCATGTTGAGCGCATTCATCCCCGTCGTGCCGAGTACGCTGAGCTTGACCGGCCGCTGGCCCCGGTGCTGCTGGAACGCCTGCAATCTCAGGGACTGTTTCCTCTCTGGACGCACCAGGCGGCAGCAGTGAATAAAATAAGGGCCGGGCAGAATGTCATGGTAGCCACCGCCAGCGCCAGCGGCAAGACCCTCTGCTACAATATCGCGGTTGCTGAGGCACTTTTGGAAGACCGGAGCAGCCGTGCCATCTATCTCTTTCCGACCAAGGCGCTGGCGCAGGACCAGCGGCGTGCTTTACATAAACTATTCACCTCCGGCCTTTTTTCGGCGGAGGAGCTGGACACCTTTGATGGTGATACGCCGAAAGGGGAGCGGGCTGAAATACGTAAACGCGCCCGGGTAATCCTTTCAAATCCCGATATGCTTCATCTGGGCATTATGCCCAATCATCAGTACTGGTCACGGCTGCTGCGACACCTGAAATACGTGGTGGTGGATGAAGCTCACACCTATCGGGGTGTCTTCGGCTCACACGTGGCTGGTGTGCTGCGTCGGCTGAGGCGTTTGTGCCGACTATACGGCTCCGAGCCACAGTTCATCTGCTGTTCGGCGACCATTGCCAACCCCGGTGAACACGCTGAACAGCTGGTGGGGTTGCCGTTCGAGGTCGTAGATAACGACGGCTCGCCTCATGGCGGCAAGGACTTTGTTTTCTGGAACCCTCCCGTTATAGATGAAGCAAAAAGCGTCCGCCGCAGCGCCAACAGTGAGGCCACTCATTTGTTCACCGAGCTGGTGAACCAGGACGTCCGCACCCTGACCTTTGCGCGCACCCGCCGCCTCACGGAACTGATTTATATCTATTCTAAAGAAAGACTTGCCGAGATAAGCGTGGGCCGGCCGCCCAAAATCATGCCCTACCGTGCCGGCTATCTTCCGGAGGAACGCCGTCAGATAGAAAGGGACCTTTTTCAGGGAAAGCTGGCCGGGGCAGTGGCCACCAATGCCCTGGAGCTGGGCATAGATATCGGTGATCTTGATGCGACGGTGCTGGCGGGCTATCCCGGGACTATAGCCAGTACTTGGCAGCAGGCGGGTCGGAGTGGAAGGAGCCAGGAGCAGTCAATGAGCTTCCTGGTGGCGCTGAACAACCCTCTGGACCAGTATTTTATGCGGCACCCTGATTCATTCTTCGGTAAAAATTTTGAAAACGCGCTGGTCAATCCGTCCAATCCTTATATCTTACGGGCTCACTTGCTGTGCGCCGCCTGGGAGTGCCCGCTCGACAGTGGCGATGAGGAGATTTTCGGCCCTACTTTCGCACAGGAGAGGGACATGCTGGCGGAACAGGGCATCCTGAAGGAACGGAACCAGCGATGGTACCTGTCACCGGCGATTGCCTATCCGGCACAGGCGGTCAATATCCGCTCCACATCGGGCAAGAATTTTGATGTGATTGATACGGCAACGGACTCATTGCTGGAGACGGTGGAGGCCAGCGTGGCTTTCTTCCAGGTGCATCCCGGCGCCATCTATCTGCATCAGGGAGAGTCTTATTTAATCAGAGAGCTTGACCTGAACAATCGCGCTGCCTACGCTGTGCCGACAGATGTTAATTACTACACTCAGACCAAGGAGATCGAAGATTTAAAGATAATTAAAGTGCTGGATAAGAAAAAAGTCGGCAGGGTAAACCTTTACCTGGGGGAGGTGGAGGTCACCAATCATGTGGTGGGCTTTAAGAAAAAAGCGCAATATACCGATGAGGTTATCGGGGAGGAACCGCTAGACCTGCCGCCGCAGACTTTCGCCACCGTCGGCCTGTGGTTTGACCTGCCGGATGGAGCGGAATCCCGCCTTGAAGAGGCTCAGCTTGACTATGCCGGCGGCCTGCACGCTGTGGAGCACGCAGCCATCGGCATCCTGCCGCTGTTCGCCATGTGCGACCGCAATGATATCGGCGGCGTGTCCACGCCGCTGCACCCGGACACCGGTCGGGCGCAGGTGTTCATCTATGATGCCTACCCTGGCGGCATCGGCATCACCGAGAAGGGTTTTGACATCATAACCGAATTGTGGCAAGCTACATTAAGGACGATTGTGGAGTGTCCCTGTCAGGACGGCTGCCCGAGCTGTATCCAGTCGTCCAAGTGTGGCAACAACAACCAGCCTCTGGACAAGCAGGCGGCCCGGGTGCTGCTGGAGGAACTACTGGCTTAAAATTTAGAGGCTCCGCCAATTTCGTGGTATAGGTTATAAAGGCAATTTCGGGGTGTTCAGGGGATGCTTTCGGGGGGTGTTTAAGGGACGATTTTGAGGTGTTCAAGAGGGGCGGAGCCCCTCTTTTAAAAATTCCCCCCTCTCCTTTGCAGGAGAGGGGGACTCAAGGGGGTGAGGTAGATAGCCAACCTCATTCAGACCCTTAAGCGCAGTCGGGAGACCTGGTTTGCCCGGGCCAGACACCTTTTCGACCGCACAACGGTTAGCGATGAAGTGTGGGACGAGCTTGAGGAGGTGCTCATCCGTGCTGATGTGGGCGTAAATACCACCGGAGAATTGATCGGAGCGGTAAGAGAAAAGGCCGACCGGGAAAAATTGAATGGCTCTGCGGTGTGGGAAGCTTTGAAGACGGAGATGGTAAGCATATTAAAGGTGGCCTCTCAAGAGGGGTCCGCTGTTCCAGCGCCGCCCCGCATCTCTCTCTTTGTCGGCGTCAACGGCGGTGGCAAGACTACATCCATTGCTAAGTATGCCCATCGGTTACAAAAAAATGGTAAAAACGCGCTGCTGGTGGCGGCTGATACCTTCCGGGCAGCGGCCATTGACCAGTTGAAGAAGTGGGGTGAGCGGGTTGGGGTGGATGTAATCGCCCACCAGCCGGGGGCTGACCCGGGGGCGGTGGTCTATGATGCCCTGCAGGCGGCACAAAGCCGGCAGGTAGATGAGGTTGTCATTGATACCGCCGGCCGACTCCACACCAAGTACAACCTGATGGAGGAGCTGAAAAAGATAAAGCGGGTCGCTACCAAGCTAGATGAGACGGCGCCGCATGAAGTAATTCTGGTCATCGACGCCACCACCGGTCAGAACGGGCTGACGCAGGCCAGATATTTCACCGATGCCGTCGGCGTTACCGGCGTATTTCTGGCCAAGCTGGACGGCACCGCCCGGGGCGGTATCGTGTTCGCCATCTGTGACGAGCTGCGGATACCGGTAAAATATATTGGTACCGGGGAGAAACTGGAGGACATGGCCGATTTTGATGCCGAAGCCTTTGTGGTAGCGCTGTGTGCCTGATTCGGGGGTGAATTGATGATAACCATAAGCATTGACCCGGTGGCTTTCACCATCGGCTCGCTTGAAATCAGATGGTACGGGATTTTTATCGCCCTGGCCATTCTCACCGTTGTCCTGTGGACAGCCTGGCAGGTGAGGAAGGGTGCCCGGATTTCCTATGATACCGTGTTCACGGCGGCGGTGGTGGGTATCCCATCAGGCCTGGTGCTGTCACGCCTGCTCCACGTGATTGATGGCTGGGAATACTACAGCTGGCACTGGGGGGAGATAATCGGTGGCGGCGGACTGACCGCCTACGGTGCTATTCTCGGCGCCACCATCGGTGTCTGGGTTTACAGCCGGTTCAGCAAGATGAATTTCGCTTACTTCGCCGATGTGGTAGCGCCGGGCATCATTCTGGCTCAGGCGATTGGGCGTATTGGCTGCACGATTAATGGCTGCTGTTACGGTCTGGAAACATTGGTGCCGTGGGCCATTATATATACTCACCCCAATAGTTTCTGCCCGGTTGGGACATCCGTACATCCGACGACGGTATACGAGATATTCTGGAATTTGCTCGTTTTCGTCATCTTATTAAGGTTGAAAGGACACCTCAGGCCCGATGGCTCTCTCTATATGGTCTACATCAGTCTTTATTCGGTATATCGTCTGGGCACGGATTTCCTGCGCGAAGGAACGCCCTTCCTCTTTTTGAACCTGCATCAGGCGCAGTTTATCGCCGTCATTGTTCTGTCCATCACCATTCCAGTGCTGGTTATGAGAACAAGGTGGGTGAGAACAGAGAAATAATGCCTTTGCCGGGACGTTTTCCTCACATCTTCTATGGGTGGTGGATTGTCGGCGCCTGTTTCATTATCGCCCTGTATATGAGCGGCGCTGTCTTCTACGGGTTCACCGCTATTTTTGAGCCGATAGCCCAGGAGTTTGGCTGGAGCTATACCTCGATTTCGGTAGCTGCTTCCATACGCGGATTGGAAGCCGGCCTGCTGGCACCGGTGGTGGGCATACTGGTCGACCGCTGGGGACCGAGGAAGGTGATTTTCGGCGGGGTGCTCTGCATAGGCCTTGGATTTCTGTTGCTCAGCCAGGTACAATCCCTCGGCATGTTTTACGCTGCCTTTATCCTGATGTCGCTGGGGATAAGCAGCTGCGGTATCTCGGTCACTGCAACCGCGGTGGCCAACTGGTTCCACCGCAGGGTAGGCCTGGCCACCGGCATCACGATATGCGGTTATGGCTCCAGCGGGCTTCTCGTTCCATTAGTGGTCAGGTTGGTCGACCTTTACGATTGGCGGATAGCGATTGTCATCCTGGGCATTGGTATGCTCATTATCGGGTTACCGCTCTCGCTGCTCCTGCGACATAAACCCGAACAATATGGCTATCTGCCGGACGGAGAGAAAGGTGGCGGGACAGCCTTTAGCGAAGGTTCCCTGGAGCTACCACCCAAGGCAGCCAGCATCACTGCCTGGCAGGCGATGAGGACTCGCTCCTTCTGGTTTATCGTGCTGGCGGTGATGCCACAGTTCATAGCTATGCCGGCGGTGATAACGCATGTGATGCCGTACCTGAGCAGCACAGGCATGGCCCGGACGATGTCAGGTCTTGTGGCCACCGCTATCCCGCTGCTGAGCATCGGTGGACGTTTTGGTTTCGGCTGGTTCTCTGACAAGTATGTACCCAAAAGGTTGTCGGCGTTCGCCCTTGTTATGTTGACGCTGGGGCTGATATGTTTTGAGTTTGTCTCTCCGGGGCGGAACTGGTTGCTGGTGCCGTTTCTGGTTCTCCTGGGCCTTGGATACGGGGGTATTAATACCATGGTTGGCATATTGCTGCGGGAACACTTCGGGCGGGGCAACTTCGGTACCATCATCGGTTTTGCCTGGGGCATTCTGATGCTCGGGACCATAGCCGGCCCGGTGATTGCCGGCCGGGTTTTTGATACCTTTGGGAGCTACCAAGGCACGTGGCTGTCCATGGCATGCGCTGCCTTTATCGGTGCCATCGTCATGGCCCTGTCGCCCAGAGCCAGCAAAGCGGGCCACACGGCATAAGAACGGCTCTAAAATATTTAAAGCCTGTCCTTCAGGTCTTTGCGGAGAAAGACGTGGCGC
The DNA here is from genome assembly GCA_964493435.1 of uncultured Dehalococcoidaceae bacterium. Taxonomy (GTDB): domain Bacteria; phylum Chloroflexota; class Dehalococcoidia; order Dehalococcoidales; family RBG-16-60-22; genus E44-bin89. The sequence continues at coordinate 178,734 of CAZBMB010000005.1, read as the reverse complement.
CAGCCGCCTCCCGTTCGGTGCATTTCCCTGATTCTCGGTATGTATTTAAGGGCCGGCAACAGCAGTATGGCGATGGAAAAGACGATGAATTCAACGGAGTGGTATTTCAGCCAGGCAACGAAAGGGAAGCAGAGGAAAGCCAGGCTGTAGCTCAGAGTGGGGTAGCGTGTCAGCAGCAGGCTGAGTCCGAAAACAGCGGCGTAGACAGGGATACCCCAGGGCATGAGGTAGATGAGTATGCCGATGCAGGTGGCGCCGCCCCTCCCGCCCCGGAATTTCAAAAAGGCGGGATAGGCGTGGCCGACGACGACGGCGGCTGCCGCTAGTAACTGGGCATAGAGCGGCACGCCCAGCCAGCGTGTCAGCGCCACCGCGGCCACCCCCTTGCCAATGTCCATGACCAGAACGGCGAGCCCCTCGGCAAATCCAACCTGGTAGAACACGTTCATGGCCCCCATGCTCCGGCTCCCTATCTGGCGAATGTCAACGCCTTTGCGAAGTAGGCCCATGATGTAGGCAGATGGTATGGAGCCAATAACATAAGCACAGACAATGGCAATGATGATGAGCGCTGCGTGATTCATTGTCTATCGGCTCGCTTTTCTAAGATAGAACGCTCGGTGTAAAATCCAGAATATTAAGCCTGAGCGTTTCCTTTCCCTGCCAGCGGTCTATTTCCAGATTGTATACGATATCCAGGGTCGGGGCGACGTCTGCCAGGCAGTTGCCCAGCCGGAAAGCAACGCCGTCCCATCTGGAGTCATCCTGTTTGAGCTTCAACCTCAGGTGCTCACCGCTGTTGCCCATGGTACGGCAGTCCGTAACCTTAACCTCCCGGCTGAGATAGATGGGTAAGGGATTGCCGCGGCCAAAAGGCGCTAGCTGCTGTGTCATCTGGAAGGTATCTCCACCCAGGCTGGGCAGCGCGACTTCGGCGTCAATATCAAGGCCGGGGCGCAGGTCAATGCCGGTAAGCTGGGCGGTGGCTATGTTTACGAGTCTTTCCTCGAGCCGGGGCAAATTCCGGGTGGGCAGGGTGAAGCCAGCCGCCTGAGAGTGCCCGCCGAACTGGGAAAGAAGATGCCGGCTTTCCTTAAGGGCGGCAATGATGTTGAACTCCGGAATGCTGCGGCAGCTGCCGCTGCTCACCTTTTCACCGGTCTTGATGACCACTGTCGGGCGGTAAAACTCCTCGGCAAGCCGACTGGCCACCAGCCCCGCTATGCCGATGAAGTAGTCCCGGTCGCTGGCCATGAGAAGCGGGGAGATGCCGCGCGCCAGGACCTGCTCCCTCGCCCGTGACAGCGTACTGGCGGTCAATTTCTGTCGCTCGGTATTTTTCTGGTCCAGCCATCTTGCCAGCCGGCGGGCTTCTATGGCCGAACCGGTCATTAACAGATTGTAGCTGGTCATGGCGTGGTCCAGGCGTCCGGCAGCGTTCAATCTCGGGGCGATTACCCAGGATACGCTTTCCGCATCAAGACTGCCACCGCTGAGACCTGCCTGGTCAATCAGGGCGCTGATTCCCAGTCGCGGATTGTGGTTCATCACCGTCAGCCCCTGCTTTACCAGATAACGGTTCTCGCCCAGCAGCGGTGAGATATCGGCGACGGTCCCCAGCGCTGCCAGGTCCATCATTTCCACAAGCTGTTCTTCGCGACCGACGCTTCGGTAGAGTGCCTGGAGTAACTTGAAAGCCACCCCGGCGCCGGTCAGTTCCGTAAAGGGGTATGCGGAACCGTCCAGTTTGGGGTTTACAATCGCCACTGCTGGTGGTAATTCGGGCAACGGCGTGTGGTGATCGGTAATTACGATGTCCAGCCCCGTTCTCCGCGCCCGCTTGACTTCAGACAAGCTGGTGATGCCGCAGTCTACCGTAACCACCAGTCCGATGCCTTGCTGCCTCAGGTTCTCCAGGGCTGCGGTTTTCAGGCCGTAGCCTTCGGTCAGGCGGTGCGGGATATAGGGGATAACAGTACCGCCGAGTGCCGAAATCCCCTGAACGAGGAGGGCCGTGGCCGTGATGCCATCAGTGTCATAGTCGCCATATATGGCAATAGGCTCCCCGGATAGCAAGGCCTGGTATATTCTGGCTACTGCCTGGTGCACATCCGGCAGCAGCAGAGGACTGTGGCAGAGATTCTGGTCGACAGCAAGGAAAGAAGCCAACTGCGCCGTTTCTTTCAGACCGCGGTTGTACAGAAGCTGGGCAATAAGCGGCGGAATGTTTGAGTTACTCACCAGAAACTGGCGCGGAACCGGCGGCAGCACATTCCAGCGGTAGCGACTCAAACTTATGCCTCGGAATATTTTCGGATTATCAGTACCGAGTTATGCCCGCCAAAGCCAAACGAGTTGGAAAGTGCGGTTCTGACTTCAGCCTTGCGGGCGACGTTAGGCACGTAGTCAAGGTCACAATCCGGGTCGGGGTGTTCGTAATTGATGGTTGGGGGTATGATGCCGGTTAGAATGGACAGGATGCAGATCATGGCTTCGGCAGCACCGGCACAGCCGATGAGGTGTCCCAGCATTGACTTGGAAGCACTTATCGGCACCCGGTAAGCGTAGTCACCAAAGACGGTTTTGATGGCCCTGGTCTCCATGGCATCATTTAGCTGGGTGGAGGTGCCGTGGGCGTTAATGTAATCAATATCCGTCGGGGACAACCCCCCCTTCTTCAGCGCGATTTGCATGGCTTTGGCGGCGCCTGCGCCGCTTTCCAGCGGTTGAGTGACGTGGAAAGAATCGGCGGTGGCACCGTAAGAGGCGATTTCCGCCAGTATGGAGGCGTCTCTTTTCAGAGCATGCTCCAGTTTTTCCAGTATGAGCACACAGGCACCCTCGCTGATAACAAACCCGTCGCGCTCGGCGTCAAAGGGTCGGGAGGCTTTTTGAGGGGCATCATTTCGGGTGGAAACGGCCTTTAAGGCGGTGAAAGCAGTAATGCCCAGCGGGTTGACGATGGACTCGGTGCCACCGGCCAGCATGACCTGAGCATCGCCGTGTCTGATGAGCTCACACGCGGCACCGATGGCGTCCGAGCCGCTGGAGCAGGCCGACGTGGTGCAGAAATTCGGCCCCTTGATACCGAGTGCGATTGATATCTGGGCGGCGGCAATATCGGCAATCATCATCGGGGCCAGAAACGGGCTGACGCGATCCGGCCCTCTCTCCACGAGAATCTTGGCCTGTTCAAAGAGGGTGGTCAGTCCGCCGATGCCGCTGCCAATGATGACGCCGATGTCCTCATCGTTGGTGCTGTTGATTTCCAGTCGTGCCGACGCCACCGCCTCCCGGCTGGCCGCGACTGCCAGCTGAGCGAAGCGGTCCATGCGGCGCGCTTCCTTACGTTCAACGTAGTTGGTTGCCTCAAATCCTTTCACCTCGCCGGCGAACTTGGCCTCCATGTTTGAAGGGTCAAATAGGGTAATGTAATCAATGCCGGACTTACCGGCTACCAGCCCTTCCCAGGTGGTTTTGGTATCTAAACCGAGGGGGCTGAGAATACCCACCCCTGTAACCACCACGCGGTCTTTGCCATTATCCACAGGAATCACTCCCTAATTATCTTTTCTTTAAATTTCAGGATTTGTCAGTAGATGAATACAATGCCCAGTAGCTGCGCATGTGGTACCTCTGAAGGGGTGCTTGAATCTCCGATGGGGTAAATATCCCATCCGACCTTAGTGGACATTGTGTAAACATCCATGCCTACCGCTTCCATGGGCGACCTTGCCTTCAAGCGATGCGGGCAACCGGTTCCCGGTACTAACACATCGCATTCTTTATTGGGACAGAAGAGCCTTTTGCAGGAACCGCTGCCATACGCCAGTGCCAGATGGTGGCCATCATAGAATGCCTCAGACTCCAGTTTGGCGATAACTTCCAGTAGTTTCAGGCGGTAAGGGGAGGCCAGTTGCTTCTCTATCGCTTCCTGACCGGCGATATGTTCAACAGGCACGTCTATTTTGACGAATACAGCATAACTGAAGTTATGGACCAGCTTTCGGGTCTCATCGGGAGTCATTGCGTATGGTGGGCAGTTGACATTGGTACCGTAGCCCGGGCACTTGGGGTAGATGCATTTTGCCACCACCCTCTCATCTATCACTACGCCGTCCATGCCGATTATTTTGGCATCGGTCGCTCCAAGTTCAATGGCTCGCTGGCAGTATTTCTTCAAATCTGCCTGCAACTGTGACTCAGGTACACGCTCCTGAATTTTGCGGGCCATGCTTATTACCTCCAGGTATTTTAATTAGTTTTTTACCATAATTGCCTGCCATTTGCAAGCCAGCTTCTGGCTTTGACCGTTCGTGAACAGCGCCGTTATAATTAAACCGGAGGATGACCTGAATGAGTGGCATCAGGGTTGCTTTTGACACGCTGGGCTGCAAGCTGAACCAGGCAGAGACAGAGTCGCTGGCGCGGGAGCTGGCGGCAGCGGGTTATGAACTGGTCAGTTCCGTGGACGAGGCTGATATCTACATTCTGAATACCTGCACGGTGACGCATATCGCCGACCGCAAGTGCCGGAACCTTCTCCGGCAGGCGAGTCGTCGGAACAGCCATGCCCGGCTGATAGCCATTGGCTGCTATGCGGAGAGGTCGCCTCAGGAGCTATCACTGATTGAGGGCGTTGACCTCGTTCTCGGCAATGAGCAGAAGGCGCAGGTGCTCGACAGATTGAAGGAGCTTGACTGTCCCATAACTTCACCTTTCAAAGGTCAGGTCGTGCCTGACTACGGTCATAATCGCGCTTTCATAAAAATCCAGGACGGGTGCCGGAATTTCTGCAGTTACTGCATCGTGCCGCTGGTGCGCAGCCGGGTGACAAGTACCCCTGCAGAACAGGTCGTTGCCGAAATCCAGAAGCGGGCGGCTGATGGTGTGAAAGAAGTGGTGATAACCGGAACCGAAATCGGCGCGTACCGCAGCGACGGCGTAGATTTGGCCGGCCTTTTAAAACGCATTCTGGCGGAGACTGCGGTGACCAGACTGAGACTGTCTTCCCTGCAGCCTCAGGAAATAAGTGTGGAACTGCTCGAGCTCTGGCAGGACCACCGACTCTGCCCGCACTTCCACCTTTGTCTGCAGAGCGGCAGCGATTCTGTCCTCGGGAGGATGAAGCGGGGTTATAGGGTTGCTGACTACCAGCGGGCGGTTAACTTAATAAGAAAAAAAATGCCTGATGTTGCCATCACCACTGATGTCATCACCGGCTTTCCCGGGGAAACGGGGGCGGAGTTTGCCGGGAGCTATGAATTCTGCCGACAGGTCGACTTTGCCCGCATCCATGTCTTTCCCTATTCAAAGAGGCCGGGGACAGAAGCTGCCACCATGCCGGAGCAGGTTTCGGAAATGGTGAAGAGGGAGAGGGTGCAGAAGATGCTGACGCTGGCGGAGGGGAGCGCCCGCAGTTTTCAGGAGCGCTTCCTGGGCCGAACCATGACGGTGCTGTGGGAGCAGAAATCCAGCGGCGTCTGGTCAGGCTACACGGACAATTACATCAGGGTCTACACCGGAAGTGATGAGAATTTAGCCAACCAGCTAGTGCCAGTAAAGTTAGAGAGCATATATAAAGACGGGGTGTGGGGAGGGTGGTCAAACCTGTAATTTTTGCGCCGGGTTTCTGAACTCGCAGGGAACTCTGGTCTGGCAGAGCCCGCAGCCCTGCACGTCAACATTATATTTCTGCTTTATGTAGCTGATGTCCTCATACATATATTTGCGGCATTTTTTCTTGTCGTGGCCCTGCTCCGTGATGGCGCCGGCGGGACAGCGGGGGATACAGGCCCGGCATTTTTTATTGACATAAAATAGACAGTTTGAATATGGTGTCCTGGCGGTCCGGGGGCTGACGGGGAGGGGCATATCGGTAACCACGCTGCCGCAGCGGTGGGCGATGCCGCGTTTGGTGATGAAACCGTCGGATAAGCTGAAAGTGCCCAGACCGGCGGCGTAGGCAATGTGCCGTTCCGACCAATTGGAAGAAGGGCCATCATTAATTTCCATCTGCTTGAAATAAGGCTGGAGAAATGGCGCTGTGGCGAGGTAACCCTTGCTGGTAATGACATTGACCACGTGTTCCCGCAGTGCTCCGTTGCACTTTTCGCCGTATTGGCGGGTGTATACCCAGGGGCGTGAGGGCACGGTCTTTTGCGGTCGATTTGACTCCCGCGTTTTGGCGGTGATGGGCAGTATCCAGCTGATAACGAACAGGCGCGTCGGTAAGTCATCGGGGTTTTTCTCATAGGCTCTGGCCAGAGCTTCGCGTGGCTTGAGGTGAGACGGGTCAATTATTGTCTGATATTCGCTGAAGATGGGGTCATCGCCATCGGCGAACTGTACCAGCGGCTGGTCGAAAATAAAATCGTCATCCGAATCAGGCATTCGATTTGACTGACTGGTGCGCGTAAAAGCTCTGACTTCTTCCTGAATAAATTTGGCCGTCTCCTCCGGCTTCATATCAGCTGGCATAGTTATCCTCCCTTGTTTATTGGCTGCTGGCGTGATAACGGACAATTACTCAGCTTCAAGCGCGTGAGTCAGGACTTCCTTCATGCGCTCGCCGGGCATCAGGAAGTCTTCCTCGGAAAGGCCCTGCCCGATAAGCCTCAGACGCTCGAGCAGGGCGTAAAAGTTAATGGCCCAGCCGATGCCCAATGCTTCCGGGACTATAATCCGGCTGTTGTAGGGATTCCAGTATGTTTCCTTAATACGCTCCATCGTGGGCAACCTGAAGTCATATGGGACAAAGCCGGCGATTTTCCCACACCAGAGCCGCTCTTCCTCAGGCTTCTCCAGCTCCTGACACACCGCAGCCAGTATGAAGGTGATTACTGTTGCCTGAAACAGCCGGTTAAGAAATTTCACATCCATGTTGACCCCTTCACGCCGTTATGCTATCTATGCCCAGCACCACTGACGTTTCAATCTGGCGCCGGGGAATGTCCCAATATTTTTCCAGCAGCCGGTCTTTGTCAGGCAGCAGGCGAAAACCGCGTTTCTGGTAGAAGGAAATCGCCCAGCTGGCGTCAGCCCAAGTTCCCACCAGCAGTCTGGGTGTCTTCACCAGACGCATGATATGGTCCAGCAGTTTGCTGGCAATGCCCTTCCGCTGGTGCTCCGGCAGGACATAAGCATGACGGATAAGGGTGACATCTTTGATCGGCTCCATTCCCATAATACCGACTAGCTCTCCATCTTCTTCCCAGCCATAGAAGGCAACTCGTGCCATCTCCTGTTCCAGCTCAGCCAGTGGCATATAGGGCTGCCGGTAGCGGTCGGCCGGGATAACGCCTTCATATGCCTCCGCAGCCTTGTTGGTTATTAAGTATATTCTCCGGGCTTCACTGGCCTGACACTGGCGTATCATAGGCGGTCACATTAATACAAATTATACCACGTGTGTGATGATTATCAAAAGAGCGGCAAATTTGATGGTAAAATTGCCGATTCAGGTCTGGTCATACCGCTACACTATATGTTATAATTTACTAATCTGTAATCTCTATTTCCTGTGCACATGATATCCAGGAGCTCCAAAGGGATTAAAGTCCATATTCCAAAGGCATAATTACATTTATTATAACTATAATAATAATTTCAGGAGAGACAGCCTGAACTGGAACGATGGCCATGAAGTGTCAGCGAGGCGAATAAAGAATTTGCCGGGTCATATAAGCCAGATGACAGTATAGGGAGGTATCCATGTCTACACCGTTAGAGAACTGGGTTGAAGAAGTAGCTAGGTTGACCAAGCCGGATAGAATATGGTGGTGTGATGGCTCGGATGAAGAAGCGCACAAAATCATGGAAACGGGCATGAAGGAAGAAAAGATTGAAAATACCCCCGTGTTCTTTGAGTTGAATCAGAGTAAATGGCCCAGCGCTTATCTTCATCGGAGCCACCCGACGGATGTGGCGCGGACGGAGCACCTGACTTATGTGTCGCAGCCGGATAAAGAGACCGCTGGCCCAAATAACAACTGGATGGAGCCCAAAGAGGCCAAAGAGTTAATGACCAAGCTGTCAGACGGCTGTATGCGCGGCAAGACAATGTATGTATTGCCGTATGCCATGGGCAACCATCTTGAGTCCCCCTATACCAAACTCTGTGTTCAGCTTACGGACATTTCTTATGTGGCCATAAGTATGAGAATCATGACGATTCTGGGAAAGCGTGTTCTGGACAAAATCGGGAACAGTGAAAATTTTGTGAGGGGGATACATTCGGTTAGTGACTTTAACCCGGAGAAAAGGTATATCATGCATTTCCCGCAGGAGGGTCTGGTCTGGAGTATAGGTTCCGGTTATGGCGGTAACGCGCTGCTGGGCAAGAAATGTTTTTCCCTGAGGATTGCGTCTTGGCTCGGGCGGAATGAAGGCTGGCTTGCGGAACATATGGTTATCATGGGTGTTGAAGGCCCCGATGGTGAGATAACATATATTCTGGCCGCCTTCCCTTCTTACTGCGGAAAAACAAACCTGGCCATGCTTGAATCCACCCTGCCCGGCTATAAAATCTGGACCCTGGGCGATGATATTGCCTGGATTAACATTGGCCCCGATGGACGCTTCTACGCGGTGAATCCGGAAAAGGGGTATTTCGGCGTGGCTCCGGGGACTTCCGAAAAGACCAACCCCAATATGCTGAGAACGTTGAAGAATGACAAATTTTACCCCACCCTGTTTACCAATACCGGGCATAATCTGGACACCAATGAGCCCTGGTGGGAGGGTTTGAATAATAATGCTCCGAAGAATATGCTGGACTGGCAGGGAAAGCCGTGGGACCCGTCTTCAGGGGCCAAGGCGGCCCACCCCAACGCCAGGTTTACCACTTCAATTTATAACACCCCGAGGCTTTCTCCGGAATTTGACAACCCGAAGGGAGTCCCGATTTCGGCAATAATCATCGGCGGCCGGAGAACCAGGACGATTCCCTTAGTAGTGGAATCTTTTAACTGGGTTAATGGCGTATTTCTGGGGGCCCGGAACGGTTCCGAGACGACGGCGGCGGCAACCCAGCAGGTGGGTGTATTAAGGAGAGATCCGATGGCGATGCTGCCCTTCTGCGGCTACAACATGGGCGATTACCTGCAACACTGGCTCAATATCGGGAAGAAAGCCAAACAGCCGCCGAGAATTTATTCAACAAACTGGTTCCGGGTGGATGAAGACGGGAAATTCATTTGGCCGGGATTTGGCGAAAACATACGCGTGTTGAAATGGATAATCAACCGGGTGAAAGGGCGTGCCTCAGCCAAGGAGACACCAATCGGACTGGTGCCGAATTATGAGGACCTGTCCCTTGAGGGCCTGGATTTTTCACGAGATGAGTATGAAAAACTTTTTGCCATAAATAAAGATGAGTGGACGCAGGAACTCACCGATGTTGAGGAGTTCTTTAATAAGTTTGGTTCCAGAATGCCGCAGGAAGTATGGGAGGAACACCGGGCGCTGAAAGGTCGACTATAAACCAGTGCCGGTTTAATCCGGTGCCGTTGCCGGTTACTATATATGCCGCGGATTACTCCTGCTTCATGCTCTCGATGATGATTTCGGCGGCGAGCCTGGCGCCAATACCTGCGGGTAAGGCACACTTGGCGTACCCTTTGGCTTCGATAAAAGCTTTCCTGTTCTCTTCACTGGCCCTGGTGTTCATAAAGCGGCCGAACACCACGTCCTCCTGTATTTCAGCACATTGCAGTGAGCCAAGCACTTCTTCGAAGCGTGGCAGAAACTTGCGGGTGGCATTCATGGCGGCGCTGATTTTCTCGTAGTCGGTCATGTCCTCGCTGCCAAAATAGAGGCCGAGGACAACCAGACCTCCGGATACGGCCCCGCAGATTTTGCCGGTGGAACCAAAGCCGGGAAAAGGTGAAAGTGCCTTGATAATGTCCATGTTTCCCAGACCGAACTCCTCCATCACGGGAAGAGCGGCACCCTTGGCTCAGCTGTGGCTCAGGAATTCGCATTCCTCGGCTTTTTGCTGGACACGGTCCAGAATGGCCTCTTTATGGGCAACTGTCTCTTCAGGCAGGAGAGTTTTTCGGGGAATGCCTTCCTCATCAAGTTTGTTGAACCAGGCCTGGATAGCCTCGGTGTCCCAGGTTTTTACCGCCAGTTGCTGGACCTTCTTCTTTAACGCCTCATAATCAGTCACGTACCGTTACCTCCTCTAACCCTTAAAACTACCAGATGGTGGAGCCGCCCTCGATGAGTAGTGTCTGTCCGGTCATGAAATTGGAGGCTTCCGAAGCGAGGAAAACAGCGGCACCCATGTAGTCTGAAGTGTCGCCCATTCTGGCCAATGGGATGGACTGTATTGTCTGCTCAAGCTTATCCGGGTTTTCCTTATAGTATTTCTCGTTCAGGGGAGTGATGGTGGGGCCGGGGCCGATGGCGTTAACGTTGATATTGTATTTCGCCCATTCAGTTGCCAGGCATCGGGTCAGGTGGGATACGCCGGCTTTGGAAACGGCATAAATCGAACGTTCCGGCATGGCCCTCTGGCTGGCGTCAGAGGAGATATTGATTATCTTGCCTTTTTTCTGCTTTATCATCTCTCTGCCCACAAGCTGGCAGCAGAGGAACAGGCCTCTGAGGTTGGTATTCATCATATGGTCATAATCTTCACGGGTTATTTCTTCCGCTGGTTTTCTGACGATAACCCCGGCGTTATTGACGAGAATATCAATCTTGCCATAACTTTCAATTACCCCGGACACCATGGCCGCTACGGATGACTCATCGCCGACGTCGGTGGGAACGGAAGTTGCCTTTAATCCCTCTTTTTTCAGGGATTCAGCCGCCTTTTTCCCTTCTTCCGCCCGGCGGTTGGCGATGATAACGGCAGCGCCGGCTTGGGCCAGGCTACGCGAGATGGCCAGCCCGATCCCCTGGTTACCACCGGTTACTATGGCTACTTTCCCGGAGAGGTCAAATATATCCATCACATACACCTCCTTATCCTGATACAATATATTCAAATGAGCCCTGTTCGTCAATACGCCCGCCGGTATGATAAAATATCACATTGCTCCTTGTCATCTATATAATAACAATTTAATTTCCGCTGTTGCATAATAGGTATGAAATCTATGTCATCTGGTCACCAGCCTTCATTAATTGAATACCGGAACGTCATCGTCAGCAAGAATGACCGGGTCGTATTGAACGGTATAACGCTGGCCATCGATTGCGGGGAACACGTTGCCATCCTGGGCCCCAACGGCGCCGGAAAATCGTTCCTGATACGAACCATTACCCGGGAATGTTATCCCCACGCTGGAGTACCCGATTCTTACCTGCGCATTCTCGGTAAAGAAGAATGGAACGTCTTTGAGTTGCGGAGCCTGCTGGGCATTGTTAACGATGATTTGGTCGCACTATGCACCGGGAATTTCACCTGCCGGGAAACAATTTTGTCCGGTTTTTTCAGCAGCATAGGGATATGGCCATATTACCATCCAACGCGGTCCATGGAACGAAAAGCGAGGGAGGTAATGGAGCTGCTGGAGATATCGCATCTGGCGAAGCGGAAGATGAATGAAATCTCCACTGGTGAAGTGCGGCGCATACTCATTGGTCGGGCGCTGGTACATGACCCTCAGGCGCTGGTGCTTGATGAGCCAGCCTCAAGTCTGGACTTCCATGCTGCCCATAAACTTCGGAATATGTTGAGCAAGATTGCGGGCGCGGGCACCAGCCTGATTATGGTGACGCATAATACTCTGGATATCATACCCGAGATTGAACGCGTAATCCTGCTCAAAGATGGGCGGGTCTTCAAAGACGGCAATAAAGAGAAGATGCTTACCTCAAAAACGCTTTCCCATTTATTCGATACGCCGCTTGAGGTATTGAAACGTGATGGATATTATCACCTCTGGTAATCAGTTTGCGTGGTTTGAATAAGGATGGTCAATCCAAGGTAACGGGATTGGGTAGATAGCGAATCAGAATGTGGCAACTCTGGAAAGCGGGGTGGTTATCTACACACTTTGCTTCTAACTTAGCTACGCACTCCCCACAGATACCCTGATAAGCTTCTTCTACACGCTTATCATTTTTCTCCAGCATTCCTCTACCACACAAGGCGCACACAACTTTCATTTCTCAGTTGCTTTCCTTCGCTCTGGCTGTTCGGACATACTATCATTTTAGGCCAGCTGACATTTATTACCCATAAAACAATCGTTAAAATCCTGTTAAAAATTATATGGATATCGGATAAGGTTAAGTCATGCCAGCATCCAGATAACTCTCGATACATACAGCCACGTAGCACCAGGGCTCCAGGAAGCAGCAGCCGAGCTTTTTGATACCATGCTTGTTAACAGCGAAGAGGTTCAAGAGGTTATTTAACTTGTTGTGCAATGGATTATTAAATCCAATATCATCATACTACTTGTTGTCAATAGACTTTAAATTTGACTTACTGTACTATTTTGCTATGAACATTACAATAATAAGTGTTACAATAAATAGACGTTAACCTATATACTATTAACTGTATACAGCATAAGGATATAAAATATGCTTAGTTTGAGTTATGAGTTGTCTGTACCCGATTTTAAGGATGAGGAAATCGGTGCTCAAACATTAGTGCGAGTCCATTTTGCAACTCTTGGAATACATATATTCAACGATGGGCAGACACCTCTCCGCAAAATCCATGTGAAACCTACAGTGGAGTCATATGTCGGACAAAATGCGCCAATATTATTCTTATCCCTCGAACCAGTAATTGTTGATGAAATTTCGCCAAAGAGTTTAGTTTCTGTAACCTTTAACATCTGGCCTAATTACCCTGGATTACTTTCGGTGGCTGTTCACATAACCGATTCTCATGATAATCCTGTAATGGTTAAACGACGAGAGCAAAAGGAATACAAAGAAACCCCAGTCCGTTGGTGGTTCCATGTAGTCGAAAACGTTTCTGTCGAAATCCTCAGGACGTTAAAAATACTTAATACTACAATACGCAAAGATAAAGAAAGACGAAAACATCAAAGCCCAAGGAGGCAGAGAAATGGTTAATACGACGATTCCGGAAAATATGCCCAATACTGATGACGTATTAGAAAAGTCCTACAATATTGCGTCACAACTGTTCAGCGAGGAGCTTTACTACGAATCTTATATTGCTATCCGTCCAGAATATCTACTTGTTCAGATGGTTAGTGATTTACCTAGCGAGGACCAAATAGATACACTTATCAGCCATCTTGAAGAACCTCAGATATTATATATTAAAAGTGTTTTCGACACTTGGCTTCATGCGACAGAGAGAAAACTTGGTCGAATTGATGCTAGAGCTGGGGAAAAATTCATAGAGCTAGCTAATCGCTGGCACGAAGAGACTGACCATATTTCATCACCACAGATCATAACTAATAATGACACCTATCTCAAGATTATTTCTATGGGCGAAGCTGCCATCCCATTTATTCTTAAAGATATGTGTGAGCGTGGCGGATACTGGTATCGAGCCTTAAGGATCTTAAGTGGTGTGGATCCCGTACCCGCAGAAGTACGTGGAGATGTTCCAAAAATGAAAGAAGCTTGGCTTAGCTGGGGGCATGCTAAGGGTTATATTTCATGAGATGCCAGACACTACCACACAGTTGCCGTTCACAGTTTCCAAACTTAACCAATAAGAATCACTCCATAAAAAGTCCAAGATCTGATGATTACAATTGCCTTGCATGGGCTTATGGAGTCAATGATAAGTGGATGTGGCCTGGAGACCCAGATTCATATTGGCCATCTGAAGTGACAGATGTAGATATACTAGAGACAGCTACACAGCTTTTCTTAGAAAGTGGCTTTAACAAATGCGAGACCAGTGAATTAGAAGAGGGATACATTAAAATTGCGATTTACGTCAAGGAAGAAACACTCACGCATGCCGCATTCCAACTTGATTCTGGGCGGTGGTCTAGTAAACTTGGAAGTTGGGAAGACATCGAGCACGATACCCTAAGAGTTCTTGAAAGTGAATCATATGGCAAGGCGACAATTTTCCTAAAGAAGCGTCGTAACTAGATCAAGGCAAGTGGTTAGATTAGTGCCATTCCACAAGAAAAGCCCCGTACCGAATAAACCACCCGGGGCTTTTTAGCTCTAAAAACTAGCGCGCCTGGAGGGATTCGAACCCACGACCCTCGGTTCCGAAGACCGATGCTCTGTCCGCTGAGCTACAGGCGCACGCAACAATTATAACCGATGAGTGCTGCCACAGCAATGATTTCCCGACCTGCCTGGCTTGACAAGTCGCCGATTATACTGATGTAATCAAGCGGAGGTAAAGATAAATGGAGACGAATCTGAAGGGTAAAATAGCGCTGGTTACCGGCAGCGGGAGCGGCATCGGCAAAGCTATCGCCCTCGGGTTGGCCGGGGAAGGCGTGGATATTGCGGTCAATGATATTAATCAGCAGAACGCCGAAGGCACAGCGGCCGAGGTGCGCAAGATGGGCGGCCATGCCATGGCCGTGATAGCCAGCGTGGCCGATGAGGTTGAAGTTAAACGAATGGTGGATAAGATAGTGGCGGAGTGGGGTGGCATTGATATCTTGGTCAATAACGCTGGAGCGAGCAGCCAACTTCTTATTGAAGACATGGACAAGGCGGAGTGGGACAGAGTTGTCGCCATCAATCTGGGCGGAGCTTTCAACTGCAGCAAGGCGGTGGTTCCCTCAATGAAGCAGCGGGGTGAGGGCAGAATCATAAATATCGTCTCCTATTCGGGTGAGAGAATGACGATGATTGGTGGCGTTTCTTACACCTCGTCCAAATCAGGCATCTGGGGACTGACCCGCCAGCTTTCCTTTGAGCTCGGGCCGTACCAGATAACGGTCAATGGCATTTCCCCGGGTAATGTCATCACCCCCATGCTCAAAGCCGGCACCACGCCTGAGGGCCTGGAGGCGATGAAGAAATGGTACCCGTTACGAGATATGCCGACGCCTGAAGATATTGCCGATGCGGCGGTTTTCCTGGCCTCGGATAGAGCCCGGATGATTACCGGCATTAATCTGGCGGTTGATGGCGGTATTACCGTGCCGATTGCTATCGGTGTGGACTGGGATAGCTACGTGAGGGTGAAAAAAGAGCAGGTGGGGAAGAAGAAAGAGTAAAGAAGAACAAAAAGTGGGGTGAGTGGAGGGATTCGAACCCTCGTTCTCCAGGGCCACAACCTGGCGCCTTAAACCACTCGGCTACACTCACCGCAGACCAGAGCTATTATAGCTGAAAAACGCCCGTGCTTTCAAATTGGCCCGTTTTTTACGCTCGTCTGATTACTTATCCGCGAGATGAACGATGGTAACCCCGGTGCCGCCCTCACCGTATTCACCAATACGATGTGATTTCACCAGCGGATGTTCCGCCAGCACCTTCTGGGTGGCCTGACGCAGCGTTCCCGTGCCCTTGCCGTGAACCACCCTGACCTGAATCAGACCGGCCATGAAGGCGTCATGCAGGTACTGGTCAAGCCGAAACAACGCTTCGTCAACCGTAAGCTGGCGCAGTTTGATTTCATCGGTAACGGGTGTTCTTTTAGGCATCATCTTCAACTGTGTTGAGTTTAGCATTGTGTGCAGGGGCAGGTAAACTGTCCTTGTGAGGGCTGCCGTTCCAGTGATAGAATAAATCTGGACGGTACGGAAGGATTTATAAGAAAGATGCCACTGGATGCCATCGTTGTCAAGGGTGCCCGCGAGCACAACCTGAAAAACATAGACGTTACCATTCCCCGTGATAAGCTGGTGGTCATCACCGGCGTCTCCGGCAGTGGTAAAAGCTCGCTGGCTTTTGACACCATCTACGCTGAAGGGCAGCGCCGCTATGTGGAGTCGCTCTCGGCGTATGCCCGCCAGTTCCTGGGCCGGATGGAGAAGCCCGATGTCGACTATATAGAGGGCCTGAGCCCGGCCATATCCATCGACCAGAAAGGCCCGAGTAAAAACCCCCGTTCCACCGTGGGTACGGTCACCGAAGTCTACGATTACCTGAGGCTGCTCTTCGCCAGGGTCGGTCATCCCCACTGCCCCGAGTGCGGTCGGGAAATCACCACCCAGACGGTGCAGCAGATTGTGGACGCGGTCCAGGGGCTCCCGGAGGGCAGGCGCATCATGATTATGGCGCCGCTGATTCGCGACCGCAAGGGGGAGTACCAGCAGGTGTTCGCCGATTTGCGCAAGGCAGGCTACGTCCGGGTGAGGGTTGACGGGGAGGTTCATGAGCTTGCCGAGGAGTTCCAGCTGGATAAAAACAGGAAGCACTCCATTGAGGTGGTGGTCGACCGTCTGGTCATCGGGCAGGGGGAGAGACAGCGGATTGCCGACTCCGTGGAGACCGCCCTCAAACTCGGCGCTGGCGTGGTGCTGGTGTCCATCATTGATGGGGACGAGCTGCTCTTCTCAGAGCATTTCGCCTGCGTCTACGACGGCATCAGCCTCGGCGAGATAACGCCTCGCACCTTCAGCTTCAACAGCCCGCATGGCGCCTGCCCGGAATGTACCGGACTCGGCGTCAAGCTGGAAATACACCCGGACCTGGTTATCCCCAACAGGGAACTATCCATCGCCAATGGGGCGATACGGCCCTGGCAGTTCCAGTCCTGGTATTTCTATCACCTGGAATCACTGGCAAATCGTTACGGTTTCTCGCTGAACACCCCGGTCAAGAACCTGGCCGAGAAAGAGCTTAACCTCTTGCTTTATGGTGAGGAAGGGGAATGGTACCGTTACCGGAGCCGTTTCGGGCGGGTCAGGGAGCACTTCTCTGGCTTTGAAGGTGTGATTCCCAGAATGGAGCGACTCTACCGTGACACCGAATCAGAGAACTCGCGGGCGGACATTGAGCGCTACATGGTTTCCACGCCATGCCCGGCATGCCAGGGCAAAAGGCTGAAGCCGGAGTCGCTGGCGGTGACCATCGGCGGCCGGAATATAATGGACATCTGCGCGATGTCGGTGGTGCACGAACTGGAGTGGATAACCGGAATTGGTGATAAGGTGCTCAGTGAACGGGAAAAAATGATTGCCCGGGAGATTTTGAAGGAGATTCAGGCGCGACTCGGCTTCCTGAAAGACGTGGGCCTGGAATATCTGACCGTTGATCGCGCCTCGGCAACCCTGAGCGGTGGTGAGGCGCAGCGCATCCGCCTGGCCACACAGATAGGCAGCGGACTCATGGGGGTGCTCTATATCTGCGATGAGCCCACCGTGGGCCTGCACCCCGCCGATGACGCCCGCCTTATCCGTACCCTGAAACGGTTAAGGGACCTGGGCAACACTATACTGGTTGTGGAACATGACGAGGCCATGATGCGCGCCGCCGACCACATTATTGACATGGGGCCGGGCGCGGGGGAGCACGGCGGCAAAATCGTGGCCATCGGTACTCTGGCTGATATTACGGCCAGCCAGGAATCAATCACCGGCCAGTACCTCGGCGGCACCAAGCAGATTCCGCTGCCTGGCAAACGGCGCCCCGGCAACGGCGGGGAAATCGTGGTCAGGGGGGCCAGGCAGAATAACCTGAAAGATATAGACGTCCACATACCGCTGGGCAAGTTTGTCTGTATAACCGGTGTATCGGGCAGCGGTAAAAGCACCCTGGTCGATGAAATCTTATATCGGAAACTGGCGCAGGCCTTCTATCGTTCCCGGGAGCGGGCCGGCGACTGCGATGAAATCATCGGTATGGAGCATATTGATAAGGTGGTCAATATTGACCAGTCGCCGATAGGCCGCACGCCGCGGAGCAATCCGGCCACCTATACCGGCACCTTCACCCCGATTCGCGAGCTCTTTGCCACCGTTCCCGAAGCCCGGATGAGAGGCTATGCGCCGGGTCGCTTCTCTTTTAACGTGAGAGGAGGACGCTGCGAGGCCTGCCGGGGTGACGGGTTTATCCAGATTGAGATGCAGTTCCTGCCCGACGTCACCGTCCCCTGTGAGGTGTGCAAGGGGCAGCGCTATAACCGGGAGGCGCTGGAGGTACGGTTCAAGGACAAAAACATCGCCGAGGTGCTCGATATGACGGTGGAGCAGGCGCTCGCCTTCTTCACCCACTTCCCCAAGGTGAAAAACAAGCTTCAGACACTGCGGGACGTCGGACTGGGGTATATCCACCTTGGCCAGCCAGCGCCGACGCTTTCCGGCGGCGAGGCGCAGCGGGTGAAGCTGTCCACTGAGCTATCAAGGCGGGCAACTGGTAGAACGCTGTACATTCTTGATGAACCGACCACCGGGCTATCTTTTGAAGACGTGGCCGCGCTGCTCAGGGTGCTGCAGCGACTCGTCGAAGCCGGCAATACGGTAGTCGTCATTGAGCACCATATGGATGTAATCAAGAACGCAGATTATATCATTGACCTGGGCCCCGGCGCCGGAGACCTCGGGGGATATGTGGTTGCCACCGGGACGCCGGAGGCAATAGCGCAGGTGAAAGGTTCGTCAACCGGCCAATACCTGGGCCGGTTACTGCACCGGGATGCTGAGCCAGCCCTGACCGGTTAAATATTTTCATAATTAAGAGTAAAACAGGCGGGACTGAAGCATGATAGAGCGCAAAAAATTCCCCTTCTTCTACGGCCATATTATTGTTGCCGCCAGCTTTGCCATACAGTTGATATGCGTTGGCACATACTTTACCTACGGCATATTTTTTAAACATCTGCTGAATGAATTTGGCTGGTCAAGGGCGACGATTTCTGGCGCTTCATCAGTCACCATGCTCTTTGTCGGTCTGATGGGTATATTTTCCGGTCGACTCAATGACCGCCTGGGGCCGCGAGTTATCATGGTGGTCTCGGGCCTTTTCCTTGGCGGCGGTTATCTATTGATGTCGCTGCTCCAGGCTCCTTGGCAGCTGTACCTGTTCTTGGGTGTCATCGTCGGCACTGGCATGGCCAGCCATGATATCGTTACTTTATCCACGGTTGCCCGCTGGTTTGTCCGTAGACGTGGCATGATGACCGGTATCGTTAAAACGGGTACTGGTGCCGGACAGCTTATGGTGCCACTGATTGTCACGGCGCTCATTGCCGGCTACGGCTGGCGCGATTCCTATATTATCATTGGTATTGCGGCTTTAACCCTGTTCGTCCTGCTCGCGCAGTTGTTTCGGCGTGACCCGCAGCAAATGGGTCTGCTGCCCGATGGCGCAGATAGAACGAAGTCAGCTGCCTCTGACTCGGCAGAGCAAGGCTTGTCTTTGCGTGAGGCAACACGGACGAGGCGGTTCTGGATAATCTGCCTTGCCTATTTCTCCACGATTTATTGCTTACTTACCATTATCATACATATCGTGCCGCACGTTACGGATATTGGCATCTCGGAAGCGAGTGCCGCCGGAGTCCTGGCCACCATCGGTGGCGTGAGCATGGCCGGCCGCTTCATCATGGGCACCGCCAGCGACAGAATTGGCAGCAAGCGGGCGTGGATTATCTGTTTTATTATTCTGATAGCCAGCTTTATCTGGCTGCAGTTTGCCTGGGAACTGTGGATGTTCTATCTGTTTGCCGTGGTCTATGGCTTTGCCCACGGTGGCTGCTTTATCGTCATTTCGCCGATGGCGGCCGAGCTATTCGGCACCAGAGCGCACGGTGTTATTTTCGGGATAATTTATTTTGCCGGTACACTTGGCGGTGCCGTTGGGCCGTTACTAGCCGGCTATATATTTGACATAACACAGAGCTATCAGATAGCATTCTGGATACTGCTGATATTGAGCGCCATCGGCCTGACACTGATTTCAACGGTAAAGCCAATCCCGCTTAATACGAAGAGATAGTCTGCTGACAGACTGGCGTTGCTGATTGGTGGCCAATATTAGTATTATTAATAAAAGGAGGTGACGCATGGACCGAGAAGAAGCGCTCGACTCCATCAGGGCCAATGTGGAAAACGAGAATCTTATCAAACACATGCTGGCGACCGAGGCGATTATGCGCGCACTCGCCGGGCGTTTCGGAGAGGATGAGAAAGAGTGGGGTCTCGCCGGGCTGCTGCACGATATTGATGTGGAACTGACCGGCAATGATATGAATAGTCACAGCAAGCTCGGTGCTGACCTGGCGCGGGAATTAGGCGCCAGCGAATCTGTAGCTCATGCCATTCTGGCTCACAATCAACGGCACGGGGCTTCTCTGGACACGAAGCTTGATAAAGCATTATTCTGTACCGACCCGCTCACCGGTCTCATCGTTGCCGCGGCGCTGGTTCGCCCCGATAAGAAACTGGCCGGCCTTGAGGTGGGCTCAATAGAAAAGAGATTCAAGGAAAAGAGCTTTGCCGCCGGGGCCAACCGGGAACAGATGGCGCGCTGTAAAGATATCGGGCTGGAACTTGATGAGTTTATCGGTCTGGGCCTGGAGGCAATGAAGGGGATCGCCGCGTACCTTGGTTTATAGAGCTAATTGATGGCAAGTGTTGAACCTTCGTCTGTTTTGACCACATCAATTCTAGTGGGGAAGGCATCCCTCAGGTCCTCAATATGAGTAATGACCAGTATCCTTTCAAAGTCGTCCTGGATGGAGTTAATCGCTTCTTTCAATTTTTCAATGCCGGCGCTGTCCTGTGTGCCGAAACCTTCATCTATAATCAATGTGGGCAGCGGTGCCCCGGCCCTTCTGGCCAGCAGTCGGGACAGCGCAATCCTGATGGCGAAGTCGATGCGGAACGCCTCGCCGCCGCTGAACATCTCATAGTTCCTGGTTCCTAGCTCATCGGCAATGGCAATATCAAGGGTCTCCACGATATCGCCTTTCTTGGTCTCCCGCTGCGTCTCAAATTTAACGTGCATCCGATTATCCGTCATCCGCCCGAGAAGTCGGTTGGCTTCAACCTCAATCTCCGGCAGCGCCATTTCAATGAGCAAGGCCTGTATGCCACCCTTGCCGAAAGCCCTGGCCAGTTCCCGGTAAATGGTTTCCTCTTTCGATGACCTTGACAGTTCCTTTTCCTTTCCTTTTTTTCTCTTCTCCAGTTCGTCGAGGTGCTGCAGCCTGGCCTGAACGTTCCACAGCGCTTCCTGAGCCTGTTTCCGCTGCTGTTCTGTTTCCCGGTATGTGTTTTCGGCATCGTTCAGCTCCGCGGCCAGACGGGGCAGGGCTTCAAGCTCTCCGGCCAGCGCCACTTTTTTCTGACGGTCGGACTCCAGGCCTGTTTTCAGTTCCCGGGTATGGGCTATCGCCTGTGACAGAGCCTCTTTCTCCCCATTGATGAGACGCTCCGCTTCTTCCAGTTTGCGCATTGGCGTCTCATATTGTTCCAGTTCAGTTAGTTGCTGTCTCAACTGCTCATGCTGCGCCGCGTCATAGTCCATCGCGACCAGCTGCTTTTCCAGTTCTGACAGTGCCATCTTTTCCTGGCGGGCAAAGTCCATGGTCACCAGCTGCCCTTCAATCTCAGACAACCGGTTCCGCTCCGCAACCAGCTGCTTCTTGGCGTCGGTGGCCTCGTTGGCTTCTTTATTAAGAATGCCGGCCTGGCTCTGCAGGGAGATTTTCTCCTGATTAAGCTGTGTCTCCATGAGGGAGACCTCGCGGTTCAGTGATTCAAGCTCGTTTCTTTTGTGTTCAAGCTCGGACCGGTCCGAAGCCAGTGAATCGGTTTTGCCCTGTTTCTCGGTGGTGTATTTGGAGGCAATGAGCTGCAGGCCTTCGGCACCAAGCTCGGTCTCACAGAGCGGGCACTTGGCTTCCGTCTGCGTTGCCAGAAGGTCGATTTTCTCCTCAAGCTCTTTCGCCTCTCGTTTCGTCTGAATTATGCTGGATTCCAGATAGTTGACCGCCGTCTGCAGTTCCTGCTCTGTCTGTTTCTTCTGGCTTAGTGTTGCCTCGTTCTCGGTCATCTGGCCAAGCTGCACCTGAAGCTGCTGAATCTGCCCCTGCTTCTGAGCGAAATCGGCTATTTTGCCCTCCAGGCCCCTGACCCGTTCCTGCAGCTGGGTTTGTTCCGTGCGCAGGCTCTGACCGGCCTCATTTATCCTGCCTTCCAACTGCGTTCTCTGCTTTTCCAGGTTCACCGACTGACGGAACTTCTGGTCGAGCTCATCAAAGCGTTTCCGGGTCTCTTTATAGCGTGTGTAGCCGGAGGCTATGGTGTCGCGCTGAGCCATGAGGGCCTCATACTCCTGGACGTTTGATTGAAGGCGGGCCACCTGCCCCTGGAACGCTTCTAGGTTCTTGCTTCGCTCTTCTATGCCTGCTTCCAGCTGGTCAAACTGCACCTTCTTTTTCTCCAGTGTTTCCTTCTGCTGGCGCAGCTCATTCAACCCGGTCTCTTTCTCTTGTACGACTCCTTCAATCTGGGTGAAAATCTGCTGGGCCTTTTCCAGTTCTGTCTCATATTCAGGCTTCATGGCCAGCTCATCACTGATGTCCCGCAGCGTGCTTTCCAGTTGCGTCTTTGCCAGTTCCTGCTCCCGGGCAAGCTCTCTGGCCTTGTCCTCAAGCTGGTCGTAATAGTCCAACCCCAGTATATTTGATAGTACCTCTTTGCGTTCGGTGGGGCGCTTGGTGGTGAACTCGTCAGCGTGGCCCTGGCGCAGAAAGGCGCTGTTGACGAAGGTGTCATAGTCCATGTGCAGGGTGCCGGTGATTTTCTGCTGCGTCTGGGCGATGCTGTTGCCGCTTATTGACTTGAAACCGCCGTCGGTGGCCATCTGGAATTCCAGCGCTGACTGCCCGGCGCCGCTGGCTTTCTTTGGTCTGGCCCGCTTGCGGATGATGTGGTACGGCTGCCCCCCGACGGCGAAATCGAACTCCACCTCCATCTCCTTCTGCTCGGTGTGCACCAGTTCGTCGTCGCTTTTTGCCCGTGCCTTTCCCCACAGCGCCCAGGTCATGGCGTCAATGAGCGCCGATTTGCCGTTGCCGTTGTCGCCGGAGAGGCAGGCGGTGTGGATACCGTCGAAAGACAATGGCGGCACGTTATCGCGGTAGCACATGAAGTTGCGCAGTTTGAGGCTGAGGGGAATCATCTAAGAACTCCAGAAAGCATCCTTCGGTAACTATTTTAGCATAATACGGCGGACGGTTTACTTATTATCAGGGGTAAATATTTTTACCGTGAACCGATTGCTTGACGGCCAGACAGATACCCCACTAGAATGAATTTAGTCCTATGTTTGAGATTCTCAGTGAAAAATTAGGCAAGGTATTCCGTCTGCTGGGCAATAAGGGAAAGCTGACGGAGAAGGACATTGACGAGGGGCTGCGGCAGGTGCGCCTGGCCCTACTGGAAGCCGACGTCAATTTCAGGGTGGTCAAGGACTTCATCGCCCGGGTGCGGGGGCGCGCCATCGGCGCGGAGGTGATGCAGAGCCTGACCCCCGGCCAGCAGGTGGTGAAAATAGTCAACGAGGAAATGATTGCCACGCTGGGCAACGAGCCGGGCCGGCTGAGCACCTCCGGACAACAGCCTTTTGTGGCCATGCTGGTCGGGCTGCAGGGCAGCGGCAAGACCACCACCGCCGCCAAGCTGGCCCTTCATTTGAAGCATGCAGGTCAACGTCCTCTGCTGGTGGCGGCGGACAACCGGCGCCCGGCGGCGATTGAGCAGTTAGTCACGCTGGGAGACCAGCTGGATATTCCAGTCTTCAATGAAGGTACGAATGTATCGAGTAAAGACATCTGCGCCCATTCTCTGGTCAGGGCAAAATCTATGGCGGCCACGTGGGTGGTGGTGGACACGGCGGGCCGACTTCACATTGATGAGGAGATGATGAAGGAGCTGGCCGAGGTGAAAAAGGCGTTGAACCCGTCTGAAATATTACTTGTGGTCGACGCCATGACCGGGCAGGACGCGGTGCGCAGCGCGGAAGACTTTCATTCCAGAGTAAATCTTACCGGGCTTATCCTGACCAAGATGGATGGGGATGCGAGGGGTGGGGCAGCCCTTTCCATACGGTGGGTGAGTGGCGTGCCCATCAAGTTCATCGGCATCGGGGAGAAGGCGGATGCCCTGGAGCAGTTTTATCCCGACCGTCTGGCATCCCGTATTCTGGGGATGGGTGACATGCTCACCTTCATTGAGAAAGCGGAGGCGGCCTTTGACCAGAGCCAGGCCGAAGAGCTGAAAAAGAAGGTGGCCAAAGCCAGTTTTGACTTGGAGGACTTTCTGTCTCAGTTGAAGACGGTCAAGAGCATGGGGCCGGTGGGGCAACTGATGGAAATGTTGCCCGGCGTGTCCAAACTTGCCGCCAGACTTCCTGAAGGTACTGAGGAGAAGCAGCTTAAAAAAGTGGAGGCGATGATACTGTCCATGACGCCGGCGGAGCGGCACAACCCCCAGATTATCGGGGGGAGCCGGCGGCGCCGCATCGCCCGCGGCAGCGGCGTGCAGACTCACGACGTGAACCAATTATTAAACCAGTTCCAGCAGATGCAGAAGCTGATGAAGATGGGGGTCAAAGGGAAGCTGCCCAAGAACCTGATGGGGATGTTCGGCTAGTCCTTATTCCAGGTAATCTTTTAATTTGCGACTCCGGCTGGGGTGGCGCAATTTTCTCAGCGCTTTGGCCTCAATCTGGCGAATCCTCTCCCGGGTAACGTTGAACTCCTTGCCCACCTCTTCCAGCGTCCGGCTGCGCCCGTCCTCAAGGCCAAAGCGCAACTGCAGGACGCGCTGCTCGCGTGGCGTGAGCGTATCCAG
The DNA here is from genome assembly GCA_964493435.1 of uncultured Dehalococcoidaceae bacterium. Lineage (GTDB taxonomy): Bacteria > Chloroflexota > Dehalococcoidia > Dehalococcoidales > RBG-16-60-22 > E44-bin89. The sequence continues at coordinate 154,051 of CAZBMB010000005.1, read as the reverse complement.
CACGTCCTCAATCTGCTCCTTCAGGAGCTGTTTGGAAGCGGCATCCACCGGCGGCAGGGCGTTCCGGTCCTCAATTGAGTTGCCCAGTGGGCTGTCCTCCTCCTCGCCGATGGGCGACTCCAGCGAGATGGGCAGCTGCGATACCTTGACGATTTCCCTGACTTTATCGGAAGATATTTCCATCTCTTTGGCGATTTCGGTGGAGGTGGGTTCGCGCCCGTATTCCTGAGCCAGACGGCGGCTTGTCTTGAGCAGTCGGTTTATCGTTTCCACCATGTGCACCGGGATGCGGATAGTGCGCGCTTGGTCGGCGATGGCTCTGGTGAGTGCCTGCCTTATCCACCAGGTGGCATAGGTGCTGAATTTGTAGCCTTTGCGGTAGTCGAATTTCTCCACGGCGCGCATCAGGCCGATGTTGCCCTCCTGAATCAGGTCGAGGAGGGACATGCCGCGCCCGATGTGCTTCTTGGCCACACTCACCACCAGGCGCAGGTTGGCCTCGATAAGGTGTCTTTCCGCTTTTTTGGCTTCATGGTCAACGCTCCGGAAATGGACCTCAAGCTGGTATTCAAGCTTGCGTATTGAATTGATGAAAGTTTTATCGTTGACCAGCTTGGCGATGTCAGAAAAGGCGACCTTTGGACTGATGGCTTCACGGACTTCCTTGGTCAGCAACTTGGTGTTAAGCGAAAGGGTAATCAGTTCTTGCTCGGTTTCCATCATGGATAGCCCAATCCGGACAGAAATATCGTGGATTAACTCAGGGTCAATGGAATTGTCAATGCCCTCCTGAAGCTGGGCGCTGTTGATAGCTTCAAGAAAGCTGGTATTTTGGGGTAGGCCTAGTTGCTCTTGAATCAGCTTGATAAGTTCCGATGACTCTCCAATCTCCCTGGTCGCTGTCAACACGATGTCAACTGCCGAGGGTGCTCTACCATATTCCTGCAGGTACTGGTGTTTTATCTCGTTGATGCGCTTGCCTTCCTCCATCTTTTTGGCCAGCGTCTTTTCATCATTGGCGGTAAGGAGGTGCACCCGTCCGATTTCATGAAGGTAGATACGGACCGGATCATCGGCTATTTCCTGTTCGCCCAGACTTTCAACTGGAGCCTCCACCTCTATTTCCAGAGCTGCCTCGTGCTTTTCAGCATCAAAATGTTCCTCGTGCCAGATTTCCTCCTGCTCGTGAGGCATCTCCGGAACGATTTCTTCGCCTTGCTCTTTAGAGGCTACATAATCGCTGGAAGATTTACCCAGTGCTTCACCGCCAGTTTTTTCCTCATCCTGCTCATCTTCAGGAACCAACCGATTTTCCATTTCTTCCCTGCTCATACCTTACCTCCTGCTTTCCAACCGCCTCTGACTTTCTCTCTCATATAATTCCTTTAAATGGAGTGAATATTCTATACCTATCTCATCGAGTTTAGCAACATCAGCACCGGAACCTTTTTCCGCAACTTCAATGGCTAGTATTTCCCCTATTTCTTCGGCTAGCTTCTTATAGTACCTTTTCTCCAGGCGGTGACGGTAATCAGCATCCCTCTCGTCTATACGGTCAGATGGTAACTCACGGCCGGCAATTACGTCAAGATGCTCCTGAAGGGCCGGGTCCAACGCATCTCTGAGCTTGGACAGGTCGTCAATCTTGCTCCAGGTGATATAGACCACGCGGTTTTCACTGTTGAGGAAGTATTCTGGAGTGATGACCGTGGCATTCTCTTTCAGCTCCGGGTGCTGCAGTATCAGCGCTAGATAGTCCTCTTCAAGGCGACTGGGCAATAGTGTACGTGGCGTGTAGGTAGCCTTTTCCGGAGCTGGCGCGGAGATTCTGCCCCGTCCTGACGCTGCTTTTAATCTGCCAAGTTCGGCTTCAATGGTGCGTTCGTCAACTTTGACTAGGCGTGCCAGTTTCTGTATGTAATGTGCCTGGCGAACTTTATCATTCATTGCCGCCACGATGGGCAACAGTTCCTTAACCGCCCGTGACTTGTCTCTGGCGGTATCCAGGTCAAGTTTGCTGGCAATCATGTCAATGGTATAATCCACGATCGGCGTTGCCTCAGACAGCAGCCTGCGCCAGGTATCGGCGTCTTCTTTGATTACATCATCGGGGTCTTTCCCCTGCGGCAGAATAACGACCCTTATCTCGGACTCAAGGATGTTTTCGTAGCTGACGCCGCGCAGCATGGCCTCCTCGCCGGCGGCATCGGCATCAAGGGCCAGTATCAGATTCCGGGTCAGCCTTTTCAGGGAGCCCACCTGCGTTTCGGTGACTGACGTGCCCATTGAGGCGACCACGTTATTGAAGCCATTCTGGTGGGCGGTGATTACATCTACATAACCCTCAACGATGATTGCCGAGTCCTGTTGTCTTATGCTGGCTGTGGCCAGGTTGATGCCGTAGAGGCTGCTGCTCTTGTCAAAAGCGGGCGTCTGCGGTGAGTTGATATATTTGGGCAGCGATTCATCAAGCACCCGCGCGCCGAAACCGATGACGCGTCCTTTGCTGTCTATTATGGGGAACATCAACTTGTTGCGGAAACGGTCATAGGTGCGGCCGCTATCCGCCTCAGCTATCAGGCCGGCTTTCACCATCTCTTCCTCGGTGTGGCCACGCCCTTGAAGGTATTTTTTCAGGCCTTCCCATTTATTCGAGCTGTAGCCCATTTGAAATTCGGCAACGGCTTTATCGGTGAAACCGCGACTCTGGACATACTTCCTCGTTTTAGCACCCTCGGGGGAATTGAGCATCTGGTCGTGGAAATACTGGGCGGCGGCCTCGTTGATTTTGTAGATTCTCTCTTTCTCTTCTTTTTCTTCATCCCTGCCGGGTCGGGAGGGGAGGGTGACGCCGGCCCTGTCAGCCAGAAGGCGCAGCGCTTCCCCGAAGTCCAGCCCTTCCTTCTTCATCAGGAAGGAAAAAGCGTCGCCGCCGGTATTGCAGCCGAAGCAGTGCCAGCTCTGCTGCTCTGGATAGACGAAGAAAGACGGGTTTCTTTCACTGTGAAACGGACACAGACCTACCAGGTTACGCCCCGCTTTTTTCAAGGCGACGTACTGGCCGACGATGCCCACGATGTCTGTCTTCTGTTTGACCTCGTCAATAGCGCTCATCTATTCCGCCAATTCTCTTTGTCGGTCGTTGCTCGAGCCCTGCGGCTACCCGCTGGGCGTACTGGTCAGTCATACCGGCGATGTAGTCGACGACTCGCCGTTCGGTATCATCACTGTAGGTGAGATACTCCGGTGGCAGTCCGTCTTCATGTTGGATAAAATATTGATAGAGGCGGCAGACCACTTCTCTGGCTCTGTCGCTCTCTTCCTCCGCGGACTTCACATGATACACCCGGTCAAAGAGGAACTCCCTGAGCACGTTGGTGGCATCCAGAATCGCGGGGCTCATGGTTATCCTCGGGCTTTCTGGTTCTATTTTATCATACCCGCTGGCCGCCCACGAGCTATGGATGATGTCATCAACCATGCTGTTTATGCGCTGCGAGTGAGAAATGCCCAGCGTCTTCACCGCTTCAAGGGGCAGGTTACCTTCCGTAATAATACCGGCCCGGATAGCATCGCCAATGTCATGGTTGATATAAGCGATGATGTCCGCCAGCTTGACGATATCTCCTTCCAGGGTGTCCATTTTTCCCCAGCCGTCGCCGAGCACATCGCTGCCTGACTTGGAATGGTTCAGGATGCCGTCTCTGACCTCAAGCGTAAGGTTGAGACCGCGGCCATCATTTTCCAGCAGGTCAACCACTCGCAGGCTCTGTTCGTTGTGCCGGAACCCCGGCGCGTAAAGCTCGTTGAGCACGTCCTCCCCGACGTGGCCGAAAGGGGTGTGCCCCAGGTCATGTCCCAGGGCAATTGCCTCGGTCAGGTCCTCGTTAAGGTTAAGCGCCCTGGCTATGGTACGGCCTATCTGAGAGACCTCCAGGGTGTGGGTCAGCCTGGTCACATAGTGGTCGCCCAGCGGCGCGATGAATACCTGCGTTTTATGCTTGAGGCGGCGAAATGCCTTGCTGTGGATGATGCGGTCGCGGTCACGCTGGAAAGCGGTCCTTATCGGGCAGGGCTCTTCGTCCTTCAGTCTGCCCTTGGAGCGCCTGCTTTTCACCGCGTACGGTGAGAGGCTTTCCTCCCTTTCCTCGCTTAGCTGACGAATCGTAAGGCGCCTGATCACAGGGATTTCAATCTCACTGACAGAATGTCGAAGAACCGACAATTCTATTATACCACATCGGGTAGCTGAAATCTCCCCATAACTTAACATAATAACTTGAGTTGTGGATAAGGATGGTAGGTAACCGATACCAATTCTGGTTGACAAGCGTAGCTTCCTGACGTAGAATGAAATTGCTGGCTGATTAACTGGGGGAGGTCTGGTTATGATTGAGATGACCATTGATAGCATCCGTGTGAGCCTGATGAATTACCAGCGGGTGGTTATCCTCAAGGAAAAACTAGCCAAGCGGTATCTCCCTATCTGGATTGGTCCAGCTGAAGCCGATGCCATTGCCGTGAAACTGCAGGGCGTTACGGTGCCAAGACCTCTAACCCACGACCTTCTTAACTCGGTGCTTGACTCACTGGGAGCAGCTATAGATTCTATAATTGTCAGTGACCTGAAGAGTGATACCTTCTATGCCAAGATTATACTTAATGTTAATGGCCAGCAGATAGAGATTGACTCGCGCCCCAGTGACGCTCTGGCGCTGGCGGTGAGAACAGATGCCCCCATATTCGCCGAGGAAGCCGTTTTGGACAAGGCGGGTATCCTGCTTGATGAAGAAACCGGGAAACCGGTTATAGAGGAATCTGATGAGGTTGATACCAAGGATAAAAAAGTAAGCGAAGAAGAGATGAAGAAGCTATCGGCTTTCTATGACTTCATCAATACGCTTGACATGGATGACTTTGACAAACGCAAATCCTGAAGATAGATGGGGCTAGGGCAACGGGAGCTCGAACGGTGGAAGAGAGATTGATAAAGAGATTGATGACCTCGATTAAGTGTGAATCCTGCGGTCAGAACTATGAGCCCTATGACGTTGATGTAATTGGCCACCGCGAAGACATGTGGTTTTTAAGAGTTCTCTGTTCAAAATGCCAGACTCAGTGCCTGGTGGCGGCGGTGGTTAAGGAGGGCAAAGCACCGGAGGAAGCGAACGACCTTGCCGGCACCGGGGTGGAAGATTTCCGTTATGAAAAAATTGAAATTGATGACGTGCTTGATATGCACAATTTCCTGATGGACTTTGATGGCGACTTTTCAAGGCTGTTCGGTCAGGAGAAGCGCCACTAGATTGGTTTTATGGTTATTATAGTCATTTGTGGTGATGGACAGTCCTAACCGGTAAGAGTTGGGGCTGTTTTATTTTGAGTGGCTTCTGGTAGTTTCTTTCTGCTTGTGATGATACAATATGATTGGCTGCGCGTTGGCGCAGGTATCGAGGCGAATGTGAGCAGATGGATGGCGGCCCTGCGGCTGGTGGGGGTGGGATTTTTCATTGGCGGCTCAATCGTGCTGGGTGTAGTGGCTGGACTCTGGCTGGACGACCGACTAAATACCTCTCCTGCTCTGGGTATAGTGGGGTTGTTTCTGGGCATTATCGTTGCTTTCTACGGGGTATACCGGATGCTGATACCGCTGATAAGAGATAAGCAAAGCGGGGGGAGTGGCTGATGGCTAAGCGCCGTATTCTGGGTATGCCACGGCTGCTTTTCATAGGGATTCTGGCCCTGTTGGTACTGCTGCTCATCGTTGGCTTCCTGGTAGGTCCGCTGGGCAGAAAAATTTTCGGCGATCTGGGACTGCCGGCATGGCTCGGCCTGCCTAAACCCGAATTACACCTTCCGGCAGAAACGGTGTTCTACTTCTTTGGTTTTCCCATTGCCAACAGCATTATCGGCGCCTGGATTACGCTGGCCGTGCTCATCTGCCTGTCATACGTTATAACGCGCCGCATGAAAGTCGTTCCGGGAAGACTGCAGAGCGCCTTTGAATCGTTGCTGGGCTGGCTCTATGACCTCTGCCGCCGGGTGGCCGGGGAGGCAAACGGGCGGCGCTTTTTCCCCATCGTGGCCACTATCTTCCTGTTCGTCGCCTTCAATGCCTGGCTGAGCCTGATTCCGGGCTTCGGCTCGATATTTATCACCAGTGCTGAGGGCGAGCACGTGCACCTGCTGCGTGGCGCAAACACCGATATCAATATGCCGCTGGCGCTGGCGCTGGTGTCGTTTGTCTTCGTGGAGTACTTCGGCTTGAGGTCGCTGGGGCTGCGCTATCTGGGCAAATTTCTCAACGTGGGGCAGTTTTTCCAGAGCATCGGGCATATGGTAAAGGGCAGGCTGCGGGCCGGACTGGGCGGAATGTTTATTGGATTTATTAATATCTTTATCGGGCTTCTGGAAGCGTTGAGTGAAACAGTGCGTCTTATCAGTTTTACATTTCGTCTCTTCGGCAATATGACCGCTGGCGAGGTACTATTGCTCATCGCTGCTTTTCTAATTCCTTGGGTAATTGCCACACCTTTTTATCTTCTGGAATTACTGATTGGTTTTCTGCAAGCTCTAATATTTTGTGGATTAACTCTTGCATTTCTAACATTAGCGACAGCTCAACATGGAGAATAATTGCTTGACATAAGGTTAATGTCTCATGATTCACATTAAAGGAGGTAGAGAATGGACGCAGAAACTATGAAGCTATTAGCTGTAGGACTAGCTTCTAGTGTAGGGCTGTTGGGACCAGCGCTGGGAATTGGCCTCATTGGCTATTCAGCTTTGCAGTCATTGGGGCGTAATCCTGAATCATACAATGCTGTGTTTCTTCCTATGATAATAGTGGCTGCTCTTGCTGAGGCGATTGGAATTTACGCCTTTGTTATTGTCATTCTTATAGCACTGTTATTTTAATAACAAAAGGAGATTTTAATGGGACAGGATGGCATACCAATATCAATAGGTATGATTATTGCCGCCGCCATACTGGGCGCGTGCTTTGTTCTGGGCATGGTGCTGATGGCAATCCTCTTCGCCTGAGCTGTGCCAGGTTTACCATAACAGTAATGGAGAGGTAACAGGGAGCTAAATATGGAGGGACTTGCCGGGCTTGGCATAAATGTGCCGACTTTGCTGGCGCAAATTGTGAACGTGGTGATTTTGCTCGTGGTTCTCTACTTTGTCGCCTACAAACCGGTGATGAGGATGCTTGACGAGCGTTCCAAAAGAATCAAGGACAGCATGGACCAGGCAGACGCCATTAAAGAGCAGGCTGCCCGTACTGAGGAAGAGGTGAAGAAGCAGATGGAAGCGGCTAGCCGGGAAGGGCAGAAGCGCATTGCTCAGGCGGAGAAAGCCGGCGAGGAAATGAGGGAGAAGGCAAAGCAGGGTGCCAGGCAGGAGGCCGAAACAATCATCACTCAGGCGCGCGGCGAAATCCAGCGAGAGCGGGATGAGGCTATCAGCGAGATTAGAAAAGAGGTGGCCGACCTCACCATCAGGGCGGCAGAAAAAGTAATTGACCGTTCGCTGGATAAGAAGGCGCATCGCGAGCTTATCGACAAAGTCATCAAAGAGAGCGATGTCCTGAAAAAGAAATAAACTATTGCTAAGGAGTGGGTGTGGCGAGAAAGGTATACTCAAAGCGATATGCGCAGGCAGTTTTTGAAATCGCGCTGGAGTCAGACGAGCTGGAGCGCTGTCAGTCTGAACTGGAAGAGATTGTCCGCGTGGTGAGCGATAAAGACCTGAGGGCATTTCTGGAGAGCCCGAAAATACATTTTGCTGAAAAATCGAAACTGATATCCGGACAGTTGAAGAAGATGAGTGCATTGTCTCTGAATCTGGTTTATCTGCTTATCGTCCGGGGCCGGCTGGATATGATTGGTGAGATTGCCGATGAGTTCCAGCGACTTCTGAACAGTCATCATGGTATAGAGATAGCTGAAGTGACCACGGCCGTCCCGCTGGATAAAGGGGAAGAGCAGAAGCTGGCCCGGCAGCTCGGCCGAATCATTGGTAAAAAAATTGAAGTCAGGTCAGAGGTTGACTCGGGCATAATCGGCGGCTTTGTCGCCCGGATTGGAGACCGGTTGCTGGACGGCAGCACCCGCAGCAAGCTGGCCGCGTTGAAGAAGGAACTGGCCGGTACCGGGTGATAACCGGTAAGGAGTTACGAAGGATACACAGGAGGTATCAGAATGAATAAGATAGAGGTACTGAAACGGTGCCCCATGTTCCGTGAGCTGGATGAGGAGCAGCTGGGACTTATTGCCAGTATGGCCGCCAGCGAAGTATACGAGGTTGGGGAGAGCCTGGGCAAGCAGGGCAGGACTCAGGAGAAGGTATTCATCGTTGAGGATGGCCTCGTTGGCATATATCTGGAGCTGGGCCCGATGATGCACCGCCAGATACAGGCGGCATCGAACTTTGAACTAGTGTGCTGGTCAGCGATGCTACCTCCGTATCGCATGTCCAGCACGGTGAGGGCAATCGAGACTACCAAGGTGCTGGCATTCAAGGGCCTGGAGCTGGCACAGTTGTGCCAGAGCCATCCACCGATTGGATGCAAAATAAACCGGAGCGTGGCTCAGACTATAGCTACCAGACTCCACAGCGCCTACACGCAGCTGATGGGCGTGACCGAACAGGACTAGCCGGTGGGATATATTCTTTTAATAACAATAAAGGAATTTTTTAAAGTAACTGGCGAAAGTAGATGAAGCGGAGCGATTTTCAGGCTCTTGAACACTAGGCGGAGGAATTAATGAGCGAGGTTAAAGGGATTACATCAATGATGGGGGAGAAGAGGAGATTCCGTCCCCCGAAGGATTTTAGCAAGTCGGCATACATCAAGAGCATGGACGAGTATAAAAAGCTTTACCGGCGTTCCATAAAGGACCCAGCCGGGTTCTGGGGGGAAATGGCGGGGCAACTCGACTGGTTCAAGAAGTGGGAAAAGGTTGTGGAAGCTGATTTCAGCGAAGGAAAACATCAGTGGTTTATCGGTGGCAAACTGAATGTGAGCTATAACTGCCTGGACCGACACGTCGGTACCTGGCGTAGGAATAAAGCGGCGCTCATCTGGGAAGGCGACATCGGCGATACCAGGGTGCTTACCTACCAGCAGCTTTACCGTGAGGTGTGCAAGTTCGCCAACGTACTGCGCCGAATGGGTGTAAAGAAAGGCGACCGCGTTTCCATCTATCTACCCATGATAGTGGAGCTGCCCATTGCCATGCTGGCCTGCGCCCGGCTTGGCGCCATCCACAGCGTCGTCTTCGGTGGTTTCAGTGCGGAAGCGCTGCGCGACCGGATACTAGACTGCAAGTCCACGGCGCTTATTTGCTGCGATGGCTACTACCGGGGCGGTCGCGTTATCCGCAGCAAGGACAATGCCGACCAGGCGCTCGAGTCCTGTCCCGATGTCAGGAGTGTCATCGTGGTCAAGCGGGCCGATATCGGCGTGCCCATGAAGGAGAAACGTGACCATTGGTGGCATGACCTTATGGCGAGCGTGGAGATAAAGCCCGTTTGCGATGTCGCGGCTCTGGATTCGGAAGACCCTCTCTTCATCCTCTATACCAGTGGCAGTACCGGCAAGCCTAAAGGTGTGATGCACACCCAGGCTGGCTATTTGCTGCACACCTATCAGACTTTCAAGTGGATATTTGATGTCAAGGAAGAAGACGTTTTCTGGTGTACGGCGGACATTGGCTGGGTGACCGGCCACTCGTATATCGTCTACGGGCCTCTGGCTTTCGGCGCCACCTGCATCATGTTTGAGGGTGTTCCCACCTACCCGCACCCGGACCGGCTCTGGGATATCGTGGAAAAGTATCAGGTTACTATTTTTTACACCGCCCCTACCGCTATACGCGCCCTCATGCGCGAAGGGGAAGAGTGGCCCAACAAGCGTGATTTGAGCTCTTTAAGGCTTCTCGGTACGGTGGGTGAGCCAATCAATCCCGAGGCTTGGATGTGGTACTACAACATTATCGGCAAGGGCCGGTGTCCGATTGTGGATACCTGGTGGCAGACCGAGACCGGTGGTATCCTGATAACCACTCTGCCCGGGGCTATGGCGGCCAAGCCCGGCTCCGCCGGCGTGCCGTTCTTCGGCATTGAGCCGGCAATACTGAGAGAAGACGGCTCGGCGGTGGAGGTGAACGAGGGTGGCTATCTGGTGATGAAGCAACCCTGGCCCGGGCTGATGCGGGGTGTTTACGGCGACCCGAAGCGGTTTAAAGAGACGTATTTCGTCCGCTTCCCGGGCGTTTACACCACCGGTGACGGGGCGAGGCTGGACGAGGACGGCTACTACTGGCTGATGGGCCGCATTGATGATGTGATAAACGTCTCCGGTCATCGCATCGGCACCGCCGAGGTCGAAAGCGCCCTCGTTTCGCACCAGAAGGTGGCTGAGGCCGCCGTGGTCGGCATGCCGCATGAGGTGAAGGGGCAGGGCATTTATGCCTACGTTACCCTGAAGGCCGGGCTGGAGGGCACGGATGAGTTGAAAAAAGAACTTGTCGCTCATGTCCGTAAGGAAATAGGGCCCATCGCCACGCCGGATAAAATCCAGTTTGTAGATGGTCTGCCCAAGACTCGGAGTGGCAAAATCATGCGCCGCATCTTGGTCAAGATTGCGGCCGGAGATGTCAGCAATCTGGGTGATACCAGCACGCTGGCCGACCCGTCGGTGGTGGAAAGCCTGGTCGAAGGCAGGCTGTGAAATAGAAACGCAAACCAATTGACGTAAAAAGGAGGTAGCTCCGGTGGCGACCCGAGGACAGGAAATAGTATCGGTGCTTAAAGAGCAGATAAAGCGGTTCGGCAGCGCCGTTGCCATGGTAGATGTGGGCGCGGTAACCGAAGTTGGTGACGGCATTGCCCGCATCTACGGGCTGGCCTCAGCCAAGTACAACGAGCTGCTTGAGTTCCCCGATGATATTATGGGGATGGCGCTTAATTTAGAAGAAGACAGCGTGGCAGCGATAATCCTGGGGGACTACCTCAAGGTCAAGGAAGGCGATGAGGTGCGGTGTACCGGGCGTATTGTTGAGGTACCCGTGGGTGAAGCGCTTATCGGACGGGTCATCGACTCGCTGGGTCGTCCTCTGGACGGCAAGGGCCCCATTAAAACCAAAAAGACCCGTCCCGTGGAGCGGGTGGCACCGAACGTGGTGCTGCGCCAGTCGGTGGATACCCCGGTGCAGACCGGCATCAAGGCGGTTGACAGCCTGATTCCCATCGGGCGGGGTCAGCGTGAGCTGATAATCGGCGACCGCTCCACAGGCAAGACGGCGATTGCCATTGATGCGATAATCAACCAGAAAGATGGTGACCTTACCTGTATTTATGTCGCCATTGGCCAGAAGGTATCAAAGGTAGCGCAGCTGATAGCCACGCTGGAAAGTCACGGCGCCATGAAACATACCGTTGTGGTGGCGGCCAGCGCCTCCGATTCGGTGGCCCTTCAGTACCTGGCACCTTATGCTGGCTGTGCCATCGGTGAGGAGTTAATGGAACATGGACAGGATGCGCTGGTCATCTATGATGACCTCACCAAGCATGGTTGGGCGTACCGGCAACTCTCGCTGCTGCTGCGCCGCCCGCCGGGGAGAGAAGCCTATCCGGGCGATGTCTTTTACCTGCACAGCCGATTGCTGGAGAGGGCGGCCAAATACGCCGAGGAATACGGCGGCGGTTCGCTGACGGCACTGCCCATCATTGAAACGCAGGCCGGTGACCTTTCCGCTTACATCCCCACCAATGTTATCTCAATTACCGATGGTCAGATGTATCTGGAAACCGACCTCTTCAATGCCGGCATCAGGCCAGCGTTGAACGTCGGCTTATCGGTATCGCGCGTCGGGGGCAAGGCTCAGACTCAGGCAATGAGGCAGGTGGCCGGCAAGCTGCGCCTGGAACTGGCCCAGTACCGCGAACTGGCGGCTTTTGCCCAGTTCGGCACCGGCGAGCTGGATAAGACGACGAAGGCCCAGCTGGAACGCGGCCAGCGACTGACCGAGGTCCTGAAGCAACCCCAGTTCGTGCCCGAGGCAATGGAAAAGCAGGTTGTAATTCTGTATGCGGCCGTTAACGGTTATATTGATGATGTCGCCATAGATAAAGTCGCCCTTTTTGAAACCGAGTTCCACAAGTTTATGGAAGCAAATCATCCTGAGGTCATGGCCTCTATTGCCAAGGAAAAAGAGCTCGGTGCGAAGACGGAAAAGGCTTTGGTCAAGGCGATAAAAGAGTTTAAAGAACTGCATTACACGGAGTTATTTCAACACGTCAGGGAGTGAGGGAACGGGTTGGCAAATATCCGGGCTATTAAACAGAGAATTAAGGGCATAACCACCACGGCCAAAATTACCAGGGCGATGGAGATGATCGCCGCCTCCAAGATGAAGCGGGCGCAGGAGCGCAGTCTGGCCGGCAGGCCTTACGCGGACAAAATCCAGCAGGTCATCGCCGACCTGGCGGCTTTAATTGAAGCTGGGCGGGAGCCGCATCCACTGCTGCAGCGGCGCCCGGTAAATAAGATTGCCATGGTTCATATCACCCCGGACCGGGGGCTGTGTGGCGGACTTATCAACAATATAAATCGCACCATTGCCGGCTATATTCTGGCACAGAAGGTACCGGTTTCGGTCATCGCCGTGGGAAGAAAAGGGCTTGATTTCTTACGCCGGTCTGACAGGGAGGTGGTGGCCGAATTTACTCACCTTGGCGACCGTCCCACCCTTATGGACACCCTGCCCATTTCCCAAATCGTTATTGACGATTACAGCCAGGGCGTCTTTGACCTGGTCTGTCTGGTTTACACACGCTTTATCTCCACGATGGTACAGCGTCCCTGCGTACAGCAGCTACTTCCCGTGGAATCAGCCAGTATACCGGCTGCGCAGAACGTGGAATACATCTATGAGCCGGGGCATGACATGGTGCTGGGCAACCTGCTGCCCCGCTTCATTGAGATGCAGGTCTACCATGCTATCCTGGAGTCAATCGCCAGCGAGCAGTCGGCGCGGATGGTGGCTATGAAGAGCGCGACGGATAATGCCAGTGAGCTTATTGATGAGCTGACCCTGCTCTATAATAAAGCCCGCCAGGAGGCGATTACCACCGAGCTTCTGGACATCGCTGGTGGTGTGGAAGCTCTGGCTTAACCGAGGAGGTTATAATGGCAAAAGGCAGAGTAACTCAGGTGATTGGTACGGTGGTGGATGTTGAATTCCCACCCGATGAGTTACCGGCGCTTTATAATGCGGTTGAGATTAAAACCGATGGCAGCAAGGTGGTGCTTGAGGTTCAGGAGCATATGGGCAACAGTTGGGTCAGGTGTTTGTCGCTTTCACCCACCGATGGCCTGGAACGTGGTGCCGAGGCCACAGATACGGGGTCGGCGCTCAAAGTGCCCGTGGGCAAGGCCACGCTGGGGCGCCTGTTTGATGTTATGGGCGAGCCTCTGGATAATCTTGGCACGGTAAAGGCGAAAGAACACTGGCCAATCCATCGACCATCGCCGTCACTTGAGGAGCAGTCGACCAGCACCGAGATGCTGGAAACAGGCCTCAAGGTAATTGACCTTATAACGCCGTTCACCAAGGGCGGTAAAATCGGCGCTTACGGTGGTGCCGGGGTGGGGAAGACGGTTATTATCATGGAGCTGATTCGCAATATCGCTACCGTGCACGGCGGCTTCTCCGTATTCACCGGCATCGGCGAGCGGTCGCGTGAGGGCAATGACCTGTGGCATGAGATGAGGGAGTCGGGCGTCATTGATAAGACGGTGCTCGTCTTCGGGCAGATGAATGAGCCTCCGGGTGTGCGCCTGCGCGTTGGGCTTACGGGGCTGACCATGGCGGAATACTTCCGCGACGTTGAGAAGCAGGATGTGCTGCTTTTCATTGATAATATCTACCGGTATACGTTGGCGGGCATGGAGGTTTCCGCGCTGCTGGGGCGTATGCCCTCGGCGGTGGGCTACCAGCCCACGCTGGCCACGGAAATGGGCGAGCTGGAGGAGAGGATTACGTCCACTAAAAACGGCTCAATCACCTCTTTTCAGGCCATCTATGTGCCGGCGGACGATTATACCGACCCGGGAGTTGTGGCCACTTTCGGTCATCTTGACGCCGTGATTGCGCTGGATAGGTCCATTTCCGAGCAGGGACTATATCCGGCTGTTGATCCTCTGGTCTCAAACTCGCGTATCCTGACGCCAACCGTGGTTGGTGATGATCACTATCAGGTGGCACGAGAGGTGCAGCGGGTGCTGCAGCGTTACAAGGACCTTCAGGATATCATTGCCATACTCGGCATTGAAGAGCTCAGCGATGAAGACAAGCTCACCGTGTGCCGGGCACGGCGCATCCAGCGCTTCCTGTCGCAGCCGATGTTTGTCACCGAGGTGTTCACCGGGAGAGAGGGCAAGTACGTGCCAGTAAAGGACACAGTTCGTGGCTTCAGGGAGATACTGGACGGCAAGTACGATGACCTGCCGGAGCAGGCATTTTACATGGTGGGCGCTATAGAAGAAGTGGTGAAGCAGGCCAAAACGATAAAGATTAGTGGTGAGGAAGAGGAAAAAGAGGCAGAGAAGGCCGGGAAAGAAGAAGAGGGCAAAGAGGAAGGGAAAGAAGAGGTAGAGGAAAAGGTGGAAGAAGCTAAAAAAAGGGCAGAAACCGCCGAAAAAGAAAAGGCTGAACCTGAGAAAGAAGCGAAAAAAACGGGGGAATAGTCAATGCCGGGTATCAAGCTGGATATTGTAACTGCGGAGCGGATGGTCTATTCCGATGACGTGGATATGGTGGTGGCGCCTGGTGCTGAAGGTCAGCTCGGTATTTTACCCCACCATACCCCGCTGATGACCACATTGCTGCCCGGTGAGCTGCGGATAAAAAAAGGCGCCGAGGAAATCTTGCTGGCGATATCTGGTGGCTTCCTTGAGGTGCGTCCAGATAGAGTAGTGGTTCTGGCCGATTCTACTGAGCGCGCGGAAGAAATTGATGTTGACCGGGCGGAAGCGGCTAGAAAACGTGCTCAGGAAAGGTTATCCCAGCAGCGTGAACTTGGCATAGATGGCACCCGAGCGGAGGCAGCACTGCGCCGCTCACTGGCACGTCTGAAGGTGGCGGCGATGGCGCGTAGAAGAAGAACTAAACGTTAGCGGGAGACTAACCGGTCTTTTTACGGTTTAATTCCAGAAGCCCCGCGATGGGCTTAATCTCCATAAATCCACGCTCTAAATCCACCGACCTGACCACATCTTCTATGGCCGGAATAAGAATATCACCTTCCGTGCCTTGTACTACGTAGACATCATTGCTCTGGCCGGCTATGATTTCCCTTATCTTGCCCAGGTGCTCGCCGCTGACTGTCCTGACCTCCAGCCCGATGAGCTGAAAGTGATAGTAATGGCCTTCGGGTAGTGGCTGGGCCTGGCTTCGTGGTATCTCTATGGATTTGCCCTGCAGGTTTCGGGCATCTTGCGCGCTGGCTATGATGCTGAACTTAACTATTGGCTGCCCGCGGTGCCAAGAAACGTCAACGATGGCCATCGGCCGGCCGTCGATAAAAACCGGCTCACCGGGGGAAAACCGCTGGGGAAATTCAGTTTCTATCTGGACCTTTACTGCGCCCTTGGCTCCCCAAGGAGCGAGAATGCGTCCGATAGTGATGGCGTCTGAATCGGGCGATTCAGTTTCTGATTCAGGATTTTCTGTTGGGGTGAGTTCAGACAATTTCCAGTCTAACACGGATAGAAGCCTTGGCGGCTTTTACCCTCAGCAGCGCACGCATGGCTTCAGCAATCCGGCCCTGCTTGCCTATGACCCTTCCCTTATCCTCATCGGCGACCTGCAGCTTCAGTGTCAACAGGCCTTCTTCGTCAGTTTCCTCTTCAATTTTCACATCATTTGGTTCATCAACGATTGATTTGGCGATGTATTCGATGAGTTCTTTCATGTCTTCTCCTTGCAAGGCGGGACTACGCTTGATTTGGGGCTCTTCCTCTTCGTCGGCTTCGCTCTTGGTTTCGAGCTCTTCCTCTTCGTCGGCTTCACTCTTGATTTCGGGCTCTTCCTTTTCGTCGGTTTTACTCATGATTTGGGGTTCTCCTTAGTTGTATTGGATTTTTGTAGAATGCCAGCCTTGCTCAGTAGCCTGGCAGCAGTATCTGTCGGTTGGGCGCCTTTGCTTAGCCAGTGGCGTGCTTTTTCTTCGTTGATAACCACGGTTTCAGGATCAGTGAGGGGGTTGAAATGACCAATGATGTCAATGAAGGCTCCATCACGTGGTGAGCGGGAATCAGCGACGACAAGTCTGTAGTTGGGTTTGCCTTTGGCTCCGGTGCGGCGTAGTCTGATTTTTACCATGTCTTGTTTAACTTTCCAAGTATTATAATTATGCACTATTAATTCAACGTCTGTCAATGGCAGCGGCGAAATTAGTTGCCAGATAGCATTATTGAAGCTATAATTCGGGGTATGGAAATACATAATCTGCACGGTTGGCAGGTCAGCACGGCCCAGGCTTTCCACATCCAGCGAGAGCTGGCCGCCAGGATTTCTCGCCGCAGCGAAGTCAATGAGCCCAGTTTTATTGCTGGCGTTGATATATCGGCCAGTCGTGCCCAGGATATGGCCACCGGGGCGGTGGTCGTCATGGATTACCCCGCATTGCAGCTGGTGGAGGTGAAAACGGTTATCGATAAGCTGGCCTTGCCCTACATTCCGGGTCTGCTCTCTTTCCGGGAATCACCGCTGGTTCTGGCTGCCTGCGAGAGACTGACCGTAACGCCCGATATCATTCTCGTGGATGGACAGGGGCTGGCACACCCCCGACGCCTCGGGCTGGCATCACATCTGGGACTTCTTCTGGATACGCCGACCATAGGCTGTGCCAAATCGCGACTGTGCGGCCGCCACGAGGTACCAGCCAATGAGTCGGGCAGCCTCGCCGAGCTTGTGGACAACGGCGAAGTAATCGGGGCTGTCCTGCGCACCAAGGCTGATACCAGCCCGTTATATATTTCCATCGGCCATAAAGTGGACCTTGAGGCTGCCATTCGCTGGGTGCTGGCGTGCTGTCGCGGCTACCGTATCCCGGAGCCGCTCCGGCTTGCCCATCTGGCCGCCGGAGGCAATATAAAAGAGAAGGAATATACCCCTTCGCCTGAACTGACTCTTCAGGGGAAACTATTTTAGAATAAGAGGCAGATTAAATGCAGGAGTTACTGGACAAGCTGGCAGACCTGCGGTCTCGAATCTCAATGGCACTGGTGCATCTTTGACGTTGCTGGCAGGGAAGTGGAAATCAACAGATTAGAGAAAGAATCGGCGAGGCCGGATTTCTGGCTCGACCAGGGGAAAGCACAGGGTACCATGCGTCAGCTGGCGGAGCATAAAAAGGTGGCGGAACAGTGGCGCGAGCTGGAAAAAAGAGTGCTAGACCTGGTGGAACTGGTTCCTTTAACCGGCGAAGATGAATCGCTTCAGGCGGAGATACAGTCGGAGGCCGACAAGGTTGCCACAGACCTGGAGCAGCTTGAATTCCAGCTTGCTTTCAGCGGTGAATACGATGCACGCAACGCTATTATGGCGGTTCACGCCGGTGCTGGCGGTACCGAGTCTCAGGACTGGGCGGAGATGCTGATGAGAATGTACCTGCGATGGACTGAGCGTCATGGCTACCGGGCGGAAGTTCTGGAAAGTACGGCGGGCGAAGAAGCCGGTATAAAAAGCGCCGTCATTGAAATAGTCGGCGACTACGCCTACGGATATCTGAAAGCGGAACACGGTGTCCACCGGCTGGTCCGGCTGTCCCCGTTTGATGCTGACCACGCCCGGCACACCTCGTTCGTCCTGGTGGAGGTAATGCCGGAGGCAAAAGCGAACGTTGATGTCAAAATCGACCCCGACGATTTGAAAGTGGAGACATTCCGCTCCAGTGGCCCTGGCGGACAGCATATGCAGAAGACGAGCAGCGCGGTCAGACTGACGCATATTCCCACGGGAACCGTGGTACACTGCCAGAGCGAGCGCTCACAGTACCGGAATAAGGACATCGCGATGACGATACTCCAATCGCGCCTGCTGGAACTGGAGCTGGAGAAACGCGCCGAGGAAAAAGCCCGACTTAAGGGAAAACGCATCGCCGCTGGCTGGGGAAACCAGATACGAAGTTATGTCCTGCATCCGTACAAGATGGTCAAAGACCACCGGACTGATTATCAGACAGGCAACCCTGACGTTGTGCTTGACGGCGAATTAGACGGTTTCCTGGAAGCATATCACCGGTCCGGTCTGGGGAGGGAGGAGTGATAAAGAGGTCATTTCTCTTAATCCTGGTGACAGTTTTGTTCCTGGCCCTTCCGGGTCCGGTCGGCGTTAAGGCTGCCGGGGGTATTCAGGTGCTGGGGAGCGGGGTGGAAGTTGATTTTCCAATGAAGGTCAACTTCAGTCTTTCCGCAGCCAGTGATACTGATATTACTGATATACGCCTGCGCTACACCGTTGACCGCATGAGGCACGCTGAGGTTGTCAGCGAGGTGCATCTTGAATTTGCACCGGCCAAGCAAGTCGATACCGGCTGGAGCTGGGATATGAGAAAGAGTGGCGGCCTGCCTCCGAGCAGCAGCGTTAGTTACTGGTGGGTGGTTGAGGATGTCAGTGGTGAGAAAACGGCAACCGAGCCAGTCGTTGTCCACGTCGATGACAGTCGCTATCCCTGGCGAAGCCTCAGCGAGGGATTGCTGACCCTGTACTGGTACGAGGGAGACGAGGCCTTTGCGCGGGAGCTTATGGCCACTGCCCAGCAGGCGCTGGTGCGTTTGCATAGTGATACCGGCGCCGAGCTGTCAGCTTCGGCGGCGATATATATTTACGCCAAGTCCGAAGACCTGCGCGGCGCCATGATTTTCCCCCAGGAGTGGACGGGAGGCGTTGCCTACACCAGGTTCAGCACCATTGCCATCGGCATTTCTCCGGGTGACCTTGACTGGGGCAAGCGGGCGATGACCCACGAGCTGACGCATCTGGTAATCCACCAGGTGGTCTTCAATCCTTATAATGATTTGCCCACCTGGCTTGATGAAGGCGTTGCCATGTATGCCGAAGGGCCGCTGGAGCCGGTCTTTCTCTCACTGCTGGTTGATGCGATCAAGGAAGACAGGTTGATAACGGTGCGCAGCCTCGCCAGCCCGTTTTCCGCCTATGCGGAAGAATCAGTGCTGGCTTACGCTCAGAGCTACAGCCTGGTTGATTTACTAGTCAGCAATTATGGCCAGAGTAAAATGCTTGAGTTGTTGAGCACATTTCGTGAAGGAAGCGGCTACGATGAAGCCCTGCTCAAAGTATATGGCTTTGATATGGATGGTTTAAATAGACTCTGGCTCAGCAATATCGTACAATGAGCCCGATACGCTTTGGCAGCGCCGTGGAGAAAAATAAAGTAAAAAAGTCATTTACCGTCCACGATTTGCCGGTATCTGAGCGGCCGAGAGAGCGATTGCAGAAGTTCGGTGCCGAGGCGCTTTCGGCTCAGGAAATACTGGCTCTTATTCTGGGCCGGGGCATCGCCGGCGAGTCGGTGATGGTAACCACTCAGAGGCTTCTGAGCCAGTTCGGCAGCCTCAAGGGAATTGCCGGTGCCTCGCTTGAGGAGCTGTCCAAAGTCAGGGGAATCGGTCTGGCCAAGGCGGCGCAGATAAAAGCTGCTTTTGAACTGACCAGTCGGCTGGAAAGCTACCAGGATAGTGGGAAAAGGGAGGTGGTGAAAACCCCTGAAGATGTCGTTTCGCTGCTGCGCGGCCGACTAAAAGACAAGAAGAAGGAATACTTCATGGCCCTGCTCCTGGATACCAGGAATCAGCTTATCCGGGCGGCCGAGATATCCATCGGCAGCTTGGACAGCAGCATTGTCCATCCCAGGGAGGTATTCAAAGAGGCCGTTTCCGCCAGTGCCGCTTCGGTTATCTTCGTTCATAATCACCCCTCCGGCGACCCGGAAGCCTCCGAGGATGATATAGGGCTGACCAAGCGACTCGCCGAAGCGGGCGAGATTATGGGAATAGATGTCTTGGACCATGTTATCATCGGGGACCAGAAATACCTGAGTCTGAAGAGGGAAGGTCTATTCTGATATTTACAAACAGGAAAGGAGTCAATAATGCCAGACAAGCCCATTTTTGAACAATTGTACAATGCCATCATCGCCGGCGACCGCAGTGGCCTGGAGCAGGTGGTGGCCGATGCCCTGAAAGGCGGTACCCCGCCGTCGGATATCATTGAGAAGGGGATGTCTCCGGGCATGAAAGAGGTTGGCGAACGTTTCGCCCGGTATGAAATCTACCTGCCGGAGATGATGATGGCAGCGGAGGCATGGGAAGGCGCGATGAAGATTCTGGAGCCAAAGCTGCTGGAGTCAGGGATTGAGCGGAAGAAAGTGGGGCGGGTGGTTATCGGCACGGTGAAGGGAGATATCCATTCCATCGGGAAAAACATCGTCGGGGCGATGCTGAAGATGAACGGCTTTGAGGTTTTCGACCTTGGTGTTGATGTAACCGCTTCCACCTTTGTTACCAAAGCGGAGGAGGTCGGCGCCGATATCATCGCTGCTTCGGCGCTGATGAGCACCACCATCCCGCAGCAAAAGAGCATCATCGAGCACCTTGAGGCGCGCGGAGCGCGTGCTAAGTACCGTGTCCTGGTCGGTGGCGGCTCGACAACCCAGGAGTGGGCCGACAGCATCGGCGCCGATGGTTATGGCAGGACGGCTGGTGACGCCGCCGCTCTGGCAATGAAGGCGATATCGCAGAAGTAGGAAGGAGCCAGCGCATGTTAAGTTTCTGGACGGTTGTGGAGAGGGCACTAAGCGGCCCGATATGCACGGAACGAGATTTTGACCTGGGTATTTTAGTGCCCAATTTGCGTAAAGTAATTGAGAAGTACGGTATTAAATATGACTCTGAAAATCCCGTGCCCGCCGACGATGACCTGGCGGACAGGGTCTGGGAAGCGGGCCTGGAATTCCTGGGGGAGACCGGTGTCTACTGCGTTGATACCGAGCGGCGGATTCTCTTCAGCCGCGAGGAGATAGACGGCGCGCTGGCGTCGGGTCCGTGTGGTCGTGTCTTTGGTGAGGGCAAGGATACCCGGGTCATGCCACGGCGTTTTCCGGAAGACACCCTGCCGCCGTGGTGTTCGGTTGGCCCCACCTCCTCACCGCTTTCCTCGGAGTTGCACTACGTAAACCTGGTCAAAGCACATGCCGAAAATCCACTGGGGGACGGCATCACCATACCCTGTTTAACTCAGGTGAATGGGCAGCCGATAGTGGGTGGCAGCCCGCTGGGGATAGAGGGCGCCATCAGAGCGGTATTGCTAACTCGTGAGGGTATGCGCCGTGCTGGCCGTCCGGGGATGCCCATCGTCAACGGTGTTACCACCGCCGCCAGGGCTCAGGAGCACATCGCCGCCCATTATTTTGGCATCCGCAGGTCGGATGCGCTGGAAATCGGTACCATACATGAGATGAAGGTCGATTTTGACACCATGAACAAGGTAGCCTTTTCGCAGGCCGCTGGCAACCTGATTTTTGCCGAGAACGGGGTCATTCTGGGCGGGCTGGCTGGCGGACCGGCTGGCGTGGCGGTGGTGACGGCGGCCTACAATCCGGTGGACCTGCTGATCCTGCGCGGTGCCGTGCAACACCCCTTCCCAACCCATTTCGATCTTGGCGTTACCTCAGCACGGGACACCGTCTGGGCGCGTAGCGTGTCCAACCAGGCGGTCACGCGGAACAGCACCCTGCCGGTGGTTAACGTCGGCTATTCGGCCGCCGGCCCGATGACCAAGATGCTTTTCTATGAGCACTGCGCCTGGGTTATCGCCTCGGTGGTCTCCGGCGGCTCAGTTGAAGTTGGAGCCTCGGCAAGAGGTACTGCCCTTGACTACACCAGCCCGGTGGAGCCTCTCCTGGCCAGCGAGGTGGCACACGCTGTGGTCGGCATGGGCCGCAAAGAAGCCAATGATATCCTGAAGGCGCTGCTGGAGAAATATGAATCGCAGCTTCGTGAACCTCCGATTGGGCAGAAATACCAGGAATGCTGCGACCCGGTAACCGGCCAGCCGAACCAAGAATTTCTGAAGCTGTATCTTGAAATCAGACGGGAGATAACTGACCAGTTCGGCATTAAGTTCACCAGCGCTTCGCCTTATCTATAGAATACCGGAGAAGAATCATGCTCAGCTTTGATGAAGTAGTAGAGAGAGCACTTAGCGGGCCGATATGCACGGAACGTGACTTTGACCTGGGTATTTTAGTGCCCAATTTGCGCAGAGCGATTGAAAAATATGATATCAAGTATGACCCCCAGAACCCGGTGCCCGCCGATGACGACCTGGCGGACAGGGTCTGGGAAGCGGGCATGGAATTCCTGGTGGAGACCGGAGTCTACTGCCTTGATACCGAGCGACGAATCCTATTCTCCCGCGAGGAAATAGAGGGGGCGCTGGAGTCCTGCCCCCGCAAAGTGATATTCGGTGAAGGGAAAGACGCCCGAGAGATGCCACGGCGTCTGCCTGAAGACGCGACGCCACCCTGGTGCTCGGGTTCGGGGGCAGGGCCGGTGTCTACAGAGTGGAACCTCATCAATATCGTCAAGACCTACGCTGAAGACCCGCTGTCCGATGGTATTACAGCGCCGTGCCTGACCAATCTGGACGGCCGGGACTTGGTCGCCGGCAGCCCGCGAGGGGTTGAAGGCGCCATCAGGACGGTGCTTCTGGTACGGGAAGCGCTGCGCCGCGCCGGGCGTCCGGGGATGCCGGTGGTCAACGAGGTAGCTTCAGCAATACGGGCCACAGAACATATAGCCGGGCACAGCTTCGGGAATCCGAGCACAGATTTCCTGGAAATCGGTACCATGCATGAGCTTAAGGTCGATTTTGATGCCCTGAACAAGGTGGCGTATTGCCAGGCTGTGGGAAACCTGACTTTCGCCGAAAACGGCGTGATTCTGGGAGGCTTTGCCGGTGGCCCCGCTGGTGTTGCCGTGGTCAGCGCCGCCTATAATCCGGTGGACCTGCTGGTCATACGTGGGGTGGCTCAACATCCCTTCGCGGTACCTATTGAACGTGGTACGACTTCTAACCGGGAAACAATCTGGGCCAGAAGCGTGGCCAATCAGGCGACGGCCCGCAACAGCCCTCTGCCGATGGTGACTCCGGTATATACGGTGGCCGGGCCGATGACTGAGATGTGCTACTACGAGTATGCGGCGGGGATAATCGCTTCCGTGGTTCCCGGCGGTTCCATTGAGATCGCTCCTCCGTCCCGGGGTGTTGTTGTTGACCATAGTGGCCCCATAGAGGAAATCTTCGGCAATGCGGTGGCGCACGCCGTCGCTGGTATGAGCCGGAAAGAAGCCAACAGGATTGTCTCAGCACTCCTTGACAGCTATGAGGACAAGCTGAACAACTCGCCAGCTGGCACCAAATTCCAGGATTACTTTGACATCGTTTCTGGAACACCTAAAAAGGAATGCCTTGAGCTCTACCGAAAAATGAGAAGCGAGATGATGGATAAGTTCGGGCTTAAAATGCCGCTCACCTCGCCATACGTGTGATTGACATAAAGGAAAGGAGCCAGGGTGAGATACATAAATAATATGGCGGAGAATAATAATGCTCAGTTTTGATCAAGTAGTGGAGAGAGCACTTAGCGGGCCGATATGCACGGAGCGGGATTTTGACCTGGATATTTTCGTGCCCAACCTGCGTAAGGTAATTGAGAAGTACGGTATCAAATATGACCCTCAGAACCCGGTGCCCGCCGATGACGACCTTGCCGACCGTGTCTGGGAAGCGGGCATGGAGTTTCTGGTGGAGACCGGTGTCTACTGCGTCGATACGGAGAGGCGCATGCTGTTTTCCAGAGAAGAGATAGAGGGTGCGCTGGAGTCAGCGCCACGTAATGTGGTGTACGGGTACGGCAAAGATTCAAGGTTGATGCCGAGACGTACCCCCGAAGATGAAACACCTCCCTGGTGCTCCGGCTGCGGAGCAGGCCCGGTATCTACGGAGTGGAACCTGATAAATGTCGTCAAGGCTTATGCCGAGGACCCGCTGTCCGATGGTATTACGGCACCATGCCTGACCAACCTTGACGGCCGGGACCTGGTCGCCGGCAGTCCACGGGGTGTGGAAGGCGCCATCAGGACGGTGCTTCTGGTACGGGAAGCGCTGCGCCGCGCCGGGCGTCCGGGAATGCCGGTGGTAAATGAAGTGGCCTCGGCAGTGAGGGCGACGGAGCATATTACCGGCCATACCTTCGGCGACCCCAGAACCGATGCTCTGGAAATCGGCACCATTCATGAGCTGAAGATTGACTTTGATGCCCTGAACAAGGTGGCCTACTGTCAGGCGGTGGGAAACCGGACTTTTGCCGAGAATGGCCTGATTCTGGGGGGTTTTGCCGGTGGCCCGGCGGGGGTAGCGGTAGTCTGTGCGGCATACCATCCCCTGGCCCTGCTGGTCATACGCGGTGTGGCTCAGCACCCGCTGGTGGTGCCCGTTGAAGGTGGCACGACATCCATAAGGGGAGCCATCTGGTCCCGGTGCCTGGGTATTCAGGCAGCGACGCGTCACAGCCCGTTGCCCATTGTTGCTCCCGGCTATACCTCGGCCGGCCCTATGACCGAAATGTGTTACTACGAATTTGCTGCCTGGGTGATGGCGACGGTGGTATCCGGTGGTTCTGTGGAGGTGGGCCCTCCGGCAAGAGGCGTTATGGAGGATTACAGCGACCCGATTGAGAATATTTTCAGCAATGCCGTCGCTCACGCGTCAGCCGGTATGAGCCGGAAAGAAGCCAACAAAATGGTGGCGACTCTGCTGGGCTATTACGAGGACAAGCTGAAAGACCCGCCGCTGGGTAAAAAGCTGCCGGACTATTTTGATATCGCTGCCGGAACGCCGAATAAGGAGTGCATCGAGTTCTACCGGAAGATGAGGCAGCAGTTCACCAGGCAATTTGGTTTAAAACTGCCACTTACCTCGCCTTACCTGTAGAATTAGCCAGAACAGATTATTTTGACGGCGCCACGAAGGTCAGCATCCGCCTCGGGTTCTCCACGGTAATGGTGTTGATGACTTCTTCGGACATGCCCTTGGCGCGCATCCAGGGGATGACGTTTTCCGGAATATGGGCGTAGCCGGGGCCACCATAGGCCGTCAGCCTTGATTTCATGGCCGTGTCCGTGGCGATGAGTATCTGGTTCAGGTGGCCCAGTTCCATAAGCCGGATAATGTAATTGACGCGCTGGGCGTCATTCGGGATATCAAACACGCCGTAGCGCTTCGGATAGTAGCCTTCCATGGAGAAGCAGTCGAACTCAAGGTAGCATCCGGCTTTGGCGATTTTCGTCATAGTATCAAAGGAGTAGGCAGTGCGGTCAATGTGCTCAATAACCACCCGGCTCATATCGGCGCCAGCTTTCTGGATAGTATCAACAATCTGGAGCGGTGATTCGTCAAATCGGCCGGGGTGGATGGTCAGGCCGGCCCCGGTGGCTAACTGTGCCCGGACCGCCGCCCGCAGCGACTTTATTTCAATCTCGTGAAGCGGCCACGAGTCAGCCCCTATCTCACCGATGATGCCAGCGCAGATACCATCGGTTCCGACCGTAACATCATTGATGATGTCTTGGTATATCTCCTCTTCAGATTTCCTGGCCAGCACCTCGGCGCAGCCTGAATCCATGGTGTAGTAGCCAGTACCCATGATGATATTGAGGCCGGTGGCGCGGGCAATACGGGCCATGGCGTACGGGTCCTGTCCTATGCCCCAGTTGGTAACATCCACCACGCTCTTTCCCCCGGCGAGCTTGAAACGCATGATTTCTTTGATTGCCAGCGTTTCGTCGTTGAGCAGCAAATTGTCCCGGTTCTCAAAGAGGTGAAAGCGTATCCAGCCCGCCATATCCGGCGTCATTGGTTTTTCGGCCATGGTCTTGGCGGTAACGCTCTCCTCGGCAAGTTTGAAGCGCACGGTCAGGTCAAGAAGAATGTGCTCGTGAGGTGTGGTTAACCCCAGCTCATCACCATCTATCAGCCCTAGCACCGTCTGCACTTTCCCGGTCAGCTTTTTATCCATTATGCCTCCTTCTTAATTAGTCTACGCGGTAGCGTTCTACCGTCTCTTCATTCAGTTCAATACCCAGGCCTGGGCCATCCGGTACAGAGACGCAGCCCCCGGCGTCAATCTCCATCTTTTCCCTGGTTACTTCCCACCGGAGTGGACTTTCCGCCACGCAGTACTCCAGAATAAAGGTGCTTTTACGCGCGGCCAGGAAGTGGAGGCTGGCGGCGAGGTTAATATCAGAGGCCCAGTGGTGATTGACCACCTTCAGCCCTCTGTCTTCGGCCATGTCGGCAATTCTCATCGACTCGGTGATACCATTGCGGACGAGCTCGACCTGAGCAATGTGAATGCCGCCGCGCTCAGTCAGGTCTCTGAAAGCATACCGACCGGCTTCTCCCTCACCAGCCGCGATAGGAATGCGGGAGACATTGGTCAGTTGCCGGTAGCCATCGATATTGTCACGGGCAAGTGGTTCCTCCAGCCAGTAGATATTGTAGTCCTCAAACTGCTGGGCGCGTTTGATGGCGGTGGCCGTGTCCCAGCAGCAGCCCGCATCAATCATCAGGTTACAGTTATCGCCGACTCCCCGCCTCGCCCCCTCGACCAGCTCAAGGTCAAGCTTTTCGCTCTGCCCCATCGGGTGCCAGCCGAATTTAACCGAAGTGAAACCCCGGGCAGGCCATTTTTTACCTTCTTCCGCAGTCTCCTTGCCGTTGCCGCCGAACAAGGTGCTGGCATAGGCGGGTATCCTGGTCTGGAAAGGACCGCCGAGAAGTCGGTATACCGGCTGGCCATAATATTTACCGGCGATATCCCAGAGGGCGATGTCAATGCCCCCGATAGCGTGCAGGACAACGCCGCCTCGCCCGTAGTCAAAAGTGGACTGATACATCAGGTCGTTGAGCTGGCGAATCTCCAGCGGGTTCTGCCCCATAATGACCTGGCCGAGTCCAGAGATGGGGCTGGCGCGAAGTGGGGCATCGACGGTGGCCCTGACCACCGAAGGAGAGGAATCTACCTCACCGATGCCGACAATGCCCTCATCGGTATGGACTTTTATAACCAGTGTCTGGCGGACAATCAGGCGCGGCCCGGCATATGACTCGGGGAGACGCAGTTCAATAGCCTCAACACCAGTAATTTTCATGGTATTTATGGTTCCTTTTCTACATCAGTCCGGCATATTGGAGCGTTTTTTTAATATCGGCTTTTTCGGCGGCGCCTACCGGCAGTATAGGGCTGCGTGCCGGTCCCGCTGGCCTGCCCAGCATGTTGACGGCCTCCTTTACTGGAGCCGGGAAATTCTGGGGCACGCTTATGGCTCGGGCAATGGGCAGCAGTTTGAAAAAGATGTCCAGCGATTTCTCCCTCTCCTTCTGCTGCACTGCCTGGAAGAGGTCGACAATCATTCGCGGGGCAATGTTGGCCAGCGCTAGGATGGCGCCGTGGCAGCCGAGGGCGAAGCAGGGCAGGGTGATGTCATCGCCGCCGGTCAGAATGGACATTTTGTCACCGACCCGTCGCATAACCTCGGCAAAATAGCTCAAGTTGCCGCTGCTGTCCTTCAACGCCACGATGTTATCGATTTCGGCCAGCTTCTCCAGTGTCTCGGGCGCGATTTCCACCTGGGTATGCGGCGGGATGTTATACAGGCAGATGGGGATGTCCACTGCTTCCGCGATGGAAGCATAGTGTTTGAGCAGGCCGTCCTGATTGGGTATCTCGTAAAACGGGGTCACAATCATAACCGAATCGGCCCCGGCACCCTTGGCTTCCCTGGAACGTTCTATAACCTCGCGGGTGCTGGTGGCGCCGGTCCCGGACATGACGGGAACCCTGCCATTGGCGGCTTTTACCGTTGCCTCGGTCACCTTCACGCTCTCCTGTCGCGTCAGGGTGGCGGCTTCACCGGTACTGCCCAGACACATTATCTGGCTCACGCCGTTTTCAATTAAAAAGTCCACATTCTTCTTCAGGCCATCAAGGTCTAAATCTCCGCTTTTGGTGAAGGGGGTCAGCATCGCCGGGATAACCCCTTCCATTTTTACCTTGTCGCTCATGGTTTTACCTCCCAAAGATTAGAATTACCCTTGCCTGTCTAAAATCAAGTAATTATAGCATTTCCGTCAATTTTACACATTCATTGAATTACCCACAACAAAGCGTGTTATAATACACCGATATCGTAAAGGAGGTCTAAGCGATGCCGGATATAACGGTGAATGGCGTCAGAATTCATTATGAAGAACGAGGTTCCGGGATGGCCATGTTATGGGCGCACGGGCTGGGCGGAACCTGGCAGGCTTGGGGAAATGTGATGGATTTCTTCAAGGGCCGCTATCGGGTTATTGCCTACGATGCCAGGGGACATGGTGGCTCGGGAAAGCCCGATAGGCCAGAGGCATACTCGCAGGACATCATGGTGGAGGATATGCGCGGCTTAATGGATGCGCTTGACATAAAAAAAGCCATTGCCGGTGGGCATTCCATGGGAGCGAATGTGGCCTTGAATTTGGCCCTGAAATATCCGGAAAGGTGTATTGGTCTTATCCCCGTTGGCATCGGCTCCGGCTCGTCAGACCGGGAGTGGTGGCGGGAATGGTGGGGGAAACTGGCGGACATCGCTGACCAGGAAGGGATGGCGGCTTTTCTTGAGGAAATGAAAAAATTGCCGGCGTGGGGTGTCGCCTTTGCCAACCCCAAGATGGGGAAACAGATAACCGAGGCCGTGCTAAAGAACTCACCGAAGGCGCTGGCCGGAGTCATCCGTGGCGTACAGCAGAAGCGTCCCAGCATCTTTGACCTAGCGCCCAGATTGGAAAGACTGCCGGTGAAAACGCTGGTGGTAATGAGCGAGGGCGATGCGCCGGTGGTGGAGTGCTCCCGTTTCATGGCGGCACATATACCAAAAGCGAAACTCGCCGTCATTCCGGCTAAAAGCCACTGGACCTTTGATGAGGCGCCGGAGCCGTTTATGAAAGCGGTAGACCAGTTCGCAAGTGGTCTAAAGGGAGAGAAATAAAAGAGCTGAAAATTAACGGTCGAGGAGGGCGCATGATTTACCGGAAGCTGGGCAGAACGGGCGCTGACGTTGGGGTTATAGGGCTGGGGGCGGAATACCTTGAGCATGAACCGGAAAAGACGGTCGTTTCCGTGGTGCATGAGGCAGTCGACAACGGCGTGAACTATATTGACCTGTTCCTGGCGTCGCCCGGGGTGCGCGACAATATTGGCAAAGCCTTAATAAATAAGAGGCAAAAAGTGATGATTGCCGGTCACCTGGGAGCAGTTATGCGCGGCGGACAATACAAGCGGTCAAGAGACAATGAAGAGTCCCTAACCTACTTTGATGACCTGCTCACCAGACTGAGAACCGACTACATAGATGTGCTGATGCTGCATTATGTGGACAAGCAGGACGATTATGAGCGGGTCTTTGACGCTGAGGGCTTGCTGGGGGTGGCATTGAAGTTGAAACAGGAGGGAAAAGCCCGGTTCATCGGGATGAGCAGCCACAATGTGCCGACCTCCCTGCGAGCGGTGGACAGCGGCCATGTTGATGTACTCATGTTTTCCATCAATCCGGCCTTTGATATGCTTCCCGGGGAAATGCCCACGGAGATATCAAAGAAAGAAATCCTGTATCACCAGTCACCAGAAGCAGTAGCTAAAACCTTCACCGCGCGCCAGGCTCTGTACCATGCCTGTGCGGTGCAGGATGTTGCGGTTGTGGCGATGAAGCCATATGCTGCTGGGGTGCTGTTCCGGGATAATCCGAGTTCAATTATATTGACGCCTGTCCAGTGCCTGAGCTACGTCCTTTCCCAGCCGTCGGTCTACACTGCGGTGCCGGGGTGTAAGACGGTTGCCGAGATGCGGGATGCCCTGGCCTATCTGGATGCCACCGATGAGGAGAAGGACTTCAGCGCTATTCACAGTAATCCCATGTGGAAGGTGCAGGGCAACTGTATGTACTGCAATCATTGTTTGCCCTGTCCGGTCAGCATTGACATAGGTGCCCTGACCAAGATAACTGATACCGCCGACTTTGCCATGAGCGATGCTGTTGCGGCTGAATATGAGGCTATGGAGGTAAAGGCATCGGCGTGTACCGAGTGCGGAGCGTGTATGGAACGCTGCCCCTTTGGCGTTGACGTGGTCACCAATATGAACCGGGCAGTTCAAATATTTGGTGAGTAAAGACAGCTTGAAGTTCTTTGCGGCAGGCTGCGGTCAGGTCAGGTCTTTCAGGTATCTTTTGCAGAAACGGTGGGCGAGCGAGAGTATGATGCTGCTAGTCAGCACCGCCAGCATGACGCTGATGGAAAAGCCGGTGATAGCCACTCCCAGCGCTGTGCCGCCGGCAGGGGGATGTTCCACATCCAATGCTACCATGAGGAAGATAGCCGTGCCTACGGCCAGCGAATAGACGAGAATGGCGGTGAAGGTGGTGGCGTGGGGGATAAAGGCGAAGGCTGAGCCACAGATAAGGCCGGTGATATGCCCGCCGATTACCCGCCTGGGCGTCGCGGTGACATTGCGGGGCATGGTGAAAACAATAAAAGCGGTGGCACCGATGGAGGCAATTACCACTACGTGTTCCAGGTTCAATAAAAGAAGGATAATAAAGATGACCGCCGTGGCCAGAAGGCTCTGATAGATGTAATTGAGCCACAGTCGGCTGAAACCGCGGCGTATGCGGTGCAGTCTGCGTCGTAACGAATCCCAGAAGTCAAAGTGCATTTTTCTATGCCATTGTACTTTAGCCTAGATTATAATACCTTATGCCTGCTTCTGTATACCTGCTGGTCACCGAACAATCACTCAGTCGGGAAAATCAAGTAGGCAGGGGCGAGGCTAATGTGCTACACTAGTTAGTTGTGTTTAGCCATAAAGTTGATTAATAGTGTATTGAGCAGGAGGTATGAATGACCAGACGAGTATGCGTGGTGCCGGGAGATGACGCGGCACCGGAGGTAGTGGTGCCTACGGTTCAGATTTTGGAGAAAATGAACCTGGATATTGAATTTATCCGGACCGAGACTGGCGATGAGGCCGTCGCCAAGTATGGCACCGGCTTTCCCGAATCAGCAAAAAAGATGCTTGATGAGTCAGACTGCGCCATTATGGGCTCAACCCGTAACATCAGGGGCGTACATGGCTACCTGCGGTGGGGGAAAAAGTGTTTTGCTAACATCCGCCCGGTAAAATATGTTCAGGGCCTGAGGAGTCCGCTGAAGAACCCTGAAGGTATTGATTTTGTTATCATGCGGGAGAATATCGAAGGGCTTTATCCCGGTTGGGAAGGTGATATTGAGCAGTTAAAACCATTGAAATTGAAGAATGACATGCTCAATATGACGCTGGACACCACGATGAAGGGTAAGTTTGCCGTTAAAGTAAACACGGAAGCGATAACGAAGGATATCTGCCGCATGGCCTGCGAAATAGCCATGCGGCGAAAAGCCAGGGGTGGTAAAGGACTGGTTACCGTGTCCAGCAAGTACAATTTGCTGACGCAGGTGGATGAGATGTTCCGTCGCATCGCTGAGGAGACGGTCAAGCAGTACCCCGAACTTACGTTCAATCAGTTGATAGTTGATAACTGTGCCCAGCAACTGGTCATCAACCCGCAGCAGTTCGATGTGTTAATTATGGGCAATCAGCATGGCGATATTCTGGCGGACGAAGCCGCGGCGCTTATCGGTGGGCTGGGGCTGGCGCCAAATACCTGCGTCGGCAAGGAATTTGCTTACTTCGGATCGGTACACGGCACGGCGCCCGATATCGCCGGGAAAAATATCATAAATCCCACCGCCATGCTCCTGGCCGGCGGTATGCTTCTGGAACATCTAGGCTATGAGAAAGAAGCGGCAAAGCTGGAGGCAGCGATATACAAAGTATATCAGGACGGGAAACATCTCACCCGCGACCAGGGAGGAAGCGCCACCACGGCCGAGTTCTGCAAGGCAGTCGAGGCCAATCTGTAACTAGGTATGAATAGGTGCCGGAGATGAAACGCGTCATTTATAGCATTTTCGCCGTATTAATACTGTGTGGCCTGGTGCTGGTCGGCTGTCAGCGCGGGCAGGAAACGGCGCTGAACCTCTACGGCATCGACCCGATTACCCTTGACCCGGCAGTATCCGGGGAGATGATTTCCCATGAATATATCCAGCAGATTTATAGTGGACTGGTGCGCCTTGATGAGAATCTGGAACCGGCTCCGGACATCGCCGAGCGCTGGGACATCAGCACTGACGGTCGCACCTACACTTTTTATCTGCGACGGGATGTCAAGTTCCAGGACGGTCGGCAGGTCACCGCCCATGATTGCAAGTATTCGCTGGAGCGCGCCTGCCTTCCGTCTACGGGGTCGATGACCGCGGCCACCTATCTGGGAGACATCGTTGGCGTTGCAGATGTGCTGGCCGGGAAGGCGCGGGAAATAAGCGGGGTGCAGGTTATTGATGACTATACACTCCAGATAACCATTGATACCCCGAAGTCCTATTTCCTGTCCAAGATGACCTACCCCGTGGCGTTCGTGGTGGACAGAAACGAGGCGGAAATGGGTGGTCAGTGGTGGCTTGAGCCCAACGGCACCGGCCCATTTCGGCTGAAAAAATGGGAGGCGGAGAATCTGCTGGTTCTGGAAAAGAACGACTATTACCACGGAGAAAAAGCCAAGGTTGGCACGGTGGTTTTTCAGCTCTGGGGAGGCGTGCCGATGAATCTGTATGAGACCGGGGAAATTGATGCCACCGACGTTGATATCAATTACGTGGATAAGGTAACCGATCCGGCGGGCAACTTTTATAAGGAACTGCAGATTGTGCCCGAACTGAGCTTTAGTTATATCGGCTTCAATCACACCCGGCCTCCATTCGACGATGCCAATCTGAGGCGTGCCTT
This sequence comes from uncultured Dehalococcoidaceae bacterium, assembly GCA_964493435.1. Lineage (GTDB taxonomy): Bacteria > Chloroflexota > Dehalococcoidia > Dehalococcoidales > RBG-16-60-22 > E44-bin89. The sequence continues at coordinate 120,973 of CAZBMB010000005.1, read as the reverse complement.
CAGCATGGCCCTGGACAAGGACAGGCTGGTCTCGCTGGTCTTTAAAGATATGATGGAACGGGCTGATGGCATTCTGCCGCCGGGCATTCCCGGCTTCAACGAGAACCTGGAGGGCCTGGGGTTTGATATTGAAAAGGCGAAGGAGCTTATTGCCAGTTCCAGTTATGGGAGTGTGGAGAACCTGCCGCCGATTACGGTGACGACCATGGGCTGGGGGGGACTTATTTCAAGCGGTCTTGAGGCCGTAATCCACGAGTGGCGGCAGAACCTCGGCGTGGAGGTCACGGTCAGGCAGTTGGAGCCGGAGTGGTTTCTCTACAACCTGAAGGAAGAGAAGGACGAGATGTACCTCTTGGGCTGGGTGGCTGACTATCCCCACCCTCAGGACTTCCTTGAAATACTTTTCCGCACCGGCGAGGAGAATAACGCCGGCGAGTACAGCAACCCCGAGGTGGACGATATTCTGGAGCAGGCGGGGGTGGAACTTGACTATGATGCCAGCCTGGCGCTCTATCAGGAAGCCGAGCAGATGCTGGTCGAGGACGCCGCCTGTATTCCGCTCTGGTTCAGCAAGAACTACCATCTGGTCAAACCCTATGTCAGCGGCTACGAGCTTACACCAATGGGTTACGCTAACCTGAACAAGGTATCTATCGAGCGCGAGTGAGCAGTAGAGCTATCTCCTGAGCGCCGAGCTCCCGCGTTTTTCCTTCTGGCAGGTTGCCCAGCGCCAGCGTTCCGAATCTGATTCTCTTGAGCGCCGTAACCCTGCGCCCCAGGTGACTGAACATGCGGCGCACCTGTCGTTTCCGGCCCTCGTGGATGGTGAGGCTGTGGTTGAAGGGTTCCGCAGATACTTCTTCCACCCTGGCGGGAGCGGTCTTGCCCTCCTCAAGCTCGATGCCCTGCTCCAGCTTTCTCATTTCCTCCCTGCTTAGCTTTCCCTGAATCTGGACAAAATATTCCTTCTCATGCTCGTAGCGGGGGTGGGTCAGGCGGTAGGCGAGGTCGCCGTCGTTGGTGAGGAGCAGCAGGCCGGTGCTGTCTTTGTCCAGCCGCCCCACCGGGTAGAGCCGTAAATGGCGGTATTTATCCGGGAGTAAATCGGTGACTTTCCTCCGACCACGCTCATCGCTGAGGGTGGAGATGTACCCCGCCGGCTTGTGCAGCATCAGGGTTACCGTCGGTGCGGGCTTGAGGTCTAGCTTCCTGCCGTCGAGAGTGATTACGTCCTCCGCCAGGTTCACCGGGTGGCGGAAGTTGGTCACCACCGCGCCGTTGACGGTGACGCGCTCGTATTTTATGGCGTCGGCCATCCTGCGGCGTGAGCCGAGGCCGGCACCGGTGAGGGCTTTGAGCAGGGGTTCAGGTTTCATTTTTAGATATTCGGGGGAAATATGGCGGAGGGGGTGGGATTCGAACCCACGGTCCTCTTGCGAGAACAACGGTTTTCAAGACCGTCACCATAGGCCACTCGGACACCCCTCCCCGAGCGATAATATCACAAGCATGCCCTTATAGCCACTTTTTTCGTTTAAAATAGACCAGCAAGGCACCGGCCACCAGGGCCATTACGCATAGGGAGGCAAAATAACCCCAGCCCCATTCCAGTTCCGGCATGAATTTGAAGTTCATCCCATAAATACCGGCGATAAAAGTAAGCGGTATAAATATCGAAGCAAAGATGGTCAGAACTTTCATAACCTCATTCATCCTGTTGCTTATGGTGGAAAGATAAACATCAAGCAGGCCGGATATCATGTCTCTCAGGCTCTCCACGGTATCAATAATCTGGATGGTATGGTCGTAAACATCACGGAGATAGGCGTTTAAAGACTTATGAATCAACGGCGACTCGCCCCGTTCCAGGTTGTTGATTACCTCTCTTAACGGCCAGACGGACCTGCGCAGAAAAATCATTTCCCTCTTTAAGTCACGGATAGAATGTAAGGTTTCTGGAGTAGGGTTTACGGTTAACTCTTGTTCGGTAGCCTCTATTCTCTCCCCGATATTTTCCAGAATCAGGAAATAGTTATCAACAATGGAATCCATTAAGGTATAGGCAAGGTAATCAGCGCCTGATTTCCGGATGCGGCCTTTGTTCTTTCTGATTCTTTCTCTGACGGCGTTAAAAACATCTCCTTCATGTTCCTGAAAGGAAATCACGTAGTTTGAGCCGAGCACCAGGCTTATCTGTTCTGTCTCTATAACACTGTTCTCCCCGAGGTCCAGCATTTTAAGGACAAAGAAAAGATGGTCTCCGAAGTCCTCCATCTTGGGGCGCTGCTCGGTATTTAAAATATCCTCCAGCAGGAGTGGATGCAGATTATAGCAACTGCCCAGCTTTTCTATGATATCCACCTGATGAAGCCCATCTATATTTATCCAGGTAACCGTTGGTTCGCTCTTGAAAGGGAAACAAACCTCAATGGTCTCCGCTTCCATCTCTTTAAATTGCTTTTCATCATAATCAATGATGGTGATACGCACCTTCTCCGCTTTCCGCTCGCCGATATGGACAAGGGTGCCCGGGGGAAGCCCCGCTTTTTTAGACCTTTTAATAGTAAACCTGCGCATTAACATATCACCTTCTCTCCCACCATAAGCTGCAGCACCTCTGGAACGGCTATGCTGCCGTCTTTCTGCTGGTAGTTTTCCATGACGGCAATCATTATCCTGGGCAAAGCCAGGCCGGAGCCGTTCAATGTGTGGACGAACTGTGGTTTGGAGTCGGGGGTGGGGCGGTAGCGGATATTGGCCCTTCTGGCCTGAAAGTCGGTGCAGTTTGAGCAGGAGCTGACCTCAAGCCATTCCCCGCAGCCGGGCGCCCAGACCTCAATGTCATAGGACTTGGCCGAGGCGAAGCCGAGCTCGGAGGTATTGAGCATGGCGATGCGATAGGGCAGTCCAAGCTGCTGGCAGACCGTCTCGGCATCGCTGACCATCTTCTCCAGCTCGTCATAAGACTTTTCCGGCTCGGTGAATTTATAAAGCTCTACCTTGTCGAACTGGTGGCCGCGCTTGATACCGCGTGTGTCCTTCCCCGCCGACATCTTTTCGCGGCGGAAGCAGGCGGTGTAGGCAACGTAGTTGAAGGGCAGCGCGCCTGCCGGGATGATTTCGTCGCGGTGAAGATTGGTCAGAGGCACCTCCGCCGTGGGCACGAACCAGAAATCGTCATCGGGGTCGTGGTAGAGATTATCGGCGAACTTGGGCAAATTGCTGGAGCCAACCATGCACTCGCGCCTGACCATGAAGGGCGGATAGACCTCGCGGTAGCCGTGCTTGCCGGTGTGGAGGTCGACCATGAACCAGATGAGGGCGCGCTGCAAACGGGCGCCCAGTCCTTTCAAGACGTAGAACCTCGTCCCCGATAACTTGACGCCACGCTCAAAGTCGATGATATCCAGTGCCTCACCGAGCTTCCAGTGGGGGGCAGGGGTGAAGCTGAATTTTTTCGGCTCGCCCCACGTCCGAACTACCACGTTGTCCTCTTCGCTCTTGCCAACCGGGACAGATGGGTGGGGGACATTGGGCACCTGCAGGAGAAGTTCCTCAAGCTGGGCATCTATGCTCTTCACCTCTTCCTCAAAGTCGCGTATCATGGCGCGCAGGTCGCGTGCCTCCTCCGCTGATGTCTTATCCACCTTTCTTTCTTTGGCAGCCTCCTTGCGGGTGTGCCGGAGGCTCTCCAGTTCAAGGAGTTTCAGCCGGCGCTCGGCGTCAAGCCGCAGTATATCGTCAATCGGGGCGCTGTCCTGCCGGTTTTTCAGCGCCTTCTCGACCACTTTGCTGTTCTCACGAATGAATTTCAGGTCAAGCATGGATTCCCTCTTTAATTTTTATGGCTTCTCTCGCAGCTGCGGGAAAAGTATAACCTCGCGAATTGACGACTGGTTGGTGAGCAACATCACCAGCCGGTCTATGCCCACCCCCAGCCCGCCAGTCGGCGGCATACCGTATTCCAGTGCCAGCAGGTAGTCATCGTCAATGGTCCAGCTTTCCTCATCCTTCCCGGGTCTCTCTTTCTGCTGCTGGACGAAGCGCTGCCGCTGCTCGTCCGGGTCATTGAGTTCGGAAAAGGCGTTGGCGATCTCCATGCCGCCGGCAAACGCCTCAAAGCGCTCCACCACTCGTTTCTCGCCGGGCTTGGTCTTGGCCAGAGGCGACATTGACACCGGATAGTCTTTAACGAATGTTGGCTGGATGAGTCTGGGCTCGACAAAGGTGGAGACGAGGTCATCCACCAGTTTCGCCCAGTTCTTATCCGGGTCAACCTCCAGCCCCAGCGCCTTCATCTTGGGTCTCATCCGTTCTCTGAGTCCATCGGCGGTGGGATACTTGGTGAAATCAAGGCCACTGCCTGTCTCAACGGCTTCGCGCAGGGTGAGACGCGGCCAGGGGGGCTTGAAGTTGATGGTGTAGTCGCCGAACTTTATCTTGGTGGTGCCCATCACCTTTTTGCTGGCCCAGGCGACCATCTCCTCGAGCATGTCCATAACGTCGTTATAATCGGCGTAAGCCTGGTAGCTCTCCAGCATGGTGAACTCCGGGTTATGTTTGGTGGAGACGCCTTCATTGCGGAAAATGCGTCCCAGCTCATAGACCCGGTCCATGCCGCCGACAATCAGACGCTTGAGGTGAAGTTCCGGGGCGATGCGCAGGTAAAAGTTCTGGTCAAGGGCGTGGTGGTGGGTAACGAAAGGTCGGGCCAGAGCACCTCCCGGCGACGGCTGAAGCACCGGCGTCTCCACCTCAATGAAATCGCGCTCGTTGAGATACTGCCGTATGGCGTTGATGACCTGGCTGCGAATTTTGAAGGTTAACTTTGTCTCCGGATTGCTTATCAGGTCGAGATAGCGCTGCCGGTACCTAGTGTCAACATCGCTGAGGCCGTGCCATTTTTCCGGCAGAGGCTGCAAAGACTTGGACAGCAGCACGAAATGCTTCACAGCGACGGTGGGTTCACCGGTTCTGGTACGCAGCACGGAGCCTTCTACGCCGATGAAGTCACCGATATCTAATTCCTTAAAAAGCGGGCCTTGTTTTCCCGCCAGTTTGTCAACGTCCTGGAAAAGAAGCTGGATTTTACCCGAGCCGTCGCGGATGTCAGCAAATGCGCCTTTCCCCATCCGCCTGACGGCCATAATGCGCCCGGCGGCCCTGACCTGCTTCTCTTCGGTCTGCCCCGCCTCCACCCGCTCAAGCAGTTCGGCGGCTTCCTGGGCAGTATGGCTGCGCTCATAGCGATGCGGGTACGGTTCTATGCCCTGAGAGCGAAGTCGCTCCATCTTTTCGCGGCGCTGCTGTGTTATGCGGTCCAGTCGGCTCGTCATTTCTGCACCTATAATATAGCAAAAAGACTGAGAGTTCCAGACCCCCAGTCCGTTTTATTATAGGCTATTTCAGAATTAGCGTAAAGTGTCGTTTGTCGGCAATGATGGCTTTGTCTGCTCCCGCAGCGTATCAAGCCAGGCGGCCGACTTAACCTCCCGTTCCAGGAGGTGTTTGAGGTAGCCGCCCAGCACCCTCTCCAGCTCCCGGGCCAGTCCCTCGTCTATTTTCAGTCGGTCGACGGTGCCATAATCGCTGTCCTGCAGCAGGCGCAGCACTTTCAGGGCATTGACCGAGAGCGGGTGGCTTGAAGGGTGGCTGGCCGAGCAGTCCGGGCACAGCATGCCGCCAGCATTCGGGCTGAACGAGTTGTTCACCGGCTCCAGCGATTTCTGGCAGGAGACGCACTGGTGCAACTGCGGCCGGTAGCCGGACTCGTCAAGGAGGTGCAGTTCAAAATAGCGCAGTGTCAGGTCTCTGTTACTGGTTTTACCCAACTGTTCCATTGTCGCCAGCAGCAGCCCGAAGAGAGATATATTTTCCACGTTGTCAGCGGTGAACTGGTTGACCAGTTCCAGGATATACAGTCCGCAGGAGGTGAGCCAGAGGTCGCTTTTCAGGGGCAGGAAGCCGCTTATCGTCTGGCTGCCGATGATGGTGTCCAGGTTGCGTCCTCTGGCCAGCGAGACCTGGCTGTGGGTGAGGAGCTCCAGGTGCCCGGCCATCTTGCTTTTCGTTTTGCGGACGCTTTTGGCAAAGGCCTGAATCTTGCCGAGGTGCGGCGTGTAGAGAGTGAATATGACGTCAGCCTCTCTCAGTTTGGTCTTCTTGATAATGACGGCTTCCGTCTGATAGGTGCGTGGCTTGGGCATTTCGTTACTCTACTTCGGCTTCCGTGCCAGAATATACAGTAGGGTATGCGTGTGCGGGCCTTCACCGTGGTTCTCCTGGTCCTCGGTGATGCCCGACTCAATGACTTCAAAATCCTTGAAATAATGGCGCAGCTCCACCTCGGTGAAGTAATGCACTGGCCTGCCCGGTCGACTCTCAAAAGTGTTCTTTTCCACTTCCTGGCCTTTGCCAAAGCTGGCTTCTTTATCCGAAAAAACGGTGAAATACAGCAGCCCGTTGTTTTTTGCTTTATCATTGCATTCCTGCAAACATAAAAATCTCTCTTTTTCGCGGAAAAGGTGCAGGACGTTGTAGCAGTACAGGGCATCGTATCTCCCGGGAATAATGGACATATCCAGGACGGAGCCGTTATATGTCTTGGTCTGAGGGTCGAATGTTTCGGCCATTTCACAGGCAGTGTCTGATATTTCTATTCCGGTGACATCAAAGCCCGCTTCACGGAAGGGTTTTGTATTCCGCCCATAGCCGGAGCCAGGGACCAGGATTTTCTGTACCCCGTTCTGGCGGAAGACTCCGATTGCGAATTGGACAGTCGGGCTCGGTCCCGTCCCCCACACGTGCCCCTCGTTCCGAAACCGCTTATTCCAGTAAGTTTTATTGTCCATAACTGAGTCCGGTGGCTTGCCGACGCCGAATATTTTTAACGGTAGCATGGGAAATTATCAGAGGAAAGTTTATTTCTGGAAGCCAAGTACGTTTGATGATCAAATTTTAAAATTCCTGCCTGCCTTCAATGGCGCGGGTGAGCGTTACGTCGTCGGCGTATTCCAGTTCGGTGCCGAAGGGCAGGCCGCGGGCGAGGCGGGTGACCCTGATGCCCAGCGGTGTTATCAGGCGACTTAAGTACATGGCGGTCTGTTCTCCTTCAAGATTGGGATTGGTGGCCAGAATAATTTCGCTGACCGAGCCATCTTTCAATCTGTCCATCAATTCTCTCAGCCTGATATCATCGGTGCCGACGCCTTCGGCGGGGGAAATAGCACCGTGCAGGACGTGGTACATGCCATGATAAATGCCGGTATGCTCCAGAGCCAGGATGTCCTGAGGCTGCTCCACGATGCATATCTGGCTGCGGTCGCGCTGGTCGTTGCGGCATATGGTGCAGGGGTCGGCCTCGGTGACATTGCAGCAGGTTGAGCACAGGGTTATCTTCCGTTTCAGCGAAAGAATGGCTTCGGCCAGAAGCTTGCTCTGCTCGTCACCGGCGCGCAACAGGTGGAAGACGATGCGCTGGGCGCTCTTCGGCCCGATGCCGGGTAGTTTGTTGAACTCTTGGATAAGGTTATTGAGCACGTCGGTGTTGGGCAGGGCGTCCTGTTCCAATGCTGTTTCTCCTTCTTTCAATCAGGTTAGTCCGGGAATTTTAAGACCGCCGGTAAGACCGCCGAGGTGCTTGGCGGCTGCTTCCTGGGACTTGGTGAGGGCTTCGCTGACGGCGGTCAGCACCAGGTCCTGCAACAGCTCAACGTCTTCCGGGTTGACCACCTCGGGTGATATTGTTACCGATTGTATTTTCTGCTGCCCGTTCATGACCACCTTGACCGCGCCGCCTCCAGAGCTGCCCTCAACGGTAAGCTCGCTCAATTCTTCCTGGGCTTTAGCCAGCTGTGCCTGGAGTTTCTGGGCCTGCTGTAACATGAACCTGTTCATTTTTCCTCCGATTCAATAATCTGAGCGCCTATTTTCAGGGCTTCCTCAATCAGGTGGTTTGCTTCTGGCTCGGAAACACAGTGGACGCGGCAGGCACGACCCAGAAAGTTGCTGATAATTTGCTCGGCTATCTGCAGATTATCCGTTTTTTCCATGCTTTCCTTATGCAGTGGGAACTTGAAAGACAGGGTGACGGTATTTTTTTCAATGGCCTTCGGCTTGGCGCTCCTGAGCAGAGCCGCCGCTGGAGTTCGGCTCATGCTGGAAGGGGCGTCCCGGATGAACTTGAGCCAGTTCGATTGCAGATACTCAATTTCCTCACCACCGCCCCCAATGGGTACGGCGGGGGCAGCTTCTGTCGGAACTAGTGCGGGTTCCGGTTCTGGTTCTGGCGGGCTTTTTTCCTCTGCTTGGGCTGGGGCTGTTACCGGTGCCGGTTCAAGCTTCTGTTCATCTGCTGGACGGGCACGTCCCTCTTTTTCAACGGGTGCCTTTTCTGACTTCGTCAATGGCACCTCTGGAGCCGCTGGCTTGGCAGGTTGCCGTACCTCTGGTTCCACTTTTACCGCTGGCGGCTCTTTACCGGAAGGCAGTGTTGCATCCACCAACGCCAACTCCATCGGTAGTGTAGAGTAGTTGTCGAGGCTGAGGTCAAGCTGCCCGAAGAGTTTTACCGCTTTCAGTATCTGCGCCAGTGAAATCTTGCTGGCCAGTTCTTTCAATTCGGCAATGTCCTCGGTGGGCAGGTCTATTGATTCACCAGAGCCTGTTTTCACCAGCAGCAGTGCCCTTAGGTATAGTACCAGTTCCCGATTGAACTGACGAAGGTCCAGTCCATCACTATTGATACCGTTTATGGCCGATATGCCCGCGGTGACATCGTTATTAACAATATGTTTTATTATCTCTTTAGCTCGCGAGTCACCGGTAATACCCAAGATTGTCTGAACCTGCGGCAGAGTGACTTTCTTGTCGTAGTACGTCGTCAGCTGTTCCAGAAGATTCTCGGCATCTCGCAGACTGCCGGTGGCGGCCCGGGCGATGAGTTTCAGCGCTTCCGGCTCGATTTTAATGGTCTCCTTTTTACTGATTTGAGTCAACTTGGTCACCACGTCGGCCTGTGAAATCCGCCTGAAATCAAAGCGCTGGCAGCGCGACATGATGGTGGGCAGCACTTTATGCACCTCGGTGGTGGCCAGAACAAAGATGACGTGTGGGGGTGGCTCTTCAAGCGTTTTAAGCAGCGCATTGGAAGCACTGGTGCTCAGCATGTGTACTTCATCTATGATATATACCTTGTACCGCGCTTCATTTGGCGAGTAATTGACCTTTTCCCTGAGGTCGCGGATATTATCCACGCCGGTATTGCTGGCGGCGTCGATTTCGATGACATCCAGAGCTCTGCCTTCGGTGATTGCCTGACACATGTCGCAGGAGTTGCATGGTTCACCCTTACCTTCGTTGGTAAGGCAGTTAACCGCCTTGGCGAGAATGCGTCCCGTACTGGTCTTGCCGGTACCGCGTGGACCACAAAAAAGGTAGGCATGAGATACGTGACCGCCAGTCAGGGCATTGTGCAGTGTCTTGGTTACTTGTTCCTGACCGACCACTTCGGCAAGGGTCTGTGGTCGCCACCGGCGGTAAAAGACCTGAGAAGCCATTTTACTTATTATAACCCATATGGGGTGGTGTTTCTAGGCGGTTGTCAGCCGTTATGAAGTCAGGTTCAATACATTGTGTACAGGTCTTTTATTGTTTTTTAATACCCTGTGCCGCTTTAAAATAAAAAGCCAGCTTTGCTCAGCCGAATTTTTTTCTTCCGCCGCAAAGCTGGCTTGCCAGGTCTATAGCGCTTTAAGAGAGCAGGGACGGGATGTCTTTGGAGGCGTCTTCTATGGCTCTCAGTTTGACTTCGGTTTCTTCCTGTCGCTTCTTGAACTCGGGGATAAGCTGGGTGGACTGGGTATAGTAAGTTCGCACCTTTTCCACATCACTGAGTTCGGACAGGATTACGGTAACATCAAGCACGCCTCTTTCACGTGGATAATCGCCGTTTCTGATAAGGGCTTCCGGTGCAATATCCCTCATATAATCCCCGAGAGCTTTAACCATGTCCATGTTCATCTCTTTGCCCGGCGCCGAGATGAGGTAAAGAGATCTCTTGGAATCAACAGGATTGCATTTCAGTGACAGCTCGCTTATGGCTTCATCCATGGCCTGGATGCCCTTTAAGGTCTCATCTCCTTTAGCCCTGAAATCACGCCTTGATTCGCGACGGAACCTGATTAGAGGGATATCCGACTTACCGTAGCCGATTACCGTCCAGCCAACCAGCGTCTGGATAATATCGCCGGCATCAAGCACCTTTGAGGCAATGTACTTGGCTTTCTTTTCCTCGCCGGCACACAGCATGTTGTAGAACGGCTCCGCAATCATGGCGTTGATTTTGGAAATATTACCTTTGATAGAAGAATCCTTGCGTACGAATCTCTGGTTGTCCACCAGAAATACGGCGTCAGCCACGGAGTATGAGGACTTTAAACAGGTGGCGGTATTATACATGGTTCGGTCCTCGGTGGTTTCCTCATGTTCAAAGGGAAGGACGATGAGATTGTAAATAGGCTTATCGACATATCTTTCTTTTATGTGCTGCGTCATCACTGAGACTGACCCGGAACCGGTGCCACCGGCGGCACTGGCAATAAACAGGAAGGCATCTGTCTCAAAGAAACGTTTTGTGGTTCTTATCGCGTCGATTACCTTATCGCCATCCTCTCGGGCGATCTCAGCGCCGAGTTCGTTTATCTTACCCACGCCGTGGCCGCCTGTCTTGCGACTACCGATGAGGATCCTATGCTGGTAATCCTTTTTGATGCTGGTGAGACCGCTCAGGTCAGCCGCATCGGCATTGACCGCGTAGCAACCGGTGACTATCTCAATGCCACGCTGGCTTTTAGCTTTCTTGTTCAAACGGGCAAACTCGTCAGCAATTCGACCACCACACTGTCCGAAACCTACGACTACTAGTTTCATAGCCCACCTCTGATGAAAATTATAGAGTTTAGTTATTTTAAACACACTTGTAGTATAATGTCAATCTCTGCGCTTTAGGGAGGTACTGATAAACGTAGTAATAAAGTATCTGGTAATAACGTCGGGGGAGAGTAAAAATAAGACTGTGGTGAAGTCAATGATTGCCCAAATATTATCTGGAAGAATTCTTGACTTAATAAAAAATGTTGAAAATATAGTAAACGTATATTAGAATTGTGTAAAACAATTTGGTGTGAGGTTGATGGCGAGAGAAGCACCATCGCGTGAAGTACTGGATAGCGCTGAGCAAGAAATCGGCGCCTTTGAGAAGGCTGTTGCCCGGGCGGAACAGCTGAGTCGTGCCGCTATGGAGGCGGCTGGGTCGACCACCGTTGCTGCTCAGAAAGCGATAAAGCGTGCCGAGCAGATCAGCCTGGAGGCAAAAGAAGCTGCCGACGCCGCCAGAAAAGCTGCCGAAGAGGCGATAAAGCGTGCGGATGAGGTCAACCGGGAGGTGCGGGAAAGCGCGGATGCTGCTATTGCTGCCGCTGAAGAGGCGATAAGACGGGCTGAGGAAACAGCGCGTACTCCAAAAGAAGCCGCCAAAGCAATCACCAAGCGTTTTCAGGAAGCCATAAATCGTGCCGAGGAGATAAGCAAAGAGGCCATGGAAGCGGCGGAGGCGGCATACGTTGCTTCAGAAGAAGGGCTGACTCGGGTCACTGAAATAACTGCTGAGGCTAGGGAGGTTGCTGGGTCTGCGGCTAAAGCAGCTAAAGAGGAACTTGACAAGGCTGAAGAAGCTGGTCGGCTTGCCAAAGAAGCGGCTGAGGAATCCATTAAGGCTGCCAAGGAAGCTTCCGGCAAGGCAGAGAAGGTGAGCCATGATGCCCAAATAGCTACAGGAGCATCGCTAAGGGAAGCCAGAGCGGCTGCCATCAGGGCGGAGAGAGCCAGCCAGACAACAAAGGAAATGTCCGAGGCAGCGTCAAAAGCGGCTAAGGAAGTGGCGTTCCGGGCGGATAAAATCAGCACCGATGCCAAGGGGCTTGCCGAGACCTCATTGAGAACATCGCAGGAAGCAATGGTTCGTGCCGAGGCGATTAGCAAGGATACCAAGCTGGCGGCCGCGAATTCCGCCAAGGCTTCAAAGGAAGCTATAAATAGAGCTGAGGCAATAAGCCTGGAAAACAGGGCAGCGATAGAGGAAGCTACCATGGCTACCAGGGAGGCTGTTGACGCGGCAATCGCTGCCTCCAAAGAAGCCGCTGACGCATCGTCAAGAGAGTCTCAGGAAGCAATCAGTCGTGCCGAAGCGGTAAGAGATGAGATACAAGCCGCGCATGATAAACTGGTCAGGACCTTTGAGACAGCGCTGGAGCGGGTTGATAAGATGAGCGTGGAGACGTTGAGGCGGGCAGAGGACGCGGTTACGACTACGCAGGAGAGGGCTGAAGCATCGGCCCGTGCCTCGGAGGAGGCGATAGCGCAGATTGAACAGGTCAGTCAGGAGGCCAAAGAGATCGCTGATACTTCGGCCCAGGCAACCCAGGAAGCCGCGGAAACAGCGATTAAAACTGCCCAGGAAGCCGCCGAAGCATCAACCAGTACCTCTCAGGAGGCAATAAGTCGAGCTGAGGAAATTGGACGAGAAGCCAGGGAAACAAACGAGGCCGCAACGCAGGCATCTCAGGAAGCGATTGAAGAAGCGACGCGTATTGCCAAAGAAGCCGCCGAGGCGGCGACCACAGCCTCCCAGGAGGTAATAAGCAAGGCAGAGGCAATTGGCAAGGAAACCAAAGATACGGCTGATGAATCAATTAAAGCGGTCAAAGAAGCTACCAAGCTGGCTACCAGAGCTGCCAGAGAGGCTGCCGAAACCTCGGTGAAGGCCTTTGAAGAAGCGATAAGTCGGGTCGAGTCAATAAGTCAGGAGACAAAAAAGACCACCAAGGAATCTGCGAAGGCAGCTAAACAGGCTGCTGAAGCCACGGTGCGGGCTGCCAAGGAGGCAACCGCTGAGACTACGCGGGTTGCCAAAGAGGCAGCAGAAGCGGCCATGGGAGCGTTTGAGCGGGCCATTCTGCGCGTTGAGGCAGAAGGAAATGAGGCGAGGGAAGCAGCTGACGCATCGTTAAAAGCTTTTGAAAAATCTATTGGTGAGGCAGAGGAATCTCGCGAGGAAGAGCCGGTTGCTGAGGTAGCTGGAACAACTGATGAAGAGACTGCTGAAGCAACACTCAAAGCCTTTGCTCAGGCAATTGGCAGGGCCAAGGAATCAAATGTAAAGGGTAAATCAAAGGCGCCTCGTGGTAAGGGAAAAGAAAAGATAGAAGCACGTTTGAACTTTCTGGCACGGATGTATGAGGATAAGAAAGACGAACCGGCCGGTGAAGATAATGTAGAGGAGGAGGATGAAGATACTGAGGAATAAAAGATTATATAAAAACCAATCACAAATCAGTGTATCAGTAATATTAACGCAGGAGGTACTCCATGGCGAACCCAAAGGAACAGGCCAAAAAGGTTAATGAGGAAGCCGAAGAAGTAGTTGAGGAAGCGGCTGAAGCCGTTCCTGAAGAAGTGGAAGAGGTCAGCGCCGAAGTAGAAGCGCAACCGTCTACGCCGCTTGAGGAGGTATTGGGACAGGCAGAAAGAGCTTACGCTGCTTTCATGGAAGCGCAGCGGCAGGTGGCCAGTGCCTATCGGGCCAATGAGCAACAAATTGCCAAAGCCTACAAGCGTGCCGAGCAGCAGGCGGAGAAAGCCCATGATGAAGCGGTAAAAGAGGCTATGCAAGCACGCGATGAGATGTTAGCCTCGGCACTTAAAGCGCGTGATGATGCCGTTTCGCAGGCAGAAAGAGCGTTCAAGAAGGAAAAAGAACAGGCGGAGAGGAGGTGCGAGGAGCGGATAGAGGAGGCTAAGAAGAGGAGGGAAGAGGCGCTTGCTGGGGCCTGGCAACTCCGCGAAGAAACCGTAGTTCAGGCTTGGAGTATATACGCCAAGCTTTCTCGATAGGTGAGGTGGAAAGCCGACGGAGTACTTCCTGACTTGACTGATACACTTGTGCGTGATTGGTTGTTGCGGATTAAATTAAGGATGGTATATCTTTGAGGGTGACCTCTATACCCCGGTACTTGTCTTCAATGCCTTCCTGTCTCTTCTTCAGAGCGGTAATGAGGCTGATTGTCTTGGTAAAGTAGTTCCTCACCTTCTCCACATCACTGAGTTCCGACAGGATGACGGTGATGTCTAGCAGCCCCTTCTCCCTGGGATAATCACCGCTTCTTATGACTGCCTCGGGAGCGAGGCTCTTGAGATACGTGCCGAGTTCCTTGATGAGATCGACATTCATTTCTTTGGGCGGGGCAGAAACCAGATAGAGCGCTCTCTTTGAATCTATCGGATTTACCTTCATTGAAAGTCCACTGATGGCTTCATCCATGGCCTGGGATCCCTTCTGGGCTTCCGTGGCCTTGTTTCTGAAATCGCGCGTACGGGCCATTATTTTCTTGGCTAATGAGATTTCGGACCGCCCGTAACCAATGGCTGTCCACCCGGTCAGCGTCTGTATGATATCTCCGGCATCAAGTATCTTCGCCCCGATGTACTGGTGCTTTTTTTCCTCGCCGGCGCAGAGCAGATTGTAGAATGGGTCAGCAATCAGGGCATTAATTTTGGCTAGGTTGCTTCTAATTGACGCATCTTTCATTACGTATCTCTGGTTATCAACCAGGAAGATGGCGTCCGCCACCAGATAGGCTGATTTCAGACAAGTAGCTGCATTGTATATGGTTCTTTCCTCGGTGGCTTCTTCATGCTCAAAGGGCAGGACAACGAGGTTATATACTGGCTTATCCACATAGCGCTCTTTAATCAGTTGCGTTATTACGGGAAGTGCGCCGGAACCGGTACCGCCGGCCGCGCCCGCGATGAGCAGGAACGCATCCGCTTCCGTGAAACGCTTGCTGGTTCTTATCGTTTCAATTATCTTATCGCCATCCTCTTTGGCGATCTCCGCGCCCAGCTCGTTGATTTTACCCACGCCGTGGCCACCAGTCTTACGGCCACCAATGAGGATGCGATGGTGATAATCGGCTCTGATGCCGGTCAGGCCGCTGAGGTCGGCAACATCGGTGTTGACGGCGAAGACGTTGGCAACAATATCGATACCGCGTTGAACATGTGCCCTGCGGTTCAGTCGGGCAAATTCGTCAGCAATTCGGCCGCCACACTGTCCAAAACCAACTATAATTAATTTCAACTTTATACCTTATTTTGTGACTTGTGTTATTTTAGACATTATTCCCCGTCAATGTCAATGATTTACTTTTTTCAAGATGTGAAGATGAGGCGTGTTGTGTGCGGTACTGGTACGCGGTCAGTATAGAAAAAAGTCCCTCCCTCAAAAGTAACCCTCTTTTCGTTATTTCCAGTGCCATTATAGCCCCTTGCCGGCGATAAAGGCGGTGAGGTCGGCCAGTCGGCAGCTGTAACCCCACTCATTATCGTACCAGGCTAGGACCTTGACCATGTTGCCGCCGATGACCATGGTGCTCAGGGCGTCAACGATGGTGCTGGCGGGATTGCCTTTGAAATCCATACTGACCAGTGGCTCATCACAGTATTCCATGATGCCGGCCAGGGGCCCCTTCGCGGCTGTTCTGAAGGCCCGATTGACCTGCTCAACGGTGATGTTTTCGGTTAGGTCGGCGACGAAGTCGACAACTGAGACAGTCACCACCGGAACGCGGAAGGCCATGCCGTGCAGCCTGCCTTTAAGCTCGGGGATAACCAGGGTGACGGCTTGGGCGGCACCGGTGGTGGTGGGAACGATGTTTATGGCGGCGGCTCGCGCCCGGCGCAGGTCACTGTGCACCATATCCTGTATTCGCTGGTCATTGGTATATGCGTGATTGGTGGTCATCAGACCCTTGTCCACACCGAAATTATTGTGGAGAACCTTTACCACCGGGGCAATACAGTTGGTGGTGCAGGAAGCATTGGAGATTATGGTATGTTTTGCCGGGTCATACTTTTCCTCGTTAACGCCGAGAACGATGGTGACATCCTCGTTCTTGGCCGGTGCCGAGATGACCACCTTTTTGGCGCCTCCCTTGAGGTGGGCGGAAGCTTTGGCGGCGTCGGTGAAGAGGCCGGTGGACTCGATGACGATGTCGGCGCCGTGGTCGCGCCAGGGTATTTTAGCAGGGTCTCTCTCGGAAATGACTTGTATCTTTTGGCCATCGACGGCGATGGCTCTATCACTGGCGGCAACAGTGCCCGGGTAGGGACCGTAGGTGCTGTCCCATTTCAGCAGGTGGGCACTGGTCCTGGTGTCAGCGAGGTCGTTAATGGCCACCACCTCCAGCTTACCTTTATGATACTGGTTTATGGTGCGAAAGGTCAGCCGGCCGATACGACCGAACCCGTTAATTCCGACTCTGGTTGCCATTTTCTTTCCCCCGAGTTTAGAGTGTAATGTATGGTCTAATTATTTTACCATTAAATGGGTGAATGTTTCCGTGCCAGCGAATCGTGCTGCCTGTCCCAGCTCGGCCTCTATGCGGAGAAGTCGGTTATATTTGGCGGTGCGTTCGGAGCGACATGGGGCGCCGGACTTTATCTGTCCCGCATTGAGACCTACCGCCAGGTCAGCGATGCTGGTATCTTCGGTCTCGCCGGAGCGGTGGCTGACAATTGCCGTCCAGCCAGCTCCCTGCGCCATCCTGATGGCGGCGATTGTTTCCGTAAGGGTGCCAATCTGGTTGAGCTTTATTAGGATGGAGTTGGACGCTTTTATATCAATGCCGTGACTTAACCTGCTGGCGTTGGTCGTGTAGAGATCATCGCCGACCAGCTGCACTTTACTGCCCAGTTTCTCGGTCATCAGCTTCCACCCATCCCAGTCGTCCTCAGCCATGCCGTCTTCAATGCTGATAATCGGGTAGGTTGCCACCCATTTGACATAAAAATCCACCATCTCCGCCGAACTCAGTCTGGTGCTTTCGCGTGTCAGCACATATCGGCCATCCTGATAGAATTCGCTGGCGGCCGGGTCAAGGGCAATGAAACAGTCCTGGCCTGGCCGGTAGCCCGATTGCTCAATTGCGGCCAGAACCGCCTCTATGGCCTCCTTATTGGAGGGAAGGGGTGGTGCAAAGCCTCCCTCATCACCGACGTTGGTGCTGAGCCCTCTATCATTCAATACCTTCTTCAGTGAATGGTAGATTTCGGTGCCCATTTGCAGGGATTTGCTGAAGCTATCGGCGCCGACGGGCACGACCATGAATTCCTGGAAGTCTGTGGAATTGGCAGCATGCTTGCCACCGTTCAGAATATTCAGCAACGGTACCGGTAACGTATATTCACTGGCCTTGCCCAGGTAGCGATAAAGCGGGATACCAAATGAATTCGCGGCGGCACGAGCCACGGCCAGTGATGTGCCCAGAATGGCATTGGCGCCAAGACGCGATTTATTATCGGTGCCATCAAGCTCAATCAGGGCGCGGTCGATAGCTTCCTGGTCGGCGGCGGCCATGCCTTTAATGCCAGGGGCAATATGCTCATTGACATGGTTTACCGCTTTAAGGACACCCTTGCCACCGTATCTTTTTTTATCACCATCGCGGAGTTCAACCGCTTCGTAGGTGCCGGTGCTGGCCCCCGAGGGAACGGCTGCCTGCCCGACTATTCCATCCGAAAGCGTTACCTCAACCTCTACCGTCGGGTTGCCCCTTGAGTCCAGGATTTCTCTCCCTTTTACCTGTTGGACGGTTGCTCCCTTGGTCATGCTCTTTCCTTAACTACGGTCATTTATCATATTGAGCGCTTTTTCCACCGCCTCCTGTGGGTTCTGAGCAGGGGCGATGGAGTTATCCGGCCGGGCATTCCGTGACAGCGACCAGGTATTCAGGCCGATGACCGGGATGTCATTGCGCAGCGCGTGGCCAATTTCGGATAGAGTGCCATAACCGCCGCCGATAGCTATGACTGCCTCAGCACTCTTGACTACGATAACATTCCTCGCTTCGCCCAGGTTGGTCACGATTGGTATCTGCACATACCGGTTGGCCGTCTGTCTGCTACTGCCTGGGAGTACGCCGATGGTCAATCCACCGTCAGCGCTGGCGCCTTTGCAGGCGGCAGTCATGATACCGCCCAATCCCCCGCAGACCAGTACCGCACCACTTCTGGCGATTTCTCGCCCCACCTCCTCCGCCAGCCTGGCTTCTTCTGGGGTACAGTCGCTGCCACCGATAACGGCGATAAACCGCTTTCGCTCTACCATCTCTGGGAATACAGTCCTACAATTATAGCATTTAGCCTGAGTGTTAGCAATGCGTATGAAGCTGCGATGCATTAGCGTCTTCTAGTTGTACTCGTTCATCGCCGCGGTCAGGCCTTCGCTGAGGAGACAGGTTAGGGCTTCGCAAACTTTATTTATGGCTTCGGCGACGGTTCTGTTCTCTGCGGTGTCAAAATCGCTGAGCACGTGGTCGATGACCCCGGCATCTCTGTCCGCAACCTCACTCTTCATATCATCCGGCCGGCCAATGCCCACCCTGATGCGTATAAAATCGTTGTTTTCCAGGCAGGCTATTATCGACTCAATGCCCTTATGCCCGGCGGACCGGCCTCCCTGGCGGACGCGGATTTTGCCCAGCGGCAGGTCAAGGTCATCATGGATGACAATCAAATCTTCAGGGTCGATTTTATATCTTTTCGCCAGCCGTCCTACCGAGTTGCCGCTCAGGTTCATCATGGTCTGCGGTCGGGCCAGTATGAGTTTCGTACCGGCAACTTCACCTTCGCCAATCCGTGCCTGGCTCTGTTTGCGGGTAAAGCGTATGCCGTGCTTGCGGGCGAAGCGGTTGAGGCACATGAAGCCGATGTTATGGCGATTGCGGGAGTATAACAATCCGGGGTTGCCCAGGCCAACAATCAGTCTCATTTCAGGTTTTCCTATTTAAAAGCTGCCGAAATTCAGCTTCATCAAGTATTCTGGTGCCCAGACTCCGTGCCTTATCCAATTTGGAGCCGGGGTCGGCGCCGGCCACCAGGTAGGTGGTTTTTCTGGTTACGCTATTGCCTGCAGTGCCGCCGAGAGCCTTTATCTTTGCCTCAGCTTCTTTCCGGGGAAGTGACTCAAGGGTGCCGGTCAGGACAAACTCCATGCCATCGAGAGGCAGCTTATCGGCCTTGACTGGCTTTTCCGTAAGTTTGACTCCGGCCTCTCTTAACCTTTCGATTATGTCCCTGTTTGCCTCCTGCCGGAAAAAGGCGATGATGCTATCGGCAATCTTGGGGCCGATGGTCTCAACGGACATCAGCCTTTCCCGGGAAGCTTTTGACAGGGCATCAAGGCTGTGAAATTCCCCGGCCAGAAGCTCGGCGGTCTCCTCGCCAATGTGGCGGATGCCGAGGCCCAGAATGACCCTGGCCAGTGGCCTGGCCTTGCTGTTCTCAATGGCCGCCAGCATGTTGCTGACGCTTTTCTCGCCCATCTTTTCCAGTTCCAGGAGTTGCTCTTTATGGTCTTTCAGATAGTAAAGGTCAGCGATGTCTCTGACCAGGTTTTCCTTGAAGAGGGTGGCAGCCAGATTTTCACCAATGCCCCTGATGTCCATAGCCCCGCGTGAGGCAAAGAGCTCAATTCGCTGCTGCGCCTGGGCCGGGCAGGCGGCGTTTGAGCAGTAGTACATCACTTCGCCTTCAGGGCGGAACACTTCGCTCCCGCAGACCGGACAGGCCGGGCGCCCCTTCTCTTTATCGTATACTTTTTCCAGAAGCTTGAACTCCTTCTCTTTTCCGGTGCGCTTGCTGGCCACTGGCCCGACCACCTCAGGTATGACTTCGCCGGCACGCTGGATGATAACAGTATCGCCGATGCGGATATCCTTGCGCCTGATGTCATCCTCATTGTGCAGAGCGGCCTGGCGGATGGTTACCCCGCCGACCGATACCGGCTTCAGGATGGCGTAGGGGTTGAGGGTGCCGGTACGGCCCACGCTGATGCCGATTTCTTTGAGGATTGTAGTCCCCTGAACCGCCGGAAATTTGTAGGCGACCGCCCACCGCGGCTCACGGCCGACATCTCCCAATCGTTCCTGCAGTTCAAGCTGGTTAACCTTGACCACGATGCCGTCGGCCTGATATCTGAGGTTTCCCCTTTTCCCCACCCAGGTCTGGTAGTATTCCTCGACCTGCTCGATGCTGGACAGCTGGCGGTTGTTAGGGTTCACCTTGAAACCCAGCGACTTCAGGTATTCAAGGGTCTCCCAGTGGGTTGCCGGCGTGGCGCCGCCTTCGGCATAGCCGAGCATGTAGATATAAATGTCCAGCGGGCGCCGGGCGGTAATCCGTGGGTCAAGCTGGCGCACCGAGCCGGCGGCGGCGTTTCTGGGGTTGGCAAACATAGGCAGTCCCTCCGCCTCTCTCTCCTTATTGATTTTATGAAAGCCAGCTACCGGCAAGTATACTTCGCCGCGGACCTCAAATCTTGACGGAGCATCTTTGGGCACGGAAAGGGGGATACTTCTGATGGTCCTGAGGTTCTGTGTGATATCTTCCCCACGCAGTCCGTCGCCGCGGGTGGCGCCGGTGGCGAACCGGCCATTCACATAGGTAAGGGCAACGGCCAGGCCGTCTATCTTGTGCTCACCGACAAAGTCAAAGCTGGTATGCCCGAGCATTTTGGCAGTACGACTGTGCCAGGCGAGCAGCTCGTCTTTGGCAAAGGCGTTGCCCAGGGACAGCAGCGGTAACGGATGCTCCACCACGCCGAATGCCTCCAGAGGTTCGGCACCCACCCGCTGTGTGGGCGAATCCGGGGTCAAGAACTGGGGGTACTGAGCTTCCAGCTGCTGTAGCTCCCGCATCAGCGTGTCATATTCAGCATCGCTGATTTCAGGACTGTCCAGCACGTAATAACGGTAGTTGTGATGATTGATCTCGGCTCTCAGCTCTTGGATTCTCTTTTGTGCTTTTTCAGGGTCAGCCATAAAACTCCAGAGGAGACAGCTACTTTAAATAAAGTATATCACAGTCGAAGCTACGTTAAAAGGCAAAAAGAAGACTGGACTTAGCGTAAATGAGAGATATCATTCAATAAATGGAGTGTAGCTCCCTGCGAGTGGGTCTCAACGATACTGAGTGAGGCTAAATCGGTGCGGAACTGTCGCCAGTGCCATATGTCTATATTCAAGAAGTGGCAGATAAGAAGGCGCAGCACTCCGCTGTGGGCGACCACCAGAACCGTATCCTTAATATCATGCGCTTCCAATCGGCCGGGAAATTTGCTGACCCGCTGGTCCAGGTCCTTGATGCTTTCACCTTCCGGAAAGCGGAACGAAGGGTCGCGGGTTGACCAGGTGCTGACCATTTCTGGATAGCGTTGCCCGATTTCGTCAAAGCTCAGTCCCTCCACCTTGCCGAAATTTATCTCCAGAAGTTCGGGACAGGCGATGACCTCTATCTGGTGACGGGCGGCGATAATTTCGGCAGTGGCTGCAGCCCGTCGCAGCTGGCTGGAGTAAACGGCGTCGATTTTCTCCCCGGCAAGGCGGTCGGCAAGTCGCTTGGCCTGCGATTTACCGTTGGCGCTCAGTTCAACGTCGGTCTGGCCCCAGAACCTCATCGCGCTGTTGCCGGTGGTATTACCGTGCCTCGCCATAAGCACTCTAGGCAATTGTGTCCACCTCAACCGGGAGCGGGCGGCTGGTTTCCGGCTTCATGGCGAAAATGGCCGAGAACCAGTTTATCCATTCACTTACTACCATATCAAACGGTAATATATGGCCCAGAAGTTCCGCCATTGAAGTCATCGCTGTGTCCCGCAGGCCGCAGGGCCTGATATTCACAAAATACTTTAAGTCATTGTTAACGTTGAGGGCAAACCCGTGCGTGGTGATATGACGGCTGACGTTAATGCCTACGGAGCAGATTTTACCACCGCTCGCCCAGACGCCTCCCGGATATTTGTTATGGCGCTGTGCCTCTATGTGGAAATCGCCCAGGAGCCTGATGATGACCTCCTCCAGCTTCCAGATATATTCGCGGACACCGAGGCCGTTCGCTTTGAGGTGAAGAATGGGATAACCGATAAGCTGCCCCGGCCCGTGATAGGTTATGCTGCCGCCGCGGTTGGTGTGGTAGACAGGAATCTCTTTGGTCAGGGCAATGATATCCTCTTCGCCATGGAAACGACCCATGGTATAGACATGCGGGTGCTGCAGCAGCAGGACGGCATCGGGAATTCTGTCCTCCGCCCTTAGTTGCCTCAACCTATCCTGCTTCTTCAGGGCAACCTCATACGGCACCATGCCAAGATAGTCTACAAGGAAAGTCTTATAATTAGGCGGGGAAATACCTGGTGGCTCTGTCATCACATTTTCCATCGCAGGTCCGGTTTTCGGGCGGCGCTGACCTCGTCCAGCCTTATGACGGGAGTGCTGTGCGGCGCTGTGTGTAATAATTCCGGACTTTTTTCAACTTCAGTAGCGATTTCGGCCATGGCTTTGATGAAAGCATCAAGTGTCTCCTTGCTCTCCGTTTCCGTGGGCTCAATCATGATGGCCTCCTCAACCACTTGGGGAAAGTAGATGGTGGGTGGGTGAAAGCCGTAGTCTAGTAGGCGTTTGGCGATGTCCAGAGTACTAACTCCTTTAGTCTTCTGCTTCACGCCCGAAAAGACCACCTCGTGCATGCAGGTACGGTCATAGGGCAGGTGGTAGTACGGCTTCAATTTTTCTTTCAAGTAGTTGGCGTTGAGCACCGCGTTTTCGCTGACCTCCTTTAAGCCTTCGGTGCCGAGCGAGCGTATGTAAGCGTATGCCTTGACCATAACGCCGAAGTTCCCGTAAGCGGCGCCCAGACGGCCGATTGACTTCGGAGGAGTGGCAAACCGGTGGCCTTTTCTATTATCAGTGATAATAGGTGTTGGCAGGAAATCGGCCAGGTTTGATTTCACGCAGACCGGGCCTGAACCGGGGCCGCCGCCGCCATGTGGCGTGCTGAACGTCTTGTGCAGGTTCAACTGGACGCAGTCGAAACCGAGGTCGCCGAACTTCACCTTGCCCAGTAGAGAGTTCAGGTTGGCGCCATCGCCGATGAGCAGTCCACCTCTTTCATGGATAATGTTGCTTATGTCGGCAATATGGGGGTCGAACAGGCCGAGGGTGGTAGGCATGGTCAACGTCAGCGCGGCGACTTCTTCATTCATCTTATTTTCCAGGGATGCTAAGCCAAGGTTGCCTTTGCCGTTGGACGGTAACGTTTCTACGGTAAAGCCACACATGGACGCCGTGGCCGGGTTGGTGCCATGGGCCGAGTCCGGCACCAGTATTTTGCGTCGCCGGTTTTCACCGCGCGACTGATGATAGGCCCTGACCATCAGCAGGCCGGCCAGTTCACCCTGAGCGCCGGCCATTGGTGCCAGACCGGTGGCATCCATGCCAGTGATTTCGGCCAGCATACCCTGCAGTTCATACATGAGTTGCAACGCCCCAGGTACCGAATCAATTGACTGGCAGGGGTGAATCGATTGAAATCCGGCAAGGCGGGCGATATCCTCATGCCATTTCGGGTTGTACTTCATGGTACAGCTGCCAAGAGGATAAAATCCGGTATCCACGCCGTAATTACGCTGGCTGAGGGAGGTGAAGTATCTCACCAGTTCGGGTTCGCTGACCTCAGGGAGCGGGATTTCCTGGCGCGTGAATCCCTGAGGAGGCAGTTCGGCGGCAGGCACATCAAGTCCAGGAAGACGGCACCCGACCTTGCCTGTCTGGCTGAGGTCCGTCAGCAAATGGTGTTTATCCTTTTTCATAGCGCTTTCAGAACGGAAACGAGGCGGTCTATTTCCTGTTTTGAATTCATTTCGGTGACGCAGAGCAGCATGCCATTGCCCACCAGATGGCTCACATCAAGACCGCCGATAATATTTTCCTTAAGCAGTATCCGGTTTATTTTTTCGGGCGGCACGGGACAGCGGATAACAAACTCCTTGAAGAACGGTTGCTTGAAGGCAAGGGAATAGCCTTTCAGTTTTTTTATCGCTTCGGCCGCATAGTGGGCCTTGTGGTAACAGAGCTCGGCTACCCGGTGCACCCCGCTTTCGCCCATGGCCGCCAGATATACCGTGGCGGCGAGTGCCACCAGGGCTTCGTTGGTGCAGATGTTGGAGGTCGCCCGCTCCCGGCGTATATGCTGCTCCCGTGTCGCCATGGTGAGCACGTAGCCGGTTCGACCGTCAACGTCGGTGGTGCGACCAACAATCCTGCCCGGCATCTGGCGGAGGTGTTCCTGGCGGCAGGTGAAGATACCCAGCCCTGGCCCGCCGAATTGCAACGGGCTGCCCAGTGGCTGTCCTTCGGCCACGGCAATGTCCGCGCCATAGTTTCCCGGAGGCTGCAAAAGGCCAAGAGAAATCGGGTCAAAAATGACGACGAACAGCGCGCCCGCGTCATGTGCGAGCCTGGCGTAGCCCGCCACGTCTTCAAAATGGCCGAAAAAGTTAGGCTGCTGTACGATAAGGCAGACGCAATTATCGGGCATTTCTTTGAAACCTGGCCCCAGCTCATTGACGGTTATATCCTGACCGCTGACATAGGTGCTGATGACTTCGCGGTACCCGGGGTTAACCGTTGATAGTACGGCTACCTCTTTCCCGCTGGCGATGCGTCCGGCCATGAGGGCCGCCTCGGCGGCTGCCGAGGCACCGTCGTACATGCCAGCGTTGCTGATGTCCATAGCGGTTAGCTGACAGGCCAGCGACTGATATTCGTATATCGCCTGCAGGATTCCCTGGCTGACTTCTGCCTGGTAGGGAGTATAGGCGGTGTAGAACTCGCTGCGCCCGGTGATGTGACCGACAAGGCCGGGAATGAAGTGGTAGTAGTAGCCGGCGCCCAGAAAGCAGGCGTATTCATCCATGCTGGCATTCAAGCGTGATAGCCTGCGTAATTCCTGGCCAAGCTCCAGTTCGGTCAGTGGCGGCGGCAGGTCGAACCGGACATTCCGAAACTCCGCCGGAACATCCTGGAAAAGCTCCTCAACCGAGCCGGCGCCGATGTCGTGCAGCATGGCGGCGCGGTCATGGTCTGTGTTCGGGATATATGGTGAATGCATCAAAGCGCATAACCTCTCGTTTATTCTGATGTTTCTTGAGACAACCCGGCGACGTATTTTCCGTATTGCTCACTGCTCATCAGTGCCTCCAGCTCGGCGGGCTGGCTTAGTTCAATTCTTATCAGCCAGCCGTTCCCGAAAGGGTCTGTATTCACAATTGCCGGGTCATCGAGCACAGCCTGGTTCTTTTCCAGCACTTTCCCGCTGGCCGGTGCGAAAAGGTCGGATACGGCCTTAACCGTTTCTATCTCACCCATTTTCTCAAACTGCGTTACCCGGGTGCCGGCCTTGGGCAAATCTATAAAAACAATGTCGCCAAGCTGGGACTGGGCATAATGGGTGATGCCTATTTTTGCCTTGCCCTGAGGCTCGGGGCAGAGCCACTCATGCTCCTGTGAATACCGGTACTCTTTTGGATTCATTTCTGTTCCACGACTCCGATTTTATTTAATATAAAAAGGGGCCAATCTACTTTCTAGATCAGCCCCTCTGTCCTTTCACCTGAGAGATCACCCGTTTATGGCGGGCTGCCCCTTCGGTGCCCCTGAAAGGGTCTCTCCAGAGGTGTTATTTACCGCAGTCCTTTTGCCTGAGAGTTTCGCGGCCTTGAGTCGTAACTCCTGGCCACTTTCCCCTTCGGCTCCCTTATCGGGTATCTCCTGCTGCTATATGAGGCAGATTAACATAGGTCGTCGGCACTGTCAAGGTTAAGGGGGGCAGAAAGTGGCGAAGGAATGCTTTTGACATAAAGATAGGATTCGTGTAGCATTATGTTTACGGACGGACTGAGGTTCCGCTGGAATCGCCAGAAAGAGGCAGCTTATGAGAGTTCTCGTTACCGATTCACTAGTAACACAGGGTATTGATATCCTGCGACAGCATGCCGAGGTTGACATCAAGAAGGGAATTACTGCGCAGGGATTGCGGTCAGTAATCGGGGGCTATGATGCCCTGGTGGTGCGCAGCCAGACAAAGGTCACCGCCGATATTATCGAAGCTGCGGACAGGCTGCAAGTAATCGGCCGGGCAGGGGTCGGGGTGGACAACATTGACGTGGAGGCCGCTACCCGCCGCGGTATCATTGTGCTCAATTCTCCCGAAGGCAATATTGTCTCCACCGCCGAACATACCATTGCTATGATTCTGGCTCTGGCGCGCCGTATCCCGCAGGCACATGGCCTTCTCCATACCGGAACGTGGAGCCGGGAGTTCAAAGGGGTTGAAATACGAAATAAGATACTGGGCATCATTGGCCTAGGTCGCGTGGGCACCGCAGTAGCGGAAATAGCCAAAGGACTGCACATGGAGGTTATCGCCTATGACCCGATGGTCTCGGAAAGTCGGGCAGAAAGATTGGGCGTCAAACTTGTTGAAATGGAGACGCTGCTGCAAACGGCTGATTTCATCACCCTGCACGTACCATTGAACGCCAGCACCAGGGGTTTAATTGGCCGCAACGAACTCAAGCTGGTAAAACCTGCCGCCATGCTCATCAACTGCGCGCGAGGCGGCGTTGTGGATGAGAAGGCACTCTATAACGCGCTGAATAAGGGCAAACTGGCCGGGGCGGCCATTGATGTCTTCAGCAAGGAGCCGGCCCAGGAAAACGTATTGCTTAAGAGCGACAGAGTAATCACCACCCCTCACCTCGCCGCCTCAACACTGGAGGCAGAGGCAAGCGCCAGCATTGACATTGCGGAACAGGTGGTGGCCGTTCTCAGAGGCTATCCCCCCAGGTCCCCAGTAAACGCGCCGATGATTCCCGCAGAAGCCATATCGACACTGGGACCGTATATGCGGGTCGGGACAACCATCGGCAGAATTGCTGTTCAGTTGCTGGGAGGGCATCCGAACTCGCTGGCCATACGCTACCAGGGTGATATAGCCAGAGAAGATACCAACCCTATAAAGGTAGCCGTGCTGGCCGGTCTGCTGGACAGTCTTACGGAAGAGCGTGTGAATATGGTCAATGCCGATATCATCGCCGATAGTCGGGGACTGAGTGTTACCGAGCAAAAAGAGCCCACCTGTGAAAATTATGCCAATATGTTGACGGTGGAGGTAAACACCACCGCCGGCAAGACACTGGTAAGCGGGGCATCGCTCCGGGGGCGGACTCACCTGACGCGGATGGGCGACTACTGGCTGGAGATAGAGCCGGTGGGCAGCTATATGTTATTCACCGAGCACATGGACCGTCCCGGGGTGATTGGAGAGGTGGGCACAATCATTGGCAATGCGGATATCAATATCAGCCAGATGCAGGTCAGCCGGGAAGCGCATCGCGGCGGGGGTGCGATGATGGTGCTGTGCCTGGACGACCCGATAACTGAAGAGTGCTATAAGCAGTTGCGGTCCATTCCGGACATGTACAAGGTGCTCATCGTAAAGCTGAACAAGTAGTGGCGGATATGCGGTGATGTATTTGTAAATTTACCACTTTATATATTAAACTTGATAAACTATCACCATAGAAAGAAATGCTCAAGCAGGAGGCAGATGAAATGAGACAATCAACCGCGAATCGCGCCACGGCTGGCCTGGACAAATTGATTGCCAAGGCCAAGGAATACGTATGGCCGGCTTTCGGGAGAGACTCCACCTTTTTTGACCTCCCGATGTCGCTCATCAGCGCCGGGGAGGGAAACTACGTTATTGATAGCTTCGGCAACCGCTTGCTGGAGACGAACTCTTGTGGCGCCGCCGCTTCTCTCGGCTTCAATCCCCCAGCGCTGATGGCAGTGATGAAAGAGCAGATGGATAAGATAGTCGTTACCACGCCCAACCTATTTGCGCCCACCGAGCCGGTGGTTTGGCTTTCTGAGAAGCTGGCTCAAATATCGCCGGGCAGTTTGAAATATACCATTTACAGCAGCAACGGCAGTGATGCCAACGAGACAGCCTTGAAGGTCGCCCGACACTACTGGAAGATATTGGGCAAGGGAACCAAGTACAAGGTCATCCATCGCTACCCCGGTGACTACCATGGCATGAGCATGAGCACCGCCAGCGCCAGCGGCCACATCTTCCGACGCACGCCGTTTGAGCCGCTAATGGCTGGCTTCGTGGCCATTCATGCCCCTAACTGCTACCGTTGTCCTTATAACCTGACCTGTCCGGAGTGCGATCTGCTGTGTGCCGAGGAGCTGCGCAAGGTCATTGAGTTTGAAGACCCGTCAACAGTAGCCTGCTTCATCACTGAATCCACCAACACCGGCCTGGGCATCATTCCACCGCCTCCGGGGTATATGAAGAGAATAAGAGAAATCTGTGACCAGTATGAAATCCTGCTCATCTGTGATGAGGTAATTACTGGTTTTGGCCGCAGCGGCTTCTGGTTTGAGTGCGAAAAGCACGGCATCGTGCCCGATATGCTGGCGCTGGGTAAGAACCTGTCCTGGGGCTGCGGTGCGCTGGCAGGCACGCATGTGAAAAGCGAGATTGCCGAGACCTTCACGGGTAAGAATACTTTCCAGCATGGCTATACGTTCGGCGGCACGGGTTACCTCGCCGCGGCTGGCGTGGCTGGCATCGAGTACGTGGAGGAACACAACCTGCTGGCACGGGCAAAGGAAATCGGCGACATCATGGCCAAAAAGCTGGGTGCCATCAAGGACAAGTCAGCCGTGGTGGGCGATGTCCGCTCTAATGCTGGCTTGATCGCGGTTGAACTGGTCAAAGACAAGAAAACAAAGGAACTGTTTGCTGACCGCGCCGCTGTGGCGGGTGTGGTAGGTAAGGTGGGTCGGGAAAACGGGGTTCTGTTTGCCTGCTCGACGTGGTACGGTGATATTATCTGGATGATGGTATCGCTGACCATGACCAATGACGAGCTGAGCATGATTGTGAATGCCGTGGATAAAGCGGTCGCCGCGGTGGAAAAGCAGTTCGCTTAAAGTTGAGAAAATAGAATAACGCCTACGTATTTTTGTCTTCGTTCTGGCGTTTCTTGACCAGCAGGCGCTGCTGAGAGGATATCGCCTGCCTGAGGGATTTAATCCTGCCTTTGATTTCCTCGGCTACGGACTCGTCGTCAAGTAGCTGTTTCAGTCTGGACTGGTCCAGGCCGATTACCCTCTGCCATAATCCCTCCGGCTCAAGCAGGGTTCTGACCTCATCTTCATCAAAGCCCGTTATCTCCACAAGCTGGTAGGTAATCTCGTTCTCCGGCCCAAAGACACGGTTAAGCTCTTTAGCTTCGCAGTACTCGATTATTTCCTGCCGTAATTCATTCAGGTCCTGCTGGAGAGCTTTGATTTGTGCCTGAAGCGATGCGTAGCGTTCTACCTTATCACCGGTGATTACGGCAGGCGTTTCTTCTGCGCTGGCTGCTTCTGCCGCTTCGTTAATATATTGATGGCGGTAGTAGGGGCAGTACTCGGGGAAATCGCAGGGACAGTAATCGTTCTCGGTGGCCGGGAAAATCTGGCGGTTGATGCTGTCAGCGACATCCAGAACGAGCTGCTTGGCGTCGTTGAGCTGTGCTGGGCCGCGACCAGAACAGCTGACCGGCGTATTAGACCTCATATGGTAAAGTGTCAATTTCTCCACCGGAAGCTGCCACAGCTGCTCGGCAGCGACTTGGTACAGGGTTAGCTGGAGGTCTTGCTCAAGGTAGTCCGTGGTGAACAACTCCTTGTTTGTCTTATAGTCGACGATGGCAAGCCCCCCGCTTTCCAGCTTGTCCACCCGGTCGATGTACCCTCTCAGTTTAATGCCGCCGATATCAATGTAGAATAGCTTCTCCACGGCCAGAGGCATGTGAAAATCACGATTTTGGATTTCATAGAACGCCGTCAGTATCTCCCGTCCATAATCCTTGTATTTAGCTTCTTCCTCGGCGGACTCATAGCCTTCAGGACGCCAGCTCTGTTCATAGAACTGCAGCAGTTCTTCCAGCGTGGGCGGTGGTGGTACTTTTACGTGGAAAAAATACTCGGCGCAGAGGTGCATGGTCGAGCCGAAGCTGAAGTACCACTTGTCCTTCGGTTTCAGGCCGTCGATGTACTGCAGTTTATACTGGAGCGGGCAGGTTTGATACATTGAAATCTGCGTAAAGCTAAGCGGTTTAATATCTTTTCTCCTTCGCTGCGCCCATCACACAGGGGCTCTATAAAAATTATAAGGCTGAAACAGACGCTTGTCTATGTGTTCAAAATGTGACTTATGTCGTTAGACATACTTTCATGTCCATTGTAGAATCTTACTGTGGGAGATGTTTCGGTTGTCATTGCCTTCACGGCAGGGCTGTTTTCCTTCTTATCGCCCTGCGTTTTACCGCTGGTTCCGGTCTATCTGGCCAGCCTGGTCGGGCCGGAGCTGCTTGATGAACAGGGCGCCGGTCAGCGCTTGCCCACCTTTTTACACTCGCTCAGCTTCGTTCTCGGCTTCTCGCTGATTTTCACCACCATGGGGGCAATTGCCGGGCTGACCGGATTTGCCATTAACCCCAGTCTCTCCGTGCTCAATAAAATCTCGGGCAGCCTACTGATAGCGTTTGGTCTTTTATTACTGGCGGCTCTTAAAGTGCCCTGGTTAAACTATGAAAAACGCCTGAGCCCGTCGCTGGGGAGCACCACAGGCTACCTCCGCTCCTTTCTCGTTGGGGCTTCCTTCTCGCTGGCCTGGACAGCCTGTGTGGGCCCGATACTCGGCGCTATCCTGTCGATTGCTCTAAATACGGCCACCGCCTGGCATGGGGCCTATCTGCTGGCCATCTACTCTGTGGGTCTGGGACTGCCCTTTCTGGTTATAGGACTGGCTTTCGACTCGCTGATTCCGGTCTTACGGCGGATACAGCGCTACACCAAGATAATTCACATAGTAAGCGGCCTGCTGCTGATTGTTATCGGGACTTTAGTGCTGATTAATAAAATACAGTGGTTTTCCACGTTCGCGGCGTAGTGTCAGGCATGGAGGTTATGGTGAATAAGGTTTTAAAAATAATCGCGATGGCGCTGATTCCAGTGTTGGCATTCTCAGGCGTGTTATTGCCCGGCTGTACCGGTTCGGCGACGGATCAGGGGCCGGAGGTGGGCAAGCTGGCGCCGGACTTTACTTTAACCGGACTGGATGGGCAGGAGGTATCGCTCAGCGGTTTTCGCGGCCAGCCGGTCCTGCTCAATTTCTGGGCCACCTGGTGCGGTCCGTGTCGTATAGAAATGCCATTGCTGCAGGACATGTACGAAAAATGGACCGGTCAGGGGCTGGTGTTTTTAGCGGTAAATCTCCAGGAAGACCCGGCCAAGGTGAAAGAATTCATTGCAGATGCCGGTTACACCTTTCCGATATTGCTGTCTCCGGGCAGTGAAGCTCCTCTTGCCTACAATGTACGCGGCATACCGGCCACGTTCTTCATTGATGCCGATGGCGTGATACGCGATATTAAAATCGGCGCCTTTCTCACGGCAGGGGAAATTGAGTCGAAGCTGGCCAAAATCATGCCGTAATTGCTATAATGAAGAGCGGAGATTTAAGATGGACGATGTTATAGATGAGGCTTACGGTATAGTCCAGTGCAAGGAGTGTCCCTGGTACAAGGCCTGCGTCACACCAATGCGTTTCACCGCTGAAGATATACGCCGGCAGCTGGAATCGGCGCCGGGGATAAACGTTTCCCAGCCGGCTGACCTGGGCATGCAGAACCTTTTATCCAGTATGGCCACGGCAGCGCAGAACTCTTTGCTTGAAGGCTGTCCCGTTTTTATTGCCCGCCTGCGTGACAACCCCAAGCTGGCGCAACGCCTGAAAGAAATCATGCAGAAGTGGGGCGAAGCAGAGAGTTAGTCCCATTATCTCGATTTGACCACCTGGCGTTCCTCCATCTTTCTTCCGATTGAAAAACGGTGTCTGTCAGTGTAGAATGGCAGAAAACCACCTGCCATTTTTTCATTCCGGGAGCTGGAGGAATAAACCGTGAGCAATCCCAGGCTTGACGAGCTCTGCATCAACACGATACGGTTTCTGGCAGTTGATGCGGTACAGCAGGCCAATTCCGGCCATCCCGGAGCACCCCTGGGCATAGCCCCAATGGCTTATGTCCTGTGGGACCGATTTCTCAAACATAACCCGGAGGACCCGAAGTGGCCGGACCGCGACCGCTTCATCCTCTCCTGCGGCCACGCCTCGGCGATGCTTTACGCGCTGCTGCACCTGACCGGTTATGGCCTTTCGCTGGAGGACCTCAAGCAGTTCCGCCAGTGGGGCAGCAAGACGCCCGGCCACCCCGAGTACAGGACAGTTCCCGGTCTTGAGGTAACCACCGGCCCGCTTGGGCAGGGGTTCGCCAATGGTGTGGGCATGGCCATAGCCGAGCGCTGGCTGGCAGCGAACTACAATCGGCCGGGCCATGAAATCATCAATCATTATACCTATGCCATTGTCTCTGATGGCGACCTTGAGGAGGGCATTGCTTCGGAAGCGGCTTCCATGGCAGGGAACCTGCGTCTGGGCAAGCTCATCTATCTCTACGACGATAACGGCATCTCAATTGAGGGCAAGACCGATATTACCTTCACCGAGGATGTTGCGCAGCGTTTTCAGGCTTATGGCTGGCAGGTTGTCGGACCGATTGATGGTTTTGATATTGCCAGCGTTGCAGATGCGCTACGCGAGGCACAGGCGGGCAAAGAACACCCCAGCCTGATTATCTGTCGGACCGTTATCGGCTATGGCAGCCCGAATAAAGCCGGTAAGGCGTCAGCACACGGCGAGCCGCTTGGCGAGGAAGAGGTGCCGCTGACCAAAAAACAGCTGGGCTGGGAATACGCAGAGCCGTTCACCGTGCCTTCAGAAGCGCTGAATCACCTGAGAAAAGCGCAGGAGAGAGGTAAAAAGCAGCAGACTGAATGGCAGAAAAGGCTGGAGGCATACGGTGAGGTTTATCCCGATGATGCAGTATGTCTGGAAGAAGAACTGCGCGGCGACCTTCCGGCAGGCTGGGATACCGGCCTGGATAATTTATTCAAGGATGAAACCAAGCCAATGGCCACCCGGTCGGCCTCGGGGCTGGTGCTGAATGACCTGGCTCCCAAAATACGTTCCCTGGTCGGTGGCTCGGCTGACCTGGCCCCGTCGACGAAGACGAGTTTAAAAGACGGTGGTGATTACAGCCCGGCTGATTACGGTGGCCGCAACCTGCATTTTGGTGTCAGGGAACACGCCATGGGCGCCGTCGCCAGCGGTATGGCTCTTCACGGCGGTGTTATCCCGTATACCGGTACATTTCTCGTTTTTTACGACTATATGCGGCCGCCGGTGCGTCTTGCCGCCATGATGAGGCTCAGGGTGATTTATGTTTTCTCTCATGACTCGGTGGGGGTCGGGGAGGACGGGCCGACCCACCAGCCCATAGAACAACTCGTCGGCCTGAGGTCGGTCCCTAATCTGGTTACCATCCGCCCCGCTGATGCCAATGAGACCGTAGAGGCGTGGAAGATAGCCCTGCAACGACGTGACGGCCCGACGGCGCTGGTGTTCAGTCGCCAGAACCTGCCGCTGCTTGACCGTAAAACTTTATTTGAAGCCAGCGGTGTCCAGCGGGGAGGCTACATATTGTGGGAGGCAGCAGCGAATCCGGAAGTGATTATCATGGGCACCGGTTCGGAAGTGCATATCGCACTGGATGCCGGCAGATTATTGCAGGAAAAGGGTATCAAAGCGCGCATCGTGTCGTTACCGTCATGGGAGTTATTTAATGCCCAGCCGGCGGAGTATCGTGAAAAAGTATTGCCCAAGGGTGTAAAAGCTCGCATATCAATTGAGGCGGGCAGTCCGCTGGGATGGGAGAGATATGTCGGCGATAGCGGGGTTATTATCGGCATCCCTTATTTCGGCTCGTCCGCTCCGGGCAAGGTAATCTACGAAAAACTGGGCCTGACCGTCGAGCATGTGGCTGATGAAGCTGAGAAAATGCTGCGAGGAGGTAAGAAATGACGCTGCGAGTTGCTATAGGGGCTGACCATGGTGGCTTTCCATTGAAAGCCGAGCTCGTGCCCTGGCTGCGGGAAAACGGGTATGACGTGCTGGACCTGGGTGCCGAAACACTTGTCCCGACCGATGACTATCCTGATTATGCGCTGGCCGTTGCTGAGGCGGTGGCTTCGGGGAAAGCGCCGCGCGGTATCATTATCTGCGGCAGTGGTATCGGCGCCTGCATTGTGGCCAATAAAGTACCGGGAGTACGTGCCTGCCCCTGCCATGATACCTATTCAGCGCATCAAGGTGTTGAGCACGATGATATGAATATTCTCTGCCTTGGGGCAAGGGTGGTGGGGGGAGCACTGGCCAGAGAGGTGGTCGATGCTTTTCTGAAAGCCGAATTTTTAAGTGAAGAGCGCTTCAAACGACGCCTGCAAAAAGTGCTGGATATTGAATCGCGAAACATGGTCAAGAAGAAAGGTGGCTAAGAGAGATTACAATGACGGATTTCCCGGCGGTTGCCGAAACGCTCAATGATTTCAAACAGAAGGATATCGTGACACGTCTCTGGCGGAAGGACCACACGGTCTGGAAGCCGGAGCCGAAAGAAATTGTCAATCGACTCGGTTGGCTGGACCTTCCCGAAACGATGCCAGAAAAAGTGCCAGCATTACAGTCGTTTGCCGAGGAAGTGCGCGATGCCGGGTTCAAACACGTGGTGCTTTTAGGCATGGGTGGCGCCAGCCTGGGCGCTGAAGTGCTGTACGACACGCTTGATAAAGCCGAAGGATATCCCGATTTCAGGGTGCTGGACTCCACTGTGCCTGGCTGGGTGGCAGAGGTAACGGAAGCAATCGACCCGGCGCATACTATATTTCTGGTCTCATCCAAATCAGGCGGGACCATTGAGACGAGCACATTTTATAAATACTTCCGTGGACTGGTGGAGCAGTCGTTGGGCAGGGAAAGGGCTGGGCAGAACTTTGTGGCCATCACTGACGCCGGCTCATCATTAGCCAGGCTTGCAGAAGAGACAGGGTTCCGCCGTGCTTTTCTGAACCCGGAGGACGTTGGGGGACGCTATTCAGTACTGTCTTACTTCGGGCTGGTGCCGGCGGCGCTGGCAGGAGTTGACATAATATCTATTATCAAGCGCGCCGAATCTATGAAACGACAGTGCGACGCTGATGTGCCTCCTGAGGGAAACCCTGGTGCTTGGCTCGGCGCATTGATGAGCACCTGTGCCCGGCAGGGAAGAGATAAATTAACGCTGGTAACTTCGCCTTCGATAAGCAGCTTCGGACTGTGGCTGGAACAGCTAATCGCCGAGAGCACCGGTAAAGAGGGAACCGGAATCATTCCCGTTATGTGCGAGCCGTTGCTGGCTGCCGAGCACTATGGCGATGACCGCATCTTCGTTTACCTCCGACTCAAGGACGATGATAATGGCGATACAGACCGCGCCATAGAACGCCTGACAACTTCAGGGCTGCCCGTCGTTAATCTGGAGTTGAAAGACAGGTTTGATATCGGTGCCGAGTTCTTCCGCTGGGAGTTCGCCACGGCTATTTCCGGCGCGGTGCTGGGCATAAATCCGTTTGACCAGCCAAATGTGCAGGCGGCTAAAGATGCCACCGGGCGAGTCCTGCAGGAATTTCAGGACACAGAGCGCCTGCCATCTCTGGAAATTTCTGATTCAATTGCCGAATTGCTGGCAGAAGGCGGGCAGGGCGATTATCTGGCCATCATGGCCTATACCAAACGGCTGCCGGAACTGGAAAAGGCATGTGCCGAATTGCGCCGCAAGGTGATGATGAAGCAGCGCATCGCCACTACGGCTAATTACGGGCCGCGTTTGCTGCATTCCACCGGGCAGCTGCATAAAGGGGGCCCCAATAAAGGGCTTTTTCTTCAGGTGACCATGGCCCATCAGCATAAGATACCGGTTCCCGGGGTCCCGTATACATTTGATATTCTGGCGGATGCGCAGGCCCTCGGCGACCTGCAGACCTTGAAGTCGCTGGAGAGACGCGTGGTCAGAGTTCAACTTGGTGCGGGGGATACGGCTGCCTTTGAAAAAATGGTAGCTGATTTGAAGTAGTTCGCGGGTGCGGAAAGCGGGGAATAAAATAAAATCCCCGTTGGAGTGTCAGTTCTGCTGAATCAGCGACTGCAAATGGCGATAACTTGCCGCCGGGTCCGGTTGCAGGAAAACGGCGCTGCCCACGCAGACATAATCAACACCGGCGCTGGCCACTTCCCTGATGTTGCCTTCTTTAATGCCACCGTCAACACCGATTTCAATACCAGGTCGAATTTTGCGCAGTTCAGCCACCTTGTCCATTACCTCAGGGATGAATTTGCTGCCATAGAAACCCGGCGTTACGGTAAGCAGTAGAACGCTGTCAATTTCACCGATATAGGGTGCGATGGCGGATACGGGAGTCTCGGGGTTGATGGCCAGCCCGATCTTGAGCTCCAGTTTTCTGATTCGGGAAATCACCTGCTGCGGAGAGGTGGTGGCTTCGTGGTGAAAAACAATCTTGCTGGCGCCGGCTTTCTTGAAACCATCCGCGTATTCTTCAGGGTTCAACACCATCAGGTGGGCTTCCCATTTCAGCTTGACGGGCAGGCCGGCGATATGTTTCCGGTTAATGCTCTGCGAAGGGACAAACTTGCCATCCATAATATCAATCTGGACATAGTCAGTGAAACTTGCTGCCTGATGGAGCATCTTCTCCAGGGCCAGGGGGTCTTCGGTAAGAATGGCCGGCACAACTCGTATGTTTCTGCTCATTAGCAATCCGATTAACAGGGTAATTGACCGCAGTAATTGTAGGTTTTACCAGGACAAAGTGTCAAGAAGAACAGGGAGGCGGTTGTTATTGTTCATAAATAAGGAGGGCATCGGAAGATGCCCTCCAGCCCTTGCTTTTCATCTCCAACCCAGCTTATTCCCGGTTAACATCACCGGATGTGGTCTCTCTTATCCGAGACTGACCTCTGTATTACTAACTCAAGCCGGGTTTGAGGTCCATCCGCCCTGCAACCAGGCAGGGCCTCAACTGTCCACCTGCCATACCCCTAGTATCCCGTGAAGCCTCATAGCGTCACCTCCTCCAAATTCAGATTCGGGAGCCACGAGCTTCTATATAATATTTAATCATTTTTACCTCGCATTGTCAATATATTTCCGACATACCTATTGACAATGCTTGCTTTCCCGTGTAAAATCTTCAGCTAACAAGAGATTTTATGTATACCCGCTGTCACTCCTTCGGAAATATAAAATCACGAGTGCTCGTGATGAAGGAGGTGCCAATCAGTTACACTTTAAGAATTCCGCAAGACCTATTTTCAGGAAAGGAGGTCATTTAATTGGCTGAAGAAACTAGGGAGAGATGGACCAGTCGAGCACCGTTTATCTTTGCCGCCATAGGCTCGGCAATCGGTCTGGGTAACGTCTGGCGCTTCCCTTACATCACCTACGAGTATGGTGGTGGCACCTTCCTGATTCCGTATGTCATCGGCCTTCTCGTTATGGGCATCCCGTGGATGATGATGGAATTTGGCATGGGTCGCTATTTCCAGAGAGGTGCTCCGGGGGCATTTGAAGGTATCGGCAAGAAGTGGGAATGGCTGGGCTGGTGGCCGGTATGGGTTGCCTTCCTGATTGTTTGCTATTATACGGTGGTTATCGCCTGGTCACTGCGTTATGCCATCAGTTCCGCTACCGTAGAATGGGGTATGGGACAGGCTGGTGCTGAGGGTGCCGGCGGTTTCTTTTTCGGCACTGTTCTGCAGTTATCAGACGGACCAACCATTCTCGGTCCGCCGGTATGGTTTATCTTTGGCTTGCTGGCATTTGTCTGGCTCGTCATATTCCTGATTATGTTCCGGGGTGCCCGGGTAATCGGCAAAGTCTCCGTTGTCCTAGTAATCCTGCCCTGGCTGTTATTAATTGTCCTGTTTGTGCGCGGCATCACTCTACCTGGCGCCGTAGACGGGCTGAACTTCTATCTGTCGCCTGACTTTGCTGTCCTCGGTGATATGGAGGTCTGGTTTGCCGCTTTCAGCCAGATTGCCTTTACCCTGTCTCTGGGTATGGCTGGTATGATTGCCTATGGCAGCTTCATAGCTCGAAAAGCTGATGTCAATAACAGTGCCATTATCACCTCTTTCTCTGACTCCGCTACAGCTTTCTTCGCTGGCTTTGCCGTCTTCAGCACTGTTGGCTTCATCATGCAGGCAATGAACATACCGATTGGTGAAGTCAGTGCTGCGGGATTGGGTCTGGCCTTTGTCACCTATCCGGTGGCGGTGTCAATGATGCCCGGTGCCAATGCGCTGGTGGGCATACTCTTCTTCCTCTGCTTGTTCTTCTTGGGCACGACGTCGGCATATTTCCTTGCCTATGGAGGCGTTGTCGTACCGCTCATGGATAAATTCGGTCTGAGCCGGATAAAAGCCTCCCTGATAGTCACCATAATCTGTTTCCTGATTGGCGGCTTCATCTTCTCCGCTCAGGGCGGCCTGTACTGGCTGGATATAGTCGACCGCGCCGTGTCCTTCTATGGCCTGCTGATAACCGGTGCCCTATCCTGTCTGGTTGTCGGCTGGTTTTTCGGCCCCGGGAAGCTACGGGAGCACAACAACGAGACTTCAGATATCGGAATCGGCGCCTGGTGGGACTGGTTTATCAGGTTGATAGTACCGGCCGGGCTGATATTTGTGGTGATCGTCGGTGGCTTTATGAAGGACGTTCCAGAGCAGTATGAGGGATATCAGGTCGGAGCACTTGGTGGCTCACATATCATATGGATAATACTCGGTGTAACCCTGATATTCAGCATTTTACTGTCATGTATCAAGACCAAGACTGCCGGAGGGGGTGAGTAGAAAATGACAACCGGAGCTATTATCTCCACCATTGTTATCTGGCTGATATTACTTGGTGGTCTGGGCTTTTGCTTCTCTAGAATCGGGAAAGTTGGAGAGTGGGAGGATTAGCCCGATTCGCCCTGTTGCAAGAAGGGAAGAGAAAAGAAAAGCGGAGTCGCCCTGCCTTACCAGCGGGGCGACTCCTTTTTCAGGTCTCTATCTTATATTTAGAAGTAATCTTCGGCGTTATCCTCGGGGTAAAAACCGAGTTTTTCTTTCGTTTCGGTCAGGTCAAACCAGCGGCGGTCATTATTGCTGATGGCGTAGGCAAGCAAAAAGTCAGCGTTGACTGCGAGGGCTCTGGCAAAAGCCCCAACGCAGTCCCGCTTGCTTAGGAATATAGCCCGCGCGTGGTCCTCTCTTTCCGTGCCTTTCCAGATTGAAGGGTCGTCTTGAGGGAATGTCGACCCGATGCGCAGGGAAATAAATTGAATGCCACATCTTCGGGAATAGTACCAGCCCATATTTTCGCCGAATAGCTTGGAGATGCCATAGTACGAATCTGGCGCTGGTGGGTCGCTTAACTTTACACTCCCCACGGTCGGTATGAAGAAGCGGTCTATCGTCATCGGTGTCTTGCCGGCGTGGTCGTGCTGCGTGTGATTGGTGCTGGCGAAGATTATTTTCAGAACGCCGGCTCGTACCGCCTCCTCAAATACGTTGTACACGGCGATGATGTTATTGGGCAGGACGCTCTCCCAGCCGGCCTCGGTCTTCGGTTCGGCGGCAAGGTGAACCACCGCGTCCAGCCCCTCGAACGCGCCCTGGACCTGTTCCGCTTTGGAGAAGTTAATCTTTACCGTTTTGTGCTTGTCGGCAAATTCAGGCTTTATCTCTCGTTTGTTATAAAACAGGGTGAGATGGTAACTGCTGGGCAACCCTTCCGTTAAAGTGGCGCCGATATGCCCGGCAGCGCCGGTAATGCCGACGTTTACAATCTTCCTGTCTATCATTGCGTTTCTCCGTCTGTCTATTTTGCCGGATTCGAGGTGCGCAGCTTATTTAGGTTGTCCATGACCCATTTCACCCAATCCTCGATGCCTTCACCGGTGAGCCCGGAGACGGTGAGAAGGGCGGCTTCCTGATTCAGGCCTTTGAAGGTGCGGGTGAAAGCCTGCAGATCAAAGTCGACATATGGCAGTAGGTCGATTTTGTTCACCAGCAGTGCTCTGGCCTGAGCAAAGAGCAGGGGGTACTTGTGTGGCTTATCATCTCCTTCGGGCGTGCTGAGGACAACCACTTTAAGGTACTCACCGAGGTCAAAGCCGCCGGGGCAGATGAGGTTGCCCACATTTTCAATGAATAAAATATCTATGTCATCGAGGCGAAGATTGAGCAATGCCGAATTCACCATGTTTGCGTCCAGATGGCAGCCACCGCCGGTGTTTATCTGAATCGCGGCGATTCCGGCCTGGCTCAGCTTCTCGGCGTCGATGCTGGAGCTGACGTCTCCCTCAATGACGGCAATGCGGGCTTTGTCTTTGAGTTGCTCGACCGTCCGTAAAATGAGAGTCGTTTTTCCGGAACCGGGTGAGGACATAAGGTTGATGGCCATGATGCGCTTGCTGACCAGCAGCTGCCGGTTTTGCACCGCAATCTGGTTATTGGCGTCAAGAATGTCTTTCAGTACTTTGATTTCCATTATTCCACCTCAATACTTTCTACATATAGTTCACTGCCGCCGGTTATCTCTATTTCCACGGACTGGCATTTCGGGCATTTCCAATCCAGGTCGGAGGGCTGGAAGGTATGAGCGCAGTGGCGACAGCGTGCCTGCCGCGGTATGTTGCGGAAGGAAAGGGATGCGCCTTCGGCGGGCGTGTTTTGACTGAGCAGCTCAAAATTCGCCTGGACATATTGGTCTATTATACCGGTCATCTGGCCGATGACGATATTCACCCCGACAAT
This sequence comes from uncultured Dehalococcoidaceae bacterium, assembly GCA_964493435.1. Taxonomy (GTDB): domain Bacteria; phylum Chloroflexota; class Dehalococcoidia; order Dehalococcoidales; family RBG-16-60-22; genus E44-bin89. The sequence continues at coordinate 80,143 of CAZBMB010000005.1, read as the reverse complement.
TTTTTCGGCGCCAGCTTTGGCGGCCTCTTCCAGAACGAGGTCCATAAGGCTCATGGTCACCGACATTTCGTGCATGACTAGCATATCCGGGGCAGCGGCTCGCCGACCAGCATGTCAATAATGCGTGTGGTCCCGAGCCCGGTCTTCATGACCACCCGTCCCGGGTTCTCCTCCTTCACCTCACCGATGATTGCAGAGTCTCGCCCGTATTGGTGTTTTTTCATTCGTGCCAGAACTTTTTCGGCGTCGTCAGGGCTGACCGCGGCCACCAGCTTTCCTTCGTTGGCGACATAGAGCGGGTCCAGCCCGAGCATCTCGCAGGCGCTGGAGACCCCCTCCTGGACCGGTATTTTGTCCTCGTATATCCGGATGCTGACGCCTGACTGCTCGGCAATTTCATTGAGCGTGGTGGCCAGGCCGCCGCGGGTAGGGTCGCGCAGGCAGTGAATATTATCGCTCACGGCCAGCATCTCCGTCACCAGGCCATTCAGCGGCGCACAGTCGCTTTTCAACTTTGTAGAAAAGTCAATACCCTCGCGCTGGCTGAGCACCGCGATGCCGTGGTCGCCAATGGTGCCGTTCAGTATCAGCACATCCCCCGGTCGGGCATTGTGCCCGGAAATGTTAACTGCCGATGGTATTGTGCCGATGCCGGCGGTATTGATGAACAGCTTATCGGCGGTGCCGCGATTGACCACCTTGGTATCACCGGTGACCACGACTACATTGGCTGATGTGGCGGCCTCTTTAATAGAACCCGCCACTTTTTCCAGGTCACTGACCAGCAGGCCTTCTTCAATAATGAAAGCCAGGCTCAAATAAAGCGGCGTTGCTCCCACCATGGCCAGGTCATTTACCGTGCCGCAGACGGCGAGCCTGCCAATGTCGCCGCCGGGGAAAAAGATGGGCTGAACAACGTAGCTGTCGGTGGTGAAGGCCAGCCTGCCGGCAGGCTCAATAACTGCCGAATCGTCAAGCGTATTGAGAACTGGATTTGCCAGCGCGGGCAAAAAGCGGTTGCGGATAATATCGTGGGCCAACTTCCCGCCGCTGCCGTGCGCCAGCAATATTCTATCGGACATCACCTTCACCGTAATGGTAGTAAGCAGCGCAGGTCCCTTCCGCCGAGACCATGCACGGCCCAACCGGCTTCTCTGGTGTGCAGACGCAGTAGAAAAGGGAACAGTCTCTGGGTGATTTAACTCCCCGCAGCACTTCCCCGCATAAACAGCCTCTGGGGGTGACTGTGGGGCCGGGGTCGAAATCAAAGTTCAATGCAGCATCAAACCGGGCGAATTCCGGCCGCAGCTTCAGGCCGCTCCCGGTTACCTCGCCGAAGCCGCGCCAGCGCGCTGGCGCGGGCTCAAATACCTTTTCCATAATCCCGATGGCGGTCTGGTTGCCATCACGGCTGACCCCGCGCCGGTAGGCGATTTCAACCCTGGCTGCGCCACCGTCCACCTGCTGCGCCAGCATGTCAATGCACTGCAGTATGTCCAGCGGCTCAAAGCCGGAGACAACGCAGGGTATAGAGTAATCGCGCGCGATGAACTGCCACGGCCTTGAGCCGATGACGGCGCTGACATGGCCGGGACAGATGAGGCCCTGAAGGTTGACCTCGCCCGAGTCCAGCAGCGCTTTGATTATGGGCGGGCAGAGTTTATGCAGGGAAAGCACATAATAATTTTTCAGGCCCTCCTGCTCCGCCTGCAGGACTGAGGCGGCGACGGTGGGAGCGGTGGTCTCAAAGCCGATGCCCAGGAATATTACCGCTTTCTCCGGATTTTCCTTCGCCAATGAAAGGGCGTCAAGAGTGGAGTAAACAACGCGCACATCCCCCCCGGCGGCTTTGGCTTCTTGCAGGCTGGAACGACTTCCCGGCACCCTTACCATATCGCCAAATGAAGCCACGATGACATCGGGCAGCAGGGCGAGCGCAATGGCTTTATCAAGGTCGGCGTTGTCGGTAACGCATACCGGACAGCCCGGCCCCGAGGTAAGGGTGAGCGTCGGCGGCAGCAGCTGGCGGAGGCCGAACTTCATGATGGACACGGTATGCCCGCCGCAGAACTCCATGAAACGCGCTTTCCGGCTGGCGTGTTGCCGGATGCTGCGTACTAGGCCATCGGCCAGTTCAGACTGGCGGAACTCGCTGACTAGCTTCATTCGCTCTCCAGAATCCGGCTCATTTCGGCAAATATGGCCAGTGTCTCCTCCGCCTGCGCCCGGTCCAGGATGTTGATAGCATATCCGGCGTGGAGGAGCACGTAGTCGCCAACTTTGGCTTCCGGGGTGAGCATCAGGCTCGTTTTACGCGTGATGCCGCCGATTTCAACCTCGGCTTCGGTGCCGTTTATCGATTTAACCCGTACCGGAATAGCCAGACACACGTGAATTACTCCTTACTTTCATTCGGTTGATGATTGGCGATAACCGCCTGTCCCAGGGAGATGCCACCGTCATTACAGGGCACCAGCCGGTGAGTGAGCACGTGGAACCCTTCCTTTTCCAGTGCATCAACCGCCAGATTAAACAGCAGTCGATTCTGAAAAACACCGCCGCTCAAAGCCGCCGTTTTCAGGCCGGTCTGACGGCTAATCATCCGGCAGGTATCCAGAATAATGCTGGCCATCGTCTTATGAAATCTGGCGGAGATAGCGTCTGGCCTGACTCCGCTTCGTGCATCATCTACCACGGCAGAAACGAGTCCGCGCAGCTCAATTACGGCGAGTTTTTCGTCCCTGGATAAGGCGAATGGATATGGTTCAAAATCGGTCACATCATCGGGGGCGAGCATTTCCAGCTCAATGGCCGCCTGGGCTTCGTGGTCAATCTGCCCCCGGACACCGGCCAGCGCCGATACCGCGTCGAAAAGTCGCCCCGCCCCCGAGGTAAGCGGCGAGTTCAGCCTCTGTTTTATCTGTGTTTCGATAATTTTTATTTCTTCGGGCTTTATTTTGCCAATTATGGGGTGGTCATCAAAGGGCGTTTCCGGACCGAGCAGTGAATAAACATAGCCCAGCGCCATGCGATATGGCTTGCGAATGGCGGCCGCCCCGCCCGGCATCGGTACATATTGCAGGTAGGCTAATCGTTCAAAGCTGCCCCAGTCGCAGGTCAAGAACTCACCACCCCAGAGGTTGCCATCAGTGCCGTAGCCAACACCGTCAAAGGCGACGCCGATGACCGGTTCCCTAAAGCCATTTTCCACCAGGCAGCTGACGATATGGGCGTGATGGTGCTGCACGCCGACTGCCCTCAGTCTTTTATCCGCGGCGTATTTCAGGGCGTGTTTGGTGGAAAGATATTCGGGATGCAGGTCATAGGCGGTTATTTCGGGATGTATGCGGAACAGCCGCTGGTAAAGGTCAATGGTATTTTCAAAATGTTCTGCGGTCTCTTCATTATCCATATCGCCAATGTGCTGGCTGAGAAAGGCGTACTCATCCCTGGTCAGGCAGAAGGTGTTTTTCTCCTCGGCGCCACAGGCCAGCACCTGTTTGGCTTTAAAGGGCAGGTAAACAGGGGATGGCGCATAGCCGCGAGCACGCCTGATGGCGCGTGCCGTGCCTCTCTCCACCAGACAAACGCTGTCGTCGTACCGGGCATGGATGTCACGATTATGCAGCAGAAAGTAATCGGCGATGCCGCCAAGCCGGCGCAGGGCCTCGTCGTTATCCTGGCAGATTGGTTCCTCGCTAATATTACCGCTGGTCATCACCAGCGGCCGTGCCGCATGGCGCATCAGGATATGGTGCAGAGGTGTGTAGGGCAGCATAACACCGAGGTATTTGTTATTTTCGGCGACCAGCGGCGTTACATTCGAGACGTCTTTTCGCCACCGGAGCAGGACGATGGGCGCATTTGGCGAGGTGAGCAATTCGGCTTCTTCAGGTGAAACGTAACAATGTTTTTCGCTTTCCGCGATTGATGCCATCATGAGGGCAAACGGTTTGCCGGGTCGTCTTTTCCGTTCCTTGAGGCGTGCTACTACTTCATGATTCGTAGCATCGCAGGCTAGCTGAAATCCGCCTAACCCCTTGACGGCGATGATATAGCCCTTATGGAGTAAATCGGCAGCTTCACGCAGAGGGTTCACGCCAGTTACTGGAGTGCCATCGCGGTTCGTCAGTTGCACGGTGGGACCGCACTCTGGGCAGGCGTTGGGCTGGGCATGAAAGCGGCGGTCAAGCGGGTCGTCATATTCCGCCTGACACTCTGGACACATGCTGAAACGGCTCATAGTGGTCATCGGGCGGTCATAGGGAATATCCCGGATGATGGTAAAGCGGGGGCCGCAGTTGGTACAGTTGGTAAAAGGGTACTGGTAGCGGCGATTTCCCGGTTCAAAAACCTCTTCCAGACATTCCGAGCAGGCAGCCAGGTCAGGCGAGACCGGCTGGTATTTGCCCGGCTCGGCCTGGCTTTTTCTGATGACAAAATCAGTATCACCTTTAACCGGCATTTTCCGGGTGGCGATGTCCTGGAGGCGGGCGGCGGGGGGAGCTTTCGCCGGCAAATGGGCTAGAAACCGGCTGATATCTTCTTCAGGGCCCTCCACCTCAATGACGACGTTTCCCGAGGTATTGCGCACCCAACCACTGAGGTGACAGTCCCTGGCCAGTCTATAGACAAAAGGACGGAATCCGACGCCCTGGACTATACCCTTTACCTCAATGCGCAGTCTGACCCTGCTAGCGACTTTTAGAGGGGAATCTCTCATAACCTCGCCGTAGAGTTTTGCTCTGTCGTTTACATTTTATCACAGTATGCGCTGGCACGGCTAGGCAGAAGCAGGTTATGGCTTAGCGGTTTTTCAGTGAGGCTTGTATCCCATTTCAACAGCCTGGCGGTCCATATCCAGGGTGAGGAAGCGCTCAATGGGCAAAATAATCTGGTCTTCGGTTTGTCGCCGGTCGACTGTTTTCAGGTATTGCTGGCATCGTTCACAGGTATAAAGCCGATATAGACCGGAGTCGTCCGTGAAGTAGGACAGGTCATTCTGGTCCTGGGTATTGCAGTAGGGGCACTGAAGGCGCTGGAAGACCCACTCGGTATCGCAGCGAGAGCATAATAGCCACCGTGACCCGCGTTCAGTATCCAGCGAAGCAAAATCGGGGCTCCCGCCGCAAATCGGGCAATAGCTGCGGCGCCATCGTTCCTGGTCAATGGACTCTCTCAGTTTTCGGGCGTGGCTCGTTAGGAAGGGTTTAATAGTGGCGTGAATTATTGAATTAATAAGTTTTCTATCCACATTTTTTACCGGAATCTTCGCTGGCAGCATTTGTTTTTCGTACCACCGTTTGAGTGTCTGTCTGGCGAGGAGAGTATCGGCGCTCAATTCTACCAGTCTCTCGCGGCTGGAATTGAATAACTCTGCATAGTCGGCAAAAACAGTCTTTATCTCATCAAAAGTGGTGGTCAGTAACTGCCAGTCAAGGGCCAGTTCATCGAAGGAAATAAGAGGCACCCCATTCTCAACCCGTTTATTAACAACTTCGCGACTCAAACCTGGTTCGAGCCGCGAAGATAATTTTCTCTCAACTTGAGATTGAACGCGGAGCAATTGCTGGTAGAACTCTAAGAGTTTAGGAAGGGTTCCTTCTTTTTTCTCCTTTTCCTCTAAAAATCTGATAATATCGTCGGTTTCAACAGGCAACTAGCTTTTCACCTCTTTCCCTCCGGCGACCTCTTCATACCACTTGGCGTGGTGCTTCTTGGCATAGTCCACGGAAACGGTTCCCTTATATATTGCCTTCCAGGCTTCCGTCATCTTGGGGTGAAGGAGGCCAAGGTAAATGTGGAGAAGTAGCATTGCGCCGGCGACGATGAAGGCTATATCGTGGAGGAATACCATCCATTGCAGGAGCGCTGGTGGAGCCGTCGTCTTGGCAAACCACATAATGAGACCGGTGATGGTAAAAACCACCCCGGAGACAAGCACGATAAGCCACCATAGTTTCTGCCCGGTATTCATGGCGCCCTGTGGAGGCATACTGCTTTCGTCCCCACCGAAATAGTAGGCAGGGGCTGCTTTCAGCCAGCCGATGTCATCGGCTCCCCAGGTAAAGGCTTCTTTGATTCCCTTGCCGGTCGCCTTCAGGTTCATCGGGATATAGATGAGAGGCGCTATAATGAAGACGGCCGCGGCAATGCGGTGTATCACTCTTGTCCAGCTATCCTGGGCGATAACTCCAAGCCCAGGTATGAAGAGAACGAGGCCGGTTAGAAACAGGAGGCAGAAACTGACCAGATGCACCCAGTGTAATATTCGTGTTGGCTTCCGGTACTTTTCAACTTCTTGCGGCATTTTCCTTCTCCTTTTCCTTGTTTGCACTGGCCCGGGCGACAAGGTAATTTAAGCCCAACCCCAGGATGGTCAAACCGCCCACTGCCCAGCCAATCGGTTGTATTACATCCTGCCAGGCGACGGTAGCGGCGGAAATCTGCGGGTCCACCGGCAGGCCATATACTGCGGGATGGTCATCCAAGACGTACATCACGTGCAGTCCACCCAGCTCTTTTTCGCCGTACAGGTTGGCGTTGGTCCAGCCCATGTCAATCAGGGACTGGACGCGTTTTTTGCCCTCGGCGATAAGCTGGTCACGGTCGCCGTATTGCAGCGCGTTGGGCGGGCAGGTCTTGACACAGGCCGGTTCCCAGCCACTGGCAACGCGGTCTAGGCCTGGCGTGGTGCAGAATGTGCACTTGTCCATCTTGGCGATACCGGATAACAGGTTGCGGTCAGAGCGAGGCACACTGAAGGGACAGGCATCTATGCAGTAGCCGCAGCCGGTGCAGATGTCCTTGTCGTAAGCGACAAAGCCGAGCTCATGGTGGTATAAAGCACCACTGGGGCAAACTTTGACACAGCCCGCTTCAGTGCAGTGCATGCAGGCGCGGCGAGTAAACAGCCATCTTACCTTTCCGCCCGGGTCTATCTCACGGAACTCCATCTTAACCCATGTCGTGGGGGAAAGGTCGGGGGGGTTCTCGTAGCTGCCCCGGTTTGTTGACTTCACCCCGTTCTCTACAATGGGAATGAACTCATCGTTTTCGTTCCACTGCTTGCAGGCGGCCTGGCAGCCGCGGCAGGCGGTACACTTGGTCGCGTCATATAAGATTGCTTTTTCGGCCATTATTTCCTCCCAGTAAATATTCCTTCAATACCGCCTAAGCCTTGCGTATGTTTACCAGGAAGGCTTTATATTCCGGTATCATCGTATTGGCATCGCCCACGTGGGGGGTGAGCTCGTTGGCGCTGGCCCCCGTGGAAAGTCCGGTGTAACCCCAGTGCCAGGGTATGCCTACCTGGTGCACCTTCTTCCCGTTCAGCTGGAAAGGCTTGAAGCGTTTGGTCACCACGGCAGTTAGATAGACCTGGCCCCGGGTTGATTCCACGATAGCTTTCTCACCATTGACGATTCCTAGCTGTTCCGCCAGTTCTTCGCTCATCTCAACGAAGGGTTCAGGCTGCATTTCTATCAGCCACGGCATGTTCCGGGTCATCTGCCCGCCCTGCCAGTGTTCGCATACCCGGTAGGTGCTGCACACTATGGGGTATTTATCAGGGGTTCCCTGCTCATCTGGCCGCCATATCTTGAAGGCCGGGTTGCTCTGCTGTTTTGACATGGGGTTCTGTATCGGCGATTCCCATGGCTCATAGTGTTCGGGCAGTGGCCCTTCCGCCATTCCCGGACCGAAGAAACGGGCGTGTCCCTCTGGCTTCATGATGAACGGGTACTTGGTCTTTTCCGGGTCAACCGCCATTGGTGCCCAGCCGCCATCAGGTACATCACCTACCCATTTACCATCCTGCCACCAGATGACCGGATGTTCTTTATCCCACGGCTCGCCGTAAAGGTCAACGGAAGCTCGGTTGTAGATAATCCGCCGGTTAACCGGCCAGCACCAGGCCCATTTTGGATAAAGCCCGATGTCGAACGGGCCGGGGGTTAAATCGCGGCGAGCCGCCATATTGCCATCTTCGGTGTAGCTGGCGCAGTAGAGCCAGTTGCCGGAACTGGTGGTGCCATCGTCCAGCAGCTTGGTGAAGCTGGACAGCAGCTCACCGGTGGTGAGGTCGTAGCCATTTATCTCCTTGGCCACGGCGTGCACATCGGGGTGCTCATGGCCGTAGTTCCAGTTAAGGCTGGAGATAGCCTCGGCATTGGGTCCTCCTTCGTTGGCATACATCTCCATGAGCTTTCGGGCCAGCCAGTCCATCATCCAGAGGTCGTCCATGGCCACTCCAGGGCCATCAGCCGCCTTGTAACGCCACTGGCTCAAACGGCCACTGTTGGTGACGCTGCCCTCTTTCTCAAAAGAGTTGCGGGCGGGGAGGAGGAAGACCTCGGTCTTGATATCGGCTTTGTTAACGCCAGGACGCTGCCAGAAGTTTGCCGTCTCGGTGTGCCAGATATCGGCGACCACCATCCAGTCCAGGTTATCCATCGCCATCCGCTCCATGTTGGCATTGGGGCCACCCACCGCCGGGTTCTGCCCCCAGACCATAAGGCCCTTGATTGCCCCGGAGTACATGGCTTCAAACAGGGAGATATGGGAATAGTTCTTCCCTGACTCTATCTTTGGCAGATAGTGGAAGCCAAACTGGTTGTCTTTGTTGGCGGCATCGCCGTACCATGCCTTCAGCAGGCTGACCACGTACTTGGGGGTGTGCTGCCACCAGTTGGCGCTCTTGGGGTCATTGCTGGTGGGGGTAGTCCGCTTCAGATACTGGTCGAGGGTTGTATCAGTGTTATCCGGTACTTTCAGGTAACCGGGGAGGATGTGGAAGAGAAGGCAGTGGTCGGTGGAGCCCTGTACGTTGGACTCGCCTCTCATGGCATTGATGCCACCGCCAGCGATACCGATGTTGCCCAGCAGAAGCTGCAGGACACAGTAAGAGCGGATATTCTGAGCGCCGTAAGTATGCTGGGTGGTGCCCATGGCGTACAGGATGGTGCCGGCCTTGCCCACCTGTCCGGAAGCGGCAAAGGTCTGGCAAATCTGCAGGAAGGTATCAACGGGGGCGCCGGTTATCTCGCTCACCTTTTCCGGGGTGTAGCGGGCAAAATGGTTTTTCATGAGCTGGAAGACGCAGTTCGGGTCCTTCAGGGTCATGTCTCTCTTGGGGATACCTTTGTCATCAAGCTGGAACTGCCAGCTGGACTTATCGTATTTTCTCTTATTGCCATCGGTTTCATTCTGACCGCCGGCATAGCCCGAGAATAGGCCGTCAAGGTCGGCGGGTCCCTTAAAGTCGGGGTTTATGAGGTAGGGAGCATTGGTGTATTCCTTTATATAGGTCATATTGTAGTTGCCGGGATTGCTGTCAATGTCATCGAGCACGTATTTAATCATGCCGTCGATGAAGGCGATGTCAGTGCCCGAACGCAGCGGAGAGTAGATATCAGCTTTAGCCGAGGTCCTGGTGAACCTGGGGTCAACGCTGATTAGCTTGGCACCCTTATCTTTGGCTATGGTGATGTGGCCGAAAGCAGCCGGGTGGTTTTCCGCTGGATTGGAGCCGATGGCCATTATGACATCGGCGTTGGCGATGTCATTCCAGTGGTTGGTCATGGCCCCGCGACCGAACGTTTCCGCCAAACTGGCGACAGTGGGGGAATGTCATATACGGGCGTGGTGTTCTAGATACACCACGCCAAGCGCGCGGGTCAGCTTGGCCAGGAGGTAGCACTCCTCATTGTCTAAAGCGGAACCTCCGAGGTTGGCAATGGCTTCGGTGCGGTTCACGAGGTCGCCATTGCTGTTTCGCTCAATGAAATTATTATCTCTGGTGTCTTTAATGCGCCGGGCAATCTCCGTCAGTGCCCAGTCCCAGTCTTTTTCCTCCCAGTCACTCCCACCGGGGCGCCGGTACAGGACCTTGCTCAGGCGCCAGGGGTTGTCGGCGGAAAGCTGGCGCATGGAAGCGCCTTTGGCACAGCCTCCACCGCGATTGATGGGATGGTCAGGGTCACCTTCAATATTGACCACTTTGCCATTATCTGTAGCCACAATAAAGCCGCAACCTGAGGCGTCATATGGGCAGATGGTGGTCTTTTCACCTATCTTCTTTTTCAGCGGCAATATTTTATGGGTTACCGCTTGAGCCACATCAGGGTTGAGGGCGCCAAAAATAAAAATACCGCCCACTGCGGCACCGGAAGTTTTCAGGAAATCTCTTCTGCTTAGCTCCATTCTACCCCCTTATTGGTCTTATTTTCAGGGTAAGTATAAATTATTCCCGGTAAATTTGTCAAATGCATTCCCGCTGGTTTTGCGATGATTACTGAGGAACTGGCCATCTTCAGATGGAAATCGGATTATCGCTTTGAGGATTTCCGTGTTGTTTTTCGGGGTTTGGTTGGCTCCTCTTCTTTATCCTCTTCTTCCTCAAAATCCTCTCCGCGTTGTCCTTTCCTGAAGTTGCGTATACCTTTTCCGATAGCTCCGCCAACCTGTGGCAACCTGCCAACACCGAAAACGATGAGAATGATTAGCACGATTAGCGCGATTTCCCATGGACCCACACGAAACGGCATGACATCTCCTTTTTGTATAATACGGCGTGAAGAATTATTTCAATACCCGACCGGTAATTCTCTCATATGCCTGGATGTACCTGCGAGACGTCGCTTCGGCAACATCTGCTGGCAGTGGTGGGGCGGGTGGTTCCTTGTTCCATCCCGACTCCACGAGCCAGTCGCGGAGCGGTTGTTTATCATAGCTGGGTTGCGCCTGACCGACCTGGTACAGTGCGGAGTCCCAGATCCGTGATGAATCCGGTGTCAGCAGTTCATCAATAAGGATGAGCCGGTCTTCTTCCAGCCCGAATTCCATCTTCGTATCGGCGATGATGATGTCCCGTTTGGTGGCGTATTCCTGTGCGTAGTTGTAGATGGCGATGCTTTTTTCCTTTATCTCTCGGGCCATTTCCTTGCCCACCAGCTTTTCGATTTTACTCATAGAGATGGGTAAATCATGGCCGGTATCCGCTTTCGTTGTCGGGGTGAATAATGGCTCCGGTAATTTCTGGCTCTCCTTGAGCCCCTTTGGTAGCGTGAAATCGGCGACCCTGCCACATTGCTTGTACTCGGCCCAACCGGAGCCGGCTAGGTAGCCGCGAACGACACATTCAACCGGAATGCGCTTCACTTTCTTCACCACCATGGAGCGCCCGATAAGGTAAGCAGGGTAAGGGAAGCGATTTTTTTCCGGTATATAGGTGTCAAGGCTGTGTGTATCCTCTACCGGTTCTATCAGGTGGTTGGGCACAATCTCTGACGTCTGCCGGAACCAGAAGACAGACAACCGATTCAAGACAAAGCCTTTACACGGGATTGGGCTTGGCAGCACCGAGTCGAAGGCGGAAATGCGGTCGGTGGCGATGATGAGGAGGTGATTTCCCAGGTCATAGGTATCACGCACCTTACCCCTGATGAATAATGGTAAAGGTAAATCAGCTTCTTTTAATATTGATAAATCGTTGGCCATAATATATGCTCCTGACTGTTACGCATTCAATCGCCCAAGCCCTCAAGGGATTTCTTTATCACCCGGCTCACCACCGCTTTGCTCACCGGGTCTTTGGCCACCGTATCGGCAAAGTCCAGTCGGTCGAAGTAGAGACGCAGGCATTTTATCCTGTCGTTCTCAAAGACGAGAACCTCTGACTGTTTTGACTTTACCTCCGGCCCGCTCTCGAATCGTACCCGGATGATGAATTCCTCAAATAGAGTATTGCCTTCCGCCATAATTATGACGGGTTGAAACTTAATCTGCCAGACGTTTTTGAACAGCCAGTTAAACCACTTTTTCACGCCGGCTTTTCCGTAGAGGCTATGGCGCAGCAGCTCGATTTCGCAGTCATCGGTAAAGCAGGACATGACCGCGTCCAGACTTTTATTTTCTATGGCGTTGTCCAGGGTCATGGCCACTCTGCGAATCTCGTCAGTCGTTCGTCTTTCCGCCATAATTTCGCAACCTCTATGGACATATATGTTATAAGGCTCTCGGTGCCAGATTGGTTGGTTCTGATATAGCGCTTTTCCATTGCGCTTTGGTCAGTCCCAAGCGCTCAAAGATTTCGTCGACGTGCCTCAGATAGTACTGATAATCAAAAAGCGGCTCAAGTTCTGGCTGGGGCAGGATTTCAGCGACCTCCGCATCGGCTTTTAACAGGTTGAGGAAGCCTTTATTTTCTTTCCAGGACTTCATGGCATTGCGCTGCACCAGTTCATACGCTTTCTGTCGGGAAAGGCCTTTATCAATGAGCGCCAGCATCACCCGCTGGGAAAAGACAAGGCCCTTGGTGAGTTCCATGTTCTTTTTCATACGCTGCGGGAAGACCTGCAACCCCTTGATTATTGAGGCGAAGAGAGACAGGCAATAATCAACGAGCAGGCAGGCATCAGGCAGGATGATACGCTCTGTGGAGGAATGGCTTATATCACGTTCGTGCCAGAGCGCAATGTTCTCCATCGCTGTCAGGGCGTAGCCACGGACCAGGCGGGCCAGACCGGTAATCCGTTCGCAGAGTTCGGGGTTGCGCTTGTGAGGCATTGCCGAGGACCCTGTCTGGCCGGTGCCGAAAGGTTCACCCACTTCACCTATTTCCGTTCGCTGCAGGCCCCGTATCTCAATAGCGAACTTTTCCAGAGAACCGGCGATAATGGCCAGAGTGGTCATGAAATGGGCATGGCGGTCGCGCTGTAATATCTGATTTGACACCGGTGCCGGGAGAAGGCCAAGTTTCCGACAGGCACGCTGTTCTACTTCTGGCGGTACGGTGGCGTAGGTGCCGCAGGCGCCGGATATCTTGCCCACGGCGATGGCCTTTTTAGCCTCGCCGAGGCGCTGCAGGCTGCGTCTCATCTCTTCAACCCATATCGCCAACTTCAGCCCGAAGGTGGTCGGCTCAGCGTGAATACCGTGCGTGCGCCCTATCATCGGGGTATATTTATGCTCCATGGCCTTTTGCGCCAGCACGGTGATGAACTCTTTCACGTCTTCGGTGAGCAGTTCCGTGGCTTCAACCAGCTGCAGGCTGAGCGCCGTGTCCATGACATCGGACGAGGTCAGACCGAGATGGATAAAACGTGATTCCTCTCCCAGGCTCTCTGCCACGGAACCGAGGAACGCGGTCATATCATGGCGGGTTTCCTTTAAAATCTCTTCCATGCGCTTGAGGTTGCATTTGGCCATCTTAATTTTCGGGATGACCTCGCGGGGCACGGCTCCTATTTCCGCCCAGGCATCGCAGACAGCTATCTCCACCTCCAGCCACTTATTGAATTTATTATCTTCAGACCACACCCGTTTCATCTGCGGGCGGGAATAGCGTTCAATCATTTTAATTCTCCTTGCAGGTTACGCCGATATTTGGCATAAGCCTCATGGATATCCTTATGCTTGATACCCAGAATTTCAGCAGCCAGATAGGCGGCATTCTTGGCCCCGGCGGTGCCAATGGCCACGCAGGCAACTGGTATCCCTGCTGGCATCTGGACAATAGAGTAAAGGGCGTCAACACCTTTCAGTTCTCCGGCGGCTACCGGCACGCCAATAAGCGGCAGGGTAGACCAGCTGGCCAGGACCCCGGGCAGGTGTGCCGCACCTCCGGCAGCAGCGATGATGACCTCAATGCCGCGCTCGTGGGCTGTCATCCCGTACTGCCGGGCCTTCTCTGGCGTGCGATGGGCGGAGATGACATTGACCTCGTAGTCAATGCCAAGCTGCTCCAGTATCTCCAGAGTCGGTTTGAGCGCTTCCGTGTCCGACTTGGAACCCATGACCACGCCGACCAAAGGCATATTGCGCTCCCTTAATTCTTTATTTCCGCAATATCTTTGCGGTACTGACAGCCTTCAAATCGTATCCGTACGATATTATTATATACTTTCTTCCTTGCCTTGGTGAGGTCTTTGCCGGTAGCGGTTACGGTCAGGACCCTGCCACCGCTGGTCACCACCTCACCTGGCGCTGAACCTGTCTTTGTGCCGGCATGGAAAACCATAATATCTTTATCGACCTCGTCAAGCCCGGAAATGGGAAAGCCGGTCTGATAGTTCCCCGGATACCCGGCCGAGGCCATCACCACGCCGACGCAGGCGTCTTCGCTCCATTGTGCCTGCACCCGGTCAAGTTTGTTATCCACGACGGCCATGATAATGTCTACCAGGTCACTCTTTAGCCTTGGCAGCACCACTTGCGTTTCCGGGTCGCCAAATCGGGCATTAAATTCTAACACTTTTGGCCCGTTTTTGGTAACCATAAGACCGCCATAGAGCACACCTTTGTAAGGTCGCCCCTCCTTTTGCAGAGCCTTTACGGCTGGCTCCATGACGGTTTCTCTGGCTGTCTTTTCCAGTTGGGGGCTGAGGAAGTAGGGCGGGCTGTAGCTGCCCATGCCGCCGGTATTGGGCCCGCGGTTGCCGTCAAAAATGCGTTTGTAGTCGCAGGCAGGTACCATGGGGACGACTGAGGTGCCATCGGTGAAGGCGAAAGCGCTCATCTCCCGGCCGGAGAGGTGCTCCTCCACTACTATCTGCTCTCCCGCGGTGCCCAGTGTTTTCGCTTCCATGAAGCTGCTGAGGGCATCAAGGGCCTGCCCGGTCGACTCGGCAACGACCACGCCCTTCCCCGCCGCCAGCCCATCGGCTTTGATGACCACCGGTGGGGCCTGCTTTCTGACATATTCTTTCGCCTGTGCATAATCGGAGAAGCTGGCGCTGCGCGCACAGGGGATACCGTATTTCTGCATCAGCCACTTGGCAAACACCTTGCTGGTCTCAATCTGGGCGGCGGCACTGGTCGGGCCAAAGATGGACAGGCCTTCCTTATTAAATATGTCCACGATACCCTTTGCCAGCGGCGCCTCTGGGCCGACTAGCGTCAGGTCAATTTTATTGTCTTTTACTGCCCTGAGCAGCGCCTCAATGTCGGTAGGGCTTACGGGCAGGTTATGGGCCTGCTGGGCAGTACCGGCGTTTCCCGGCGCCGCGAAAAGCTCTTTGACTTTCGGGCTCCGGGCGAGCTTCCAGACCAGCGTGTGCTCCCGCGCCCCACTACCGACGACCAGTACCTTTATCTACCTCACCCCCTGTGTCCCCCTCTCCTTTTGAAGGAGAGGGGGAAAAGATATAATGAAGGGGTGAACCCCTTCAAACTACCCATATTTTTTCAGGGATTTCGCCCTTCTTGAATACCCCGCTATCAACTTCTGCCCCTTACACTTCTCGGGAATATTATAAAGACGGGCTTTGCTCCTTTAACTCCTCCGGATTTTCTCTCACTCCCACTCTATGGTTGAGGGGGGTTTGGAGGTTATATCTAAGACGACGCGGTTAACCTCGGGCACTTCATTAACAATGCGGTTGGAGATGCGGGCCATAAGGTCATAGGGCATGCGCGCCCAGTCCGCCGTCATGGCATCTTCGCTGGTCACGGCACGGATGGCAATCACATGGCCGTAGGTGCGGTAGTCGCCCATCACGCCCACGCTGTGAATATCGGGCAGGATGGCGAAACTCTGCCAGAGCTGGCGATAAAGCTTCGCCTTCTTGATTTCGTTCATGACGATGAAGTCGGCGCTGCGCAAAATCTCAAGTTTTTCCTTTGTCACCTCGCCGATGATGCGGATGGCCAGGCCGGGGCCGGGGAAAGGCTGTCGCCAGACCATTTCTTCGGGCATGCCCAGTTCCAGTCCGACGTGGCGCACCTCATCTTTGAAGAGATAGCGCAACGGCTCAAGAAGTTTCAATGTCATTCTGGCCGGCAGACCGCCAACGTTGTGATGGGTCTTTATCTTGGCGGAGACGTTGCTCACTGAAGATACGCTCTCGATGACATCCGGATACAGGGTTCCCTGAGCCAGAAAATCAACCTTGCCCGCTTTTTTTGCTTCCTCTTCAAAGACGTGTATAAACTCCTCGCCGATGGCCTTGCGTTTCACCTCGGGGTCAATGACGCCTTTCAGGCGGGCGAGGAATCGTTCGCTGGCGTCAACATAACGGATATTCATCCCCAGGTTTTCCCGGAATACCTTGAGGGTTCTTTCTACCTCCTCGCGGCGCAGTAAGCCATTGTTGACGAAAATGCAGGTTAGCTGGTCGCCGATGGCGCGATGGATTAACGTGGCTACCACTGCCGAGTCAACGCCACCGGAGAGCGCGCAGATGACCTTGCCATCGCCAACGCTCTCCCTAATCCGGGCGATGCTGTCACTGATGAAGCTGCCTATGGTCCAGTTGCCCTTGCAGCCGCATACCCGGTAGACAAAATTGCGCAGTATCGTTTTGCCTTCCGGGGTATGAACGACCTCGGGGTGGAACTGAAGGCCAAAGACTCCGGCGCCATTGCCCATGACCGCCACCGGCGAGTTTTCCGTGTAGGCGATGGCAGCAAAACCGGGCGGCAGCTCTTCAATACGGTCGCCATGGCTCATCCAGACCGGTATCGACTCGGGCAGGTCGGCAAACAGTGACGAGTCCAGATTGCTCAGGTGAAGGACGGCGTGGCCATACTCGCGCTTTGTTCCCGGCGCCACCTTTCCGCCCAGCTGCTTGGCGATAACTCCCATTCCGTAGCATATACCAAGCACCGGGAGGCCACTTTCATAGATATAAGATGGTGCCAGTGGTGCGTTTGGCTCATATACGCTTCTCGGTCCGCCGGAAAGAATAAAGCCCCGGGGATTGAGCGGGGCTATCTTTTCCCAGGGGGCGTCATGGGGCACCAGTTCGCAGTAGACCTGGCATTCACGGACGCGGCGGGCGATAAGCAAGCTGTATTGTGAGCCAAAGTCAATAACGATGACCGCTTCACGTTCTGCCCCAGAGACCGCTTCCTCGGCTACCGACGGCTGTTCCCCGCCTATCTTCTTGGCGATTTCCAGATAAGTGGAGACTTCAATATCATCGGTCGTGGCAATGCGGAGGCTTCTGTCGGCGGATGGTTTGGCCTTCCTCTTCACCATGTTTATAGAACACAGATTACCATTATGATATACTACCGTCAAGGGGAATAACGAGCTGCTCTTTCAGAATGTCAGCCTCAAAAATCGCCAGAACGGCACATGTTTTTTTAAGCGACAGCCCGGCGGCCACACTTCGTTTTGGTAAACGGTTAGGTGGGAAAATCGCTGGAGGGAGCGTTATTGCCCTGGTGGGCGAACTTGGTTGCGGTAAAACGCTTTTCACCCGCGGTTTATGTATTGGCCTGGGTGTTCCGGAGAGAGAGGTTAACAGCCCCACCTTTGCCTTTGTCAATGAGTACCGGGGGCGACTTCCCATCTGTCACGTTGACCTCTACCGCATTAATAATATAGAAGACGGGTTTGAAATAGGCATGCTTGACTATCTGTCCAGGGCTGAGAACAGCGTTGTTGTGCTGGAGTGGGCGGAGAAAGTGCTTTCCCTGCTGCCCGATGACTATCTGCGGGTGCAGTTTGAGGTGCTTTCACCCCGGGAGCGCCGCCTGAAACTGACCGGTTCTGGCGAGAAGTCAAACGCGCTAATCAGGGGGCTTGAGGGCTGATGCTGGTACTGGGCATTGATACTTCAGGTTATGCCAATGCCATTGGCGTGGTGGGTGGCGAGCGCATTCTGGCCGATTTTGTTCTCGAGACCAGAAACGAGTCGCTGGCCAAAATCATGCTCAATGTGGATAGCGTACTCAAGGAGAACGGACTCAGCCTTGAAGATATCGAAGGATTTGGCGTCGGCTTGGGGCCGGGTTCCTGGACAGGCATACGGATAGGGGTGACGGTGGGCAAGATGCTGGCATACTGCACTGGCAGGCCAATAAAAGGTATTTCCACGCTTGAAGTGCTTGCTTATCGCGCCCGCGATTCACAGAAACTCGTCTGCCCGATTATAGACGCTGGTGCCGGGGGGGCGGTTTACGCAGCTTTCTACCGTCTTGGTAATGGTGAGGTACACCAGATAGGTGATTACTACGTTGGTGATATTCCCGGCCTGGCGGGGCTGATAAAAGAGCCCACCGTTCTGGTGGCGGATGAGGCGCCAAAGTACCGGGATATGATGCTTCATTATATACCGACGAATACCATTGAAGCGATGCAAGGCACCCCCAGCGGGGCGGCGGCGGCGCTGCTGGCAGCAGCGCATCTTGAAAGCGGAGAGCATAATGATACGCTGGCTCTGGCACCTTTATACCTGAAAGAATCGACGGCCAGGGCTTTTGTGAACAAGTACAAGAAGCAAGTCCAGGCGGCGCAACAAGGATAATTGAAAATGCTGGTACTGGGTATCGAGACTTCCTGTGACGAGACATCGGCGGCACTGGTGGCCGACGGCAAAACCGTGCTCTCCAATATAATCGCCAATCAACTGGAGCTGCACCGCAAATATGGCGGTGTGGTACCGGAGATTGCCGCGCGGCGGCATACTGAACTCATCGGCTACGTTATCAACGAGGCGCTTGGTGTTGGTGGCAAGACTCTGCGTGACGTGGAGGCGGTAGCGGTAACGGCGAAGCAGGGGCTGGTGGGCTCGCTGCTGGTCGGGGTGGCGGCGGCCAAGACGCTGAGCTACGTGCTGCGGGTGCCGCTAATCGGAGTACACCACATAGAGGGCCACATCTTCGCCAATATGTTGAGTAATCCAGAATTACCGCTGCCCCATGTCTGCCTGACGGTGTCCGGCGGCCACACTTTGCTTGTCCACGTGAGAGACCACTGTCAGTATGAACTGCTCGGCGGGACAGTCGATGATGCCGCCGGTGAAGCCTTTGACAAGATTGCCAAGTTCCTTGACCTTGGTTTTCCCGGCGGCCCGGTGATTGACCGCCTGGCCGCCCAGGGCGACCGGAAAGCCTTTCACTTTCCGCGTCCACTGTTAAAGGCGAAAGCCAATTATTTCAGCTTCAGTGGTCTGAAAACAGCCGTCATAAATGCCTTTAAAGACCAGCTTGCCGATGGTAAAGCACTGCCTCTTGAGGATATTGCCGCCAGCTTTCAGGAAGCCGTGGTGGATGTGCTGGTGGCAAAGACGATACACGCCGCCAGACAATGTGAGGTACCCGCCATCAGCGTTACCGGCGGTGTCTCGGCCAATCGCCGCTTGAGGGAGGTGTTTTCGGACACCTGTAACCGGGAGGGCATCAACGTGTATTTCCCGGCCCTTTCGCTGTGTACGGATAACGCGGCTATGATTGCGGCCGCTGGCCGTGCCAGACTGGCATATGGTCCGGCTGATGACATGTCACTTGATGTAATCCCTAACGTGCCACTTGAGGTGCAGCATGCGGGCTGAGATTCAAGAAGTCAACCCAAAGAGACCATCAAAGCAGGTATTAAAGCGCGCGGCGCGTCTGATCCGCAAGGGGGCGGTAATCGTTTGCCCCACCGACACCGGCTATGCGCTGGCGGCCAATGCCCTTGATACCAAAGCCGTTGTCAAGGTCTTCAACCTGAAAGGGCGCGCTTATTCCAATCCGATACATGTATCAGTCAACTCGCTGGAGATGGCGGAAAGATATGCCTGCATCAGCCCGGAGGCAGAGCAACTGGCGCAGCATTTTTTGCCCGGTGCTTTAACGATGGTGCTGCCGAAAAAAGATGTGGTTCCGTCCCTGCTGGTTGCCGGGGGCGATACCGTTGGCATCAGAATACCTGATAACAAGGTGATACTGGCTCTGGTTGCCTTAACTGACCTCCCCATTACCGCGACCAGTGCCAATGTCAGCGGGCAGCCGACGCCTTATTCAGTGTCGGAAGTGGTCAGTCTGCTCGGCGAGGCGACGGAACAGGTCGCCCTGATACTGGACCAGGGTTTGATACCATCACGCGGGCTGTCCACGATTGTTGATTTAACCGTCAGCCCTCCTCAGCTTTTGAGGCAGGGATTGGTCAGCTGGCTGGAGGTACGTCAGGTTCTGCGGGCGCTCTGAAACTTCCCGGCCTGAGGGGCCATTAATCCCCCACGCCTGTCCAAGTTTGACAACCGGATTTATTATATGCTATTTTGTGATACGGGCTGCTGCGAGTTTGCCGTATATCCGGTCCGTATGTAGCCATTATTTTTTTAATTTACTTAGGATGGGGAATTTGTTTTGAAAAGTGACGTTGTCAAGAAAGGGATAGAGAGAGCCCCACATCGCTCGCTGCTTTATGCTCTGGGCTGCACACGCTCCGACATGGACAAGCCGTTTATCGGCATTATCAATAGCTACAGCGAGATTGTCCCCGGGCATATCCATCTGCGTGACATTGCCCAGTCAGTGAAGGAAGGGGTGCGGGAAGGCGGCGGCGTTCCCTTTGAGGTAAACACCATCGCCGTGTGCGACGGCATCGTTATGAACCATCCCGGCATGAAATACAGCCTGCCCAGTCGTCAGTTAATCGCCGATTCCGCGGAGACGGTGGCCGAGGCACATGCCTTTGATGCCCTCGTCTTCATCCCGAACTGCGACAAAATTGTCCCCGGAATGCTCATGGCGGCAGCGAGGTTGAACGTGCCGTCGATTTTCATCAGCGGTGGCCCCATGCTGGCCACTCGCCTGAGCAGTGACAGGCCAAAGGTCGACCTTATTTCAGTATTTGAGGGCGTGGGCGAAGTCCTGAGCGGTAAAATGAGCCAGGAGGAGCTGGAACGCCTGGAGCAGGTCGCCTGCCCCGGCTGCGGTAGCTGCTCCGGCATGTTCACCGCCAATACCATGAACTGCCTGATTGAGGTACTCGGTATGGGGCTGCCGGGAAACGGCACCATTCCTGCGGTCGATGCCAGGCGGCAGGGCCTGGCCAAAGAGGCCGGGCGTGCTGTGATGAATCTGCTGGCGAAAAATGTCCGGCCCCGCGACTTTATCAATCAGGAATCCATTTACAATGCCTTAACTGTCGATATGGCGCTTGGCGCCAGCACTAACTCCGTGCTGCACCTGATGGCCGTTGCCCATGAAGCGGGCGTTGCTTTTCCGCTGTCGCTGGTCAATGAGATAAGTCAGAAAACACCCTGCCTATGCAAGCTGTCGCCGGCATATGTGGATAAAGATACCAAGTATCATATTGAAGACCTGGACCGCGCCGGTGGTATTTCCGCGGTGATGAAGGAAATAAAAGGTCTGCTGAAGCTGAACCTGAAATCTGCCACCGGCAAGACGCTGGCCGAGAACATCGCCGACAGCAAAGTCCTGGATAGGGAGGTAATTCGGCCGGTTGATAATGCGTTCAGCAAGACCGGTGGCCTGGCCATACTCTTTGGGAACCTGGCCCCGGAAGGCGCCGTTGTGCGCCGGTCAGCAGTAGCGCCGGAAATGTTGTCGCACCGTGGCCCGGCCAGGGTGTTTGATTCGGAGGAGGCAGCCACCAAGGCCATTATGGGCGGCGGCATAAAGAAGGGTGACGTAATCGTTATCCGTTACGAGGGGCCAAAAGGTGGCCCAGGCATGAGAGAAATGCTTACCCCCACCTCTATTCTGAGCGGTCTGGGTATAGATAACAAGGTTGCTCTCATAACCGATGGCCGCTTTTCCGGCGGTTCTCGCGGTGCTGCTATTGGGCATGTTTCTCCTGAGGCAGCGGGCCGAGGCCCGATTGCCGCTCTGAAAGACGGCGACATCATCGCTATTAATATTCCAGATTACAAACTGGAAGTGGAACTCACCGATGAAGAGATAAAACGTCGCCTGGCACAATTGCCCGCATTTGAACCGAAGGTAAAATCCGGTTATCTCAAATATTACACGGAAAAAGTATGCTCGGCGAGTGTCGGCGCTGTATTCGGAGGTTAGAGGAGGCTAGCCATGAAGCTGACGGGTGCTCAAATATTGTGTGAAGGCTTGGTTAAAGAGGGGGTGGATATTATTTTTGGCTTTCCCGGTGGGGCGGTCATTCCGCTTTATGATACCCTGCCGCACTACTCACAGCTCCGGCACATTCTGGTACGCCACGAACAGGGAGCGGCCCATGCCGCCGATGGCTATGCCCGAACCACGGGGAAAGTGGGGGTATGTTTTGCCACGTCCGGCCCCGGTGCCACCAATCTGGTTACCGGTATCGCCAATGCCTATCTTGATTCCGTGCCGATAATCGCCATAACCGGTCAGGTGCGTCGGGACTTTATCGGGCGTGATGCCTTTCAGGAAACCGATATTACCGGTATAACGCTGCCCATCACCAAGAATAACTATCTGGTAATGGACGTAAATCATCTGGCCATCGTGATTAAAGAGGCTTTCCATCTGGCCCGCACCGGGCGTCCCGGGCCCATATTAATTGATATACCGCGCGACGTGTTTCTGGAGCAGGCCGAGTTTAGCTACCCGGAAAAAATAGAATTGCCCGGCTACAAGCCAACGCTCCAGGGTCATCCCGCACAGGTCAAGAAAGCCGCCAAAATGATAAATGAAGCCAAGCGCCCTGCCATCATTGCCGGCCGGGGAGTCAATATATCTGGAGCTTACGATGAGTTGAAACAGCTGGCGGAAACGGTGCAGATACCGGTGCTGACCACTTTGCTGGGTGTCGGCTGCTTTCCGGAGAATCATGCCCTCAGCTATGGCATGGCGGGTATGCACGGCATGGTCTACGCCAATTATGCCATTGAGAACGCTGATGTGCTCATCGCCATCGGCATGAGATTTGATGATAGAGTAACCGGAAAGATAAGCGCCTTTGCCCCGCATGCCCATATCGTGCACATTGATATTGACCCGGCTGAAATCGGCAAGAACGTTCGTGTTGATGTTCCCATCGTGGGCGATGTCAAGATGGTTTTACAGGCGCTGAACAAGCAGGTAGCTAAGACCAGCCATCTTGACTGGGTCAACCAGATGGATGATTGGCGGCGGGACCACCCTTCAATTGATATCAGGGATGATGATGGATTGTTGCCTCAGTATGTGGTTCGCCAGATATATGAAATAACCAAGGGCGAAGCGATAATTGTGACCGGAGTCGGGCAGCACCAGATGTGGGCGGCACAGCACTACTGGTTCAATAAGCCCAATACGCTGGTTTCATCTGGAGGTCTTGGAGCGATGGGTTTTGGTCTGCCGGCGGCAATTGGGGCTCAGATTGGTTGTCCCGATACGACGGTCTGGTGCATTGATGGCGACGGCAGTTTCCAGATGACCATTCAGGAACTGGCCACCATCGTCCAGGAGCAGATACCGGTAAAAATAGCCATTATCAATAATGGATATCTCGGGATGGTAAGGCAGTGGCAGGAGCTGTTTTACAAGAGACGGTATGTAGCCACACCTATATCCTGCCCCGACTTTGTCAAAATCGCCGAAGGGTATGGTATGTCAGCGTTGCGGGTCAAGCAACGCGAGGAAGTGGCGCCGGCAATTGAACAGGCAATGGCGCATGATGGTCCGTTCCTGATAGATTTCATGGTGGAGCAGGAAGAGAACGTTTACCCGATGATTCCGCCTGGAGCCACGGTTGCCGAAATTATGGAAGAGCCCAAGAAACCGGTAAAGACCATTTCCGACTCCAAGAGCCTGCAGGTAAGCAACATATAAGGGCCGAAAAAGGTGGCAATATGACACCGACGAAGCATATATTGCTGGCACTGGTAGAGGATAAACCCGGCGTTTTGAATCGGATGTCAAACGTATTCCGCAGACGTGGTTTCAATATCCACAGTGTAAACGTGCTGGAGACCATTGAGGTCGAAGACAGCGGGCGGCCCGGCCTGACCAGAGTTGCCATTGTCGTATCTGGCTCGGCGGTGATTCTGGGTCAGGTTCGAAGACAGCTGGAAAAAATAGTCGACGTCGTAAAAGTTCTTGATATCACTACGAAAGACCTGGATTAGGGCGAGGGGCAAATATTTTGCGGGACTAGATTCGGAGATGGCAATTACCAAGATGAGGCACACCCTGGTGGCCCTGGTCGAGGACAAGCCCGGCGTATTGACCCGTATGGCGAGCCTTTTTCGAAGGCGGGGCTTCAATATCGATAGTATTGCGGTGGGGCACAGCGAATTGCCCAATCTATCCCGTATGACCATCGTGGTTAACGGTACGGCGGGTATTCTGGAGCAGGTGAGGAAGCAGTTGGGCAAGGTGGTTAACGTGGTGAAAATTACAGATGTTACCGATGACAATATCACCGTAAGGGAGCTGGCATTGATAAAGGTAAGGGCAAACTCCTCAACCCGCAGCGAGATAATTGAGATTGCCGATATTTTCCGTGCTAGTATTGTCGATGTGGCGGCTGATTCGCTGACCATTGAGATAACCGGAGATGAGGACAAGGTGGACTCCCTGTTGAACCTGCTGCGCAGCTTCGGGGTAAAAGAAGTGGCTAGGACGGGATGCATCGCCATGCTGAGAGGGAGTGCCAGCCAGCTACGCCTTGAAGAAAAACCATCAAGAACTAGAAAGGAAGGGTACAAG
This sequence comes from uncultured Dehalococcoidaceae bacterium, assembly GCA_964493435.1. Taxonomy (GTDB): domain Bacteria; phylum Chloroflexota; class Dehalococcoidia; order Dehalococcoidales; family RBG-16-60-22; genus E44-bin89. The sequence continues at coordinate 55,771 of CAZBMB010000005.1, read as the reverse complement.
TTATTATAAATCTCAGGTTCCGATAGAATTGATACGGATTAAATACCGGCCAAGAAATGATAAAGGAGGTAAAAAACATGGCCAAAGTTTATTACGACAAGGACGCGAAGCTGGATCTGTTGAAAGGCAAGGTGATTGCCGTTATCGGCTACGGCAACCAGGGGCGTGGTCAGTCACTGAACCTTAAAGATAGTGGCTTTGACGTGGTTGTGGGACTTCAGGAAGGCAGCAAGAGCAAGGCGAGGGCTGAGGCTGACGGCGTTAAGGTGGTTTCAGTGGCGGAGGCGGCAAAGGCGGCTGATATCGTCATGCTGCTGGCCCCGGATAACATGCACCAGAAAATCTACAACCAGCATATCGCACCGGGAATGTCCAAGGGCAATATGCTCATGGTTTCCCACGGCTTCACCATCCACTACAGTCAGGTTGTGCCATCACCAGATATCGATGTCACCATGATAGCGCCCAAGAGCCCCGGAAATCTGCTCCGCGAGTTCTTTACCCAGGGGCAGGGCGTACCCGCGCTGATAGCGGTATATCAGGATGCTTCCGGCCAGGCGAAGGATAAAGCCCTGGCCTACTCGGCGGCTATCGGTTGTGCTCGTGCTGGAGTTCTGGAGACTACTTTTGCCGAGGAAACCGAGACCGACCTCTTTGGCGAGCAGACGATACTCTGCGGCGGCGTGACGGCTCTCCTCAAGGCGACCTTTGAAACACTGGTGGAAGCTGGCTATCAGCCGGAACTGGCTTACTTCGAGTGCCTTAACGAGCTCAAGCTTATTGTCGATCTTATCTATAAGGGTGGCATCAGCTTCATGCGCGACTCGGTCAGCCATACCGCTCGGTACGGTGATATAACCAGAGGGCCAAGGGTGATTGATGACGGAGTGAGAGAGAATTTATGGGAGATACTGGGCGAGATTCAGGACGGCACCTTTGCCCGGGAGTGGATTCTGGAGAACCAGGCCGGTCTGCCGGTATTCAATGCGCTCACGCGCAAGGACAGAGAGCACCCGATTGAGAAAGTTGGGGCTGAACTGCGCAAGATGATGCCCTGGCTGGCCAAGTAATAAACCTTGCGGATAATTCCGTGTTGTAATAGAAACGGGGGAGTGAGATGGACAAAGTTATTGTCTTTGACACCACACTGCGTGATGGTGAACAAGCGGCCGGTGGCAGCCTGAACCTTAATGAGAAGCTGGAAATCGCCCGGCAGCTTGAGAAGCTCGGTGTGGATGTCATTGAAGCTGGCTTCCCCATCAGTTCACCGGGAGATTTCGAGTCGGTGAAACTCATTGCTCAGGAGGTGCGGGGCAGCGTCATCTGTGGCTTGGCGCGGGCTAAGCCCGATGACGTTGACCGGGCCTGGGAAGCGGTGAAAAGCGCGGCGCACCCCCGCATCCATGTCTTCGTATCGTCATCAGATATCCACCTCATGCACGGGATGAAGAAGACCCGTGAGGAAATCCTGCAATTGGCGGGCGAAATGGTGGCCCGGGCGAAGGGTTATACCAGTGATATTGAGTTCTCACCGATGGATGCCAGCCGTACCGAACCGGCCTACCTCTATCAAATTCTCCAGGCGGCTATTGAGGCCGGCGCTACCACGCTTAATATTCCGGATACGGTGGGCTATTCCATACCGGAAGAGTTTGGCCGCCTGATTGACGGTATTTTCCAGAAAGTGCCCGGTATTGAAAAGACCGTGGTCAGTATGCACTGCCACAATGACCTTGGCCTGGCGGTGGCCAACAGCCTGGAGGCGGTCAGACACGGGTGCCGGCAGGTGGAGTGCACCATCAACGGCATCGGTGAGCGGGCGGGCAACGCTTCGCTTGAGGAAATCGTAATGACCATCAAGACCCGCAGCGACCTTTTTAACCTCACCACCAATATTGATACCCGGCAAATATATCAGACGAGCCGGATGGTAAGCGAATTGACCGGCTTTTCCGTGCAGCCGAATAAAGCTATCGTTGGCGCCAATGCTTTCCGGCACGAGTCCGGCATACACCAGGACGGGGTTATCAAGATGCCCATCACTTTTGAGATAATGGACCCCAAAACCGTAGGCTTGCCAGCGAGCAGCCTAGTGCTGGGTAAATTGAGCGGTCGTCATGCCCTCCGCGAGAGGCTGGCGGAACTGGGCTACAGCCTTAAAGATGAAGATTTCAGCCGTGTCTTTCAGGCCTTTAAGGAGCTGGCAGATAAGAAAAAGGAAGTAACCGACCGGGATGTAGAATCACTGGTTGCCGAAGAGCAACGCACGGTCTCGGAAGTCTATCACCTGGACCGCATTCAGATATCCTGCGGCGACCGTGGCATTCCGACGGCATCGGTGGTGCTAATCGACTCTGAAGGACAGGCGCAGTCCGATGCCGCGCTGGGCAGCGGTCCGGTTGATGCCGCCTTCAAGGCAATCGATAGGATAGTGAAAGTGCCCAATACGCTCATCGAATTCAGTATCAAATCACTTACCGAGGGCATTGATGCTATTGGTGAGGTATTGTGCCGGATTGAGAGTGATGGCGTCACTTACACCGGCCGAGGGGCCGACACTGACATCGTGGTGTCGAGCGCCAAGGCTTACATGAATGCCCTCAATCGATTGCTGGCGGGGAAAAGAGGAAACTGAGTAGAGCCTGAGATGCCTATTGCACTGGAAATGGCGCTTCGTCTCCTGCTGGCCACGGCTCTGGGAGCGGCTATTGGCTACCAGAGAGAAAGGGCTGGAAAACAGGCCGGGCTGAGGACACATGTTCTGATTTCAGTCGGGGCGGCACTTATCGCCCTCATTTCTATCTACGGATTTGGTGGTATCGGTGACCCGGCCAGGGTAGCTGCTGGCGTGGTGGTTGGCGTTGGTTTTCTGGGCGCCGGTGTTATCCTGCACCGTGAAGGAGGCATTGTTGCTGGCCTTACCACGGCCGCTACCATCTGGGTGGTGGCGGGGATTGGTTTGGCGGCTGGTGCTGGCCTGTATATTATGGCTGTCGTAGCCGCGGCTATTGTTCTCGGCGTGCTTATCATGCCGCACTGGAGAGGGTAAACTTAAACACGAACAGATAGTAGACACCGAAGGAAGGAAGTGGCAATGAATCTGGCAGAGAAAATTCTGGCGGCGCATACGGAGCAGAAAAAGGTAAGTCCCGGTGAATTTGTCAATGCCAGGGTGGACGTGGTTCTGGGTAACGATATCACCGCCCCTATTGCTATCAAAGAGTTCCAGAAACTCGGCTTAAGCCGTGTCTTCGACCCTCGGAAAATCGTGATGGTGCTCGACCATTTCATGCCCAACAGGGACATCGCTTCCGCTGAGATTGCCAAGATGATGCGAGAATTCTGCCAGGAACAGGGAGCGGTGTTCTTTGAGATAGGCAAAGCCGGCATCGAGCACGTTCTGCTGCCGGAGCAGGGCATTGTGCTTCCCGGTCAGGTGGTTATAGGCGGTGATTCGCACACCTGCACCTACGGCGCCGTGGGCGCCTTTGCTACCGGGGTGGGCTCAACCGACCTGGCGGCGGCTATGGCGACCGGTGACCTCTGGATGAAAGTGCCCCCGACGATAAAATTTATTTACCATGGTAATCTGGGCAAGTGGGCAGGGGGGAAAGACCTTATCCTGTATACCATCGGTGATATTGGCGTTGACGGTGCGCTCTATTCGGCCATGGAGTTCACCGGTGAGGCGATAGATGCTCTATCCATGGACGGACGATTCACCATGGCCAATATGGCCATCGAGGCCGGTGGCAAGGCCGGGCTTTTCCGGGTGGACAATAAAACACAACTTTACATAAAATCAAGAGCAAATCATCCTTACAATGTTTATGAACCTGACCCTGATGCTGAGTATGCCAGGGTTATAGAATATGACGTCGCGGGGCTGGAGCCACAGGTGGCATTTCCACACTCACCAGCCAATGTCAAGCCAGTAAACCAGGCCGGCGACATTGAAATCAACCAGGTGATTATCGGCAGTTGCACCAACGGCCGACTGGATGATTTAAAAGTCGCGGCTCAGATACTGAAGGGTAAGAAAGTGCATGACAGCGTGCGCTGTATCGTTATTCCGGGTTCCCAGCAGGTGTATTCTGACGCTTTGAAAGAAAGGCTTATTGAGATATTCATTGAAGCTGGTGCTGTGGTGAGTACTCCTACCTGTGGTCCGTGTTTCGGCGGCCACACAGGCGTGCTGGCAGAAGGGGAGAGATGTGTATCCACTACCAATCGTAATTTCGTTGGTAGAATGGGACATCCCAAATCCGAGGTGTATCTGGCCAATCCAGCGGTGGCTGCAGCCAGTGCCGTGGCCGGTAGAATAATCCACCCGGACGAAGTGGTGAAGTAAGCGGTCGAATGCGCAGAAAAGAAAAAGAAATCGCTGATATCACAGAGATAGAGGCGATAATTAAAAAAGCAGAAGTATGCCGGATTGGGCTGGTCGATGATGACGAACCGTATATCGTGCCCGTCTGCTTTGGCTATGAAGGCAGGGCGCTGTATTTCCACAGCGCCCCTGAAGGGCGTAAGATTGACCTCATCAGGAGAAACAATCGTGTCTGTTTTGAAATCGACACTGATGTAGTGATTACCGGCGCCGAAAAACCCTGTGGCTGGTCAACAAAATATCGGAGTGTGATAGGCGTGGGACGGGCGCATATCCTGGAGGATGAAGAAGCTAAAATTCATGGCTTGACGGTGCTTATGCGGCAGTTTGGTGAGAAGAGGTCGGACCTAGTATTTGAAAAGGCTGACCACGTCGCGGTGGTGAGAATTGATATTGAACATATTACCGGCAAAAAGTCAGGCTATTGAGAAGGGGAGGGAGCGATGGTGAAGATGCGAAAAAGCTGGCGCGAAAAGTTGCACGATAGCAAGGATCTGCCCAGAGTCGTCGTGATTGACGATAAAATGAGCCAGCGGTGGGGAACCGGGACGTGTGTCATCCCAGCCCCTGTGGAGGTGGACGAGGTGATGCGGCAGGTGCCTCCGGGCAAGGTGATTACCATCAATCAGATACGGGAGTTTCTGGCGCGAAAACACGGTGCCAGTATCGGCTGCCCCATCACCACCGGGATTTTCAGCAACATTGCCGCCCGTGCCGCCGAGGAAGATGCCAGCGATGGTAAAGCGGACATCACCCCATACTGGCGGACCATAAAATCAAAAGGGGAGCTTAACGAGAAGTACCCGGGGGGATTGGAGGCGCAGGCGAAACGTCTGCAGGCCGAAGGGCACACCATCGAGCCTGACCGGAGCGGCAAGCCCCGGCGGGTGCAGAATTTTGAGAAGGCGCTGGTGGAGATTTAATATTCATTGCGGTAAGGAGGAACGTTCCTGATGCTCAAAGGCAAGGTACATAAATACGGCGCCGATGTGAACACCGATGTCATCATTCCGGCGCGCTATCTGAATATCTACGACCCTGCGGAGCTGGCCAAGCACTGCATGGAGGACATTGACCAGGACTTCCTGAAAAGGGTGCAGCCGGGCGATATCATAATGGCGACCACCAATTTCGGCTGCGGGTCATCGCGGGAACACGCCCCCATGGCGATAAAAGCGGCCGGCGTATCCTGCGTCATCGCCAAGAGCTTCGCCCGTATCTTTTTTCGCAATGCCATCAACATCGGGTTGCCGCTGCTGGAGAGCGATGACGCCGTGGGGAACACCGAACCCGGCGATGTTCTGGAAGTAGACCTCGCCAAAGGGGAGATAAAAAGCCTGACCAAGAATAAGACCTTTACCGCCAGCCCGTATCCCGACTTCATGACCGAGATTATAGACTCGGGCGGGCTGATTGAATATACCAGGAAGCGTTTGGTGAACAGGAGGGTTTAAAATGAAGTTTCACATAGCGGTTCTGCCAGGCGATGGCATCGGCCCAGAGATAACGACGGCAGCGGTCAACGTGCTGCAGGCCGTGGGCAAGAAGTACGGTCATATATTCGATATGTATGACGGCCTTATCGGTGGGGCAGCGATTGATGCTACCGGCGTGCCGCTGCCACCGGAGGTGCTGAAGATGAGCCGGAAAAGCGATGCCGTGCTCATGGGCGCCGTCGGCGACCCCAAGTTTGATACACCCGGGACGAAGGTCCGACCGGAAGACGGGATGCTGGCGCTGCGCAAGAAGCTGGACCTGTTCGCCAACCTGCGTCCGGTAAAGGCACTGCCCATGCTGGTTCATGCCTCCAATCTGAAAACCGAGGTTGTTGAAGGGGTTGACTTTATCTTTGTACGTGAGCTTACCGGCGGGCTCTACTTCGGCCGACCGAAAAAGCGCTGGCAGACGGACAAGGGATGGCGGGCCGTGGACACCATGACTTACTCGGAACCGGAGATTGAGCGCGTTGTCAGGGTAGGTTTCGAGCTTGCCCGGGGAAGAAAGAAGAAGCTCATCTCGATTGATAAGGCCAACGTGCTGGAATGCTCACGCTTATGGCGGCAGGTGGCGACGGAACTGGCCAAAAGTTATCCCGATATAGAGCTGGAGCACATGCTGGTGGACGCTGCCTCTATGCGTCTGATACAGAACCCGAAGCATTTTGATGTTGTTGTCTCCGAGAATACGTTTGGCGATATTCTGACCGATGAGGCCTCCATGCTGGCCGGCTCAATGGGCATGCTGCCCTCTGCCAGCTTGGCCGGGGTGCCTCAGGAGGGCGTCAGAACGCTAGGGCTTTACGAGCCGATACATGGCAGCGCTCCCCGACGTGCCGGTCTGAATATGGCCAACCCAATCGCCACCATACTCAGTATGGCCATGATGCTCCGCTATTCCTGCGGGTTAGAAAAAGAAGCACGGGCAGTGGAGAAAGCCGTCCTTGACGTATTGAATGATGGCCACCGCACCTACGACATCATGGATGAAGGCATGAACAAGGTCGGTACCAAGGAGATGGGCGAGCTCATTGCTGGGAAAATATAAGAAGAAGTAATCTTATTTCTTCTGCATGAGTTCGATTGAGAAGCCGCCCACTTCATCGGTGCCGTAATAGGCCCACTTCACTGTCGGTGTCTCAGCGCCCTGGGTCAGCTTGAAGCCTTTCGCGGCCAGCTTGGCTGTTTCGGCATCAATATCGTCGACGAAAAAGCCGATGTGCTGGACACCCTCTCCTTTTTTCTCCAGGAACTCCTTGACCGGTGTGTCGCCTTCCAGCGGTTGTATCAGCTCGAAGGTTATATCGCCCAGGCCACCCTCGGCGTGCCGCAAATCCAGCTCCCATTCGGATGGTTGACCATGCAGGGTTTTATTCTCCAGTTTCACTTTGCCCTGCGGCCCGAGCAGGGGAGGGAAAGGCCCCATCCCCAGGGCTTCATAGAACTTCATCGCCTTTGTCATGTCCCTGACCACCACCGAGACGTGGTGGAATTTCCAGTTCTGATGCATAATAAAAGCCTCCTTCGCGGGCGTCCCACCTTTAAGCTTTGGTGAGCATTTTGTATAATACTTAAAAAAGGGAATCTTTGGCAAGTTGAGTTTAACGTGATGAAGCGGGGAAAGCAAGGATGGGAGAAGAAATAAAGAGCGCTCTGGAAATAGCTATGGAGAAGGTGGCGAAGCTGGGGGAGATAACCGAAGAGGAACGGCTGCACTGGAAGCACGTTCCAGAGGGGGAGAAACTGGCCGCGCGATACTTGAAGCAGAACCTGAATTTGCTATCCGAGCTGGGTAAGTACGAGGAAAAAGAGAAAAAGTATGTCATTGAAGGGATTCAGGGCGTGCTGGTACGGAATATTGACCTGCCCCGGAATGATTTTCTGCGTAAGAAAAACAAACGGGTGATGGAAGGGATAAAGCTGCTGAAAAACGATAAAGTAAGTGTGGAAAACGTATTCAGCAAGCTGAGGCGTGTCTTTGACCATTACGCTGAGCAGGGCGAACAGCAGCGGCAGCAGGTCTACGAGTCATTGAAAGCCGATGTGGAAGCGAAGATACAGCAGGCGGTGAAACAGCAGGTGGGTACATTGGCCAATGTCAGAATAGATGTGGAGAGCCAGCCGCAGTTTCAGGAGGAATGGCGCCGCGCGCTGGCGCAGATGGATGCGCAGTATAACACCATTATTGACGAGTGCAAGCAGGAGCTGACAGCCATATCATAGAGGTATCAGATGACTGCCAACGATGACCGAATTGAATATGCCGTCTGGCGTACCGAGGTAATAAGGCCGCCGAAGCAGAAGCTGGCCACCTTCGGCACGACCAATATCCACTACTATCTGCTCACCGAGCCGGCATATAGGGAGCTGACCAAAGAGACGAATGAGACGGTGGTGAGGGAGGGAAAGGTAATCGCGGAAAAGCCGAGGATTGTCACTCCTTACTATCTTTCCCATCTGGAAGGATTCAGCCATGAAGCCCATCGTTACTTGGATGCGCTCATCAAAACCTACGGACCTGATGCCCCCGGCCTCTTTTACACCTACCGCAATGAATCGAAAGAGCTCACCATTGTCTCGGAGAACTGGCGGACGGTGGTTGACAGGCTGAATGCCGAGATTGATAAGCGCGGCGACACTCTGGCGGCAATCATCAAAGGCGAAGATGAATTATGGGACGTTTCGCTGCTCAAATTTATCTATGAAGTGGCCAGAGGCGCACTGCCGCACCACGTTTCGCAGATGGGGGCGAGGGGACTGCTGGATATAGATGTCAGCGGTATACCCATGGATGCCCGGTTGAGAATCGAGGAGATGTTCCGTCGCGTAATGGCCGGCGAGTTTGACCCGGCTGAACTTAAAAAGGAGCTTGACCGCTGGAATCTTTTCACCGAGTATGAAGACAGATTTCTCGCCATTTTCAAGAAGAGGTAAGTAGATGAACATTGCTTTCATTGAAGCGCGTGACCTTTCCGAAGCTTGGTTCCAGTGTGTCTGTAAGGCCCTCACTGATGGTTATGAATATATAATTGATCGCGGCAGTTACGCCGGGCAGAGGCGGAAGGAGCTCGACTTTGCTGTCGTTCAGATTAAATATCCCGGAACGAGGCCGCTTATACCGGACGTGCCCCAGGGAGTGCCGCCGCCGAGCACTATGGACTACGTGGAGGAATACCTGCCATATCTGATGACGGCACACCGTAAGCAAGGTGAGCAGTACACCTATGGCCAGTACCTGGAAACGCAGATTGCCGAGATAGTCAGGATGTATCAGGAAGACGGCTTCAACACCAACCAGGCCTTTATGGCGGTGGGCGATGCCCAGTCCATCTTTCTTGCCGATCCTCCCTGTCTGAGGGCGATAGACACGCGGGTAAGGGATAACAAACTCAATTTTGTGGTCTATTTCCGTTCCTGGGACCTCTGGGCGGGCTTTCCCTCAAATCTGGCAGCGATTCAACTGCTCAAGGAATATATAGCCAGTGAAATCGGGGTTGAGGACGGAGAAATAATTGCGATGAGCAAGGGCCTGCATCTCTATGAGTACTCCTGGGAACTGGCCAAAATTGCGGTCAGGATGGAATGAAGCTAGAGCTTGCAGTGATGGCAGGTATAATCTCATTTTGTTTGCTCGGTGCTGGATGTGCTGCCACCAAGAATTTCAATAAAAGCCTGAGCCATATCGCCCGTCCTTATCGTTTCAACATCGCCCGGTGGGAGGCAAGCGCCATTGCCGAAGGGATAAAGGGTGCAACTGTTAACCGCGGTGGCGCATCTGGTGGTAAAGCGGCAGAGGTGAAGGAATATTTTGCCAGCGTGGAGCGGATTAAATCGCTGATATATGAGGTAGAGGCGATAAAGGCGGGCCATAGGATTGGAGACATAGCTGCTCTTGAAGAGGAACTGGGCGAGCTACAGCAGCAGAGGAGCTCTCTGGTAGACCAGGCGGAAGCGGTCATCAGCGGACAGATAAAAGAGGCGCTTTTTCAGCAGGGTATCTATCATCCGGTGGATAAATACGTGAAGTTAAAGGTTAATTTCCCGCCGCTGAATTTCAAACTGGAAAAGCCGCCCCATCTGCTGGTAATTTCTCCCCGCGAGAAGATAGAAAGCATGAGGGAAATCTTGCTCCAGCAGGAAATGAAGGTTGAAGAGATGGAGCAGGTAGAGGCCGCAGTAGATGTGCTGGGCGTGTCTTCTGTAGTGGTTGAGCTTGGCGGTTTTGGAGGGACTTATCCGGCATTTGTGACCAGTGAGGCGAGCTTGCAGTTTACCGTAACATCGGCAACAGAGGAGTGGCTGCACCAGTACCTTTTCTTCAAACCTCTGGGATTTCGTTATGCGTTGGATGTGCTCGGGGTGAAACGCAATTATGAAATTGCCATTCTAAATGAGACCGTGGCCGGTCTGGTCAGCAAGGAGATTGGCAGCATGGTTACAGAGAGTTACTACCCCGATTCAAAAAGCGATGCGAGCGAACAGCCGGAGAAAAAGTCGGGATTTGATTTTGACCGTGAGATGCATGAGATAAGAAAATCGGTGGATGTATACCTGGAAAAAGGTGAAATAGGGCAGGCTGAGGCATTCATGGAAGAAAAGCGGCAATATCTTGCGGCAAAGGGATATAAAATAAGAAAGCTGAACCAGGCTTATTTTGCTTTTTATGGGGCATATGCCGACAGGCCAAGCTCCATCAACCCGATTGGCGATGAGCTGAAACAGCTGAGAAGCCAGAGCGCCTCACTGAAAGAATTTCTGGATACGGTATCTTCAATAACCAGCCGCGAGGAACTGCAGGAAAGAATTAAATAAAACATTTATGGTATACTGATAAACCCGAGCCTTCAACGCTTTCTGGATATGCAGGAATCAGCGACGTGGAAAATATCTTCTTAAGCCAGTATAAAAGTCCGCTTGGCACCTATATTATTGGCAGTTCTTCCCGCGGCGTTGTATTTATCAAGACCGAGTCCCGTACGTCATCATTGATGGCACGCTGGCGTCGGCAGGGCATTGAAATCAAAAACACCATCGGTCAAAATGATGAAATAATCGCGGAATTAGAGGCCTACTTCACTGGTGATTTACAAAAATTCAGTGTTCCCCTTGACCTTCGTGGTACTGAGTTCCAGCGTCAGATCTGGGAACTCCTTTTGAGCATACCTTACGGCGAGACTAGGTCATATGGACAGATTGCCAGCGCCATAGGTCGCCCTGAAGCCAGTCGTGCTGTTGGTCAGGCTGTTGGCACCAATCCGATTGCTATTATCGTGCCCTGTCACCGCGTTATCGGCACCAGCGGTGGACTGGTGGGATATGGTGGCGGGCTGCATCGCAAACAGGCACTTCTTGAGCTGGAAGCCGGGCACATCAATAAGCACTGACTAAAAGCTGGGAAAGGTAATCTCCTCGCCGGTAATGAACTCAAGCAGTGCTGGCTTTCCTTCCTCCCGATTGGCGTGGATAGCCCGCTGGATGGCCGGCTTGATATCGGCTGGTTTTTCCACCCTCTCGCCGTAGCCATTCATGGCTCGGCCCATATCAGCGTAGTTGCCGCTGATATCACGGGCGCGGTAGCGTTCATGTGAAGTAGTCATGTGGCCCGTTTCAATCGCCATGGTGAAGTTATTCAGGACTATGGTAATAATCGGGATGTTATTCCGTGCCGCAGTTTCAAAATCAAGCCCTACCATGCCGAAGGCAGCGTCACCCATGAAGTTTATAGCCACTTTGTCAGGTTTCGCCATTTTGGCACCCATGGCCAGGCCAAGGCCGGTGCCCAGTCCGTGAGACTTGCCCCAGCCAAGATAGCTGCGGGGGGCATTCGCCGAATAAAAAGGCACCAGCTGGTCACGCGGACTGCCGGCGTCATGGGTAACTATGGCATCCTTGGAATCAAGGGTGTGCATGAGCTCCCATATAACCCGGTAGGGATTAATCGGCACCGCATCCGAGGTGAGTTTGGCCAGCCATTCTTTTATCCAGCCCTCTTTTATCTTTTTTATCTCTTGGGCGATATTGCCATCGCCTTTTCGACTCTGTTTGCCCAGCCGCTCTTTGACTGCCTCAATGAACTGCCGGAGCACCAGTTTGGCATCACCGATGATGGGGTAGTCAGTATAATAATATTTATTGATATCTCCGGCATCGGCAATGGCCTGAATGATTACCTTTCCTGAAGGTATCTTCGTGGACATGGTGTGAGTGGAAAAGCTGCAACCGATGCCAAGGATTACATCAGCTTTGTTCAGAAAATGATGCACCGGTTTGGTCATGACTCGGGCACCTGTTCCCAGGGAGAGGGGGTGGTTTTCCGGGAAGGCACTTTTTCCCAGCAGAGTGGTCATTACCGGCACCTGTAACAGCTCGGCAAGCTCTACGAGTTCATCCCATGCTTCAGCATAGAGCACTCCCTGGCCGGCATGGATAACCGGACAGGCGGCTTCCACCAGCACCCGGGCAGCTTCATCAATATCGCGCGGGTCGCCGGAAGCCCGAGAGGATTTTGTCGGCCGATAATCGAAAGGCTCTATTTCCTCATTGGCAACGTCGGCCGGTATTTCCAGCATTACCGGACCTGTCTTGCCCATTCGCAGCATGGAGATGGCACGCCGCATGACTTCAGGTATCTTTTCGGCTATATTAACCTGCTCTATCCATTTGGTTATGGCCTCGTAGCTGCGGACTGAACTGAAGTAGGGTTTTATCCACGCCCGGTCACGGGCTTGGCCCAGGGGTAGGACAAGTACCGGCACTGAGTCGGAGTAGGCTGTAGCCACTCCGGAAAAGGCGTTCTCTGTTCCAGGGCCGTACTGCATAGCAAACACACCAAGACGCTTCCCGTTAGTGACGCGGCTGTAGCCGTCAGCGATTCCCATCCCTACTCGCTCCTGTCGGCAGACGATGGGTCGCAGTCCGGCTTTGGCCGAAGCATCTATAATGGATGTAGTTGGATAGCAGCTAAGAAACTCGGCGCCTTCAAGTTTGAGAATCTCCGCGATGGCATCACTGACTTTCAAGATAAAATACCTCCAAAATAAACATTAATAAGCGTCCCTGGCGGGATTCGAACCCACGACCCGCTGCTTAGAAGGCAGCCGCTCTGTCCATCTGAGCTACAGGGACGTTCTGCTACCAATCAAATGTATCACGAAAGGGAAAAGCTGGTCAAGAATGGCATGCTGAGTTCAATTTTCTTGACAATAGCCTCCACGCATTGTTAAATGGAGATAATCAACGTTTTCGATACGAAGAGTAAAATATGCCTAGTTTACTTGACCGGATTGAAAGTCCTGCCGATTTAAGGAAGCTAAGCGAACATGAACTCAAGCAGCTGGCTGACGAGCTCAGGCAGGTTCTGGTTGCTACCACCACCACTACTGGCGGCCATCTGGCCTCAAACCTAGGGGTAGTGGAACTAACCATCGCTCTGCACCGTATTTTTAATAGCCCGAAGGATAAGATAATCTGGGATGTCGGCCATCAGAGCTACGTGCATAAACTGCTAACCGGAAGGAAAGAGCGTTTTGCTTCACTGCGTCAGTATGGCGGTCTCTCGGGCTTCACTGACCCTGAGGAAAGCCCACACGATCCGTTTGGTACCGGTCATGCCAGCACATCGATTTCGGCGGCGCTGGGGATGGCTATCGCCCGTGACCTTCGCGGTGATGACTACAATGTGGTGGCGGTAATCGGTGATGGCGCCATAACGGGCGGCATGGCTTTGGAAGCACTGAATCACGCCGGCCATCTGGGCCCCAGATTGACGGTCGTTCTCAATGATAATGGCATGTCGATATCGCCTACGGTAGGCAGTCTGGCCAGAATGCTAAATCGGGTGCGATTCGACCGTCGCTATCGCTGGGCTAAAGAAGAGAGCCATCGCCTGCTCAAGGCTTTGCCATTCGGAAACGTGGTCTGGGAGGTAGGTCGGCAGGCCCGGGGCCGGTTTAAAGGGTTGCTGCTACCAACCATGATCTGGGAGGAACTGGGCTTTACCTATATCGGGCCTATCAACGGACATGATACCGCAGAAATTGAAAAGGCGCTGCGCCAGGCCATAGAATATAATCAGAAGCCAACTTTGGTTCATGTTCTGACCACCAAGGGCAAAGGGTATCGTCCTGCCGAGGATAACGCTGTTTATTTTCATGGCGTGCCAGCCATGCGCATCAGCAGGCAAAATATACCGACGTACAGCGAAGTATTTGCCCAGACAGTGCTTCGCTTGACCCGTGACGACCCCAGAATAGTCACCATAACTCCGGCCATGCCGGAAGGCAACCGACTGGGCATTGTGGCTGCCGAATTCCCAAACCGCGTCTTTGATGTCGGCATCTGCGAGCAGCATGCGGTCACCCTGGCTGCCGGGCTGGCCACTCAGGGCCTAGTGCCCATTGTCGCCATTTACTCCACCTTTTTACAACGTGCTTTCGACCAGGTTATACATGACGTCTGCCTGCAGAACCTGCCCGTTGTTTTCGCCATTGACCGCGGCGGCATTGTTGGCGACGATGGCAAAACGCATCAGGGGACTTTCGACCTCTCCTACCTGACCCTTATCCCTCATCTGAGCGTCGCCGCCCCGAGAGATGAAAACGAGCTGCAGCACCTGCTTTATACGGCGGTAAACTCAGGCCAGGCCATGGCCATACGATACCCCCGCGGGCAGGGGTTAGGGGTGCCGCTGGACACTGTTTTACATAAAATACAGATTGGCGAATGGGAAGTAATGCGTGAGGGGAGCGATGTCGCCATACTGGCGGTCGGTGTTACCGTGGCCCCAGCCCTTGAGGCGGCGCATGAGCTGGCGGCAAACGGGGTCAGTGCCGCCGTGATAAACGCTCGCTTCGTCAAGCCACTCGATTCTGCATCGATGGCGAGTCTGGTGCGGTATATGCCGCGACTGGTGACGGTTGAAGAAAACACATTGAGTGGCGGCTTTGGCAGCAGTGTGGCCAAATTGCTGCAGGATATGGGTGTTGATGGAATACCGCTGAAAACCATCGGCATACCAGACGAGTATGTTGAGCAGGGGACGCAGGCTGAGATTCGCGCCAAGTACGGCCTGGACGCAAATGGCATAGCCCGACAAGTCTTATCGTTCATCCCCGGCCATAAAGAAAAAAGCCGTAAACCCAAGAAAACCAAATCAAGTCGGTGAGTTAATTGGAGTTGGCTGTGCAGAAGTGGCGGTGGCGCCATGTATTTATATCCCCGAAAAGTATTTTTACTAGTTTGATGTAAAAGATGCCCAAAATGACGGTCAGGGATATAGAGGTAAAGGACAAACGGGTGCTGGTGCGTGTTGACTTCAACGTGCCACTGGATGAAAAAACGGGGGCGATAACCGATGATAACCGCATCCGCGCCGCTCTTCCCACCATTAAATATCTAATCGAGCACGGCGCCAAAGCTATATTGATGTCTCATCTGGGCCGACCCAAAGGGAAGGTGGTTGAAGGAATGGGGCTGGACATAGCTGCCAGGCGCCTCTCCCAGATCCTCGGCCGGAAGGTCGCCATGGCCCCGGATTGTGTTGGCCCCGGTGTGGAAAATATGGTGGCCGAGATGAAATCGGGTGATATTCTCATGCTGGAGAACCTGCGCTTTCATGCCGGGGAGGAAGCGGGAGACGCGTCGTTTGCCCAGGCTCTGGCCCGCCTGGGCGATGTCTTGGTCAATGACGCCTTTGGGGCGGCACATAGGGCCCATGCTTCGATATCGGTTATCACCGAGTACCTGCCGGCGGTGGCCGGCTTTCTGATGGAAAAGGAAGTGGCCAACCTGAGCAAGATACTGCAAAGTCCGGCCCGGCCGTTCGCCGCTCTGCTGGGCGGGGCCAAGATAAGCGATAAGGTTGGTATGCTGGAAAACATAATGGGTCGGGTGGACTATGTCATGGTTGGCGGCGGCATGGCGGCGACGTTTTTGAAAGCTAAATCACGCGAGGTTGGCAGGTCTCTGCTTGAGGAGGATATGCTGGAGACAGCCGGTCGTTTAATGGAGATGGCGCAAAGCGAGAAGGTGAACCTGATGCTGCCGGTTGATGCCGTGGTCGCTGATGAAATCAGCAACGAAGCTCAGGTTGAAACTGTTCCTGCCGAGAAGATACCGAAGGACAGGAGAATTATGGATGTAGGGCCGCAGACGATAGGCGCCTTCAGTCGGGAATTGGAGAAGTGCCGGACGATTTTCTGGAACGGGCCGATGGGGATATTTGAAATCCCGCGTTTTGCCCGGGGAACGCAGGAACTGGCCAGATTGCTGGCCGGGCTTGACGCCATGACGGTCATTGGCGGGGGCTCCACCGCGGAAGCAGTCATAGATATGGGCCTGGCCGATAAAATGACCTTTGTTTCCACGGGAGGCGGGGCTTCCTTGGAGTTTCTAAGCGGGGAAAAACTGCCCGGCGTGGAGGCGTTGCAGGATAGAGAATAGAAGAAGCTGATTGAGGAGACAAGAATGCGCATACCATTGATCGCTGGCAACTGGAAGATGAATACCACGGTCCCTGAGGCTCTGGAACTGGTCCGGGCAATGAAAGGCGAGCTGGAGGAAATTGCCAGCGTGGAGAAGGTAATATGTCCGCCGTTTGTTTCTCTGGCGCCGGTAAAAGAGGTGCTCAAAGACAGCACCATTAAACTGGGTGCACAGAACCTGTTCTTTGTCGAGAAAGGCGCCTACACCGGCGAGATTTCGCCCGCGATGGTGGCTGACCTCTGTGAATATGTTATTATCGGGCACTCGGAGCGAAGGCAGCACTTCCATGAGACCGGAGACGTGGTCAATAAAAAGGTTATCGCGGCCTTACAAACTAGCCTGACGCCGATATTGTGCGTTGGCGAGCGATTGGAAGAGAATGAGGCAGGCGAAACAGAAAAGATAGTGGCCAACCAGTTGAACTATGCCTTAGCGGGTGTGGTAGAACCTGACGGTCTGACCATTGCCTATGAACCGGTATGGGCAATCGGCACCGGGAAACCAGCCACCGGTGAACAGGCCAACGGCACCATTGCCTTTATTCGCCGGAATGTCGCCCGGCTATACGGGGAAAAGGTGGCTCAGGAGATGCGCATACTCTATGGTGGCAGCGTTAACTCGGATAACGCTGCCGAGTTCATGCGGCAGCCCGAAATCGACGGGGCGCTGGTCGGTGGGGCCAGCCTCAAGGCCAGTGAATTCCTGAGCATTGTCAATCAGACATCCGTAATCAAACAAGGGAAATGAATCCTCTGGTTGCAATCGTCGGCCCGACCGGTATCGGTAAAAGCAGACTGGCCCTCCATCTTGCCCGGATATTCAATGGCGAAATCGTCAGTGCCGATAGCCGCCAAGTATATCGGCACATGGATATCGGCACCGCTAAGCCCAGCCGGCAGGAGCGGGAACAGGTCCGGCACCACCTCGTAGATATTGTTGAGCCAGGTCAGGACTTCAGCCTGGCACAGTTCCAGAAGCTGGCACTCAGCGCCATCAATGATATACACCAGCGCCATAAATTGCCGATTTTAACCGGCGGCAGCGGGCTATACGTGTGGGCTCTTCTGGAAGGATGGCAACTTCCAGAAGCGAAACCTGACCTTGAACTGAGACGCCGTCTGGAAAAACAGGCTGCCGATACAGGATATGAAAGTCTCTATGCCGAATTGTTGAATATAGACCCGACTGCCGCACAGAGAATTGACCCGCGCAATGTACGACGAGTGATAAGGGCCCTGGAGGTACGCCACCAGACCGCTCAGGCCTCATCCCGGATTAGAATTAAAAAACTGGTGTCTAGCCACGTGCTGATAATCGGCCTGACTGTGGAGCGGAAAGAACTTTACCGACGGGTCGACCGGAGGGTGGACGAGATGATAGAGCAGGGGTTGGTCGCCGAGGTGGAAAAATTGGCTGATATGGGTTATGATAGTTACTTACCAAGCATGAACAGTATCGGCTACAAACAGGTAGCCATGTTTCTCAGGGGCGAAATAAGCCTGAAGATGGCGGCACAGCAGATAAAATATGAGACGCACCGGTTTATTCGTCACCAGTATGCCTGGTTTCGACCGAATGATGAGCGAATTCACTGGTTTGACGTGTTGCAGAGTCCGGAAGCGGAAATAGAAGAGCTTGTCTCCGGATTTTTGAAGAGCGAAGGAAAATGAAGTTCACCAAATTGCAAGGCACCGGAAATGACTTCGTACTGGTGGAAACCAGCGATGAAGTACGAGACTGGGCAAAGCTGACGTTAGCCATGTGCGAGCGTCACTTTGGTATTGGCAGCGACGGTTTGCTGCTGCTGCTGCCGTCTAAAAGCGCGGACTTCCGCATGCGCATGTTTGACCCGGATGGTTCCGAGGCGGAGGCCTGCGGCAACGGCATCAGGTGTCTGGCCCGCTATGTGTACGACCGGGGCATGATACCGGCAGGTGCCGACCGGATATCCGTGGAAACGATTGTCGGTGTGAGACAGCTCAAGCTGAATAAAGAAGCTGACAAGCTCATAAGTATTCAGGCTGGCATGGGCGAGCCCAAGTTTAAGGCTGAAGAGATACCGGTGAAGATTGAACAGGGCAGGGGGCAGATAATCTATACTAAAAACATGATTGGCTATCCGGCCAATATAGCTGGCGTTGATATGCTCCTTAACCTTGTCTCAATGGGCAATCCGCACGCGGTTTATTTTCAGGGAAAGCCGGTAGCCGATTTCCCGCTATCACGGGTCGGGCCGGAGGTGGAGCATTCGGCCATTTTCCCACGGCGGACCAATTTTGAGGTTGCCCGCGTGATAGATGAAAAAGAGATAGAAGTCCGCACCTGGGAGCGTGGTGCCGGGGAAACGCTGGCATGCGGCAGTGGCGCTTGTGCCGTGGCCGCGGCCGCCCGATTATATGGATACGCGGGCAATAAAGTTAACATAAAATTGCTGGGCGGCACATTGCAGCTGGAGTGGGACGGTTTCGGTGAAGTGTTGATGACCGGCCCGGCAGAAACCGTATTTGAGGGCGAATGGCCAGATTAAGGAGTGAAGAATGAGATTAGCCAAGCGTGTTGAAAAACTACCGCCATATCTTTTCGTTGAAATCAGCCGTAAGATAGCCGAGAAAAAAGCCAAGGGCGAAGAGGTCATCAGCTTCGCCATCGGCGACCCTGATATACCCACACCGCAGCACGTTATCGACCGGCTGTGTGAGGCGGCCCGCGACCCGGCCAACCACCGTTATCCTGAAACAGACAGTCTTCCCGAGCTGCGCCGAGCGGTGGCGGAATGGTATAAAAGACGGTTTGGCCTGTCTTTTGACCCCGACAAGGAAGTGCTGCCTTTGATAGGCTCCAAAGAGGGCATCGGGCATATCTCTTTCTGCTTCATCGGTCATGGCGATATTGCCCTGGTGCCTGACCCGGGATACCCGGTCTACTCGGTGAGCGCCATGCTGGCGGATGGCGAGCCGTATTACCTGCCGCTCAAAGAGGCAAACAACTGGTTGCCTGACCTCGCCTCCATTCCCAGTAACGTTCTCGATAGGGCACGGCTGCTGTGGATTAACTATCCCAACAACCCCACCGCCGCTGTTGCCGACCTTAGCTTCTTCAACAAAGTCGTGCAGTTTGCCAAGCGGCACGACCTGGTGGTGTGCCACGATGGCCCCTATACCGAGGTCGCTTATGACGGGTATCGGCCGGTGAGCTTCATGCAGGCGGACGGGGCCATGGACATAGGTGTGGAGTTTCACTCGCTTTCCAAGAGCTACAATATGACCGGCTGGCGCATCGGGATGGCGGTGGGCAATGCCACCATGATAAATGCGCTGATGAGGCTGAAGTCGAACCTGGACTCGGGAATCCCGCAGGCGATTCAATATGCTGCCATAGAGGCATTAAACGGACCGCAGGACTGTATTAAGGAGCATAATGACATCTATGAGCGGCGCCGTGACCTGATTATTGAGGTTTTGAACAATATCGGGCTGAAGGCAAAACCGCCCAAGGCAAGTCTCTATATCTGGGCCAGAGTCCCGGAAGGCTACAACTCGATGGACTTCACCGCTGATTTACTGGACCAGGTGGGGGTGGCGGTTACTCCGGGGATAGGGTACGGCAAGAGCGGAGAAGGCTACGTACGTTTATCCATGACCATACCGGATGCGCTGCTGGTTAAGGGGCTGTCGCGGTTATCCGACTGGCGGAATACCCGGCAGCGGACAGCGAAGAAAAAGTAAGTTGACATAAAGAGGCGCAGATTACGAGGAGAACGGTTCTTACCAGAAACGGACCGGAACGAGCCTTTCTGGTGGCGGTGGAGTCAAGAGAGACCACGGGCAGGTGGTCGGCCAGGGCATCAATTGAGGAACTATCACTGCTGTCCAGCACTGCCGGCGCCAGCGTGGTCGGCAAAACAATTCAGAAACTGCCGGCGCCTTCAAACACGCATTACGTCGGCAGAGGGAAACTCGAGGAATTAACAGCCCAGAAAGAACAGGTCGGCTACGACGTTGTCATCTTTGACGATGAGCTGACGCCGCGGCAGCAGCGCAACCTGGAAGAGGCGTTGCAGGTGAAGGTCATTGACCGCGTGGCGCTGATTCTGGACATTTTTGCCCGGCGTGCCCGCACCCGCGAAGGCCAGCTGCAGGTGGAGCTGGCGCAGCACCAGTACCTGTTGCCCCGGCTTGCCGGGCAGTGGAGCCATCTGGAGAGGCTGGGAGCCGGTATTGGCACCAGGGGTCCCGGTGAATCGCAGCTTGAGACCGACCGGCGGCTCATAAGGCGTAAGATACAGCGCCTGAAAGGGCAGATTGAAGAGGTGAGAAAACACCGCGCCCTCTATCGCCAGAAGCGACTCAAAAGCGGGATACCGGTGGTATCAATAGTGGGCTATACCAACTCCGGTAAGAGCACCTTGCTCAATGCCCTCTGCCAGGCCGGTGTCTTCACCGAGGATAAGCTCTTTGCTACCCTTGACCCCACCACCCGGCGGCTGAAACTTGCCGACGGCAGGACGATATTGATGACGGACACCGTCGGCTTCATCCACAAGCTGCCGCCGGAAATCGTTACCGCCTTCCGGGCAACACTGGAGGAACTGGATGAGGCCTCATTGCTGCTGCATGTCGTCGACCTGTCATCGCCGGACGCCGCCGAGCAATGCCAGACGGTTGAGGAGATATTGTCCGACCTTGCCCTGGCCGGTAAGCCCTGCATTACTGTCCTGAACAAGATAGACCTTTTGTTGCCGGATGACCGGGAATGGGACGAAACGGATGCCGCCGAGTTTCTGGCTGACCAGTCCGCCGGCGAAAAGACGGTGCTGGTGTCCGCGGCACGAAAATGGGGTCTGGACCAACTGCTGGCCCTTATCGGGCAGGAAATTACCACCCCGGCAACCACCTTTTAGACCCCCTCTAAAAATGACGCTCTGTAATCAAAATCTAGGCCCCTTAAATTCTTTTTGAATGGTTTGCTATTTATAAGGACTTCAGGGGCTGGATTTCTGGGCAGGTTTCGGGATATTTCGGGTCAGGGCGGGTTTTCCTGTTTTGGGGGTTATTGGAAGTTTTTCTTTACAACCCACCCCCTTAATCCCCCTCCCTTGGCAAGGGAGGGGGAATTTTTAGGGAGAGGGGCTGCGCCCCTCTTAAACGCCCCGATGACTTTGAAAATGTGCGCACATTTTCTGTGATATAATCAAGTGCATTAAGGAAAATCATATATGTGTTGCTCGACTTTTAGACAATTATTAAGAGAATATTGGTTAGAAAACAGATATAAACCTAGATGTTGGAATAGGGGCTTTATCATTGAATTCCTTAAATGTATATTTGGTTTCTTTAGCGTTATTAGCCCTAGCAGATTTATTTCGTTTCTTTTACAAGAATGGCGTAAAAAATTAGGATATATCTTTGTCGATATATGGGTTTTGTTATGGCTAATGACCTTTTTGTTTGTATTCATTAACAATACATTCCATTTCTCTAAATTTTTACTTATTCCGGCTGGTTGGGTAGTTTGGCTGGTAAGTATTAGATTAGCCGAAATATTCCAATCATGGTTCAGCCAATTTGTCCTCGGTGGTGTTCCGTATAAATGGAAACCTGTTGATACCGACAGATCATTGGTTTTAGTCTTTATGGGATATATGGAAATAATCATAGCTTACGCTTTGCTCGCCTACATTTATAGCCGCTCTTTCAATAGTATCAGTTGTCTTAAAGATGCCTTGCGATATAGCATTGGAAATGCTATAGCCATAGGCTCTGACTTTGAACCGACAAATCTTTGCGGATATTTGATTTTGTCCACTCAATTAATGTTTACCTTGGTCTTTCTAACTGCGGTCGTGCAGCATATAATTAGTTACAGTAGAATGAACTCCAGATAATACCCTCCGTAGATACATGTAATTTTGTTTTTCCTCACCGCCGTGGTAATTTATGTAAACCCTCTTACCCGCATTATTATGGGGCGCACTATATATGTTATGTAATGCCACACGTATAGATTAACATAATTACACCACGCCCTCCCGATTACATAAAAAGTTTCTTTACGGTATCAAAAAACTTTTAGCCCGCGGGGTTTCCCATCTGAAGTTTATTTTCCCGGGATAGCTATTTCCCAAGTTATTGAATAAAATATTACTGGAAAAGCCGCTGATAACAGGATGTCTCTGTTTATGCGGCTTGCTCCCCTACTGTATTACAAAGCGGGCATAACGGGAGGGCGTGATGGGAGACAGAGAGGAATTATTCAAAGAGCTGGCCAAAGCCAACGCCGAGGTGGAGAAATGGGCCAAGCGGTGGCGCCGTTACGTTGACCGCAGCCTTGAAGACCCGGCCAAGATAGACCGGTTCAACCCGGAAAACGAAAAAATGCTCAATTACTGGTATGAATACCAGAACGCGCTGGCCGGGCAGAGGGACGTCTGGGAACATATAGAAGGTCTGCCGGCGTAAATATATTGCTATCTACTGCACAGCTTCGGCGACATATGCCTGAACATACTGCTGCACGTATTGCTGGAATGATGTCTGTACCGCAGCGATTGCCGCTTCGGTGGTGGTCTGCAGACTGGCAACAGTTAACGTGTTCTTGGTAATTTCGTTATTCATGTTGCTGATCGCTTCCCTGTTCTGGTTGGCCAGGTTGACCACCTGCTCTATCAATGCCCGGTTGTCTTTCACCCCTTTGACCGCGCTGGCTAACTGCGGGTCAAGGCTGGTGCAGCCGCTGAATACTGCCGCGGCCAGAGCTATGGTGATTACTATGTTCCAGATTACCAATGCTTTGTTCATGGTTCACCTCCACCTGTAAATATCAATTATTATGTAAACTTCTACCCCAGCAGTTTATCGGTCATATCCCTGGCAAATGCCAGAGACGTTGTAAACGCCGGTGATATCGGGTTCAATATATGCAGGGAATCGGCTTCATCCAGCACGATGAAATCCATGACCAGTTGCTTGCTGGGCCAATGGATTAGCTGAGGGCGCACACCAACGTGGCCTGATTCGGTAATGTCCTGAGGTTTCAGCTCCGGCATCAGCTTCCTGGCCTCTTTGTAAACGAACCTCTTCAGATATTTCTTGGGCTCGGTCCGGGCAACCTGGCGGAATGAGGGGTTTACAAGGAGTAGCAATGCATCACGCATCAGGATAGATAATGACTCCCGGTCAAAGCCGCTTAGAATACCATAATTTTCCCGTCCAAACGCGGGCATGGCTGTCGGTCCGACCAGCACCTCGCCGTCGGCGCTACGGGTAAAATGAACGCCCAGAAAAGGAGTCCGCAGGTCGGGAACTGGGTAGATGTTGCTGCGAACAAGGAATGAGCGGTCGTGCGCTAGTTGCTTGTAAGTTCCTTTAAAGGGCAACAGCCGGTATTCCTTCGCCAGGCCAAACTGGTGCGCGATGCGGTCAGCATAGGCGCCGGCAGCATTGAGCAGTTTTTCAAATTTGATAACCCCCCGCGAGGTCTCCGCCCGGTTATCCCCGGCCCGGTTGCGGAAGGTCGCTCCATAGTAAACGGTAACCTTCCCCGATGCCACCAGCTCCGCTTCAAGCGCCTGCAGCACCTCCACTGGTTTGATTACGGCGGTGTCCGGTGAATGAAGTGCTTCATCGCTGTCTGCGGCATATGGCTCGAGCTCATGCAGCTTTTTATTATCGATAATATGAGCACGGGCGCCGCATAAATCGGCACGGCGTTTCAATTCATACAACGCTTCAATCTGAGAAGGCCCGGCTGCCAGGATAACTTTGCCGGTCTCGTGCAGGGTGAGCTTCTTCTGCCGGCAGAACTCCTTCATCAGGCGGTTGCCGTCCACGCAATATTTGGCCTTCAGCGTGTCAGGTGTGTAGTACATCCCGGCATGCAGCACACCACTGTTCCGTCCGCTGGCGTGCCGGCCAAGTTCATTCTCCTTTTCCAGGATCATGATATCCCCCACTCCCCTATTGACCAGCTCGCGGGCAATGGCCAGGCCGGTAATACCCGCCCCCACAATCAAAAACTGACATTGATTCTGCTTCATATAGCCTTTTATACCCCTTCTGTATTATATAGACGCTGGCTCCGTCTGTGCAGGTTCAATTTGAAAACATTCTAGGTAATGATAACTGCTTCAGGCATAACGAGCTGACGTAGCTTATTATGACATTTCTGGTGGGCTCGGCAGGATTCGAACCTGCGACCGAGCGGTTATGAGCCGCCAGCTCTGCCACTGAGCTACGAGCCCGTGGTAAATTTTTTATCCGATATCCGAGATATTGAACACCCGGCCTCAACAAATGATTCGGCTCTATATTTCACAGGCTGAAATAGCCGACAACGCTAGGTTTATTTTAAGTCGCCTTTTCGCTGACTGTCAAGGCAAACCCCTGTGGTTATATTTTGGAATCAACTTGACTGGCGTTGCGTCTCATAGTAATCTAAAGGGAAAATATCAGCCGGATGCTACTGAGTTGCAAAAACCACTACGCAAAGCGGTTATCCTCGTTGGCGGTGAGGGGACAAGGCTGAGACCGCTCACCAACGGTATGCCCAAGCCAATGCTGCCGGTGCTGAATCGGCCATTCCTGGAGCACACCATAAACTACCTTGCAAAGTACGGCATCACAGAGATAATACTGGCCTTAAGTTACTTGCCGGACGCCATTAAAGACTATTTCGGCGATGGCCGACTGTTTGGCGTGCGATTGCACTACACTATCGAAGACAGCCCGCTGGGCACTGCCGGGGCGGTGAAAAATACTGAACAATATCTGGATAGTACGTTTGCCGTCCTCAATGGTGATATTTTCACCGACCTTGATATGGCAGCTATGTTAGCCTTCCACCGGGAGAAAAAGGCAACGGCAACGATTGCACTCACCTGGGTGGATAACCCCTGTGCCTTTGGCGTCGTAGAAACGACCGAGGATGGCAAGGTACAGCGGTTTATTGAAAAGCCCGCGCCGGATGAGGTGACCACCAACTGGATTAATGCTGGTGTTTATCTTCTTGAACCGGAAGTCCTGGAGCAGGTGCCGGCGAAGACACATTATATGTTTGAAAGAGGACTTTTCCCACACCTTCATGAGCTTGGAAGAAATCTGTGTGGATACCAGTTTCGCGGCCGGTGGCTTGATATGGGAACGCCGGAGAAGTATCTATACCTGAACTGCGACCTCTTACTATCAGATGATAAACCAGCCTTCATTGGCACACCGGGCGAAAACGGACTCTATTGCGCAGAAGACGCCGCCATCGACCCCTCGGCACAGATAAGCGGCCCCGCGGTTGTTGCCAGCGGAAGCCATATCGGCCAGCAGGTGCGCTTAAAGGGCCCTGTTGTTATCGGCACGGATTGCTCTATTGGCGACGGAGCGATTCTGGAAGACGCGGTGCTCTGGCATGGTGTAACGATTGGAAAAGGTGCCGTGCTCCGGAAATGCGTGGTCGGCAATGACACTGAAATTCAACCCAGGGAGCGAGTGATTGACCGCGTGGTGCCTCCTCACTGTACAGATTCAACCGGGTAACGATAGTTGAACGACAAGAAAAACATATAATAGAAAAGGAGGTCAATAATGAGATTAGCTGATAAGGTTGCTCTGGTAGCGGGAGGGAGCCGGGGTATAGGACGAGCGATTGCCTTGGCGTTTGCCGAAGAGGGCGCCAAAGTCGCCATCGCCGGCAGAAACAAAGACCGCTGCGAAGAGGTAGCGACCCAGATTTCAAAAGGTGGTGGCTCGGCGCTCAGTATTCAGGCTGATGTGGCCAGCGAAGCCGATGTTACCAGAATGGTGAAACTAGCGACCGACAAGTTTCAACGCGTGGATATCCTGGTCAACAGCGCTGCGGTAAACCTGCCCTACCGGGCAGTAACTGAGTTGAGCCTGGACGAATGGAACTGGATAATCGGGGTTAACTTAACGGGCACGTTTCTTTGCTGCCGTGCCGTGCTGCCACAGATGATGACACGGCGGTCGGGTAAAATAATCAATATCGCCTCAATCGGCGGGCGGATTGGCGCTGCCGGCAGGACTCCTTATAGGCCTTCTAAAGCAGCTGTCATTAACTTCACTTATTGTCTTGCCGCGGAGGTAAAAGACCTTAACATCGACGTGAATGCAATATGCCCCGGGGCGGTGGAAACAGATATGCTCCGCGAAATCACCGAGGGTAAACTGCCAGAACACATGATGCCTCCGTCAGATATCGCTGCGGTGGCGGTATTCCTGGCTTCTGATGAGAGCCGGGCCGTAACTGGCACCGCTATTGACGCCTTCGGACGCAGCAACCCTTTGTTCGGGGTATCAACCTCGGT
This sequence comes from uncultured Dehalococcoidaceae bacterium, assembly GCA_964493435.1. Lineage (GTDB taxonomy): Bacteria > Chloroflexota > Dehalococcoidia > Dehalococcoidales > RBG-16-60-22 > E44-bin89. The sequence continues at coordinate 29,091 of CAZBMB010000005.1, read as the reverse complement.
TCGCCGACCTAAATAAGCATGCAGATGATTGACCCTCAGCTGATCGCTCCCTGCGGTATGAACTGCGCTATATGCAGCGGTTATCTGGCGCACAAGAACCAGCCCCGATTCAAAGGGATGATGGCACACTGCCGGGGCTGTAGGCCCAGAAACAAGCAATGTGCCTTTCTGAAAAAGCGCTGTGTCGATAATCTGAAGTTATTACGCGGTGAGGTGAATTTCTGCTTTGAATGCGATTGTTTCCCCTGTGAATCGCTAGAGCGCCTTGATAATCGCTACCGGCGTGGATTCAATATGAGCATGATTGAGAACCTGATTGAAATCAGAGAAAACGGTCTGGATGTATTTCTCAAAAAGCAACACCAGAAATATGTTTGCCAGCGCTGCGGCGACCTGATATCTATACACAATAAAAAATGCTTTAACTGCGGTGACATTAAAAGCTGGTATTAACCAGAGATTTTGTGGAGCGGGAGACGGGACTCGAACCCGCGACAACCTGCTTGGAAGGCAGGGACTCTGCCAGCTGAGTTACTCCCGCATATCGGTCTGATTATACTATAATCGCTGAAAGGCGTCTATAAGGAGGATTGGATGAAAATTACCGATGTAACTCTGACCATGGTAGCATGGAGCATATCAAAAGGCAGCTATCCCGGGCAGCCGGTGGCTTTCGGTGGTGACAAGGAGCTTGCCGTCGTCACCGTCAGCACCGACGAAGGAGTAGAAGGCTACTCTTTCCTGGGTTCAACCATGAGCAGCGCCGCTGATTTCGCCGGGCCATTGCTCACCTTCCTGAAGCCAGTTCTCATCGGTCAGAACCCCCTGGATATTGGCCGCCTCTGGCACGCATTATGGCGCTGCAATCGGTTTGCCTCTCTTGCCGCTATCGGTGCCCTGGATATCGCCCTCTGGGATATAGCTGGCAAGGTAGCTAACCTGCCGATACACCGCCTGCTTGGCACCTGCCGCGAGAGCGTGCCGGCATATGCCAGCTCTGCCTTTATGCCTGATGCCCAAGGCTATGCCGAGGAGGCGAAGTACTATAAATCGCAGGGATGGAAGGCCTACAAGATTCATCCACATGCCAAGCCTGATGAGGATATTGGAATCAGCCGGGCCGTCCGCAAAGCTGTCGGGGATGATATGGTGCTCATGCTTGATTCCTGCTGGTCCTACGGGTACGAGGACGCGGTAAGGGTGGGGCGTGCCATCGAGGAGCTAGGCTTCTACTGGTATGAGGACCCGCTGCCCGAGGATGACATTTATAACCTCGCCAAGCTCAGACAGAAACTGGATATCCCCATTCTCGCCACGGAATACACGCCGGGGGGACTCTACGGGCTGGCGCAGTTCGTCCTTCAGGGGGCAACCGATATGCTGCGCGGCGACGTCAAGGTCAAGGGCGGTATCACGGCGCTGGTGAAAATCTGCCATCTGGCCGAGGCTTTCCGCATGAACTGCGAGATTCATCACGGTGGCAATTCGATGAATAACGTGGCTAACCTGCATGTGACCATGGCAGTGAACAATTGCGAGTACTTTGAAGTTCTGCTCCCGGCGATGGCCCAGAAATACGGGCTGGTTCAGGACATTGAGGTTGACCGTCAGGGCCTGGTGCACGCCCCGGAGAAACCCGGGCTTGGCTATGAGATTGACTGGAAGCTGGTGAAAAACAAACAGACCAGGGTGCTGAAATAAAAGGCGTGGCCGTAATTTTGCTGGGCTCACGTGTGATATAATAAAGAGGCGCCTTTTCAGGAGGTATGTCACGTGATTAAACTCGTGCTCCTGCGACATGGTGAGAGCACCTGGAACAAGGAAAACCGGTTCACCGGCTGGACGGACGTCGACCTTTCCCGAAAGGGCATTGAGGAAGCCAGAAAAGCTGGCCGTCTCCTCAAGGAGAAGGGTTTCACTTTTGATGTTGCCTTTACCTCAGTGCTGAAACGGGCCATACGCACGCTGTGGCTCGTCCTTGACGAGATGGACCTGATGTGGATACCGGTGTACCGCTCCTGGAGACTCAACGAGAGGCATTACGGTGCCCTTCAGGGCCTGAATAAAGCGGAAACGGCGGCTAAATACAGCGAGGCACAGGTCCTGATATGGCGACGGAGCTACGATGTCAGACCACCGGGTTTGAAAAAAACGGACCCACGTTATCCTGGAAACGACCCGATATACGCTGGCCTGAATGAGAAAGATATACCGCTCACGGAGTGCCTGAAAGACACGGTTGAGCGTTTTCTCCCCTACTGGCACGAGGTGCTGGCACCGATGGTCAAATCAGGGCGGCGGACGATTATATCGGCCCATGGCAACAGCCTGCGGGCACTGGTCAAATACCTTGATCATATCAGCGATGACGAAATTGTCAGGCTGAATATTCCCACCGGCATACCGCTTGTCTATGAACTGGACGAAGACTTGAAGCCGCTTAAAAACTACTATCTGGGAGACCCAGCAGAGGTGGCAAAGGCTATGGATGCGGTAGCCAGGCAGGGGAAGGCCAAATCCTGAACGGCAAAGCAGGTGTGTTCAGGTTTCAGGTTACTTTTTCCACCTTGAGCAGGTTGGTGGAGCCAGCCACGCCTATCGGTATGCCCCCCGTGATGACAACTAGGTCGCCAGCTCTGGCCAGTTTCAGTTCTTTGACCAGCCGCACTCCACTGGCGAAAAGCTCATCTATGGATTTCTGTTCCGGTATCTTTATGGGGTGAACGCCCCAGCGCAGCAGCAGCCGGCGGCATACATTGCTGTCCGGAGTAATCGCCAGGATGGGCGTTCTGGGGCGATACTTGGAGACTCTTCCCGCGGTGCTGCCCGACCGGGTAAAAGCGACGATGGCCCTGGCTTTCAGGCTGTAAGCGGTATGGCAGGCACTGTAGCTGATAAGCTCATCGGTCTTGTGTTCCAGATGCTGGCCTCTTTCCAGCAGTATCTGGTCATAGGGCAATTTACTTTCCGCTTCCACAGCGATTCTGGCCATGATGGTGATTGCCGGTATCGGATACCTACCGATTGAAGTTTCCGCAGAGAGCATGGTGGCGTCAGCGCCATCAAAAATGGCGTTGGCGATGTCGGTCACTTCGGCTCTGGTGGGGCGTGCCGTGTTTATCATCGATTCAAGCATCTGTGTGGCGATAATAACCGGCTTGCCGGCAAGGTTGCACTTCCGGATGGTCTCCTTCTGCACCATTGGCACGCGCTCCAGTGGTATGTCCACCCCCAGGTCACCGCGTGCCACCATAATACTGTCACTTTCCGCCAGTATATTGTCGAATGCGCTGACAGCATCTCCCCGTTCTATCTTGGCGATAATCGGAATATCAGCATTGTTTTTACGCAGTATGTCTTTGACCGCCTTCACGTCGTCAGCGCTGCTGACAAAGGAAAGGGCCAGATAATCGGGCTGCTTACTGATAGCGAAGAGAAGGTTATCCTGCAGCGAGTCGGTAACGAATGGTCCTGCAGTCCGCATGCCGGGGACCACCACCCCCCTCCCCTCGGTGAGCATCCCACCGGCGATAACCCGACATATAACATCGGTGTCTTTTATCTCCAGCACTTTAAGCTGCATGGCACCGTCATCAAGCAGCACCAAGTCTCCCTTTTTTACATCTCTAGAAAGACCGGGCAGGTTTACCGGTACTAGCCCCGCACCCCCCGTTACCTGTCTTGTGGTCAGCAGCACCTGCGACCGATTTTTTAACAGGACCTGGCCATCTTTTAGTTTGCCGGTACGGTATTTGGGCCCGGGCAGGTCCATAAGAATGGCGACATCCGTGCCCAGTCGCTGGCTTATCCGCCTGATTGTCTGAATATACCGACTGTGTTCGCGGCGTGTGCCATGAGACAGGTTAAGGCGGGCGATATTCATGCCGGCAAGGATAAGGCGCTCGATGGCCAATGCCGTACCTGTTGATGGCCCGATGGTGCATACTATTTTGGTACGTCGCTTGGAAGGTGCGGTACGTTTCATTTTCAGTTCCTTTTTGCCCTCTCTATTTCCCGAAAGGCATAAGCGGCAGCGCCGATAACTCCCGAGTCTCTACCCAATTCGGCACGGGCAAACCTGACGGAATCAAAAGATGCCTGGTATGCCCTCTCTCCGGCCAGCCTGTACGCAGGTTCAAGCAGCATATCGCCAATATTGGACAGGCCGCCGCCGACAACAATCATCTCGGGGTTGAAGATATTTATCAGGTTGGTTAAACCAACCCCGACATAATAGCTGATTTGGGCGATAAGCTCCTTTGCCAGCGCATCTCCCCGTTGGGCCGCTTCATGCACCGCCTCGGCATCCACTTTATCAATATCGCCATCGGTGTGTTCCAGAATCGATGTCTTAGCGCCGGCGGCAATTCGCTGCCTGGTTTCTCTGGCCAGCGCCGTGCCTGAAGCCAGCGTTTCCCAGCAGCCGGTGTTGCCGCAGCTGCATCTGGGGCCGTTGGTATCAATGGTCATGTGGCCGATTTCGCCAGCGGTCCCCAGGGAACCAGCATATATCTCCCCGTCAACCATTATACCCCCGCCGATGCCGGTGCTGAGGGTGACGTAAATGAAGTTGCGGGCGCCTTTCGCCGCCCCGAAGTACATTTCGCCCAGGGCGGCGGCATTGGCGTCATTAATAAGCAGTGTTTTCACGCCCATTTCATCTTCTATTATCTGCTTCAGCGGAACGCCCTTCCACCCAGGCAGGTGCGGCGAGGTGAAAACAACTCCCGTTTCCGGATTGGAAAGACCGGGGGCTCCAATGCTTATGGCTTCAAGTTGAGTCGCCGTTAAGCTGGCCTGGCTCAGCGCTCTGGCTATGGATTCAAGCATGGCCTTGATTACGGCATCCGGCCCTCTGGCCGCCGGCGTGATGCTGTGGTCGCGCGACACTATTTTGCCTTGCCTATTGACTACGGCGGTTAATATCTTGCTCCCACCCAGGTCAACTCCGAGTACCAGAGGCGCTTTGGTGATTGATTTGCCTTTACTCACCTTTCGTCCCTGCAATGTATGTTGCTGCCGCCTTAGGTGTCTTGCCACCTTTTATCTGGTGGTAGTGCTCATAAGTCAGGCAGGTCTTATCGGCAACGATATCGGCATCAACCAGTTCGCCAACGAAAATAGTATGCGTGCCTACATCTATCTCCTGGGTTACCCTGACTTCCATAAAGACAACAGCATTTTCCAAAACAATCGGGGCGCCGGTGATGCCTATCCGGTAATCAATCCCTTTGAATTTATCCGTATCCCTGCCCGAGCGGAAACCGAAACGCCCGATAAATATCATCGGTGTATCCTCGCAGAGAACCGACACGGCAAATAACCGACTTGATTTGATGTATTCCCAGGTCAAATTGCTGTGGTTGATGCTCACAGCAATGGCCGGTGGTTCAGAGGTGACTTGAACTACCGTATTGGCAATCTGGCCGTTCAAGCGAGCGCCCTTTATTGAGGTTACCACATAAAGCCCGTAGCTAATTTTATGTAAAGCTTTCGTATTCATCTTCCCCTACTTCAGTTCTTTTTCTATTTAATTTTCAACCATAGCGTGAGTTCTGTCAATCTGGATTGATAGCCAGCAGAATTCAAGGATTCCGAACTGGCTTTCCATTGTAAAATCGGTCGGATTATGCTATTAATATTTGATTAAAGACGCTGAGGGAGGGACTCCATGTCAAGACTGTTGATTATTTCCAATCGTTTACCCCTGAATGCTGAGAGGAAAGATGGCAAGTTGAATTTCCAGCCAAGCCTTGGTGGGCTGGCGACCGCACTGGGCGTGTTCTACAAATCGCGCCCAAGCCTCTGGATTGGGTGGCCAGGCATAGAGCAGGAGAAATTGCAAAAAGGCGAAGAGAAAGAGATTGAAGATAAACTAGCTGAGGAAAAATGCTATCCGGTGTTCCTCTCGGGAAAAGACGTGGACGATTTTTATTTCGGATTCTGCAACCAGTCTATCTGGCCTCTCTTCCATTACTTCCCGCAATACGTGGAGTATGACCCCAGCCTGTGGCAGGCATATCAGCGCGTTAACGAGATTTTTGCCGATGCCATCGTTGGTGTGGCCAAAGAAGATGATATTATCTGGGTGCAGGACTACCACTTCATGCTCCTCCCCAAGCTGTTACGGGAACGGCTGCCCAAAGCAGCCATTGGCTTTTTCCTTCATATACCATTCCCGTCATACGAGGTCTACCGTCTGCTGCCTTGGGGGCGGGAAATACTAGAGGGATTGCTCGGCGCCAATCTGGTCGGCTTTCATACCCACGACTATGTCTGGCATTTTCTGGACAGTACCCGGAACCTGCTGGGCTATGACAGTTCCATGGGCTGGGTCAAAACCCCCGACCACGTGTCCAAAGCGGATGTTTTCCCCATCGGCATTGGCTATGAGTATTACTCCAGCATCGCCAAGAGCCCGGAAGTGGATGCGGAAGTAAAAAAATTCAAGCAGAAACTGGGCGACCGTAAGGTAATTGTTTCGGTGGATCGCCTGGACTACAGCAAAGGCATTCCAAATCGACTGGAGGCATACGGGCTCTTTCTGGAAAAACACCCCGAGTATCGCGAAAAAGTGGTATTCATTCTGGTTATCGGGCCTTCCCGTATCCAGGTGCAGCGGTACGCCGATTTGAAGCGGCAGATAGAGGAGACGGTTGGCACTATAAACGGGCGGTTTGGCATCATTGGCTGGACGCCTCTGGTGTATATTTACAATCCGATACCCTATCACGCACTGCTGGGCATGTATAAGATGGCGGACGTCTGTCCTATAACTCCGGTGCGAGACGGCATGAATTTAGTGGCGAAAGAGTTTCTGGCGACAAAGGTGGATGGCAAAGGTGTCCTCATTCTCAGTGAGACGACCGGCGCTGCCCGGGAGCTGGGGGACGCCATCATGATAAACCCCAATAACATTGGGGAAATCGCCCAGGCCTTTGCTGACGCCCTGGCGATGCCAGAAAAAGAGCAGATTGAGCGCAACCGGGCCATGCAGGAGATAATAAAGCGCTACGACGTCAGCCGCTGGGCCGGCGACTTTATTGATAAGCTGTATGAGACGGTAAAAGCGGAAGCCGGCACTATTCCGGGAGCAATGTCTAACAAAGCGAAAAATGCGCTGGTGAATCAATTCCAGAAAGCCCGGAAAAGGTTGTTTTTGCTGGACTATGATGGTACGCTGGTGCCTTTCGCCAAAACACCGCAAGAGGCCAAACCAGACGCGGAGTTACTGAAGCTGCTGGGTGGGCTGAATAACAATGCTAAAAATGAGGTCGTGCTCATCAGCGGTCGGGATAAAAACACGCTGGACAAGTGGTTTGGCAGCCTGAAGACGGGCATGGTAGCCGAGCATGGTGCATGGATGAAGGCTAAAAATGGTGACTGGAATATGATGGCTGGTCTCTCGAACAAATGGAAGGACGAAGCACGTGCTATCCTGCAACTGGCGGTGGACCGTATTGAAGGTTCACTCATTGAGGAGAAAGACTACTCTATCGCCTGGCATTACCGCCAGGCGGACCCGAGGATAAGCGAACGGCACATCCGGGAGATAGCCAACGACCTTTTCAATCTAACTGCCAACTCCAATCTGAGGGTACTGGAGGGAAGCAAGGTTATTGAGGTAAAAAGTGCCAACCTGAATAAAGGGACAACGGCGCAGCAGTGGCTCTCTCGACAGGGCTGGGACTTTGTCCTGGCCATCGGCGATGATGTCACCGATGAAGACCTGTTCAAAGTTATACCGGAAAATGCTTGGTCCATCAAGGTCAGGCCCGGCGTTTCGGCGGCCAAATTCAGCCTAGATTCACCGGATGAGGTGCGTGCCCTGCTGAAGGAATTGGTGTAAAATAGTAATATGAAAATAGCCCTGATTTCCCCCTACGACTTCGCTTATCCCGGGGGAGTCTTAAATCATATAACAAATTTAGAACAGCAACTGACCAGAATGGGGCATGACGTGAAAATCATTGCCCCCGCCTCAAAAGCGGTTTCCACTCTGGGTGAGCGCTTTATACCAATTGGCAGTCCCAGGCCAGTCCCGGTAAGCGGTTCAGTGGCTCGCATTACCCTTTCGCCATGGCTTTCATCACGGATTAAGAGGGTGCTGGAGCGGGAGAAATTTGAAATCGTCCACCTCCACGAGCCTCTTATGCCAATGCTCTGTACCACCGTGCTGCGCCTGTCCAATGTTCCTAACATCGGCACCTTCCATGCCTCAGGTGGCAAGCCCTGGTATGACTTCGGCACGCCTATAGGCAAACTTATCCTCAAAAAGTGGTTCCGAAAGCTGGACTATAAAATCGCCGTCTCTCCACCAGCCATGGAGTACGTGAACAAATTCTTCCCTGATGAATACAGCATCATACCCAACGGGGTTGACACCGACCACTTCAGGCCCGATGTCGAGCCACTTGAGGAATATAGTGACGGAAAGCTGAACATCATGTTTATCGGGCGTCTGGAGAAGCGTAAGGGCCTAGATTACCTGCTGAAGGCATACCAGCAGGTCAAACGCACTATACCTGACTCACGGCTCATCGTTGTTGGGCCGGGTATACGGCTCAGGAAAAAGTACGAAAAACGGGTGGCACGGGATGGCATAAAGGACGTCGTTTTTATTGGCTACGCTACCTACAGTGACCTGCCCAGGTATTACAGGACAGCGGATATCGTCTGCTGTCCGGCTACCGGATGGGAGAGCTTCGGCATCATCTTAATTGAAGCGATGGCAGTGGGCACGGCAGTGGTGGCCTCAAATATAGCAGGATATGCCAGCGTGCTTACCCACGATGCTGAAGGACTGCTGGTGCCACCGAAAAATGTTCCTCAGCTGGCAGAGGCGCTATTGTCCCTGGCCAATGATAAATCCCGGCGACAGCAGATGGGACAAAAAGGAATCGTTACAGCCCGGGAGTACAGCTGGGAGAGTGTGGCCAAGCGGGTTCTGGACTGTTACCAAAAGGTGCTCAGATAATTTTTAATATATTCAGTCTATTTTATTGAACTGGTCCTTTTCGGCACCGCAGACAGGGCAGACCCAGTCATCGGGTAATTTTTCAAAGGGCGTTCCAGCTGGAACGTTGTTATCAGGGTCTCCCTGTGCCGGGTCATAGATATAACCGCAGACCGAACACTCGTAGCGCGCCATTGTTAATTTCCCTCCTGTTTCAACTCAACCTCAGTTAAATTCGCTATACCGAACCCTCCACCACGCGCAGTTGCTCCCGCGTGCCGATAATGACCAGCTCATCATCGATTTCAAGGGGTGTATCATCCGGTGGGTTGGGGATTAACCTGCCGCTCTTTTTCCTGACCGCTAAAATAGCCGTGGCGCCGCAACGGCCTAATCCCTCTTTCACCGTTACATCAGCGAGTGGTGATTCAGGAGTAACTCTCACATTTTCCAATATCAGTTCCCGGCCGCGACTGTGCATGGTCGTGTCGATAAAGTCGACGACAAGTGGTCTCAGTGTGAGCATTGCCATGTGCCGACCTCCGATACTGTAGGGCAAAATAACCCGGTCGGCACCGGCTCTTTTCAATTTGGCCTCCGATTCATCGGTGCTGCCACGCGCCACCACGAATAGCTTGGGCCGCAACGCCTTCGCCGAAAGAGTCAGGTAGATATTATCAGCATCGCTGTCCAGTGCTGCCACCAGCCCTTTTGCTCCGCGGATACCCGCCTGTTCCAGGATGTCATCACTGGTTGCATCTCCCTGCAAACACAGGTGGCCATTTTCAACTGCCTTGGCGGTTGCCGCTTCATTTTCATCAATGACCACAAAAGCCGCGCCTTCATTGTCAAACACCTGAGCTACTTCCTGCCCGACCCTTCCGTAGCCGCACAGGATAATATGCTCACTTAATTTCTCAATTTTCTCTTTCATTCTGTGCCTCCCGAAGATATTCGGAAAATGACCTTCAATGACGTATTGAACAAGAGCGGTGGCGCTGTACAGCATAACCCCCACCCCCCCAACAATCAGCGCACTGCTGAACACTCTTCCCGTAGTGGAGAGAGGATGTATTTCATTATAGCCAACGGTGCTTATGGTGATAATGGTCATATAGACGGCATCAAGAAATGGCCAGCGTTCAATCACCGTGTAACCGATGGTACCGGCGATAATGACCAGTAAAAGCAGCAAACCAATGCGTATAAAGCGCTGGTATGGTTCCATGGCAGTTCCCTTCAGGAGATTTTACTATGGAAGGTTTCCCATAAACAAGAAGTAAGTGCAAGTCGGTTTTTGGGTTGTGTGTTTCGGATTGCGAAAGCGCGCTGCAAAAATAAAGCGGGCTTCGCCTACTGCGAAGCCCGCCGCCGGATAGTTATTTTTAGCCGAGGATTTTCATGGCCTCTTCCCGGTATGCTTCCATCAGATAGGGAATCCCGGTTACTTTGGCGCACTCCTCAGTCAGCGACATGAGTTCGCGTCGGGTGATCGCAGGCACGCTGAAGCATCTTGCTCCAGCCATTATTTGCTGGAGTCCGGTCCGCAATTTTTCGCAGTAGCTGTATATGCCCACCGCGCCCAGTGGGATATTCTTCATTTCGCCGGCTCCGACGATGTCCATGACATCTTCGTAATTGATGAAGATTTCCTCTGGTGTGGAGCCAAATTGGCTTACGGTGTTGGGCAGCTTGCCTTCCTTAATCCAGTTGGCGATGTTCTTGCCGACCATGCCCGGTATCATCATCGCCCGCCCGATACATACCGCCTTCACGAACGGTGAGCCGAGAGCAAGTGCTTTGAATATGCCGTCTTCACTGCTGAAGCCACCGGCGAAGGCGATATCGGGCACGCGCTGGCCTTTATCTGCCAGCTTCTTGCAGAACTCATAGGCAGCGGCGTGCAGGTAAAGGCTCGGGATGCCCCACTCTTCCATCATGCGCCAGGGGCTCATACCAGTGCCGCCGGAAGCGCCATCAATGGTGAGCAGGTCAATCTTAGCATCGGCGCCCCATTTTATGGCCATAGCCAGCTCACGCAGGCTGTAGGCGCCGGTCTTGAGGGTGATGCGCTTGAATCCCACTTCTCTCAATCGTTTGATTTCAGCATGAAAATTTTCCTCATCAACAAATCCGAGTCGACTGTGGCGCTCGAATTCTTTGAGGGCGCCATCTTTATAGGCTGCCTGTGTTACCGGGTTGGAAGGGTCAGGAGTTACTATATAGCCGCGTTTCTGCAGCTCCTGTGCCCGCTCCAGGCTGTCAACTTTGATTTCACCACCAATGCACTTGGCACCCTGTCCCCATTTCAACTCAATTGTCTCCAGACCATGTTTTTTGTTTACGTACTCGGCAACGCCAAGCCGGGTATCTTCCACGTTCATCTGGACCAGTATTTCACCGTAACCCTGGTGATAGCGGCGGTAGGTTTCAATGCGGCGGTCCATATCCGGTGCTGAGGTCACTTTGCCTTTCGCATCAAGTTCAAGCTTGGGGTCAATACCGCATACATTCTCGCCACAGACCAGTGTGACGCCACCGATGGCAGCGCCTATGGCAAAATGCTCCCAGTTCTTGCGCGCAATCTCGGTGGAACCGAGCGCGCCAGTAAAGGCTGGCAGTTTCATTTTGACTTTGATATCCCAGCCATATGCCGTCTCCGTGTCCACCGCGGGGAAGATGGCCGTATCTGGATTACCTTCAACCCCGGAAGGCAGACCTTTTGCACCTAGGGCGTACCCCTGAATATTCAGGTGGGAGTAATCAACCGGATACTCCTTATCAGCGCCAGCGGTAACGTCGCCGAATGGACCGGGGTAGATAAGCTCCCGTCCCCTGAAGGTCGCCCGGAATACCTCGCAGTTTCCGGTACATCCGTCAAGACACCGACTACATAGTCCGCTCATCGGCGCCACGCTTCGGGAGCGATTTGCTGATCTGGTGGCATCATTGGCATTTGGTCTTTGCAGGTTCATTTTCAGGACTCCTTTGTAATATTTTTATTACTTGACCGGTATTCCCCTGTCGTGGAGATACCTCTTTGCTTCCGATATGGTTATCTCGCCAAAGTGAAAAATTGAGGCCGCCAGAACAGCGGCAGCCTTCCCAGTAGTTACGGCTTGATAGAGATGTTCCAGCTTTCCCGCGCCTCCTGAGGCGATAACCGGTATGGCGACGGCCTCGGCCACTGCCCTGGTCATCTCCAGGTCATAGCCCTCTTTGGTGCCGTCGGTGTCCTTGCTGGTGAGCAGGATTTCACCCGCTCCAAGCTCGGCAACTTTTTTGGCCCAGGCGACAATGTCCATCCCCGTCGCCTCTTCGCCGCTTTTAACAACGACCTCCAGCCTGGGTAGATTGCTGCCTTCGGCATTTTTTCGACCATCAATGGCCACCACCAGCTTATCTTTTCCGAATTCGGCAACAGCCTGCCGGATAAGCTCCGGATTCTTTACCGCCGCGGTGTTGATGGAGACCTTGGCAACCCCAAGCTCAAACAGCTCTTTCATGTCCTGGGTATTTCTAATGCCGCCGCCAACCGCGAAGGGTATAGTCACCCTTTCGGCTACTTTTTTCACCCACTCCCGCATGGTGCCACGATTCTCTACCGTGGCCATGATGTCCAGGAAAACGAGTTCATCAGCCCCCTCCCGACAGTACGCCTCGGCAGCTTCCACCGGGTCACGGGCATCACGCAGGTTGACGAAGTTCACTCCCTTGACCACCCTGCCCTCTTTTACATCTAGGCAGGGTATAACTCTGACTGCTTCCATTCTTAAACCTCGGAATAAAAATGTGGCACATGGCAACCGCTTGCCGTAGTAAATAAACCGAGCCATTCTAGCAGCTTCGACAGTTACTGTCAATAACGTATTTATGTAAACTGCTTCGCCCCCGTCTGCCCTATGGTATACTGTTGTTACCACACGTTTATCTTGCCGTGAGGGGGGAGATTGACCTACGCCAGAATGATTGTTAACCCTGCTGCCGGGGCCGGCAAGACAGCCCAGAAATGGCCTGATATTATGGCCCGCCTGCAGAGCATTGACCTGCGGTTTGACTACGATATCACCGAGGCGCCAGGTCATGCCCGAGAGTTGGCAAAACATGCGGTGGCGGGAGGCTATGAGCTGGTGGTTTCCGTGGGAGGCGACGGCACTATCAATGAGGTGGTTAATGGCCTGTACGATGCCGGCAGTATTGGCGATGTCATGTTCGGCATTATTGGCACCGGTACCGGCGGCGATTATATTCGTACCATCGGGGTACCCAGGTCACACTTGGAAGCTTGCCAGCGCCTGAAAGACCCGCGGAAAGTTGCCGTGGATGTTGGTGTGGTTGAATATCTTGACGGCGGCGAGACGATAAGACAATTGTTTGTCAATTTTGCCGGTGTGGGATTTGATGCCGAAATCGTGAGAACGACGACATTGAAATATAAAAAAATGAACGCTACTGTCTCTTATCTTGCCGGACTGCTCTCCGCCCTTATGTTCTATAAAAACAAAATGGTGACACTAAATGTCGATGGTGAAGCTATTGAACAGAAGGTCTGCTCTGTCCTGTTGAGCAACGGTAAGTACGGCGGCGGTGGCATGTTCGCCGCACCCGAGGCAGATATCACCGATGGCCTGCTTGATGTGCTCATCATTGGTGACCTGAGCAAGCCAGACCTGCTCTGGTCTCTGCCAAGAGTGTACCGGGGGACTCATCTGACACATCCAAAGGTAACATTGAAAAGGGCCAGAGAGATAGAGATAAGGTCGGACGAGTCGGTCTCTATTCAAGCTGATGGTGAGCTGCTCGGAGGGCTACCAGCCCGCATCTATATCCTGCCGTCCCTGCTGAATATTGCACTATAAGCGAATGGTCGGGGTGAGAGGATTTGAACCTCCGACCTCATGGTCCCAAACCATGCGCGCTAACCGGACTGCGCCACACCCCGCCACTATGATATTACCATAACTGGCTATTCGGAGGCAGCTTCCCCACCTGATTTGCCGGCCAGTTCCACCAACTTGTTGTATTCCCGGGTCACTCTCTCCTGTATTTCTTTTATGGTACCTTCTGTCAGGTGGCGGAATCGGCCCTGCGTTTTCAGGTAAGTTTCCACCGGCTCCAGCTTGCTCAGGCTCAGGCTCAGCTTGTACTGACCGTTTTCCACCTCATACAGCGGGAAAATCCCCGTCCGTACCGCCAGCCGGCCGACTTTTATGGCATCGTCGGTCGGGCACCGCCAGCCCGTGGGGCAGACAGACAAAATGTGGACATAGGCTGCGCCGGGGGTTGTCACCGCCTTGGCGACCTTTCTCATCAAATCACGGTGGTAACTGGGACAGGCGGTGGCTACATATGGTATGTCATGCGCCACCGCAATCGCCGACATATTCTTCTTCCAGGTTATCTGGCCCAGGCTTTCTTTGCCCGCGGGCGAAGTGGTGGTTGAAGCTCCGTACGGCGTGGCCGAAGACCGCTGGATACCGGTATTCATATAGGCCTCGTTGTCCAGACAGACATAAACGAAGTCGTGTCCTCTTTCCAGGGCGCCGGACAGGGCCTGCAGGCCAATGTCGCTGGTGCCGCCGTCGCCGGCCAGCGCCACGATTTTGATATTGCGTTCCGTCATTTTACCTTTTTTCACCATAGACTTGATGCCAGCTTCGGCACCAGAAGCTACGGCGGCTGCGTTTTCAAACAGGGTATGAATCCAGGGAAAACGCCAGGAAGTATAAGGGAACGGCGAGGCGATTACTTCCATACATCCGGTCGCGTTCACGATGATGGCGTTATCGCCAATGGCTTTGGCCACCAGCCTAACTGCCAGCGCCTCGCCGCAACCGCTGCAGGCACGGTGTCCAGGGGCAAAAGGCTCCAACTCGGTAATTATGCCGGGTCCATGTACTGCTGTTGCCATCTCTATTCCCTCACTCCGTAGATTTCAAATTCGCGCTTGCTTCCTGTCCGGGCGATTTCAATGCCGCGCCCCACCATTTCCTCAAAGCCGGCCATGGAAATGTCCCTGCCGCCCAGACCGCCCACAAAGCCGATTACTTTTGGCCTCTTCGCTTCTGCATACAGGGCTGCCTTTACCTCGGAACAGACCGGGCCGCCCGGCCCGCCGAAGGATATGGCTCTATCCAGCACGATGAGCGCATCGGCGTTCTTCGCCGCCTTTCGCAGTTCCTGGTATGGGAACGGACGCCACAGGCGGAGCTTAAGCAGCCCCACCTCCTTGCCGTCACCCCTCATCTTGTCCACGGCCACCATGGCCGTTTCGCTGTAACTGCCCATCGTCAGCAGCAGGACTTTGGCACCCTCGGTCCGGTATTGTTCCATCGGCGAATAGGTACGACCGAAGGCCTTGCCGAATTCCTGCCAGGTTTCCAGCACCACATCCTTGGCTTTTTCCAGATTTATTTCCTGCGCCCATTTCACTTCGGTGTAGATAAATGGCGAGCCCAGAGCGCCCATGGTGACGGGCTTTTTCGGGTCCAGCGGCAGAGGGTATTTGAAAGGCGGTAGAAATCGGTCCACGTCCTTTTTGTCTGGAAGTTCAATCGGTTCAATGACGTGGGTCAGGGCAAACCCGTCGAGATGTATCATCACCGGGAGCAGGACTCTCTTATCTTCACCCATGCGGAAAGCGCAGATGACGTTATCCACCGCCTCCTGCCCGTTTTCCACGAATATCTGTATCCAGCCGCAATCTCGCGTTGCCATGACATCGGAATGGTCGCCCCAGATGCTGATGGGTGCGGACAGGGCGCGGTTGGCCACTGTCATAACTATGGGGAACCGCATGGCCGAGGCAACATAGAGCACCTCATGCATCAGTTCCAGCCCCTGAGAGGCGGTGGCGGTAAAGGTTCTGGCGCCCACTGCGGCCGCGCCGAGGCAGGCGCTCATCGCCGAGTGTTCCGATTCCACCGGAATATAGGCAGCTTTCAATTCGCCATTGGCGACCAGCTCTGCCAGGTGCTCCACGATATGTGTCTGTGGAGTTATCGGGTAAGCGGATACAACATCAACATCGGACAGCATGGCGGCATCACCGACGGCAACCGATACTTCCAGGCCTTCACGTTTCGCCATTACTTCGCCTCCTCAGCCATGGTGATTGCATCTTTGGGACATTCCGTGGCGCAAATCCCACAGCCCTTACAGTAAAATAGGTCGGCTTCAAAGAATCCGTCCTTGTTTTTAGCGATACACCCCTCGGGACAGAAGAAGTAACACAGGGTACATTTATTGCATTTATCAAAGTCAACTACTGGTCGGCGCGACTTCCAGTCACCGGTTCTTACCTCAGTCGAGTTACCCGGTTCGGTAATGAAGCAGCCGATTTCTACTTCTTTCCAGCCCAGTTCACCTTTTGCTCGTGGCTTCTCTTTCGTTTTTGCCTTTGCCATTCCCGCTACTCTCCTATTCTGGTTTCCTTAACCGCTCGTTCCATTGCTTTGAAATTGCGCTCTCCCAGGCGTCCAAAGCGCTTTTCCAGAGGCTCCTTCACCGATTCGGAAGAAATTACGCCGGTCGCTTTTATCATGGCACCGATCATGGTTGTGTTGACGATATTCACGCCCAGTGTTTCCTGAGCTATGGTATCGGCATCAACGAGGGCCAGCCTGGCCTTAATGCCGAGCTCTTTTCTTACCTGGGCCGTTGATTTCTTGGTATTGATGATGACCGTGCCGCCTTCTTTTAGTCCGGAGGTTGCGTCCAGAATTGATAGCAGACTGGGGTCCATAATCAGGACCACATCAGGCTGATCAACCTCAGCTCTGGTTCGTATGGGCGCATCGGGATTGATGCGGTTGAAGGCCAGAACCGGCGCGCCTCTTCTCTCCGGGGTGAAGCTGGGAAACGCCTGGGCATATTTGCCTTCGCCGATAGCCGCCTGGGCCACCAGCTCCGCCGAGGTAACGGCACCCTGGCCACCGCGGCCATGCCATCTGATTTCGGTGAGTTTATTTTTCGTCATCGCACTCTCCTGAACAAATTAAAGCGCCCCTGGGGCGACTTGAACGCCCGCACCCAGCTCCGGAGGCTGGTGCTCTGTCCACCTGAGCTACAGGGGCTACTTATTATTATATCCTTGAGGCTGATAATGAACAAGGTAGATAAGCTATCGTTGAAAGGTGGTAAAGCAGGCGCTGATGCTGCCAGTGGTTTCCAGTTGAAAAACATAAATTTTGGCACCCCAAGAGCCGACCTATTATAACCATCAAATACAAATAACGCAAGTATTGACATTTAGCCATGTGGTCAATAAAGTGAAATAAGTAAAAGGAGACATTGATTGGTCTGGCTCAAATTCATCGTCTGCGTTATTGTCATTTTTATCTCTGGCAGGAAAGTAGCGCGATATGGCGATATCATTGCCGAAAAAACCGGACTCGGTGGTATCTGGATAGGACTCGTCCTCATCGCGGCGCTGACCTCGCTGCCCGAACTTTTCAATGGCGTCAGTGCCGTCACTCTGGTCAATGCTCCCGGCCTGACCATCGGCAACGTTCTCGGCGCCAACATGTTCAACCTGCTCAACCTGGCTCTTCTCGACCTTTTTCACCGCAATGGTTCCATTCTGTCTGTCGTGAGCAAGACCCATCGCCTGACCGGTATCTTCAGCCTGATTATGGTCCTCTTTGTTGCCGTCTTCCTACTGGTAAGCAGCCGGCTCCACCCGATGGGCCTGGGCTGGATTGGCTGGTACACACCGTTCATTTTCCTGCTGTATTTTGTCTTCGTCCGAACCTTATACCACTACGAGCAGCGCCATCCATCTCTGAAGCAGACGGAATTTGAGTATGCCGATAAGTCTTTGAGGCACGTCTATCTCTATTTCTCAATAGCCGCTGCCTTTATCATCGGCGCCGGTATCTGGCTGGCTTTTATCGGCGATGAAATCGCCGCGGTCTACGGATGGGGGCAAAGTTTTGTGGGCAGCCTTTTCCTTGCCTTCAGCACCACCCTGCCCGAAATAACCGTTTCCTTTGCTGCCATGAGAATCGGTGCCAAAGATTTGGCCGTCGCCAACCTGATAGGCAGCAATCTGTTCAACCTGACCATTATCCCCCTTGATGACTTGCTCTATGCCAAGGGGCCGATACTGGCTGCAGTCTCCGAGACCCACTTGGTTACCGCTTTTACGGTGATGCTCATGACCATTGTATTCATCATCGGATTGAGCCATAAACACCAGCGAATTTTACGGCTGAGTTGGTGGAATATCACCCTGATTGTGCTCTTCATCCTCGGTGCTTACTACAGCTTTCAACTGGCCTAATTAGAACCGCTAGAACAAGAAGTCCCAGGCAAGTATTACTATCAGTGATAGTAGCACCACCAGCACCATGATACTAAGCGGTATCCGATAGCGGTCAGGGCTGAAATCTGAAGGCTCACCGGTTGGTTTTTCCATGTGCAGCAGAATGTGACCGGCATTCTTCGTCGCCTCGACGGCATATCCGGCGGGATTACCTCCTACTCTGACCAGATACCGAACGAATCGGAGCGAGAGGCGTTCAATAGCGCCAAATAGCTCACAGACAGACACGCTAAAGATGTTGAAAGCGAAGCGCGATGGCCGGCGGTAGAACCAGTCCGTGTCCAGCGTAATCGTGTCTTTGACGTACAGTTTTTTCAGGACCAGCCAGAAGGCGAGGCCGGTAAATATGAGCAACTGCATCGATTCGATTAGGTGCGAGGCGGTATAAGGCTGGTAATGCACTTCAAAGGGCAGGAGGTTGTAGAGCAGCGCCGGGTACACACCGATGGCGATACAGATTGCTGACGTCAGCCCCATACCTATGTACATTCCCGGTGGCACCGGTTCCGGCTTGAGGTTACGGTCAGTGCTGAACCAGGTGAAGTAAGGCAGCTTCAGGCCAATGGAGAGGAAAGTGCCGATGGAAGCCAGGTTGAGCAGGAGGACAACGAGGCCAAAGTGCTCCAGTTCCGCAGCGTATATTACCATTGACTTGCTTACAAAACCGCTGAACAGCGGGACGCCGGATATTGAAAAGGCGCCGACCATGAAAAATATCAGCGTGGGCCACATTTTCTTGAACAGGCCACCCAGCTCGGTCATCTTGTTGCGGCCGGTGGCGTAGAGGACGGTGCCCATGCCCATAAACAGCAGACCTTTATAAAGTATATGGGCGAAAGCATGAGCGGTGGCGCCGTTGACCGCCATCTCGGTGCCGATACCTACCCCGCAGACCATGTAGCCAACCTGACTGATGATGTGGTAGGAAAGTAGCCGCCGGCCGTCGTTGGCCAGGAAGGCGAAGACCACGCCGTAGACGGCCATGACGGCGCCCGACCACATGAGCAGCTCCAGGCCAGCGAAGCCGCGAGCGAGCGCATAGACAGCCACCTTGGTAGTGAAGGCGCTGAGGAAAACGCTGCCGGTAACGGTGCCTTCGGGATACGAGTCGGGAAGCCATCCGTTCAACGGCGGTACGGCAGCGTTGAGAGCAAAGGCGAGCAGAATGAGGTAGGAAGCAGCCCCGCCATCAAAGTGGGTGAACAGTAGGGAGCCGGTCTGTTGTAAGTGCAGCAAGATGCCTGCCATCAGGGCGCTGCCGCCGAAGGCGTGCACCAGCAGGTAGCGGAAGCCAGCTTTTCTGGCCTCCCGCGTCCGCCGTGCCCAGATGAGGAACAGCGAGGATACAGCCATGATTTCCCAGAAGAAGAGCAGCGTGAACAGGTCGCCGGCGAAGACCACCCCCAGCGAACTCCCCACGTAGAGCAACGCCGTAACCTGCTGGAGAGTATCCTTCACATGGTAGCCGTAAACGCCGCCCAGGAAGCCCATGATGACGAAGACATAGCCGAATGCCAGGCTCAGCTGGTCCACCCGGCAGACCATGAGTTCATAATTTAAGAAGGGAAAGGTCAGGCTGGCGCCTGTTTCCAGACTGATTAAGAAAAGAAAAGCCGCCGCTGAAATCAGCAGGCAGAAAGCGGACCGTAGCTGACGTGGCAGTACTGGCAGCACCGCTGCCCCGGCAACGTATATTATAGCCAGAGGGAAGTTACTCATGCTCATCATCTTTGTTGTAGTAGTCCTCGTCTCGCTGCAGCCAGTGGTGGCCGAGTAGTTTAGCGCCGTAGATTATCGCCAGGCAGCCAAGAAATCCAAAAAAGGAAAAGAAACCGGGTATTTTCGACCATGGGAGCTCCACATGCAAGTGTCCGCTTACCACCAGAACATCAAGTATGATAGCGACAATAAATATGGCAATGGATGTAATTAAGAAATTGCGCTTCACAGTCCACCTCCACCAAGAACGCTCCGCGCCACGCTTGAAGCCATCTGGAAGAAATAAGGAATCCGGTCCGGGAAAAGCCCCATCAGCAGTGAAAGTGCGGCGGTTATCACCAGCGGCACCACCATCAGCGGTGACGCCTCGCCAAACTTAATGAATTTTTGTGACGGAGCGAAAAAGGCGCGTACCACGATGCTGAAGAAATAGCCGGCATTGAGCAGCCCGCTGAGCAGGAAGGTGACAACAAAGACCATCTGCCCGACGTCATACGAGCCCTGAACGAGATACCATTTGCTTATAAAACCGTTTACCGGCGGTATCCCGGCCAGACCTATTGAGGCGATGGCAAAGGCGGCCATGGTGACCGGCATCTGACGGCCAATGCCATTGAGCTGGCTGACGTTCTCACAGTGTGTCCTGACGTGAATGGCTCCGGCGCAGAAGAAGAGCGTTATCTTCATCATGGCGTGGTTGACGATATGGAGCAGCGCCCCTACCCAGGCGCTCGGCGAGAGCAGCGATAAGCCGAGGACAATATAAGAAAGGTGCCCCACGGTTGAGTAGGCCAGCCGTGCTTTCAAATTATCCTGGCGCAAGGCGATAAGTGAAGCTATCAGTATCGTGGCGGCCGTTAGCGCCGCCAGAAAACCGGCAGCGCCGCTCTCATTTAACACCGCCGGGCCAATTATGAAGCCAATGGCTCTGGCGAAACCAAATACCCCGGCCTTGACCACGGCCACGGCATGGAGCAGTGCGCTAACCGGCGTTGGTGCCACCATGGCCGTCGGTAGCCAGCTGTGCATAGGCATGATGGCCGATTTCACGCCAAAGCTGAGCAGGAAGAGAATGAAGAGCATGATGACATTGCTCTTGGCTACCTGCGCGGGCAGGATACCACCAGCCTGAAAATCAACCGTGCCACTCAGTTGATAGGTGAAAGCGAGGGCGAAGAGGAGGAACACGCCGCCGGTAAGCAGGTAGACCAAGTACTTGCGGCCGCCGAAAATCGCCTCCGGGGTCTCCCGGTGCAGGACGAGCGGGTAGGTGGCGATGGTCAGTATTTCATAGAAGATGACCAGAGTTAAAAGATTGGCGGCGAAGGCGATGCCCATGGTCGCGGAAAGGCAGACGGCGAAACTGGCGAAATAACGCGTCTGCTTGTGTTCTGGAATACCGCGCACGTAGCCTATGGAGAAGAATGAAGTTACTATCCAGAGAAAAGAGGCGGAGAGTCCGAAAATAATGCCCAGATAGTCCACCCTCAGCGCCAGCGATATGCCAGGGGAAATGGCAAAGAGGGTTATCGCCGGGGCCTTGCCCTGGAGAACGAGAGGTAGCATTGAGGCCACTAAAGCAAACTTGGCCAGCGCGGCCAGAATCGTCCAGGACTCGCGGACGTTGGGCCGCTGGTTGGGTATGACAATTAAAAAAACAGCGACCAGCGAGGCCATTACTGCCAGTAGCGGTTTCAGCGAGTAGACTGTTTCCATCAATTCAAATATTTGCCCTTTTCTTTATGGTAAAAGCGCCACCACCGGTTGCAGCACGTACGAAACGATGAGCACGTTAATCAGCCCCAGCACGATAATTCCCACCGCCAGTGTCATGATTGGCGCCAGAATTCTGGCTGATGGCTCCCTAGCCTGCTCCACTGCCGGGTCGTCAGCGGAAGGCGTGGCGAAGAGTTTTTCAATCATGCGGAAGAAGTAAACTGCCGTCAGCAGGCTGCTCGCCAAAATCACGGCAACAAATACCCAGTTGCCGGCCTCTATACCACCCAGCACCAGATACCACTTGCTGAAAAAGCCCGCCGTGGGCGGGATGCCGACCATGGACAGCGCCGCCACGGTAAAAGCACTCATCATCAACGGCATCTTGCGCCCCAGTCCGGCGAACTGCGGTATGGCATGCAGTCCGGTCTGGTAACGGATGCCGCCAGCGATTAAAAAGAGGCAGCTCTTCATGAAGGCGTGGTTCAGAATATGCAGCAGGGCTCCAATCAGGCCCAGCGGGTTGGCTAGACCAATACCCAGGCCAATGTAAGCCACCTGGGCCACGGTACTGTAGGCTAGCATACGCTTGAAGTCTTTCTGGGCTATGGCCATCACCGAGCCAAAAATAATGCCCGCCGCCGCTACCCAGCCAATAATGGTGGCCACTGGCATGATGTCAATGAAGTACCCGGGCTGGAATACAGTGAGCATAAAGCGCACGATGACATAGGCAGCGACCTCAATCTGTATGGCCGCCAGGATTGCCGCCACCACCGGAGGCGCATAGCTGTGGGCGTCGGGGAGCCAGACATGCAGCGGGAAAAGCGCCATCTTGATTCCCATGCCGACCAGAATCAGTGCCACGGCCGCCATGACGGCTGGTGAGCCGTATAAGGGTGTCAGGCGCTGGGCGGCATCGGCCATATTGAGCGTGCCGGTGGAGAAATAAATGAAACCGACCCCCAGCAGGTAGAAGCTGCCGGCGATTGTCCCCAGAATCAGGTAACGGAAGCTGGCCATTACCGCTTTGTCCCCGCCCAGCGTTATTAATGCGTAACTGGCCAGAGAATATATCTCCAGAAAGACGAAGAGGTTGAAGAGGTCGCCAGTAATCACCACGCCCACCAGCCCTCCGATAAGCAGAAGGAGCAGCCCGTAAGTGGGGATAACACGGCGGGGTGTCTGGTACAGTCCTGCCTGCGGCGGATAGATTATCGTAATCAGGCCAATGAACACGATGATAACCGCCATGAACGCCGAGAGGTGGTCGAGGACATATTCGATACCAAAGGGCGGCGGCCAGCCACCAAGGAAGTAGTGCAGTTTCCCATCAGCAAGGACGCGGTACAGTCCAGCACCGGCGGCTGCCAGTGCCAGCACCATGCCAATCACGGCCAGGGCATAGGCCCACCTCAGCCGCCATATCCCCACCAGGGCAGATAGGAAACAAAACAGCAGTAACGGGGCCAGGGTAAGAACCGATAAACTGGACATCTACTCCGAATTCTCTTTCATATTAGCCATTATCGCCCGGTCATCCAGAGTCTTATAGGCACGGTAGAGAACGAGAAGAAAGGCCAGCGCCACACCGGTAAGGGAAAGCCCCACCACTATCCCGGTAAGTATAAGCACGTGTGGCAGAGGGTTGACGTACCTGGCTGCCTCCACACCGAGCAGTTCATTGATGACCGGCACCGAACCACCGAGCTTGGTGGCACCTTCAATAAAGAAAAGAAAGATGGCGGTCTGGAAGATATTCATGCCGATGAGTTTCTTCAGCAGGTTGCGCTTGCCCAGCATCCCGTACAGACCGATGGCCAGCAGGATGACGACAAGAAAATATACGTAGCGAGACATAAACAAATCAATAACTACCATCTTTCACCAACCAGGTTATCGAAAATCAGCACCAGCGTGCCGAAAACGGCCAGCCCGATGCCTATCTCTACGATTAAGATACCAAGTGCTCTCAGTTCGGCGCCATGAACCCAGAAGAGAGGCAGGTATCCGTAGTCCAGAAAAGCCCCACCGAACGCCATGGGAATTAGGCCCGCCAGGCCAAATATGAGCATGCCTATAGCGCCAAAGGCCAGTGCCATCTTGGGCGGGAATTTCTGGTAGGATATTTTATGGCCCAGATAAAGCCGCTGCAGTATGACGCTCACCGCCAGCAGGACTCCACCCTGGAATCCCCCGCCCGGCCCGTAATGTCCGTGTATGATAACGTACAGCGCAAAGAGCTGAATAAACGGTATCAGCAGGCTACATACGGTCTGAACGATGATGCTTTGGTAATGCTGTTTTATCATTCGCCTTTCTCTTCATGAGGATAAGGACGCAGGCCATCCCGGCGGTGAAAATCACTATTGTCTCGCCCAGGGTATCATAGCCCCGGTAGTCGGCGAGCACGGCGGTGACGACATTGGGAGTATGGGTGTCTTCAACCGAGTCTTCAAGATACGTTGGGGAAACGTGGACACTTGCCGGAGCCTGCGGGTCGGCATGGCCAGGCAGGCCAGCCGTAGCATACAGCATCAATGCCACGAACGAAAGCATGATGAATAAATTAAGCCACCTCAATCTTCCGACCTCCGCTTCGTGAGAAATAGCGCCACGATGAAGAGCACCCCACTTATCCCCGCACCCAGCGTCGCCTCAACAAAGGCGACGTCAATGGCTCCCATCTGGCTGAAAAGCAGCGCCACAAAGAAGCTGTAAGCCGCCAGGGTCGCCACAGCGGCCAGAAGGTCTTTAAGCGATAGCGCGATAAGAGCGGTTATTATCAGTATCACCAGCAACCAGAAATCCAACTGCCAGACCATAGCTGTTCAGTCCTTTTCCTTTTTGGTTCCTTGCTGAAGTGTCCAGGGCTGAAGGCCGGTGCGCAGAGCCGCCCGGGCGATAGCGTGCGTGGCGGTCGGGTTGGCAATCAAGACAAAGAGGAGAATGAACAGTATCTTCGCCGTGCTCAGTTCCCATCCATTGTAGACGGCGAGGCCGCTCAGCACCAGTATCGAGCCCAGTGTCTCAGACTTGCCCACGGCGTGAGTCCTGGCGTAGAAATCGGGCAGGCGGAGCAGTCCCAGGGCGCTCACCGCCAGGAAGAAAACGCCGGCCACAATCAGCACCATGGCTATAATCGTTGCCACCATCAGAGTCGCTCCCCTCCCCGGTCAAAGTACTTGCCCAGCACGATAACGATGACAAAGTTGAGCAGGGCGTAGGCAATGGCGATATCGATAAACATGTTGATGCGCTCAAAGAGAAAGCCTATCAGGACCAGTATGATGAAGCCGTTGGTTCCCACCAGGCCAGCGGCGATAATCCGGTCAAAAATGGTTTTCCCCACCGCCACCCGGTACATTGAAACAGCGGTGAGAACAGCAATGAATACCGTAATAACGAGCAGGAAAGAGCTCATTGCTTAATATCCTCCAGCGAGTACACCCAGCGGACCTCTGGTTTTGGGTATTCCTCTTCCAGGTACACATGGGCGACCTTGTTCTGCATTGTCCCGTCAACGAGGCTTGAAGCCAGAGGCGGCTTCAGGTTGTGAATAATGTAGTTGCTTCCTTCCAGACTGGCGGTTATGGTTCCGGGCGTCAGGGTAATGGAATTGGCCAGCGTCACCCGCGCCATGCCCTTGCGCATCCGGGTGCGAAAGAGAAGCAGGGCCGGCTCAATCGGCATTCTGGGGTGGAGAACAAGATAAGCAACCTGCACGTTAGCCAGGACTATCTGTACCAACAGCCAGGGGATATAAAGTAGAAAATGCCAAATTTGCCGCAGAACCTGTCCCGCCTTAATACCAATCCGCTCATCACGCTGGAGCACCGCGTAAAATAGGTCATTGCTAAGGAAAGTTACCAGTGCGGCCGCAAGAGCGCCGATGATGATGTATTTCGCCTGATACCGACCGGACAGTAAAAGCCAGAAGGCGAACAGTACTATGAACTGTAAGATAATGCTTAACAGACGATGCGGGCTGCGAATCGTGATTCGAGAAACGTCTAATATGTCCCCATCTGACGCCGACACTTCTGTACCGATTACACCGTCCTGGTTCCGCTCATCAAAAGACATGGATTTCCTTGCTGCCAGTTTAGACTCCGAGCCAGAATTCAAGCATCCGTTGCATTACCTATAATTGCTGGTAATAATACTTATACTTAAATTTCAAACAAACAGGCGGATACACTTATAAAACGGTTATCCCGGGCCGCAAGACTGGTTAATTATCATATTGTACCATACTGAATGAGCTGGTAAGGCCTTTTTAGCAACGATTAGGAATTGCCCTTGAAAAGTTCTTTCAGGTAGGCTACCGATTTTCTGGCTATTGGTTCCGGGTCGCCTTCAGGGACAATGACCACTGACGCTGAGCCTTCAAATCTCTCTTCCTTAAGCACCCGGGCAATATTTGGCCAGTCCAGCGTCTCTTTTTCGGTGCTTACGCCCGGAGGTAGTCGACTTGGCTCATAGAGATGGATATGCCTGGCCTGACCTCTGGCAGCCCTGATACCATGTTCAATTGATGGTTCCATAATGTAGAGCTGATGCGTATCCAGCATGATACTGAAGTTGGGGCTGCTGATTTTATCGACCATGGCCATCACTTCCTCGTTGGTATTGAACAGGTCGGTGTATTCCGCCTCCGCAGGTTCAAGCATGATAATGGCGCCAACTTTTTCAGCGTGTTCGGTCAATTCCCTGAGTATTTCCTCGGCAAGCTTTGTCATGTCGCTCTTGCTCATTCCCGGGATACCCTTGCCGCGCGCTGCCCCCAGCCCTACCCGGGCCTTGAAGTAGCCAGCAAAATCCAGGATGCGCTTGAACCCCTCGATTGATTTCCTGCGGATGGTGATATCCTCGTGCACCAGGGCCATCCTCTGCGCGGCGATGCGGCCGCTGTTCACCACCGGCATCGTAGCTCCAGTCCGCTCCAGCATATTCTTAAACAACTCAGGGTCTGGAGTGTGTTCAGGGTCAGGCATGAACTCAATGCCGTCGTATCCCCATGCTATCGCTGTTTGCCCCAGCTCCTCTGGTGTACCGGTGAGAACCTTTACCACGAAATCCAGCTGTTGCATGTCAGGTGTCGAAGCAAATAGGCAGAATTTCAATTTGGACATTGCTTACCCCCGTTAACGATTATTCGGGTTTATCTCTTCAGCAAACAACCATACCGCCGTCGACCATCAGGATGTGGCCGGTAATATAATCGGAAGCTTCAGAGGCCAGGAATACGGCAGCGCCGGCGTAATCTTCCGGAACGGCAGCCCTGCCCCTGGGGATTACGTCGACAAAAGACTGAAGCACTTCCGGATGCTCGGCGAAAAACTTCTTATTCAACGGCGTGGTGGTCACTCCCGGCGCGATGGCGTTTATGTTTATGTTGTGCTTGGACCACTCAAGGGCCAGGCTGCGCGTCAGATTGGAAACGCCAGCCTTGGAGATGGCATAGACCGAGCGTATTGGCTGGACCTGCTCGGCGATAACCGAGGAAACATTTATGATTTTGCCCTTTTTCTTTTTTATCATCTCCCTGCCGACAATCTGACAGCAGAAGAACATGCCTTTAAGGTTGGTGCCCATGATGCGGTCCCATTCCTCTTCGGTGAACTCTTCAGCCGGCTTTCTGATGACAATGCCGGCGTTGTTGACCAAGATGTCTATCCTTCCGAATTCCTTTATTGCCTGGGAAGCCAGCGAGTTAAGGGAAGGCAGGTTACTCACATCGGTTGGTATAACAGACGCTTTGAATCCCTCTTTCTTCAGTTCCTCAACCGCTTTCTGCCCTTCTTCCGCGCGGCGATTGGCAATGATGACGTGCGCTCCGGCGCTGGCAAGGCCTCGAGCGATTCCAAAGCCGATGCCCTGGTTCCCCCCGGTAACAATAGCTATTTTATCCGAGAGGTCAAAAAATCCCATTGCGGTTACCTCCTGACTGTAAAATTGGGCGCCACTTTAACTGATATCTTCTTTAAATTTCTTTAGCTTGTTCTGCAATATGGGGCTGTCCAGTACTTCCTTGTTGACCAGAGTCGTCGGTATCTCACCGCGCACAAGCGTGGCCATCTGGTTAACGATGATACTCCACATGGTGCTGGTCGTCTGGTCAGTCTGGGCCAGTGCGTGAGGGCTCAGGATGACGTTGTCCATCTTTAGCAGCGGATTTTCGTTCTGGACTGGCTCCTGCTCAAAGACATCCAGCCCGGCACCGCGTATCCAGCCTTCATTAAGGGCCTTAATCAGCACCGCTTCATCAACAATTGGCCCGCGGGCGGCGTTTATCAGGAAGGCAGACTTCTTCATCATTTTCAACTGTTTTTCGCCAATCAGGTGTCGCGTTTCTTCATTTAGCGGGCAGATGATGCAGAGTATATCTGATTCTTTCAATACAGTCTCGAGGTCGACCAGTTGCACGCCGACATCGGCGACAGCTTCCGGCTTGAGGTACGGGTCATAGGCGATGTGTTTCATCTCAAAGGGCATAGCCAGCTTGAACATCTCGTGGCCAATATTGCCGACGCCCACCGCTCCCAGCGTCCTTCCCACCAGCCCCCAGCCCTGGTATTGCGACTGTTCTGCCCAGCGTCCTTCGCGTATCATCTTGTCTTTGGTCAGAAGACGCATGTTCAGAGCGAGGATGAAGGTCATGTAAACAACGGCCATCGGGCGTCTTACCGCGTCCGGTGTGATAAACAGCATGATGCCGGCGTCGGTGACAGCAGGCACGTCTAATCTTTCGTAGCCCACCCCACCCCGATGTATGGAGATGAGCTGGTCATTTCCAGCCAGGCTCTGTTTCGTCCATAACGGCCGGAAAGTGGCGACCATGTCAAAGCCCTTTATCTGGTCCGGCGTTATCTCTTTCTTGAATGCCGGTATCATTTCATATTCGACACCGGGCATATCATCGAGTAACTTCAGGCCCGGTCCGGGTATCCACAATTTCCCCTCTTCATTAAAAAAGTCCCTGGTGAGACCGATTCTAGCTTTTCTTCCCAAACTGTTTTTCCTCCTTTATATAAAATATTCTGCCGGGAATTTCTAAAAGAGATTAATTCTACGGACTGGCTTTTGTCAAATCGCCATCTTTAGCAGCAGCAGGATAACCACCTTGAAGCAGAGCGACTTTTGCGGTAAAATTCTGAAGCTGGGGAGAGGTGTCCGAGTGGTTCATGGTGCCGCTCTCGAAAAGCGGTCTTCGCGCAAGCGGAGCGTGGGTTCGAATCCCACCCTCTCCGTTTAACTATTGTCATTATCGGCTTGACAAGCCGCTTTATATGCGGTATTTGTCTTAAGATAACGTTTGCGGAGAGGTGCTGGAGTGGCCTATCAGGCACGCCTGGAGAGCGTGTGTAGCCTT
>CAZBMB010000004.1:0-260733 GCA_964493435.1 uncultured Dehalococcoidaceae bacterium | reverse complement strand
CCACTGTCCCTTCGTAGTAGAACAGGTCAAAAGCCAGGTCCTCGGTGCGGGACAAAGCCAGATTACCGGCGGCGGTGATTTCCAGGCTCAGATTACCACGCTGGACAGCCACTGTTTGACTTTCCTGCGCTAAGGCCTCACCCTGTCCAGAACCGCCTACTGTTAGTGAGACGGTCAGCCCTATTAAGCCAAGGGCTATCAGAATTACCACCAAGTTTCTCTTCATATGCTTCTTAATATTCATTTTTACCTCCTTTGCCTTAATTAGAGTTTTTTTATCGTTATCCTTACTTATCGTTGCCATGTTTCTTTTCATTCACCACTCCTCAAGTAATTTTAGTTAGAAGAACAGCAGCGGATTAGATTGAATTCCATATGCTACTGTCCCTGATCGGTTGGACCTGAACCAGCCGGAGGAGGTCCACCTGGAAGAGCCCCCCCGGTAGGAGGAGCACCTTCTGGAAGCCCAAGCGCTTCCTGCAGCGAGTCCTCAGAAATACCGAGTTGCTCCGCCGCAGCGGCAAAATCTGGAGGTCCCTGGGTCATATCGCCCAATGCATCACTCAATTGCTGCTCGGTTACCCCGAGCTTTGCTGCCGCTGCTGCCAGGTCCATCGCCGGAGCCAGTGGCCTCTCACCTGGAGTTCCACCTTCAGGTGGAGCAGGCATTGTGCCCTCCGGTGGTAAAGGCGCGCTACCATCAGGAGCAGGGGCGTTCTGCTCCGTGGTGACCACGGGTTGCTCTGTGGCGGGTGCGGTCTCTCCGGTCTGACTGCAGCCCACTGTTGCTAATACCGTCATGCTCGCAAGCATGACCACGAATATTGATTTCTTCCAGTTCATTTTTAGGCTCCTTTCTGTGTAATTCGTAATTTCCGCTGCTGTCTATCTTCAGCTTACAGCAGGCAAGAAATCATGAGACAGTGTGTATAGTCATCCGCTGGCCCTTCTTGCTATGATTTACTTAACTGATTAAAATGACATATGTCATGGGTAATCGAACCAACATGTGACTGGAGTTACATGAAACAGGGAAAGCTTATGGACCATAATGGAATCGTGAAGAGAACAAGACCTCATGCGGATGTGTTACGCCTAATTCGCTTTGCCGCCTTTCTTTGGCTAGGCTATCTAATCGTTTTGGCTCTCATCAACCAGGCATTTCCACCGCCACTACCATCACCACTACCCCCGCCACCACAGCGTATTGATTTTATTTACTATATTGTGCAGGGATTCATTGCTATTCTCTGCCTTATTTTGGCTTATTGGCCGTGGGTACAGGAAAAGCTCCGGCGGGCATTCATTCCACTAATAATTACCATTATGACCATTATGCCGATTATCACCCATTGGCTAATGATTCGCTTCTTTCCTTTTAATCCGCAGTTCTCTCGAGAGGGCCCAGTCCTGACGCTATTACCTTTCTTATTCGTCGGTCTTTTACTGGTTGCCTGGCAATATAGATGGCAATATACGCTGTTAATTATTCTGGGGATTGCGGGGCTAAATCTGGGAGTACTATGGTCTTTCGCAGCGCCAAGCACATTACCCTTTCAAGGCGGGCTTGTTATCACCTTGACTCAAACCGTCATATTTCTAGCCTTGGGCTTTTCCATAAGCTATCTTATGAGCAGATTGAGGGAACAACAGGAATCCCTTGAGGCCGCCAATATCCGCCTGACCCACTACGCCAGCACGCTTGAGCATTTAGCCACCAGCCGTGAACGTAACCGGCTGGCACGGGAACTGCATGATACTCTGGCGCACACCCTCAGTGGTTTATCGGTTCAGTTAGAAACGGTGAAGGCATACTGGGATGTTGATCAGCAGACGGCACGTTCAATACTGGAAAAATCTTTGGCCGCCGCCCATTCGGGACTAGAGGAAACCCGCCGGGCGCTGAAAGCGCTAAGAGCCAGCCCTCTCGATGATTTAGGGTTAGCCCTGGCGATACGTAACATGGTCGAGGGCTCAGCTGCACGCGCCAATTTGACCCTGGACCTGTCAATAATGGATAAGCTGCCGACTTTATCCCCTGATATAGAGCAATGTATTTATCGGATAGCGCAGGAGGCAGTCACAAACGTGGTAAAGCACGCTAATGCCAAGAATCTAACCGTGAATTTAGCATTCATAGAGGGAAAAACAACGCTCACTGTGAATGATGATGGAATTGGTTTTGACACAGAGAAAAGCAATGGGACAAGCCAATTTGGGCTGGCGGGAATGCAAGAGCGAGCCGAGCTGCTTGGCGGTGAGCTTAATGTCATAAGTAACCCGGGATATGGAACAACAATCCGGTTGACTATATAATCAGGTGACGCAACCATGAAGGTAATTATCTGCGATGACCAGGCAATCGTTCGGGATGGTCTGGAAATGCTATTTAAATTAGAACCAGACTTTGACATCGTCGGCATTGCTGAGGACGGAGCGGCCGCTATCGAGATGGTCGAAAAACAAAAACCGGACCTTGTCTTGATGGACCTGAAGATGCCGATTATGAACGGCGTTGAAGCGACTCGCCAAATACGAACGAAGTACCCAGAGGTTAAAGTCCTTGTACTGACCACCTACGATGATGACGAATGGGTTTTTGATGCCATACAGGCAGGCGCATCAGGTTACTTATTAAAGGATACACCTCGTGACGAAGTTGTCAAGGCAATCAGGGGAACAGTAGCTGGCAAAACATATGTGGATCCCTCTGTAGCCGGGAAAGTATTGCATCAGGCTTCTGGTCACCAGACACAGCCAGCCACATTAATCACCAGCAAACTGACTGACCGGGAAATAGAGGTATTACGCTTAGTGGCGAAGGGCTTAAATAACACGGATATTGCAGATCGGCTATTTTTATCAGA
Organism: uncultured Dehalococcoidaceae bacterium; assembly: GCA_964493435.1. Classification (GTDB taxonomy): domain Bacteria; phylum Chloroflexota; class Dehalococcoidia; order Dehalococcoidales; family RBG-16-60-22; genus E44-bin89. The sequence continues at coordinate 257,866 of CAZBMB010000004.1, read as the reverse complement.
GGGAACAGTGAGGAATCACGTCAGTGCCATTCTGGCAAAGCTGGGGGTACCTGACCGCACCCAGGCAGCAGTCATTGCCATTCAACATGGACTGGGTGATGGTTGAGCTCAATTAGTCTAGGGATTAATTACTTTCAAGTTAAAGCCGCCGATAGGATAGTTTCGGTGGCCAAAACCGGAACCATCATCATTAGCCAGGGTGCGTGATTGTTTAACAATCACAGTGCAAAAGCCTTGGAAAAAGTTCTACCTTTATCCTGTACGGCCTACCAAAGCTAGAAGACTGTCCCTACCGGGGGGTTTGAAGAGAATCAGGGTGTCGAAACACTAGGTCAACCGACACCCTGATTTTATTATTTCATCTATGAAATATCAGTAATTATAGGGCTTGTTAGCTCAGATTTCGCAGCAACGACCTTCGGATTATGAGCCTGACTAAATTGCACGGTAAGTAGCCCATTAAACAAATTAACGGAATGTCCAGTCTGGAAGCCTTGACCAATAGAGCCAGGCCATTTAAAATGCTCGTAATTGTTCGTTCCTATTTTACCGATAATAATAACCAGTAGCGTATGCTGAGCAAACAGGATTTAAAAGGCGATTGACCAATGACTGATAAAGGACAAGCACCGAATAAATGGCTCGTAGTGCTTATGGCTAACTTGGTCTTTATCGGTGTGGTCGGGATGCCTTTTACGGCGATGCCGGTCCTCTTCAGCAGTGTTACGCGTGAACTGCAGTTGACTTTAGCGCACGTGGGCATGGTATGGGGTGCCCTTCCTCTTGGGGTTGCACTTTGTTCTATTCTTGGCGGGCTGCTCGGTGACCGCTTCGACCTCCGTAAGGTTATCGGCATCGGCAGTTTTGTCATCGCTCTGACCAGTGGCCTCAGAGGTACTTCCGGTGACCCGGTCACCCTGATAATATTTATGTTCCTGTGTGGTGCGGCTCTCAGCATAGTTATCCCCAACCTGCCCAAAATAGTCGGCCTCTTTTTCCCCCCAAGACAGCGGGGCCTGGCATTTGGCATTGTTAACTCTGGATTCAATATCGGCTCCATCTTGGCTACGGCACTGGGGGCGACCTTTATATTACCGCTGGTGGGGTCGTGGAGAAATGTACTTTTCTTCTATAGCACCATTTGTATCTTGCTTGGTATCGCCTGGCTTTCCGTAATCAAGAGGGGAAAGTCAGACCAGGCCATCGCCGGGGCTGGCACAACGGAGAGGGGGGTCCCTTTCCGTGAAGCATTAGCCACCATCGCTCGCAGTAAAGAGCTGTGGCTTCTGGTCATAACCAATTTGGGGGTGGTCGGCTCCTATATTGCCCTGGTGGGTTATATACCCGTGTATCTGGAAAGCGCCGGGGTACTGAAAATCACTGGCGATACCATATCTTCAACCATCTATATGGCTGGCATCATTGGCGCCATTGCGGTGCCGGCGTTATCGGATAGAACTGGCACCAGAAAATTAGTCCTCATAATCTGTGCCGCGGTGATGGGCATTAGCACTTACCTTCTATCCATATCTGGCACGACGTTATTCTGGCTATTAATCCCCCTGATCGGCATTGCGGCCATGGGTTTCATCACGCTGAGTTTAACGATGCCCCTCGAAATGAGGGGGGTCGGTCCCATCTACGGGGCAAGTGCCGTGGGGTTATTAGTCGCTGGCCAGAATGTAGGGGGGTTCCTCTTTCCTATCATCGGCGGCAATTTAGCCGAAATCAACCAAACATGGCCTTTTATCTTTTGGGCCATAATAATCTTCGCCGCCGTAATCGGTCTCTTTTTGATGAGAGAGACAAGCCATAAATGAAACGAGCACAACACTCAATCCGGTTACATATCCTGTACGTACAGGACCAAGCGTTTGCCTCCATAACCAGAATGAAGCTAATCCTTGCAATTTCAGTTTGACAACCACACAAATACGACTATAATAAAAGTCGTCTGGCGTGAAATATCCTTTGAAAGCCGGGGTTTTAAAATCTGAACCGGGGTTAGGGCGCTGGGCTGGCTCTATGAGAGCGTTGTCTGGTGCCATTTTAATTTAGTAACCGGGCTCTGCATATAAGATTTCGTTAGGCAAAGTATGAAATAAGGAGATTGGAGGATACCATGGAACAGAAAAAATTGAACCCTAAAGACCTTCTGGCGAAAAAGCAAAGAGGCGAAAAGATGGTCCGCATCGCCGGCTGCTATGATTATACCATGGCTTTGTTAGCTGACCGGGCTGGAGCCGATACTCTGGCGGTGGGTGACTCGGTCGCGATGGCCGTAATGGGATTGGATAGCACGCTCCCGGTTACCATGGAGGAAATGCTTCATCACTGTAAGGCGGCATCAAGGGCAGTTAAACACGCCGTGCTGACCGGTGATCTCCCCTTCCTATCCTACCAGACAGACATACGGGATGCCGTATATAATGCCGGCCTCCTGATGAAGTTTGGCGGCATTGATGTCGTCAAGCTGGAGGGAGGGGAAGAAATGGCTCCGACAGTTAAGGCAATTGTCAATGCCGGTATCCCGGTGATGGGACACTTGGGACTCACCCCACAGAGTGTTACCGCCCTGGGGGGATACAAGGTGCAGGGGACTGATACCGCTACGGCCTGCAAGCTGATCAAGGATGCCAGGATTCTGCAGGAAGTTGGCATCTGTATGCTGGCTCTTGAGTGTGTGCCTGACCGCTTGGCTGGATACATTAGCCAGGACCTCACTATTCCGGTATTTGGTATAGGCAGCGGGCCGTACACTGATGGACAGGCGTTAATATCCTACGATATACTCGGGCTCTTTGAGCGTTTCACTCCCAAATTTGTAAAGAAATATGCTAACTTTGCGGAAGGCTTCGTCCAGGCATTTAGGCAGTACATAGAAGAAGTGGAAAAAGGTATTTTTCCCGGGGAGGAACACAGCTACCATATTAAGGATGAAGTCTTACAAGAAGTTTTGAAAGAGGTGGGCTCGAAATAGACCACGAGATTCGTAATTGTGTCCTAAATTGTCCAACGTCCTCTCTAGCCTGGCTTTTAAGAAAATGCTGTAAAAAGGTGTCCTTTTACGGGGCACCTTTCTTTTTCATAGGAAGGACACAAATTGACGTATGGCTTGAATTAATTCTGGTCTAGAAAATAACGGGGTGAAGTTAAAGTTTACTTGATCATTTTGCCCGGGAGCCAGAGGATTATCTCCGGAAAGACCACGAGCAGGAACACCCCTATAAGTACCAGGATGATGAAGGGTATCACTCCCCTGATGATGTCTGCCATTGATATTCCAAGCTCCGGACTCGCCGTGCCCCTCAGAAAGAATATGCCAGGGGCGAACGGCGGCGTCATGAACGAAGTCTGCAGATTAACGCAGACCATCATGGCAAACCACAGCGGGTTGAAACCGAGAGGTTCGACGAGAGGGGAGATAATAGGGATGATGATAAACAGGATGCCAATCCAGTCGATGAAAAAGCCGAGCATGAAGATGATAAACATGATGATGCCGAAAGCGCCCCACTTGCCGCCCGGCACAGACAGTATAAGCTCTTCCACCACCTTGCCACAGCCAGCGCTGAGGAAGATGCCCACGAAAGCGTAAGCGCAGCTACCGATAAGCAGTATCATGCCCGTCAGCCTCAATGTCTCCAGCGCAGTTCCGGTGAATATCTTGAAGCTTAAGCGCCTGTAGGCAAGGGCAAGGAGTGTAGCCACAACCGCGCCGGAGGCAGCAGCCTCGGTGGGCGCGGCGATGCCGAAGAAAATTACACCCAGCACAGCAAATATCAGAATGGCCGTCGGGGCTATTGAACTGAGTAGCATAGTTGTCTTCTTCATAATGGGCACTGTCCGCTCCTCAGGAGGTATGGCCGGTCCATCAGACGGTCTCAGCCAACAACGGATGGCGATATATGTAAGGTAGAGACCAGAGAGCATGAATCCAGCGGGAAATGCCGCCATGAACAGTTTACCAACGGATATCATAGCCATGGGACCGTAAACGATTAGCATGATGCTGGGAGGGATGAGGATGCCAAGGCAGCCGGCAGCGACCACGGTGCCGCTGGCCAGGCTTTTATTATAGCCCCGCTTGACCATCGCCGGCAGAGCCACCAGACCGAGCATGGTGATAGAGGCGGCAATGATACCCACGGTAGCGGCAAGTACGGTGCCAATCACAACGGTAACGATGGCGAGCCCGCCTCTAAAGCCCCCCAGCCAGAGATAAAGGGCATCATACATCCTCTCCGCTATTCCGGAGCGTTCCAGCATGCCACCCATGAAAAGGAAGAGAGGGACGGCCAGCAGGGTATAGTTGGTGACGAGGCCAAAGATTCGTGAATAGATAAGGTCGAGCGAGTTGGTGCCATAAAGCAAGAAGCCGATGATGACCGCCACGCCACCGATTGGTATGGCCAGCGGGAAGCCGGTTATAACGCCTATAAAGATGCCGCCCAGCATGATAATGGTCAACAGTTCCGGGCTGATATCAATCATAGGGCTTGCTCCTTATCAGTTGATAGACATCCCGGAAAAACTGGGCCAGAGCCTGCAAGGCGAAGAGGCAGAAGCCGACGTAAACGGCCGTCTTTATCGGCCCGGCCGGGGGCAGCCAGTTACTCTCCACAAATCTTTCATTGACTCTCCAGGCAAACTCTACTCCGGAGTAGCCGCCGTAGAGCAGGACGGCGAGAAACGGGAAGAGAAAGATAATGGACGAGACAACATCGATAATTGCCCTGCCGCGCGGTGGCAGGTGTGTATATATAAGGTCAACTCTGATGTGTCCTTTGTGCTTATGGGTATAGGACCATGCCATGACGGCAAGGGCGCCGCCAATCATATAAGAGGTCTCATATACCCAGTTCGTCGGTGAGTTAAAAACGTATCTGGCGGTAGTTTCAAAAGCCAGGACGCCTATCAGAGCGATAACCAGCCAGAGAAAAATCCTCCCGCTGTATTCGCTCAGTGTGTCGATGGTCTTAAGTACAATTCTCATGGTTTTTTGACGGTTCTTTCTATTGTACCCCACCCCGGGAAATTACGCCCGGGGTGGGGCCAAGTAAGGCATTCAATAAGAAGAGCTATCAGTCACCAGTTTACTGGATGCCCATTTCCAGGCATGCCGCCTTCCAGGCACGCTGGGATTCAAGTACTTTCTTGTAGATGGGATTTTCGGCGGCAATCTTGTCGTAGACAGGTGCCGCTATCCTGCTGAGCTCAGCATCGATTTCAGCTGGCACGGGCAGGACCTCGCAGCCGTAGTCCTTGAAGTTCTGAACCGCCTCGATGTCCATCTTTACGCCCTCGGCGAAGTAGGGGCCCACCAGGGAATTGGAGGCGGCCAGGACCAGTCCCTGAAGGTCAGGGTCAAGCTTGTTCCAGGCAGCCTCGTTGCACCAGAGTTCCTGGCTGTCTGACGGCGCGCGCACCGGGGAGAGATACACGTACTTGGCGACTTCCTGGAAACCATTTGACCAGTTAACTGCCGGCGTTACGTATTCAAAAGCGTCAATGACGCCCCGTTGCATTGATTCATATACCTCAGCACCGGAGAGAACGACGGCTGATACACCCATCTGAGAGAAAATCTCGACGAGAACCGGGACGCCGACCCTCATCTTAAGGCCTTTCATGTCGGCAACTGTCTCGACCTTCTTTGTGGAATGCATCCAAACCTCTGCCGTATAGGGGGTGAAAGGTGAGAGGAAATATGCCCCGGTGCCTGCTGCCATCTCGCGGGCCATATCAACGCCTTCACCTTCCCACATCCACAGGATAAGCTGGGTGCCGGTGAGGCCGTTCACCCACTGGGCGAAGAGGGGACCTGCGCGGTTGTAGGGCTCAAACCAGCCAGCGCCCACGTGGGCACACTCAATGCTGCCCTTCATCAGCGCCTCAAATTCGCTCTTTACCGGCACGAGGGCGCCGGCGGGCTGAGGCTCAATGGTCAAGCGGCCGCCAGAAATACTGTTCACCAGCTCGGCAAATCGCAGGTCTTGCTGGTAGCCCCGGTCGCTGGCGGGAGCCCATGACTGCATCCGCCACTTGATTTCCTTTGCCGGCTGTGCTGGAGCTGGAGATGGGGCCGGAGCGGGAGCAGGTGCTGGTGCAGGGGCCGGAGCGGGAGCAGGTGCTGGTGCAGGGGCCGGAGCGGGAGCAGGTGCTGGTGCGGGAGCAGCACAGGCAGCAACCAGACCGCTAACCAACACCACAATCATGAATAAAGCAAAGATTAATCTTTTGGGCACTTTTCCTCCTATTACTTATTTATATATTTTAGCTCGAAATAAGTATCATTTTGAAATCAATCACCCCCCTTAATTCGATAATATACTTGGCGCCAATACCGCATCTTTACAAAAAATAGCCATCGTGTTACGATACTCGGAAAGCGATATTATATTTAATGTAATACATTATAATTTTACTTGTCAAATTTCATGGAAGATGAATAGCAAACAATCACGGGACCCTAACTTTGAAACCTGGGTGCTTCTTGCCCAGACAAGGCGTGCGATGTTCCGGGCACGCAGTAAAAAACTCCTCAAATTCGGCATTTCTCCCCGGCAGTCAGCGCTGATGTTTATGATAATTGATTTGGGGGAGAAGGCGACACCTTCGGAGCTGGCACGTTCTCTATTCCGTGAACCGCATTCCATCTCAGAACTTGTGGACCGGATGGAGAAAAACGGGCTGGTAAGAAGGGTTAGTGACTTGGATAAGAAAAATCTGGTGAGGGTTGAGCTTACCGATAAAGGAAGAGATATTTACGAGCGCTCTCTTACCGAGGAGCCGGTTCACAAGATAATGGCCTCCTTATCAAACGAGGAGCACGAACAGTTAAGGGCGCTATTACGCAAACTCTGGGATAGAGCAATCAAGGAACGGGGCATGAAAAAGAGGGAGCCGTTTCCAAGAAGTGAATAAAATGGGGGTAAGTAATAACAAAAGATGAATCGGACGCAAACGGTAAAACTGCGGGCAATGGTATGGTACGGCGACACGGATATTGAGATTAATTTTCCCGAATCCTGGGACGTCCATATTTGCCGGATGAAAGGTGAGGACGCGCCAGCACTCTCCGCGACCGATATCAGGAAGGCTTTTAATAATCCCATCGGGACGGAAACTATCAAAGAGCTGGCCAGAGGCAAGAAAGAGGCGGTCATCATCTTTGATGATATGTCAAGGCCGACGCCGGTGTCAGAGATAGTCCCTTACGTTCTGGAGGAGCTGGCACAGACGGGTATCCCCGACGAAAATATCCGATTCATCGGTGCACCCGGCGGGCATGGGACGATGAACCGGATTGACTTCGCCAAAAAGCTGGGGGATGACATTGCGGGCAGGTTCCTCGTCTTCAACCATAATCCGTATGAAAACTGCACATACCTTGGCAAGACGAGTCGTGGAACGCCGGTGTCCGTAAATAGCGAAGTCATGGCCTGTGACCTGAAAATTGGCATTGGTTGCATCGTGCCGCACCCGCTTAACGGCTTTGGTGGCGGCGGGAAGATAATACTACCCGGTGTCTCTTCCTTGGAGACGATTCACGTCAACCATTCTACCTTCGCCCCGTCGCCGCTTTGTGGCATCGGCGAGTGCGAAAATAATCCCTTCAAGCAGGACATTGACGAAACGGCGAGAATGGTGGGCCTTGATGTCAAGATAGACGCCATCCTTAACTTGAAACGGCAGATTACCGGGCTATTTGTGGGTGACCCCGCCTCGGAGCACGCTGAGGGGGTGAAAGTGGCACGGACGCACTTCGCCACCGAGCTTATCAGCGATGCTGACATCGTTATCGCCAACTGTTACTCCAAAGCTAACGAGATAATACTGGCCCCACTCATCGCGGCACCATCGTTGAAAGAAAAAGGCGGGGACATGGTGATTATAGCCGTTACGCCAGAGGGGCAGATACCGATGTACTGGACGCGCAGCTGGGGGAAATCAATCGGCGGTCAGGGCTGGTATCATCGGAAAAAGTTACCCCTCAACACGAAGCGGTTGACCGTAATGTCCCCTTATCCGGATAAGGCTGGCGTTGATTGCATTGCACCGTATGAACTCGTCAGCTGGGCGAAAACCTGGGACGAAGTGATTTGTAAGCTGGAAGAGACGTATGGGGACAGGGCTAAAGTGGTAGTTATCCCAGATGTTACCGTGCAGTACTTCCCCGGTGTTGAGGCGGGTAAACCGGTGGGATAGACTGAGCCGGGATAACTATTTTAAATTCCTTTAACTATATTCAAGTGTAAATAATCGAAGTAGATACATGCCTTATTGCACTCCGATGGACTTAATACGCTGACTATCTATTGAATCGAGATTAGGAATATACGAAAGTTAAAAGAGCAAAACCGCAATCAATGCCTCCAAACCCACGAGGAAAACTATTACCAAACAATAAGGTATTGCCTTTCGCATGACTTCATGTTCTCGCCCGACCAGCCCTACCAGTGACGATCCGATTAATACCTTGGCTGGAGCAATAGCACTACCCAGAGATCCCCCTATAGACTGAACGCTGGCAATAATCAATGGACTTATACCCAATGATTGAGCAGTCTCAATTTGTAATGCTCCAAACATAACATTTGAATTGGTATTGCTCCCGGTCATAAAGCAGCCCAAAACACCGATATAAGGGGAAAAGACCGGAAAAACTACGCCGGTCACTCTGGCAATTCCATTCGCCATTATTTCGGTCATTCCAGTATTGGTCATGATTAGAGCCATCATGACCATGGTGGCTATCCCAACCGTAGTACGCAGGCATTGCCGAACAGTTTTGCGTAACGCAAGAGTCCCCGCCCCTTTTTTCCAGTGACCGGTACTGCGGAAAAATAGGAAGGTGAGGAAAATTGTGGCCAGAATAAGTGGCGCGGGGTGACTGAATAATCGGATTCTAGCATATCCCTTAACCGGTTCCGCTATATATCCAAGGGACGTTTCCAATCCGGGATAATCTAGACCAAAGTATAGATGGCTGCCTGCCTCCTTAACTGACGGAATCTGCGAGACAACGGTGAGAAATATCAACAGGTAATAAGGCAGGAAAGCTATATGGAAGCTCATTCTGTTGTTTTGCTCCGTAAGCTGCGGTGTCTTTACATTTCCAGCGTCATCCCGTAACAATTTCGTCTTGCATATAAACCACACCATGCCACACCCAACCAAGCCGGGCACTATAGAAGCGATCTGTGCCGCTCCCCAAAAAGCCATCAGCCAGACGAAGAAAGATACTGTGACGCCAACAAGTACTATTGCCGGCGCCCCCTTTCTGGCAGCAGACCAACCACCAGCTATTATGGCCACAGCAAAACCGGTAGCTACTATGGGCAGGGCAAATAATATGGCCATGGTCGGACCGATATCGGCACCGGGGATACCGGTCACCAACTGGATAGTATAGTAGGACGAACCCATGGAGCCGAAAGTAACAGCCCATGAATGACCTACCAGAACCAAAACCGCCGACATAACCGGGGAAAATCCCAGCATAAGCATTAGAGGGGCCACCACCGCTACCGGCACGCCGAAACCGGCTATGCCCTGCATGAAACCGGAGAATACCCAGGCTAATAATAACGCCTGTCCCAGGCGCGGTTTAACCAAGCCCGAAATTGACTTGCCAATTACCCCTATGCCTCCCAAATTATCTACCGTGTTATATAGATAGACGGCTGCCCAGATGATTAGCAGTACGAAAAGACTTAAGCTTAGCCCCTTGGCACAAGCTATTCCCAGAACAAATCCGTCCGCCCCAAAAATAAGCCAACCGCAGAGTAAAGCTACTAACCAGGAAACCGTGCCTGCCCTGGGTGCGCTCCACTTGAAAGCGAGCATTGTCAATAACAGAACCCCAAGAGGCAAAAAAGCGAGGAGCCAGTTTAAGACATTTAACTCAAGCATAACTGAGAGACTCTTGCTTCTACTCCCGCATTTTACGAAATATGTGACCGGTCAATTAGAGATTATACCGCAAAAGTATAATAGCAATCTCCTGGCTCCGTGCAGAATATAACCGGCGGCTGGATTCGGAACAGAACCTCCGGGTAGTGACAGGTCTTTATCGAGATTGTTATATAATACGAGAAGTGAGATCTTGTTCCGAGATCTATGTAATACCTTAAAAGGAGGACAATGATGAAAATTACAGATTTGAAAGTATCTAACCCTATCTATGTTCCCTTTACCCCAATGACTGATGCTATAAACACCCTGCCTACTGCGATGCCCTACATGTTCCTTGATGTCTTAACCGATGAAGGCATAACCGGGACCGGCATCACTTATGGTGGCTCCATGGCCAAAGTTCTCATCGAAGACATGTTGAAATCTGTGGTAGTTGGCGAGGACCCTCTAAACAGCGAGAGGATATGGGAGAAAATGTACTGGGCAACTTTGCAATATGGCCGGAGGGGTGCCGCAATTTTAGCTATCAGTACCGTGGATATCGCTATCTGGGATCTGAAGGGAAAGATACTCAACCTGCCCGTGCACAGGCTTCTTGGTGGACACCGTGACTCCGTTCCATCATATGTCACCAGCGTGGGCCTCCACTACACAAATGAAGAACTGGTCAAAGAAGTGACTGGCTATGTACAGAGCGGGTTCAATATGATCAAGATTAAGCTTGGGAGAAAGGACCCAAACGAGGATCTGGAGAGGGTGAAGCTCGTCAGGGAAACAATAGGCCCTAATATCGATTTAGCACTGGATATCAATAATGGATGGAGTCTCCACACAGCGATGCGAATGGCAAAAAAATTAGAGGAGTACGATATTTACTGGCTTGAGGAGCCGATTTTATCTGACGAGATAGAAAACCTGGCAAAGCTGGCGCGCGAGACCAGTATCCCTATAGCCGTCGGAGAAAACCATTATACCAAATGGGAATTCAGACAGCTTATGGAGCAGGGGTGTGCGGAAGTGGTTCAAGCCGATATAGGCAAGTGTGGAGGCGTGACAGAATTCATCAAGATTGCCGCTATGGCCGATGCTTATGGCTTGCCAATATGTCCCCATCACACCGAATACATCGACGTCGCACTTGTTGCCGCGGTTCCAAATGGCTTATTTCACGAGTGTGTCCACGAGTTTTTTGAACCAATGGGGCAGCTTTTTGTGGACCCGATTAAACCGACTAATGGCGAGATTTCGCCATCCAAAAAGCCTGGCTTCGGCATTGAAATTAACCACAAGATTACTGAACAATGGAAGCACAAACCATCTCCTGAGAAGACAAATTGGACAGTTAAGAAGGGGTGGCGGTGGCCTCCTTACCTGTAGGCTTTATTATTAATGATAGTAAACTAGTTTGAACAGGCTGGTCCTTCACGGTAAACAAAATAGTTTTTCAGAGGTAAGGCCATTCTGGAGGAGTATAAAATGTCGAGACAGGCGACAGATCTAAATCACCAGTATGCACGGCTGCCGGAGGTGACATTGCACTATGTAACCGCAGGTGAAGGAGATACGGTTGTATTGTTACATGGATGGCCGCAAACCTGGTATATGTGGCGCTATATCATTCCAAATTTAGCTGAGCGTTATCAAGTCATCGCACCTGACCTGCGCGGCCTGGGGGATTCCACGCGGCCACCGTCTGGTTACGATAAAAAGACTGTCGCCAATGACATCTGGCTATTGCTGAAAGATCATTTAGGCATAGAACGTGTCTTTTTAGTCGGCCATGACTGGGGCGGGCCGACGGCTTTCGCATTTGCCCTCGCTCATGCCGATGCGGTACGGTGCTTAGTCCTGCTGGACGTGCCAATTCCGGGGGACGGTACCGATATCTTCTCATCTGGTCGCTGGCATCATGCCTTCCACTGGATTGCTGATTTGCCTGAAGCGCTTACACAAGGTCGAGAGCGCGTCTATCTTGAGTACTTCTATCACAACTGGGGCGCAAGGTCAGATGCGCTGAGTGATGAAGACATTTCCGAATATTTACGCACCTACTGCCAAGCTAATGCGATGCGCGCTGGTTTTAATTACTATCGCGCCTACCATCAAGATGTGGTTGATAACCAGGAAGCGCTTGCCCACGGCAAGTTAAAGATGCCCGTTCTCGCCTTGTCTGGTGGCAAAGGTCGTGGCCGTGGTGGCGATGTTGTATTGGCATCAGCCCGGCGCGTGGCGGAAAATGTGCGCGGTGGCGAGATTGCTGACTGCGGTCACTGGATTCCAGAAGAAAAACCGGAGGAGTTGCTACAAGAACTGCTTACATTTTTCGCTGAGGATGATGACATTTAAATTGTAATTGATAGCATCGGCTGAATTCGAATCAGGACCTTTGGCATTAACTACAGTTGTGATTATCAGATTTGCTCTTGTATATCAGTTAGATTAAACTTTTTTAAAATAACACTTTTACTGCGGAGGAAATAATTGTGAATGCTAAGGATAGACTTACCGCGTCACCTGACCAGGAATTCAGGTATTCAAGCGATCGATTGAGTCGCATTAATCAGGTAATGCAAAAATACATCAATCGTGGCGATATACCCGGCAGTGTTACCCTGGTGATGCGAAAGGGTAAGATAATATACCATGAAGAACTTGGTTTCATGGATATCGCCTCAAAGAAACCCATGTCAGAGGACTGCATCTTCCGTATGTACTCAATGACCAAGCCGGTTACCGCCGCTGCAATTCTTATGCTATACGAGGAAGGCAGCCTGATGCTCGATGACCCGGTGTCGAAATATATACCCGCCTTCGCTAATCCTGTGGTAATAGTGGCACAGCCTCCAAAAGGCAAGGCCAGGTACTGGCCTCCGGGGCGCATCTATACCGAGCCGGCAAGAAGAGAGATTACCATTAGGGATTTGCTCACTCATATCGCCGGATTGGCATCGCCCAGGCTCACCCCTGTTGCTTTTGTAGCTAATCTTTCAGATGCCATCAAGGGGTCTTTGTTTTTCCCTCACGAAGATGGAACAGCGAGTCCCCGCATTTCAATACGAGAGACGGTAGAAAAACTGGCCAGAGTACCGCTCAGTTTTCAGCCGGGAACTTGCTGGCAGTACGGGCATGAATATGACGTACTGGGTGTCCTTATCGAAACTATTTCTGGAAAATCCTTGGAAGATTTCTTCCAGGAAAGAGTATTTGCTCCGCTCGGTATGAAAGAAACATCCTTTTTACTTCCCGAGGAAAAGGTCAATCGCCTGGTAACGGCATATACCTGGGACGAGTCCTGGAATCTCAGGGTTTATGATCATCCCCGAGACAGTATAAAGGTAGTGGGGCCAAAAGATGTGTTCTCCGGGCTGGGAGATTATGGGGGCATTCTTTCTACAGTTTCTGACTATCTGAGATTCGCTCGGATGCTGCTGAATAGAGGTGAACTTGACGGTGTCCGCCTGTTAAGCCCGAAGACGATAGACTTAATGACCTCAAATCACACCGGCGACTTATTCATTTACGTCCGGGGATATGGTTGGGGTTATGGTTTTAGTCTCGGAGTGCGCACCGATTTGACCGAATCTATCTCAATTGGTTCTGCAGGTACTTATGGCTGGGGGGGAGCCGCGTGCACGCAATTCTTCATTGACCCAAAAGAAGAATTAATTGCTATCGCGCTCTCTCAGGTATTTGGTTTTGGATTCAAACCCGGTTTCAGCTTGGATCAAGAATTTGAGAAGGCTATATATCAGGCGCTACTCTAAATTCCCTTCGCATTGTTTCTCAAATTTAAATCAACCGGAGCGGCCAGCTCTTAATTAAAAGAACGCTCAGTAATTCACTTTATCTAGCCCTTTGAGGCCGAGGATGTCCCTGGCCTCGTCTGGACTAGCGATATCAATGCTTAGCTCCTTGGCAATACGAACGATTCTCTCCACTTGGTCGGCATTACTTTTGGCAAGGACGCCTTTGCCTGCGTAAAGACTATCCTCCATGCCAACTCTGACATTACCCCCCATTGCTAGAGCCGCGGCGCAAAGCGGAAGCTGAAAGCGTCCGGTACCCAGTACCTGCCATGTACAATTGTCGCCGAAGTAACGTTTTGCGGTTTCGTGTAAATACATAAGCGCCTGCAGCGTCGGCGGCAGGCCGCCCAGAACACCCAGGACAAAGGTCATCCAGACGGGCTTTGTCTTCATGTATCCTTTTCTCACTAGGTAGTCCACGTTGCCAATGAAGCCAGAGTCCCAAATCTCTGCCTCAGGTTTGGTACCATTTTCCTCAAAAATCCGGGCAAATTCTTTCAACGCCTTAAATGTATAGGCGAAAACAACGTCTTCCGTTCCGCGCAGATACGGTTCCTCCCAGGGAAACTTCCATTCCGTTATCTTACCCTGGTCGGGGATTTCGTGAAGGCCAATGTTCACCGAGCCCGCATTGAAAGATGACACCTCCGGTTTCAGGGCGGTTATGACTTTTAATCTTTCTTCGACGGTGGTTGTCCCGAGACCACCGCCGGTGGTGGTGCTCGCGATGACATTGCACTTACGCTTTATTTTCGACAGTACCTTTCGATATAGCTCCACATCCGGGCTGGGCTGCCCTGTTTCGGGGTTCCTCACGTGAATATGCACCATTGACGCCCCGGCCTCATAGGCTTCGATAGCGTTGTCAGCGATCTGGTCCGGCGTGATTGGAAGATAAGGACTCATACTGGGTGTATGGATACTGCCAGTAATTGCCGCGGTGACTATTACTTTTGCCATTAAGTCTCCTTCCCCAGACTGACATATTGGCCTGAATCTGGCTCGCGGTTATTTCAAACTCTTCCTGTCTTATTTGGGAAGCAAGTCCTTCTCGGCTAATATCTCGACTGTCCAGCGGGCGGCATTAGCTACTACCCCAGGGGCTGCGGTTTCATGGCCCCCGAGATCGTCAAATTTTTTCATCTCATCTGGGTCGCCAAGGTAATAGCCTCTCCCCACGAGTTTCCTGTGGATATCCCGGCATATTACAGCACCGTACTCACTAACAAATTTATCATGTAGCTTCCTCGCCAGCTCAAAACTCTGGAATCGAACGCGCGGAGCATCTACAAAGTCATGCCTTTCTCTGCCCACAATTGAACTCATAAACAGGATAGCCGCGGCATAGGCTCCACAGCTACCGTCTATGGATACACCACCGCCTCCAGATAGACCAGTAGCTGCCTTGAAGATGTCATCGTTCCTGAGTTCCAGAGTATCCTGCAGGGCAGCCAATACTGTCTGAGCACAGCCTCTGTAGGTCTTTTGGTACTCCCAACCCAGCGAGTATGCTTTTTCGGCCAGCGCCTCACTGTCTTTTGCCTTTTCCATCGTTACCTCCTTTAAATTTTATGCGATTGTATAGCCTACCAGTCAGGGATAGGGTAATCCAGGAGTTGGCGGTGCTCGGTGCACTGCTTGATGTAATCCAGCAAAGCCTCCTCTGGGCCAAAGGCCTTTACTACATGGCTGACTTCAACTGCGAGCATGTTAGGAATTCCTTAATAATGTCGCATTATAGCACATCGTTAATGCGGACTGTTGACCACTAAAAATGACAAGTTGGTGCTAAAAAGTATAAAACGAAGCTAAATTCCAGATATTAAGTGGCTTAGTCGTACAATTATTCACCAGGCTGACCTTTTTACCATTCGCCAAGCTTGGCCCGCACAATTAGCATGATTAGAAAACCGACACCTAGACCTAGGAAGATACCGGCAGGAATATTACCGACTAAGAAGCCGACACCCATACCAATAAAAAGACCAGCTGGTATCGCCACTCCAGAAACGCCCTTGTGCTTCTTCGGTTGCTCTGACTGTGTGGACATATTTACCTCCTGCGTACTTCTCTGACCCTCAAGGTTATTGTAAGGTTTACTGATTGTCAAGTTAATCCCTTTATATTTGCTAACGAACTTTTCACCATCACAAATGATAAGGTGGTACCAAATTGACAATATTAAATCAACGGAGTATATCTATTTGTTAGAGGCAGCACCTCCGAAATTAGATGTATAACAGGGAAAAACATAACATCGGATAAGTTTCCAGATAGTAAAACAGCCAAGAAAAAAGGAGGTAATACATGGGAAATAACTGGGAGTTAGCGCATGTGGGGTTAGTCGTGAGGGATATGGACAAGACTGTTGAATACTACCGTTCCCTAGATATAGGTGCGGAAATCGGCAACGAGCGCATAGGAGACAATAAGTCACGAGTAGTGACGAGATATGGCAAGATTGCCGATACTGAAGAGAAGGTCAGAATTAGGAATATCCAGATAGGTCCGCTATCCCTTCTTTTGAACCAGCCACTTGAAGGGAAAACCCATCAGCAAGACTTCCTGGACAAGAATGGTGGTGATGGCATCAACCATATTGCCTTCCTGGTGGATGACCTAAAAAGTGAAAGAACCAAGCTGGTTGCGAAAGGTATTCAAATTATGTTCGAAGTTGAGGGTAATTGCTATTTTGACACCCGCGAAGTTGGAAATGTCGTAATACAACTATTACAGCGGAAATGAAATAGTATTGCCCAAAAGATAACAGAATAACTTTCCTCCCAAGCAAGGAGCCGCAGGTTCGAGATTTGCACGGCCTACTAAAGCTAAATAGCCGCCCTGTTTGAAGAGTTGTAGAAGAATCATGGTGTCGAAACAATAGGTCAACCGACGCCTTGATTTTATTATTTACCAGACAAAAATATCAAAGCGCTGTTTTTAAGAGGCGGATTCTAATGTGAGGAGTTTGCGGCACTAAAATGTTCCCAATTGGGAAGGCTTAGGATCGATAGTATTTATTCGAATCATTGAAGGGGCTGGTTGCTTCCACATCAGCCCTTTCATTATTGTGGTTGCACATTATGACGAATGGTTACTCTAACCTCTTTGCCAACACCACTTCCCTCTCAATTACCGTAACTACATTCTTCACGCTCAGGAGTTGACCTACCTTAAAAAACCTGATTCAGTCATACATAGGAACACTTCAGCCCCGATAACAATATCCGGTGGTGGCAGCTCACGACCACCCGCCCCTGAAGTGATAATGCCAGTAATTATGCCGATGGGACTAACTTAGAAAGTGGTACAATTACTTGGGGCAGGGCAGCAACATCCTGAAGCGCTTAGAAATGCTCTAGATAAGTATGCCGATCTTGAAATTGTTGGGGGATCTAAAGATAGTGAGGAGGCCGTCTACCTCATACGTTCTCCAAGATAGCACAAATTCCCATTCCCCCACCACCACATATAGCCATTAATCCATATTTTGTATCTCGTCTTCGCATTTCGTGTACTAATGTAGTCATAATTCTTGCTCCTGTCGCTCCTACCGGATGCCCTAGAGAGATACATGAACCATTCACATTTATCTTGTCGTAGTCTTTTTCGGTTAAGCCCAGTTCTTTAATGTTGGCTAGGGTCTGCGCGGCAAAAGCTTCATGCAGTTCTAGTAGATTTATTTGCTCCAGCGTAAGTCCGGATTTCTTTAAAGTTTTGACCACTGCTTCTGTTAATGATTTCCAGGCGTAACGAGGGTCAGTGCCGCTAAAAGCGAAAGCCCGCAAGTAAGCCATTGGCTTGATATCTAACTCTTGCAATCTTCGTTCATTCATTATTATACAAACAGCTGCTCCGTCGTTTTCACCCGAAGAATTACCCGCAGTACAAACTCCTCCAAGCACAGGCTTCAGCTTTGCAAGAGCTTCTAAACTTGTATCAGAGCGAGGACGTTCATCGACGCTTATAACAATTGCCTCCCCCTTTTTTTGCGGAATAGTAACGGGAGTGATTTCTTCCTTAAACTTGCCGGTTTGTATTGCGGCGCAGGCCCTTTGGTTACTTAATAAAGCCCATTTATCAGCTTCTTCTCGTGTAATATCGTACTCTTTAGCAGCTGTCTCGGCCCATGTCATCATCGTAGGTAAGACACCAAATCTATCATAAGGCTGAGACATGACCCTTGCTCTGAGTATCCTATCATATGCTGATATGCCCCATGTAGATAGACTCCCATGCCCCCGGGGCATATCACCACTGCCGCCCATGCCCCATCTTATATCCCCTGGAATATAGAATTCAGCAGTACTCATGCTTTCCACGCCACCAGCCACAGCTATCTGGGCGTTTCCTGTTTCTATCATCATTGCGGCAAAGCAGATAGAGTCACATCCGCTGGGGCACCTCCGGTCCAAGGTAAATGCCGGTATTGACACCGGCCAGCCGGCTTTAAGTAGCGACATACGAGCTATATTGACATATTCACCGCTCTGATAATTTTGTCCCATCACAACAACATCAACCATGTCAGTTTTTAGTTTTGCTCTTTTAACTGATTCGTTAAGTACCAAGGCTGCCAAATCATATGCCGGGACCGCGCGCAAAGCGCCACCGAAGTTCCCAACTGGTGTCCGCACTGCGTTAACAATGGCTATCTTCTCCATTTCAACTCCTTGAAACGTTAGACTTCAAAAATTGCAACCTCTGGAAATATTAAACTGCTTACCCTGTTATCTTGTTAATTGCCATATGGCATATGGATTATCTATTACACTTTGGTAGCATTACCGGTACTTCATAAGTTCATACTTATCAACAGGAGAAAGCAGTCATTGCTAGGGTGAAGGATTGGCTTCCAGTTCTTCCATCGCTTTTAACATCCTGATGAGCTTGACGTCTCTTTCGCGGTATACTTCGGCTTCACTTCTGCCATGATAATCGTAGAAACCTTTCCCTGTCTTTACTCCTAAATGTCCTTGAGCGACAAGTTCGAATACCTTCTTGGGTTTATAGCTCAGTGGCGTCATTTGACTCTGTACATAATGATTCTGCAAATTTTTTACTGTCAGGTCAAGTCCCCCGAAGTCAATACGCTGGACAACGCCCAAAATCATCATACGCATAGCCAAACTATATTTGACAACCTCATCCAGGTCTTCAGGAGTGAGATAGCCATTGTCAATCAGAAAGAAAACTTCCCGTTGCATAGCTAATTGCAAACGGGGAATGACAAACCCGGAAATGAATTTATTCATCACCACCGGTTTCTTCTTGGCTATTTTTAAAGTGCGGGCCATAAGCTCAATGGCCTCATCGCTTGATTGAGGGCCTTTAACCAAATCAACCAGAGGCATAATTTGCGGAGGGGCATACCAATGACAAAGGATGACTTTATCCGGGCGTGAGGTCTGGACGATGTCAAAAATATTCAGGGACGTAGTATTGCTAGCCAGTATTGTTCTGGGAGGGCATAGTTTATCTAACTGGGCGAATACCTTCTTTTTAATTTCAGCATCCTCGGTAACAGCCTCAATGGCAATATCAGCGTCCTGCGCCCCATCTTCCAAAGAAGTTGTGAAGTTTATATGCTTAATAGTCCCTTTTATTTGCTTTTCAACTAGCAGACCTTCTTGGGCAAGCGTGGTCAAGCTTGATTCTATCAATTTTCTGGCCCTGGTTAGAATCTCTGATTGCATATCTACCAGAGATACTTCATACCCAGTTTGAGCAAAAGTCTGAGCAATCCCGGGGCCCATTACACCGGCACCAACCACCACTATTTTCTTAATATCACCAGTCACAACTTGTCACCTTCTCAAGCTTGGTTTCAGGTTTCAATACCCATTTGCCTGCCGAGACTTGAAACTTATAACGGCTTCAGCCCCAAAATACTCCTGGCCTCACTGGGTTTAGCCGGTTCTTTGCCAAGTTCCCGGGCGATCCTGACCGCTCGCGCCACTAGTTGCTGGTTGGTGGCGAACTCACCCTTTTTATAATAAAGGTTATCTTCCAATCCCACTCGGATGCAGCCGCCTAAAATCATGCCCATAGTTGTAAGAGGATTTTGGTATCGACCAACCGCCAGGGTGTTGAACAGGGCATCCTCAGGTAATGACTCATATAGGTACATGAGGTTTCGCGGGCTGGCTTCAAAGGACCCCTGATATGCCATACCAAGAATTAAATCGACATAATAAGGCTTTTCCAATAAATCTTTGCTAATCAGGTTCTTTAATTCGGTAAAAAATCCGGGGCTATAAATTTCTATTTCGGGCTTTATGCCCAGTTCCCTCATTCGTGTAGCGAAATATTCTATGTCGCTTCTGGTGTTTACCCATACTGTACCAGCTCTGGCGCCAACCGTTCTTAGCATACTGCCCATGTTGCATGAGGCCATTTCCGGATGAGCGTTTAAACAATCAAGGCGCTCGTCAAGAGTCAGGTTTGCTCCCCCACCAGTGGAGTCCTGGAGAATAACGTCACACTTTGCGCGAATTTTATCGTGTATTTCTTGAAAGACCGCGGCCTTGCCTGTAGGAACCCCATCTTTATCACGGGCATGAATGTGTACAATTGCGGCGCCTTCACTGTAGCAAGCATATGCCGCTTCAGCAATTTCATCCGGCTGCATAGGCAAAGTGGGGCATTCTTTCTTGCCAACAAAGCCGCCTGTTAGCGCCGCGGTAATAATTACCTTTTCCTCTGGTAATCTAATCATTTATCCATCTCCTTTGACTTTTTTCTTAGACCGGGGAAACACCATGAAATCTTCTATCCAATTCTACTATTCCGATGCCAAGAATGTAGCTTTCTCTAACCAACTCCGAGGAGCAGGTTGGGAATCCACAGAATGATTTGAGGAAACGCCATGCAAAGGATGAGCCCCACAGCCTGTAAAGCAACAAAGGGCCAGACGGAAGTAATAATATCAACCATGCTCACTTCAGGTGGAACGATACCCCGCATATAGAACAGGTTCATGCCGAAAGGCGGGGTCAAGAATGCCATCTCCATGTTGACTATGAAGACGACGCCAAACCAGATTGGATCAAAACCAAGTGTTGCGATAACCGGGACTAGCACCGGCGTAGTAAGCATGATAATACCACCGGGATCCATAAAACAGCCCAACAAGAATAAAAGGGCCTGTATCCCTATCATGATAACCCATCGGTTAACCGGCAGGCTGACTATGACATTCTTTATCAGTTCGGGTGCACCAACGGCGGTGTAAACGGAGACGAAAAGTGCAGCACCAGCCACGATCCACAGGACGAGGCAGGTCAGGCGAAGTGACTGGTAGCTGGCCTGTCGCAGGGTTTTCCAGCGAAGCTGGCCTTTTATCATAGCACAGAGCAGACTGCCTAATGCTCCTAGTGCCGCCGCCTCTGACGGGGTGGCCAACCCAGAGAATATTGAGCCCAGAACAAGGAGGATAAGAATGACCGGCAGGATTAGGGAACGGAGGAGGGCGAACTTCTCCGGCCAACTGGCCTGATCCTCCTGCGGAATGGACGGACCAAGCGAAGGTTGGAGCCAACATCTTATGAATATGTATATGATGAACATACCTGAAAGAAGCAAACCTGGCATGATACCGCCGGCAAATAACCGCCCTACTGACTCCTGTGCGAAGAAACCGTACAGAATCATCGGTACACTTGGCGGAATGAGCACACCTAGAGCACCACCAGCCATTATACTTCCCAGCGCAATATGCTTATCATAGTTGCGCTTGAGCATCGACGGCAATGCGATTAGCCCCATCGTGACGCAAGCAGCACCACTAATCCCACTCATGGCTGCCATTATTGTAGAAATGTTCACGGTACCAATTGCCAGGCCGCCTCTCGTGGGGCCCATCCACTTGTACATCAACTCGTATAGGTCATCGGCGATACCGGAGCGTTCTAGCACGTTAGCCATGAAGAAGAACAGGGGCAGGGCAACCAGGACAAAGGAGGTCATGTAGCGGAATATACTGCCGGCAAACATGGAGAGAGAGCTTGGTCCCCAGAGAAAGAAAGCGAAAATTGCCGCTATCCCTGATAGGGCGAATGTAAGCGGTACTCCGGCGAGGAGCACTACTATTAGAGAGCCGAAGAGAAGAAGTGTAGTAAGCTCGATACTCATGCAAGCTTAGCCCTTGTGAAAACTGTGGTGAAGTCCCGAGCTATCTTGGCCAGCCCTTGTATCATAAGAAGGAACCCGCCAGCGGGCAGGAACATTTTGATTAGATAAATTGGCGGATTCCAGAAGCTACCCGACCTTTCCATATCGGTAATGGCTTGCCAAGCAAATTCAGCGCCTTTCCACACCAGTACATAATAAAGTATTAACATGAACGGCGCCGTGATAATCAGGTCAAGAATTGCTTTTCCTCTGGTAGATAAACGTGCGTAAATGATGTCCACACTAACGTGCCCTTTGTGCAGCAAGGTATAGCCTCCTCCCACCATGGCCATGACAACTAGCAGGTATTCGCTTGTCTCATGGACCCAGATGGTCGGTGAGTTGAACACGTATCTCATTACAATCTCAAACGTAATGACAAAGATTAAAGGCAAGAATAGTAAGCTACCTATTCTGCCTGCCAACTCATTGATCCTGTCGGCAATACAAACAACGGACTCTACTGACTTCATTATAGAATCTTCCTAGGCATGAGGGGTGGACCATTTTTCTGCCCACCCCTCACATTTGTCACCTTTACTACCAATAACCCCTGTACTTCATGTATTCTTCAATCATGTCTGCGTATTCGGCAGACTTGGCATCCTGGACGCGATAGTCTGCCAATACCTTTGCCGCCGCCTTGGCAGCCTCAGCCCGCACCTCATCGTCTACGTCCTGGTAAACTACTCCGTATTCTTTTTCCATGAGCTGGAGTTTTTCAACGTTATCAGCACGGTCGAAGGTGAAGTTTCTCCATGCCCACCGTATCTGAGATGTGGTCACAATCTGTTTCAGGTCATCGGGCAGGCTATTCCAGGCGTCCATGTTTACGGTGATATGTTCGCCATGAGAACCATGGATATTCAATGCGGAGATGTACTTGGCAACCTCATACCACTTCATATTATAGTACGAGGCAGCCTTTGACCAGGTAGCCGCATCTATGGTACCAAGCTGTAGAGCAGTATATACTTCAGAACCGGGTATATACACAGTACTGGCACCCATCGCTTCGAAGAATTTAGCCTTCTGGCCAGGAGTCCTGATAATCATATTTTTGACGTCATCCATTGTCACGATGGGTTTCTTGGATATGAAGTTATTGCCATCCCCGGGGATGGTGCCCAGAAAGTAGTTGTTACGTGGCGCGTACTCATTGCGGATCCATTCGAGCACCTTGCCGCCTTCCCAATCATAGAAGAACTCCATAAAATCAACGCCGTCCCGAAGGGTGAATGGAGTGGTCTCTTCGGCCTGAGTCCAGGGCATTAATCCCAGCCAATATTCTCCCGTGGACTGCTGCATCTCAACAACGCCATTGGAAACCGCGTTAATTTGTTCGGCAGTAGGCACTAGTGCATTCGCCGGGTACGGCGTGATGATTAGCCGGCCATCAGACATCTTGGCGATATCATCAACCATGCCCTCCAGAGTTATCTTATAAGTGGTAACAGTAGGGGCATTGTTGCTTTGTAGCTTCCACTCGAAGACTTTTGCCGGCTGCGCTGGTGCTGGAGACGGAGCTGGGGTCGGAGCTGGTGCGGGAACCGGAGCTGGTGCTGGAGCCGGAGCCGGTGCTGGTGCTGGAGCCGGAGCCGGTGCTGGTGCTGGAGCGGCACATGCACTAACTAATGCAGAAATGAGCACCACTGCAATTAGAGTCAATATCGATTTCCTTCGCATATATATCCTCCAACTAATCTTTTTTGCCCGTAATAATACTCCTTATAAAAACTATCACCCCCTTTCTCATAGAGAGGTTGCTATGGTCAATAAACTGAAGATATAAAGCATATATTGCCAATTTGACACGTATAATATAATAATAGAAGATATATCCTATATGATATGTATTTAGAGATATATCGTTGATGATTTAATCATGACGTATTATTTTATTAAGCAGAAAGCATTTTGTCAATATTTAAGAGAAGCATTTTCCTGGTTCTACCGAGCAGAAAGCATCTTGATAGTAAAAAGGACCTGAGTTAATATGAATAAAATTATAATCATATTAACTAGAGGAGCTATTACATGAATAATATATTTGAAGACCGTGATTATCTTCTCTGGAGATTACTAATGCAAACTAGAAATGCTATGTTGAAATTTAGAGCTAAGGAGCTATCGTTATACGGTTTGACACCCCGTCAAGCTGGTATATTTGGACTTCTTGGAGCTACTGATGGGGATACCAATGCGTACAGAATGGCCAAATGGCTTTTATTAGAACCGCATACGGTCTCCACTTCTTTAAATAGAATGGCAGCTAAGGGTATTATTAAAAAATCTACCGTGAACGAAAGTGGTAGAAAGACGTCAAAATTTGAATTGACCGATAAAGGGTGGGAAGCTTATCATAAAATAATGCGCTTCGAATCTATTCCAAAAGCGCTGGAAGTTTTGACCGATGAAGATCGTAAAGCGTTGAGTTCGATATTGATAAAACTTAGAGACGAAACTTTAAGGCAGATAGGAATACGCACAAAGCTGCCATACCCGCCATTTTAATTAATAATGGGTGTATTTCCAGCGGAGTGGATTCGAACTATCAAACGAAAGCGAAGCTGTAAGAGAAAGTTTTAGTTCTACCTTTTATCCTGTACGGCCTACTAGCTAAATCCTCAGAATTTGCTAACATTTTTGCTAACGAACTTTACACCACTATAAATGGAAAAGTGGTACTAGGCAGTACCACTTGAAGCTAAATCTGATATATTAAGTTATTATACTTTACTTTTTGTTACTCTCGGGGACAAACCTCCTATATCTTTTAATCAGGGTGTCGCAGGTTCGAGATTTGCACGGCCTATATCACACTTTAGCCCACCGAAGCATACTGAACAAACATAGGAATATCAGCCCGTTTGGACTAAAAAATATCCTGCGGAAGAAGCCCTATCAATGTAGGCTATTGTTCAATCTATCCAATAAAGAACTAGGGTGAAAGCTTGAGTATTATGGGGTAATCCTTAACGAACAGGTTTTTGATAACCAAATTTCCCTTATCAGTGCTTGTCATTAGTTCCTGCTCAATGCCATTCAAAACATCAATGGCTGTTACCTTTTGAGTTGAAAAGTTGGGAAAAGTCAGAGTAGCTTCTATACTAGGATTATCATCCGTTGCTACTCCATCTACCCATAAGGCCAGCAGCCTACTGCTATCTGGTGAAGAAAAACAACAATTCCGTATATTCTCGGCCTCAATCTCTACAGCTAAGTCTACGGGCTCGGCACCATCCATAACTGTGCAGAGGTTTTGGATGGTGTGGACTATCTGTAATGGCTGTCCTGACGGTGGAACACAGTAGAATTGTGACACACTAACATCAATGCCTAGGTTCATCAAGATGCCCCGTGCAAAGTATTTCGTGCATTTGGTCTCACTATATGTCCCAGGCGGATAGTTAGGCCAGCATCCTGAAGTCGCCCAATGCAGCTCATCAGCTACATATTCTCCCTCAAAGCCGTGGGCGGAAGCAATGTCTTTAATTTCTTGCACGATGGACGGGTATTCATAGTAATAATCTCTGTGGAATTCATGTTCCGGTGAGGTGTTGTACATAGCATGCCATGATATGACATCGACTAAAGGCATTATCTCGTCTGAGCTGATAATAGCTAACAAGTAGTCGTAGGCGGCTTGTTGACGCAGATAAGAAACGCCACCAGCCACTATTTTTGCTTCAGGATACTCCTGACGGATAACCGGAACAGTCCTCTTCACCAGATTTATGTAGTCGTCCACCTCTATCCATTGGAGGGGCATGCTTTCGATGTTAGGCTCATTCCATATCTCATAGTATTCAATGCGGTCCTTGCAATGCCGGACGATGGATCGTACAAAGTTGAGATACCGTTGTATCTCGTCCTCCGTTTTGAATCTCGGGGAGTGTACTTCCCCTCCCTGTGCCACGTATTCTTTGTCCCAAAATGAAAGCACGTATGTCATGGTTATGCCGTTTTCGGCGAGGCTGGTTATGAAATCATCATGACTTGGGTCAATGGTGTTTTCAGGCTTGTCCCAGTGAACTCTATCTGAGTCTAGGTTGTTAATCGCAAAGCGAGCCCGCTTCACACCTTGTTCGATAATATGACTGGCATCCAAGACCCCGTCGGGGAAGACTTCTGGCTCTAGTTTCCACAAATCGCAAAAATGAATGCCAATCCTGTTGTCTCCCAGTTCTAATGAATCCCTTGACTGGAGTTGAGTTTTGGGCAAATCATTTCCTTCTTGGAGTATTTTAGTATCGACTATTACTGGTGGGGCAGTCTCCTCTCCTGATGGTGCTCCTTCCTCGTCGATGTGCGCCGGCGTACAGGATACCAGTAACAGAGATAGCGTCATCAAGCTAACCACTAAAGCAAATCCTATGAATAGAAAAAAGCTCTTCTGCTTCTGGTGTCGTATAATCATGGCTTCAATATTTAATTGCCATTGTCCATCTGGCAGGCAGCATTTGTCAATATAATAGGTGAAACGGTTCTTTCTATATAGAAAGCGGGAAACAAGTCAAAAAAGTTCTACCTTTTGATACGCACGGCCTACCATACTGCACAGATTGCTGGTGGTTGCATTCCCTTGACAATGTGGGGGACAATAAAGCCGTGGTAAGAAGAATGGCATTTAGTATAGACAACAGCGCCGAGAAGCTGAGGGACTATCTTCTTGTCCAGGGCTACCTGGAGCCAGGCGAGCCGGCTGTCATCACTCAACTGGGGGGCGGTGTCTCCAATGACGTCTTTAAAGTCGAATCCTCAAAGGGCGCGGTCGTCTTCAAACAGGCCTTGGCCAAACTACGGGTTAAGGATGAATGGCTCATTGACCCGGAGCGTTCCAACGTGGAGAAGGACTGCCTCAAGCTGATGCGACGGATTCTGGGCTCTAAGTATGCCCCGGAGGTTGTCTTTGAGGATGAGGTAAATTTTGTTTTCGCCATTGAGTTCGCCCCGCAAGGCGCTGAGATGTGGAAGGAAAAACTCCTCCGGGGTGAAGTGGACTTAAACATAGCCCGGGAGGTAGCCCAGGTGCTGGCCAAGCTCCATAATGAGACCTTTGAGAAGCAGGAAGTTAGACGACGTTTTGACCAGCAGCAGCGGTTCGTGGATTGCCGGGTGGACCCCTATTTTGAGACTATTGCCCGGCGTCATCCAGAGCTGGCCGCCCGTATCAGGTCGGAGATAGACCGCATACTGACTTTGAGAAAGGTCCTGGTTCACGGTGATTACAGCCCCAAGAACATGCTCATCTCGCCGGGCGCAACGAAAATATGGCTACTGGATGCTGAGGCAGCTCACCTGGGTGACCCCACTTTTGACACCGGCTTCCTGTTCAACCACATACTGTTGAAAGCGGTCAAGGTCAGGCCGGCTGCGGACACTATGCTGAAAGCCTTTCTACAGATGGGCAAGAGCTACGGCCAGACGATTAAGGTTTTCCCGGCCGAGTGGATAGAGGAGTACACCTGTCGGGAACTGGGGCTGCTGTTGCTGGCGCGGGTGGACGGGAAATCCCCGGTTGAGTACCTGACCGACGAGGGGGACAGGGACATCGTCCGCCGGGCTGCCACCCGGGTCATGAGAGAACAGCCGAAATTTTACCGAGAAGTGGCCGAGATATTGGGCCAGGAAATAGCCAGAAGGAGGCAGGGAATTTGATTATAACAGATATAAAGGCCAGGCAGGTATACGACTCCCGCGGCAACCCGACCGTGGAAGCGGATGTCATCCTTGATTCAGGGGCTATGGGACGCGCTATAGTCCCTTCGGGCGCTTCCACCGGTTCCCACGAAGCTCTGGAATTGCGCGATGGCGACCCGGCCAAATTCAGGGGGCGGTCAGTTTATAAGGCGATAGGGAGCATCAAGACCGTCATCGCCCCGAAATTGATAGGGGGGAACGCCGTCGATATCGCCGGGATAGATCGTATTCTTCTGGAACTGGACGGCACCGCCGAAAAGAATCGCCTTGGCGCCAATGCCTTGCTGGCGGTTTCAATGGCTGCCGCCCATGCGGCGGCCAATGAGCAGGGCCTGCCGCTCTACCGATTTCTGGGCGGAGATAAGGGGCGAGTGCTGCCCGTGCCAGTGGTACAGGTCATCGGTGGTGGGGCGCACGCCAATAGAGCCATAGATATCCAGAGTTATGAGGTGATTACTCTCGGCGCCCGGTCCTTTACCGAATGCCTGGAAATGCTCTTCAACATTTACTGGTCAGTCCGCGACGTCATGCTTGAGCGGGGAAAGCCGGCGAGCGTCGCTGATGAAGGCGGCTTCTGGCCCAGCTTCGATGGCAACGAAGAGGGCCTGGAAATCGTGATGGCGGGATTTGAGCGGGCTGGCTATAAGCCATGGAAAGATGTGGCTATCTATCTGGACATTGCCTCCAGCGAGTTCTACTCTGACGGCAAGTACCGCTTCCAGCTGGAAAAGAAGGCCATGAGCGCGGCTCAGTTTGCTGACGTCCTGGAGGGCTGGGTCGACAGGTACCCAATAGTGTCCATTGAAGATGGCATGGCGGAGGACGACTGGCACGGCTGGGAGCTGCTGACCAGGCGGCTGGGCGACCGAATTCAGCTGGTCGGCGATGACCTCTTCACCACCAACGTAAAGCGAATCAAACGCGGTGTTGAACTGGGCGTAGCTAACGCCGTCCTGATAAAACCGAACCAGATCGGGACGATAACCGAGACCCTGGACGCCGTCAATTTATGCCGGAAATCGGGCTACCTCCCCATTCTCTCAGGGCGGTCGGGCGATACCGAGGATGTGACCCACGTCCATATCGCCGTGGCCACCAATGCCGGCCAGATTAGAAACGGCTCCTGGAGCCGGTCCTGCCGACTCGTCAAGTATAATGAAGAGCTCAGAATCGAAGAGGAGCTGGGGAATCAGGCTGTCTGGCCTGGCCGCGAAATCTACGACCGCTTCCTGAAATAGACAATCGGCATCGATGTTGTTTTGCCCAATCAGAAGTCCTATAATGATACCGAAGTAAACTATACTTGATTAAATATCAATTTAGATGAACTATGGTTGAAGTATTGCGCAACAAAAACCTGGCCAGTAAACTCCAAATACTGGTTGAGATAGCTAACAGTGGCCCCAATATCCGGCAGCAGGACATTGCCGGGAAACTATCTGTGACTCCTCAGGCCATCTCGGATTACACCCGGCAACTGATAGACGAAGGCCTGCTTGTTTCTGACGGACGTTTAAAGTATCGGTTGACCAACGAAGGCGTGAACTGGATAATAAAAACCTTAAGAGAGTTAAGGGAATATGACAAACTTATGGAGCAGGCGATTACCAATATTGCAGTCTGTGCGGCGGTAGCGGCTGATGATTTGGCGGCAGGTCAAACGGTGGGACTGGAGATGAAGGACGGGATACTTTTGGCTACGGCCGATATTGATAAAGGGGCCAGGGGAATAGCCGCTGCCAATGCCAGAGCGGGTGAGGACGTGGGTGTGTCTGGTATAGAAGGTATAGTGCAGTTGAAAGTCGGCAGAGTGACCATCTTGAAGGTACCCGGTATACAGAGAGGCGGTTTCAGGATGGTTGACCTGAAGCGGATTGAAAAAGAAGTCAGTGACCGTAAACTGGTGGGAGCTATCGGCATCGAAGCCATGGTCGCCTTGAGGAAGCTCGGCAGCAAGCATTTTTATGCTTATGGGGTCTCAGACGCGGCCATTGAGGCCGCCAAAACCGGTCTATACCCGGTCATAGTGTGTGTAGAAGAGGAGATTCCCGGTTTGACTCAGAAATTAAGCGAAGCGGATATAGATTACGAACTGGTGGATATGAAGAAAGGTTAAAGCGGCACAACAGACACGGATGTTCCGGCCGGCGTGAGTCTATCACGCCGTTTTTTTATGACCTGAAATTGATATGTTCATCTTGACAGGCTTTGAAGCAGGCAGTATAATCAATTGTATTTGTATAAAAACAACTACACTTTATTTTCTTGGGAGGTCAAGACAATGAGTAAAATAACGAAGTCTCTGGTTTGCCTGCTATTGGTATTCGGGCTTTGTGCCACGAGTGCGACCCCGGTGATGGCAAATCCCGCGGCCGACCTTACCTGCCAGCTTGAGGTGAATGAAGTATACACCAGCGTAGCCAACAAGGTCGTGGTGAATGTCCCGGACCCCGGGGAAGCGGTTAACGATTTTCAGGTTCTGCTTGAGGTCGATGATGGCGGGGGTTATACCGAGATAGCCACCAATGGCGTAAGCGGGGCATTCGCCTGGGGTGATACCGCCACCACCTTCACCTGGACACCGACGGCAGACGGCGATTACACCCTCAGAGCTACGGTGGACTCGGGTTATGCGGTCACCGAGACAAACGAAACTAACAATGTAGAAACGCAGGCGGTCACCGCGGCTGCCGTAAGCGCCAAGACAGTCAACGTCAGGGTGGAAGGAGAGACATCCCTTATATGGAGTGGCAATGTTACTTTCACCACCTCCACCATAACCGATAAGTATGGTGATACCTATACCCTGGATTACCCCACCGCTATGGGAGCTATATATGCGGCCTCGGTGTCCGGCGGTTTCAGTCTGGTCGTGGATAGCATGTTCGGGCCGATAGATTACGTGGAATCGGTGGATGGGGAAACGGCGGTGTATCCCGATGGCTGGATGTACCGGGCTAACTGGAACAGCCCCAGCCTGGGGGCGAAAGAATATGCCGTATCAGACAACGATACCATCCTGTGGAGCTACACGCAGTACGGGTCTGAGCCATTGCGCACCACGGTAAGCAACCACAGCGTGCTGTCCGGCAACAGCTTTGACGTTACCGTAGAGACCTATGACGGCACCAGCTGGAGTGCGGCCGATAATGTGACGGTGTACGTCGGCACACTCACCTATACCACTGATGCCAACGGTCAGGTACTGGCCTTGGCGCTCAGTCCCGGCAGCTATACCGTGTATGCCGACAAAGGCGATTATACAACCTACATCAGGTCGAATCAGGAAACGGTCATTGTCTATGTGCCGCTCACACTTGAAGCGGGCTGGAATTTCATCTCAGTGCCCAAGAGGCTGGCCAGCGGCTACTCCACGGCGCAGCAGGTGTTTGGTAGCGTGGATACAGACGGCCATTCTATCTTTGGCTATGACGCTACCAATGGGTGGGCGGCCATGAGCAGCGCTAACGTCGTCTCACCGCTGGAGGGCATCTGGATATATTCCGCATCACAGGTGGAACTGCATCCGGCCTTTGATACCGACCCGCTTCAGGTGCCGCCAACCAAGCAGCTGTCGGCCGGCTGGAATGCCATCGGCTTTTCCGACCTCACTGCCGCTTCGGCGGATTCCGCCCTGACCTCGGTGGAGGCCAGCTGGACGGTGCTTATTGGCTTTGACGCCGATAGCCAGACCTATGAGGTCTCCATCATAAATAACGCCCCTTCCGGTGATGCTCATGACGAGGACAGGTTGATGAACTGCTGGAAAGGCTACTGGCTTCACGCGACGACCGCCTGCCAGCTGGCGGCGATAAGCTCATAAGGACGGAGCCGGGGAGGCATGAATTTGATAAAAGTTATGAATCGATTAGGCCTTTGGCTCGCGGTTATTCTGGTTTGCTGGCTGATGGCATCGGCTCTGCCGGTGAGGGCCGATATTACCCTGCCGGAGGAGTTCTACGGCGATATTATCGTCAATGGGCGTACCGCGCCTGTGGGCACCGTAATCACCGCCAAGATAGGCAGTGCCGAGAAGGGCAGTATTACCACCACCGAGGTCGGTCAATACGGTGGCTCGGGCACTTTTGATAGCCGGCTGGTGATGGCTGGTGAAGAGAGCGAGGTCGGCGAAACGATAACCTTCTGGATAAGCGGGTCAAAAGCCGAACAGACCGCCGTCTATGAACCCGGCCAGTCCACAGAGCTTGACCTCACGGTTGAAGTCTTCCCTCTGGATGCCAGCGACCCTCAGATAACCGAGGCGCTGGACTACCTGAGAGGGGAGCAGGAGTCGGATGGTAAAATCGCTGCCTTTGACACCTCAGTCTGGGCGGTGATGGCCATCGCGGCCGCCGGCGAGGACCCGGGTAGCTGGACCAACGGCGGGGATTCAATTGTCGACTACTTGCTGGATAATGTCGACCATCTGGACGCAAATAAGGCTACCGACTGGGAAAAGTTTATTCTGGCCGTTGTCGCCGCCGGGGAGGACCCCCGGGATTTCGGAGGCGTAGATTACGTCGATGCCCTGCTGGATTTCTATGATGACACGCAGATAGGCGATGACGGCATGCTGAACGATGATTTCTGGGGCATACTGGCGCTGACTTCAATAGGGGAAAGCGAAGGAGTTCAAAACAGCAAAAATTTCATCATCGACAACCAGAACTCTGATGGTGGCTGGGGATGGATAGTCGGTGACGTCAGCGACGCCGACAATACCGCAGCCGCCATATCAGCGTTGATTGCCGCCGGCCAATCAAGCAGCTCTCAGGTTATAACCGATGCCCTCGCCTATTTGAAATCACAGCAGCAGAATGATGGCGGCTTTAGTTCCGAGGGCACTACCAATGTCGGTGTTGATACCTGGGCGATAAGTGCCATCGCCGATGTCGGGCAGAGTCCGGTGGCTGATGAATGGCGAAAAAGCGGTAACAATCCCATAGGGCACCTGCTGAGCCTGCAGGATACGGACGGGGCCTTCAAATGGTCGGCGACACAGCGGTCAAATCCGGAATGGATGACGGCTTATGCCATAGTCGCTTTGCTGGGTGGCTCCTGGCCGGAAGACGCCACCGCGCCAACAATATCTGGCCTTGACCCTTCATCAGGGGAAAGCATTACCTCAACCAGCGCGACCATCAGCGCCAGTTATTCTGATGCAACTTCAGGAATTAATACCAGCACGGCTACAATGAAGCTGGACGGAATCAGTGTCACGACCAGCGCTACGATTACCACTTCCGGCATCAGCTATACTGCAGATTCACTGAGCATTGGCACTCACTCGGTTACGGTTACCGTCAGTGATAAGAAAGGTAACCAGGCAAGTAAAATCTGGTCATTTTCCGTGACCACGAGTAGCGGAGGGGGTAGCACCGGCGGTGGTGGAGGAGGGGGTGGCGGTGCCGCTGGTCTGACTTCGGTGGCTAATTCTATAACCGAACAAGGCAGATTTACCGAAACTGTCACCGCTAAAAGCGAGGACCGTAAAGTC
The DNA here is from genome assembly GCA_964493435.1 of uncultured Dehalococcoidaceae bacterium. Lineage (GTDB taxonomy): Bacteria > Chloroflexota > Dehalococcoidia > Dehalococcoidales > RBG-16-60-22 > E44-bin89. Next base: position 224,767 of record CAZBMB010000004.1, on the reverse strand, counting down.
GAACTATACATACCCAGAAACACCGTTGGTAAGAAAAAAGGTGGGGCGCTATTGTCCAGTATATCTATAAAAGAGACGGAAGACCCGCCTGACCCACCGGAAGAGTCCAATGTGGTGGGACTGGTCTATGACATCGAGCCGGACGGGGCCACCTTTGACCCGCCGATAAGTCTTACCTTTGAATATAGTAAGTCCAAAATACCTGATGGTGTGGCCGAGGAAAATCTGGTTCTCGCCTACTGGGATAAAACGGCTGGGGAATGGATTGAACTGGAAGGTACCGTTGACCCTGAGAACAACACAATTACAGCGGAAATAAGTCACTTCACTGATTTTACAACCTTAGCCTATACCCGCCCCGCCAGCTTCACCGTTACTGACCTGTCAATAAACCCGACTGAAGTCAGCACCGGGGAGAAGGTAACCATCAGCGCCACCGTCACCAATGCCGGTGACCTTACCGATACTTATGGAGTAACGCTTAAGATAGGTGGCGTTGCCGTGGAGGTCAGGGAAGTTGAGGTTCTAGGCGGCGAAAGTGAGACGGTCAGCTTCAGTGTAGTTCTAAATGCTGCCGGAACCTATACCGTTGAAATTGCATCACTGAGCGGCTCGTTTGTGGTCAGGGAGGGAGCCACTTCTCTGGCGCCACCGGCGCCTTCTCTGCCAGCGCCCACAGCGGCATTACCGCCCCCGTCCCCTCAACCTGAATCGCCTGAAACTGAGACACCCAAACCAAAGCCGGCAGCTCCGCTGCCGCCACCGCCTCCGGAGGAGCCAACCAACTGGCTTCTAATCGGTGGTATAATTGCGGGAGCGGCAGTGCTGGCGCTGTTCATATTCTTCCTGATTAGAAGGGCCATCTACTACTAAAGCACAGGCAAAATGAAGCATATCAAATCGCTCACTCTCGTGGTAATAGTTCTTTGGGCAAGTGCCTTAATAGGCGCCTGCGCCAATCGGCCTTCAGAATCCGCTCCCCCTGCCGAAAAAGAGTCTGGCACCATAACAGTAATAATCACGGTTACCCAGGATTTTGGACGGGAACTGATGCTTGGTGAGACGCTGGAAGTATTGCCGGATACTTCGGCGATGGCGGCACTGATGGAGGTAGCTGAGGTTGAAACCGCCTACGGCGGCGGATTTGTCAACGCCATAAACGGGGTTCGCTCCGGTTATGCCGGCAGTCAGAAAACGAAGGCGGACTGGTTCTTCTATGTGAATGGAATCCAGTCCAATTTGGGAGCGCTTGATTACAAGCTGCATGATGGCGATGTCCAGCACTGGGACTTCCATGACTGGGGATTCCGTCACTTCATTCCGGCTATCATTGATGTCTTTCCGTCGGCTTTCCGGCATGGTTTTGGCGGCAGAGTAAGTCCGACCCTGATTGTCTGCCCTGATTACCTGAAACAGGATGCCGTAAGGCTGGAGGAGAAACTGGCCCAGCTGGAAGTAAAGGATGTTAGCATAAGAAGCCTTGACGAATTATCTGAAAGTGAGAAGGGGAATTCTAATATAATTCTGGTCAGCGGTCTGGGCAACAGCCTTATCTCGGAGTTGAACCAGAACTGGAAACGACTGGGGTTTTTCACCTATTTTGATAACGGAGACCTCGTTGTCATCAATAACGATGGCGAGATAACGGCCGAATACGGTGCTGGCACCGGACTCATTCAGGCCACGCAGAATCCCTGGAATCCGAAGGGGGTCGGCGCCTGTGAAAATGTGGTCTGGCTGGTTTCAGGCACCGACGAAGCCGGGGTGAAAGACGCACTGGATGCTTTGCTTGACCAGCATAATAAAATACAATATGCCGGCGCGGTGGTGGTGGCGGACGGCAAGATAATTAATATACCTCAATGATAAGTTTCAGATATAAGAATAAAGAAACCGCCATCCACAAGCTCGATCCTTTCTGTAAGCTGGGGTGGGTCACCAGCATTTTTGTCCTTGCCTTAATCATTAATAACCCCATTTACCTCCTACTGATGTTTCTGGTCACGCTGCCTATGGTAATAGCGGCCAGAGTGTGGCGAGAATGGGCTTCGGTTATGAAATTCGCCTTCTTTCTCTGCCTGGCGATAATCATCATCAACGCTCTGGTCAGCTCCCACGGCTCCCACGTCCTATGGCGAGCCCCGTTCCAAATTCCACTAATAGGCGCTCCAGTCTTAACCGTGGAGGCGGTAATATTCGGGGTGGGTATGTCATTGCGGCTGCTGGCGGTGATATCCGCTTTTGCCATGCTGACTTTCGCCACTCACCCTGACGACCTGATGCTGTCCATGATTAAGGTGAAGCTGCCCTATAAGTCAGTGCTGGTGACTTCACTAACCACCAGGTTCATTCCCACTTTAATCGATGATGTGGAACGCATCAGTGACGTTCAAAGGTCAAGGGGACTGGAGCTTGACCGGGGGAACCTGTTCCAGCGGATAAAGAATCGCATGGCAATCATCATCCCGTTGCTCTCCAATTCTCTGGATAGAACTGTCCAGATGGCTGAGGCGATGGAATCAAGGGCATTCGGTCACGGGGAAAGAAGGACTTTCTACCACGAAGTAAAACTGAGTAAATTTGACGTCGGAATACTGATAGCCAGCTTCTTTCCTCTTGTAATCGGCATTTTCATACGGTGGCTGGGGCAGGGAGATTATCAGTATTATCCGACACTGGAAAAGGTAAGCTTCGGCGGCTTTGAAGGTCTTATGCTGGCGTTGCTGGGGCTCTCCCTGTGTATCGTCGTGCCACTGGCGGTGGTAAAGAAGAGGATGGAAATTGATTAAGATAAAGGACTTCACCTTTTATTACAGTGATGCGGCAAAGTCCGCCCTCAGCAACATAAATCTTGAGATTGAGGACGGGGAATTTGTCCTGGTAACCGGTCCGTCAGCGGGCGGAAAATCCAGCCTGTGCCGGTGTATAAACGGCCTGATTCCCCATTTCTACGGCGGGAAAGTTACAGGCAGGGTGGAGGTGCAGGGCCTCAATACCGTGGAGCATTCTCCCAAGGAGCTCGCCACCAGGGTGGGGATGATATTTCAGGACCCGGAGAACCAACTGGTCACTCAGGACGTGGAAAGGGAAATCGCTTTTGGCCTGGAGAACCTCGCTTTCCCCAGGGACTTGATTGCCAGGCGGATTGAGGAATCACTGGACACCCTCGGTATCGCTGCCCTCCGGTATCGGCCGGTATATGAACTGTCGGGTGGTGAAAAACAGAAGGTGGCCATCGCTTCGGTGCTGGCCCTGCATCCGGAAATCCTGATGCTGGACGAGCCAACCTCTGAACTGGACCCCAAGAGCGCAGAAGAGGTGCTTTCCATAGTGCAGCGATTGAACGATGAACTAGGCATTACTGTCATCCTGGTTGAGCACCGACTGGACAGGGTGATTCAGCACGCCGATAGATTAATAGTGCTTGACGGGGGAGAAATCATTGTTGACGGTGGTACGAGGGATGTCCTGCACAATAATTATCAGGAACTGTGCCAGGCGGGCGTCGGCGTGCCACCGATAATCAAGCTGGCCCACCAGCTGGAGGCAATGGGCGTTGCTCATGCAGGGACGCCCCTCACGGTTAAAGAGGGCAGGATGATGCTCCAGGAAGTCTTCAAGAAAATTTCTGGAAAGTTGCCGCAGCATGATGAAAGGAACGTTGGCAGGCCGGTGATTGCGGGGGAAAAACTCTGGCATGTTTATCCTGATGGCCCTACTGCCTTGCGGAACGTAAACCTGAAGGTAGGTGAAGGGGAATTCGTGGCCATCATGGGGAGAAACGCCTCAGGGAAGACGACACTGGTAAAACATTTCAACGGCCTTCTACCGCCGACCAAAGGCCTGGTGTCGGTCGATGGCATTGATACCCGCAAGACAACCGTTGCCGAGCTGGCTAAGAAAGTCGGCTTTGTTTTCCAGAACCCAAACGACCACCTCTTTGCCGATACCGTTGAGGAGGAGATAGGCTTCACCTTAAAGAATCTGGGTCTGGGGGATGGAGAAATCAGGACGCGGATTGATGAAGTCCTGAACAGGTTCGGACTGGACAAATACAGAGGGCAGTACCCTCGCGCTTTGAGTGGTGGGGAAAAACAGCGGGTGGCTCTGGCATCGGTGCTGGCGATTCAACCCGGGATACTAATCCTGGACGAGCCGACCAGGGGCATGGAGTATCAGCTTAAGGCGGAATTGATGAACTTTCTGCGTGAATATACTGCTCAGGGAAACACGGTGATACTGGTCACCCATGATGTGGAAACGGTGGCGGAGTATGCGGCCAGGGTGATTTTACTCAGTGAGGGGAATATTGTCGTTGATGGGGACAAGAGAGAAGTGCTGTCAAGGGCGCTGCTCTTTTCCCCGCAGATAAACCGCTTGGTTCAGGCATTCGGCAAGTACGGTGTGCCCGACGATTTATTGACCGTGGCAGAGGTCTTGCAACTGTTAAAATGAGAAAAAGTTACCTTTTCCTGGTGTTGATGCTGGTCACCGGGGCGGCGGCTCTGGTGGCGACCATGTTTCCGCAGACGCCGCTGGGGATTTTCACCAACTGGGGGCTGACGGCCACGGTGATAGTTGCCCTGGCCGTTGTTGCCTTCTTCTTCGAGTTTGAGGCAACGGCCATGAGCTCCAAGGAGATTGCTTTAATCGCCATGCTGGGCACCATATCCGCGGTAGCCAGAGTCCCTTTCGCGGTGATACCCAACGTGCAGCCCTGCACCTATTTGATAATCTGTGCCGGGTACGTCTTCGGGCCGGTGGCCGGCTTCATGGTCGGGGCGATAACGGCGCTGGTCTCCAATTTATTTCTCGGCCAGGGGCCGTGGACGCTTTACCAGATGCTGGCCTGGGGTCTGGCCGGCGTCTCCGCCGCCTATCTCAGACGGTTCGGGCTGGGCAAGACAGCGTTGATAATATTCGGCGCCATCTGGGGTTATCTTTACGGCTGGATAATGAACACCTGGTTCTGGGCCTCTTTCATTTACCCTTTAACTTTGAGGACCTTTCTCACCTATCAGCTTACCAGCGTCTGGTTTGACACCTTCCATGCCCTGGGCAATGTCGTATTTTTAGGGTTCTTCGGCATGAAGACTATAGCCATCTTGCAAAGGTTCAAGAGGCGCTTCGCCATAGAGTACGCTCACTGATGTGAAATTTTGGTGAGCGGCTTGAAATCAGCTTCCAGCTCTTTGCGCAGCTTGTAAGATAGCTGGCCCCTGTCCAGCTCTACGTCCTGATAGGTCAGGATTGAGTCCTTTTTCACCGGCTGCAGGAGTTTGGCGCCATGGCTCAATCCCATGGGCAGGTAGCCTCCCGCTATACTATCATCGGCCCTGACCAGACGACCGAATACGGTGTATCCGCCTTCGCCGTCCAGGACATCGCCTTTTTTCAAATCTTTCTTGGCTACCGAGGCGACATCGGCGGTGAAGAAGTCTGCCGACCCGGTGGCCTCGCCTTGAAGGGCCACTCTGGCCACGCTTATGCCCAGTTCCAGCCCGATAAGGTGGTAGGCACGGTAAGCGGCCACATACTCGCCGGAGTCATCTTTAACCAGGCCATGCAGGGAGATAAATCGGCGCATGTGGTCGGTCGTGGCCCGGTAGACAACATAGACTCCCCAGCGCAGATGGTCGCTGATGGGGCTGCCGCCCCTCTGTTCGCTGGCCACAACCTCCACCGTGCCGCTGTGTTCCAGGATGCCGCCCGCGTCAATCGGTTTGAGCACACTGGCCAGGTTCTGGACGCCCACAGGGGGGAATTTCAGGCCGTTCTTCTGCGGAATTAATCCCGAGGCGTTGGCCACCGTGCACATTTCGATGGCCGATTTGGTGCCGTCCAGGAACGAGTTGTACATCTTGGCATTGTATTTGCCGGCGGCCAGCTGTTCCCGGGAAAAACCGAAGTAGTCCCAGACGGTCTCCGGCGTTGAGTAATGGTATTCTGGCTGGTAGAAGGTGCCCTTGCCGGCGCAAACGACCTCGACACCGATGGTGTGTGCCCAGTCAATCATTTCATCAATTATGGCGGGCTGGTCCCCGTAGGCCAGAGAGTAAACCAGGCCTTTTCCCCGGGCTTTTTGATTGAGCACCTGCCCCAACAGGGCGCCGGCCTCGATATTCACCATGACCACGTGCTTGCCGTATTCTAGGGCGGTCCAGGCGTGATATGTCCCCGCCTCTGCAACTCCGGTGCTTTCGACAATAACGTCAAGCTCCGCTTTGATTAGCTGCTCCGCATTATCGGTCAATATTATCCTGCCCTCGCTGGCGCCATCATTTATGGCGCCTGATGAATTCTCATAACCGATGGCTTCCCGGGGCCAGCCGGCTTCCAGACAGGTCTGCGTCGCCTTTTCTAAATCCAACTCGGCGATGCCCACCAGTTTCATGCCCGGGGTTCGCCTGGCCTGGGCCAGGAACATCGAACCGAATGTTCCCGCCCCGATAATCCCTACCCTTATGGGTCTGTTGGCGGCTTCCCTTTCTTGCAGAGAACGGTATAAGCTCATAATCACCTCTTCAAGCAGTATTCCTGCATAGCATAGCATGAGCACTGTGGATACCGTCAACAAATTTACTTCCCTAGTGGCTATACATTTTTGTGTTGTGTCTGATGATATATATATGCTAGGATTACTCTGACATAAACTAGTATCTGGTTTGTCTATTTCAAAAATACACTTAATGATTCATTACGTAAGGAAGGAGACATTGCAGTGAAGAAGATAATCAACGATCCCTATCAGGTGGTGGAGGAAACTATTGGCGGCATCCTTAAAGCCTATCCTTATCATCTGCGTATGGCCAAAGATAGCCAGCGAGCCCTTGTTCGCGCTGATGCTCCGGTAAAGGGAAAGGTGGGCATCTGTACTGGCGGTGGCTCAGGTCACATTCCGGTGTTTCTGGGTTATGTTGGACCGGGGCTGCTCGACGGCGTCTCAGTGGGCAACGTGTTTTCCTCGCCGGGTGCCGATGATATGCTCGCGGCAACTAAAGAGGTAAATGGCGGGGCTGGCGTACTCTACATTTTCGGCAATTACAGCGGCGACGTCATGAATTTTGAGATGGCGGCAGAAATGGCCGGGATGGAAGATATCAAGGTAGAAATGAGCATCGCTAAAGATGATGTTGTCTCGGCACCGCGCTCGGAAAAGGATAAGCGCCGCGGCGTGGCTGGCATCTTTTTCGCCTATAAACTGGCCGGGGCCAAGGCCGATACCATGGCCAGTCTGGAAGAAGTGAAAGCGATGGCTGACCGGGTTATTGAGGAAACGTGCAGCATAGGGGTGGCACTGAGCCCCTGCACCATACCGGCCGCGGGCAAACCGACCTTTACCATAGCCGACGATGAAATGGAAATTGGCATGGGCATTCATGGTGAGCCGGGACTTGAGCGCACCAAACTAAAGAAAGCAGACGAGATAGCAGACATTATGTCGGAAAAGGTGATTGAGGACCTCCCGTTCAAGTCAGGAGATGAGGTCGCCGTACTGATAAATGGACTGGGCGCGACGCCACCCGAGGAGCTTTTCATCCTGAATAATCGGATTCATGATAATCTGGTGGCTGGCGGTCTTGGTGTCTACAAGACATTCGTTGGCGAATATGCCACCTCCATGGAGATGGCCGGTGCTTCGCTGACCCTGCTCAGGCTAAACAAGGAATTCAAGGTCCTGCTGGATGCTCCGGCTTTCTCACCGTTCCTGCAGCAGTGGAGGCGATGATAGTTTATGCTTACGACCGCGAATATAGTGGCTATTCTGAAAGAGGTAGCATCAGATTTTAAGGGCCACAGTGAGGAGCTGCGGCAGCTTGACGCGGTCATCGGCGATGGCGACCTTGGCGTTACCGTGGAACTTGGCAGCAAAGCCCTCGGCGAATACCTGGCTTCTCCAGTCCCGGAAGACGCCGGCCAGCTGCTGGCCCAGTGCGGTCTTCAATTTAACAAAGCAAGTCCATCCACCTTCGGCACATTGCTGGCCTCAGCTTTCATGGGCGCCGGAAAAGCGGCTACGGGGAAGAAGGCTATTGAGGTTGAGGATTTGGCATTGCTGGCTGATGGGGCAGTCGACGGTATCAAGAGAAGGGGCAAAGCCGAGGTTGGAGATAAAACCTTGCTTGATTGCCTGGTCCCGTCGGCAGAGGCTTTTAAAAAGGAGCTTGCTGGTGGGGGTGTTGAGGCTGCCCTGAAGGCAGCGGTGACGGCGGCTGAGGAAGGTATGAAAGCCACTATTCCGATGATGTCCAAGCATGGCCGGGCCAGCTGGCACCGTGAAAAAACCATTGGCGTGCAGGATGCCGGTGCTACCGCTATGTATTATTTAATCGAGTCCTTTATCAGGCAGTTGAACTCAAGTATTGAGGCCGGTAAGTAAAATGCTTGTGGCTTTTGACAGGTCTAACATCAGAGCTTAGGAGCTTGGGTATGAACATTGACGCTTATGAGAGTCTGGCAAAGGCTCTGGACCGCCTGCCCGGGGGCTTCCCGCCAACAAAATCGCGCGTTGATCTGCAAGTCCTGAAAAAGATATTCTCTCCAGAGGAAGCCCGGCTGGCCTGTTGCCTGACCGGCACCAGTGAAACCGTCGATGTCATCGCCGCCAGAACTGGGCTGTCGGCGGCGGAAATTGAAGCACAGCTCAGGGCAATGCAGGGCAGAGGTATTATCTGGGGCTCGGAGAGAGAGGGGACATGGAGGTTCCGGCTGGCGCCGTTTGTCGTCGGGGTTTATGAATCACAGTGGGAAGTCATGGACCACGAGTTCAGTCACCTGGTGGAGCAATACTGGAATGAGGGTGGTATGGCGGGGATAATGCGTTATGAGCCGGCGTTGCATCGCGTTGTTCCGGCACAGCGGGCGGTCAAAAGGGAAGTGATACTGCCCTACGATGATGTAAAGGAACTGATATCGCAGGCCAGGTCATTCGAGTTGCGCGACTGCATCTGCCGCAAACAGCTGGACCAGGTGGGCAACCGTCGATGCGACTTTCCCGTAAGAGCCTGCTTGAACTTTTCCGTGAAAGAAAGGCCCGCCGGGCCATATGACATCACCCAGCAGGAGGCCCTTAAGGTGCTTGACCGGGCGGAGGAAATAGGGCTGGTCCATACGGTAAGCAATGTCGCCACGGGTGTTAATTACGTATGTAACTGCTGCGGGTGCTGCTGCGCCGTTTTGAGGGGGATAACACAGTTCGGCATTGAAAATTCGGTTGCCAAGGCGAATTATTATGCGGTGGTTGAAGCTGAGGAATGCAATGGCTGTGGCATCTGTGAGCAGCGTTGTCAGGTAGGGGCTTGCTCTGTGGAGGGCGGTGTGGCGGTGGTTGACCTGACAAAGTGCATCGGCTGCGGCCTCTGTGTTACCGGTTGTCCTAGTGAAGCGGTCAAGCTTGAGCGAAAGTCTGATGAAGAGGCGATACCACCGCCCGCGGATTACAAGGCCTGGGAGCAGGAACGGCTTCGCAGCCGTGGTCTATTAGAATAAAGGGATTATACCTGAATTACCGGAAGAAATATCTTGATTCCGAGCAATATCAATTTTCGGTCACCTTTTGGTACTTTTCGGAAACGGGCATAAAAATAAGAGGGCCGCTCCACGGAGCGGCCCTCGATTCTGTTAATTCCGCTTAACGGTTATTCAACCTCTACTTCCAGTTCAAACGTCCATTCACCCTTCTCTCCACCCTGCCAGGGCCGACTGTATTCAAAGGAAACCAAGCTTTCTCCTTCACTCAAAGCCCGGAAGCTCCATATTTCCTTGCCCGCGGCTCCTGTTTGATTGGCTCCTTGAGAGGGAATGAACTCATGAGAAACCTGCTTTAGTACCGCAGTATCACTGATATTGGCTGTTTCCGACCACTGGAAGCCGGTGGTGGGGTTGGAGCAGAGAGTTATCACCAGCATGCCGCCGACGGGTATATCTATCTCTCGGCTGATATGTTTTCCACTCTGAAATTCCTCGCAGGAAACCTCTAGCGAGATCTCTTCTCCAGGTTCTTCCTCTTTGTTTTCGTCTTCCTCATCATCTTTTTCTTTATCTTCCGTTTTGCCAGACTGCCCCTTCTGCTCTATGGAGAGCTTAACCACAGGTTTCACCTGAATATTGTCCGCTCCGGTGATGATGACGGAATGCTCGGCGTCAAAGTCAAGAAGGATGGCGGTCGTTTCTCCGGCTTTGACATCGAACGGGCGCACGATTTTCACCTCATCGCTCGGCACTTTGGCCTCCTGTGGCTCGCCGCCATTTAAGGCTACCCTGGCTTCTTCCACGGTTAACCTGATCTGCGTGTACTTGCCCTCCTCCACCTCAGCGTCGCCGAAGAACTCCTCAATGCCCTTCACCTTGAGCAGGTCAAAGGTGGCCATATCTCCCGAGATTTCTATGGCAATCCATTCTCCCTGGCCTTCCTGTTCCTGCTCCTGTTCTTGCTCTCGCTCCTGCGTTTCATTATCGCTGCCTTCTTGCTCCTGCTCTTGTTCCTGTTCCGCGGCTGCCCGGTGAATCTCCAGGCTGGAAATGGTGAGCAGGACGGCGGTTATTTCCTGGCCTGGCGGAGCATCGGTAACATATACCTCAACGGTGCCGAGTGAAAGCTGCGGAGTCGGCGCTGGGGCTGGCGCAGGTATCGGCGAGGGCGCAGGGGGTTGCGTGGGCGATGGTGCCGGTGATGGCTCTGGTGTCGGCGCTGGTGATGGCGTTGGCAGGGGCTGTGGGGCACATGCTCCCAGTAAAAGAGCTAGCATACTGAGAAGCATTACCCCGGTAAGAAGTTTTATTTTGACCATACAATTCTCCTTTCCAAGTGCGACTATATATATAACGATTAGATTATTGCCAGGTTAGCTCTCAAGGCAGAAAAAATCCCCGGTTGGAAAGTGATATAAACACCGGGGCAGACCACAAGGTTTAACAATAGGTGAGGGCTAAAATGCGCAGGGTTCTACCTGGTATCAGTTTGAGAGATAATACCGTACAGCTCCGGTCGCCGGTCTTTTATGTTGTCTATCTCCCACTCGCCTGGGATGAAGACGCGGTGCTTCTGTCGGGCGGCCTCCAAATCGACCTCACCGTACACAATTTCTTCCTTATCAGGACTGGCTAGGCTTAATACCTTACCGGTGGCGTCAACCACGTTGCTCATTCCGGCAAAGGTGAAGCCCCTCTCGGTGCCAGCGCGGTCGGACAGCACCAAGTGAACCTTATTCTCAATGGCTCTGGCTCTGGCGACGCAATTGAGTGCATCGGCGCGACCCTCGGGGAAGTTCGTGGACAGCACCACAATGTCAGCCCCCATCAGCGCCATAATTCGGGCACTCTCGGGGAAGAGAATATCGTAGCAGATATGAATGCCCACTTTACCGATGGGAGTCTCCCAGACCTGAAACGGACGGTCACCCCTGTCTACAAAACGGTCAATGCCCAGAAAGGGGAGGTGTATCTTCCGGTAACCGCCAATAAACCCTTCCGGTCCGACAAAGGCGGCGGCATTGAACAGTTTATCGCCCGCCTTCTCCAGAAGGCCATAGACGACGTAAACGTTCAGTTGCTTGCAGAGTGGAGCCAGCTCCTCGGTACTCGACCCGGGAAGCGTTTCCGCATAGGGCAGCGCCTCTTGGCGACTTTTGAAGACATAGCCGGTGAGGTGGCATTCCGGGAACGCTATCAGCTTCGTTCCGCTATCGGCGGCACTTTTCACCGCCCTGAGCATATTTTCCATATTATCCCGGTTCTGCATCAGCTTGGGGTATGTCTGTGCGGCGGCAGTCTTAACTATTTCCGACATATAACACCTCCTCTGTTAACCGAAAGCACAGGTTATGAAAAGGGTGCGGACATGGTAGGTACGGGGACCTCAATCAAGGCAGGCCTGTTCTCGTTTAATGCTTTCCTTAATGCCCCCTTTAATTCATCCGGGCTGGACAGTTTTATGCCCAGAGCTCCGAAATTTTCAGCGATACCGGCGAAATCAGGATTCTGGAGGCGGGTGCCGAGAATCCGGTTGTCAAAGCGGTGCTGCTGGTCGTAAAGGGAGGCACCGAAAGCCTGGTCGGTGAAAACGAGGGCAACCACGTTTATTCCCTCCTGAACCGCCGTGGCCAGCTCGGGAAGGGCATACATGAATCCCCCGTCTCCGCAGGTAGTCACCACCCGCTTCTGCGGGTTACCGATTTTGGCGCCAAGGGCGGTGGGGAAAGCGAAGCCAAGGGTGGCGAAATACGAGGTGGTGGGAAAGGTGCGGGGCGATAACACAGGGTAGGACAGAAAACTCCAGTAACCTATGTTGGTAATTCCCGGCACCAAAATATCATCGTTATTTAACTCGCTGCGGAGTGTACGGATGATGGAATGCTGTAATGGGGCCATTTCATTAAGCTCTCGTGCCGTTTCCGCTTTTATCTTTTTCAGGTCTTCAGGCTGCCAGGCGCTCCGGCCTTTTGCCGGCAGCGCGTCTAAAAGGGAACGAAGTGCCGTACGGGCATCACTGGCGATGCCCACATGCAGTTTATGGTTTCTCCCAACCTCATCCGGGTCCACATCTATCTGGATGATTTTTTGCCCGTTGCTAAATGAAATCGGTGCATTTGAACCAAAGAAGAGACGGCTGCCCACTCCCAGAACCACATCGGCTTGCGGGATGGTTCTTTTCGCCGGTCCATGCCCATAATAGTAAACGCCGAGTGATAGGGGATGCGTTTCCGGGATGGCCCCCTTGGCTTGATGCGTGGTGATAACGGGAGCGTTCAGGCGCTCGGCGAGTAAGGTAAGTTCCCTGGCAGCATCGGACAGAATGACACCCCCACCGGCCCATATTACCGGACGCTGGGCGTTTGACAATGCCTGAGCCGCGGCCTCTATTTTAGACGATGCCGGTTTCGCCGCCTCAATCTGCTTTGGCTCCAGCATTTTCACACTGGCAGAGGTCTGCATGATATCACACGGTATCTCCAGTTCCACCGGGCGTGTTCTCCCTGTCCTCAAGTGATACATTGCCGTCTGCACCGCTTCCGGTATCTCGGCAACGCTGGTGACGCAATGGCACCATTTGGTAATCGGCTTGAATACGTCTTCTTGACCGGCGATTTCGTGTACCGCCCCGCGGTGCTTGCCCAGGTTGTAGGATTCAATTTGCCCCGAGATTAGGAGGAGGGGGGTGGAAGTAGCATAGGCGGTGCCTATGGCCGCGGTGGCGTTGAGGGCCCCTGGCCCTGGCACCACCAGCGCCACGCCTATTTTACCGGTGGTGCGCGCGTAGCCATATGCCATGTAAGCGGCTGTCTGTTCGTGGTGCACGGAAATCCAGCGGATTTTGGGCTGGCGATAGACAGCATCCAGTGCCTCCATTACCTGTACCCCGGGCAGGCCAAAGATGACTTCAACACCTTCTCCGGCCAGAGAATTTATAAGGGCTTCAGCGCCGTTCATATCAGACATAAAACACCTCTTAATTAAGTTATGGGTTCCGACTTAATCTTCAAATATTTGATGCTACACATTGTTTTAACCGGCGTATTATCGAAGCGTTCTCCTCTCGCGAGAAAGCGTCGACGCTGCCTGTTTTTTCACCGGTTATCCCGTCCACAGTGCCTTTGGCGTTCAGTTCCTGGACCAAGGCTCCCTCCCATTCCGCGGGCGGGACCAAATCCTGCCGGCACAATATAGATAGCGCGGCCACCAATCCGTATGCTCCCCAGTTGGAAACGGTGGCTATTATCAGGTGCTCGACCGGCGTAACGGCCGGCTCATCGGGCAGGGTGGGTACCTGCGGGATTTGAGAAGCGTATTTGCCCATACCGATTTCATTGCCACCGTCCCCGACGCCCAGAGTGTTTTCCGTGGCGGTGAAAAGGTAATCCACCTTGGCGGTGAATTCGGAGATGTCTTTGCCTCTCATATTCAGATAGCGACGATTCGCCGTGAGGCCGCATCTCTCTACGGACATTACCATCGCCGGTTTGATTTCGGCAAGGAGCTTCCGGGCAAATTGAGCGCTTTTTTCATGGTCTGCGATGGGGAATTCAATTAGCTCTCCATCTTGCTCACCCCCGAGATTGAGAAGGGGGAGGCAGTAATGGTCAGTCACGTAGAATACTTCAAAGCCCAGACTATGCAGTGCTCTGCCGAGGGCAATAGCGCCGGGTGGGCCATCTGTCTCCGGTACTTGCGAGCTCAAAATGTAAAAGCCGGTGGTGATTATTACCGGTTTCTTGGCCGGAGTCCGCTGCGCCAGTATCCACTGGGCTGCTTCCTGACAGTAATCTGCTGGCAGGAAAGGTCGCAGGGCGGAGATACCCCGTTTGTCCTGGTCAAGGATGATGTCTTCTATTGAGGGATTTTTGTTATTTGCTGTATTCATTTTCCACCTACGCTAATATAATATTTACCCGATTGTCAAGGATGAAGGAGCGATTTGATGGTATCTATTTGCTGCTCATATTTCTGCCGCAGGTCAACGGCCTGCGCTTCTTCCACCTGTTGAAATCGTATTTTATCTCCCGGCTTTGCCTGCGCTACTTTCGGTATATCCACGCTGATAGTGGTGGCAATCTTGGTGTAGCCACCGGTGGTCTGCCGGTCAGCGAGCAGAATAATGGGCAATCCATCTCCGGGCACCTGGATGGCACCGAGCGGGATGCCATCGGATACGATATCGGCTCCGCTACGGTGTTTAATAAGGGGGCCATCAAGACGATAGCCCATGCGGTCTGCCTGAGTAGAAACGGTGTATTCCGAATTAAGGAAGGTGCTGATGCCTTCGTTGGTAAAGCAGTCGTCCTGGGGGCCCAGGACGACCCGAAGCGTCAAGTCGTTACCATATGCTGGTATATACTTGGCCGGTATTCGGGCTGTCTTCGCAGAGGTGACGCCGGCATCGGCTCTCAAAATATCTCCTTTGCGTAATGGTCTCCCGTTCAAGCCACCGATGCCAGCTCGCACACAGGTTGAGGCGCTTTTCATGACTTCGGGTACGCGTATGCCTCCGGCCACGGCTAAATATGCCCGGCAGCCTTTTCTTAATTGAGAGAAGGAAAGTAACTGGCCGCATTTTATCCACAGGCTTTCCCAGGCGGGCGCAGGGCTGCCATTTATGGTGGGTGCCAGGTCGGCGCCGGAAACGGCAATCATGGTATCCCGAAGTGCGCGCAGTTGACAGCCAAATAAGGTTATCTCCAGCGAGGCCGCACCCTCGTCATTGCCGACCAGAAGGTTGCCGAGGCGAAAGGCATAATCATCCAGAGCGCCAGAGGTTGGCACGCCGTACTGCTGGTAACCAGTGCGGCCGAAGTCCTGCACCGTCGTCAGCGGTCCCGGTTGAACGACCTCGAAGATATCCATTCGCCTCTACTCTATCAGCCTCGCGGTTAATTGATATGTCCCGTTTCGGGCTTTTTCATAAATTGAGGTGAACTCTTCAGGTGTGATGCGAACGAAGGTCAGAAAATCGCCGGCCCGCAGCAATGCCGGTGGTTCACGCGACGGCTCAAAGAGTTTGAGCGGTGTCCGGCCGATAATCTGCCAGCCACCGGGGCTCTCGGTAGGGTAAATGCCGGTCTGGTTCCCGGCTATGCCCACCGAGCCGGCGGGTATTTTCAGACGCGGCGTTGTCTTTCGGGGCGCGGCTATCTTCGGCGACAGGCCGCCCAGATATGGAAATCCCGGCATAAAGCCAATCATGTAGATTAAATAACGGGCACGGCTGTGTATCTGGACAACCTCTTTGGTGCTGAGATTATTGTGGTTGGCGACCAATTCCAGGTCCGGGCCAGACTCACCGCCGTAGGTCATCGGTATTTCCACCAGCTTGTGTTTGGGCAACTCATGAACGGTTGTGGAATGGTGCAGGCGGCATATGGTTTCCTGCAGCTCCGAGGCGCTTATTCGCAGCGGTTCAAAGTAAACGAGGAGAGAGCGATATGTCGGCACCGATTCTGTTATTCCTGGAATGTCCGCGGCTTCTATGGCCAGCTTGAGGGCTATAACGCGCTGGTTAGCCTCCGGGTCAATGCCGTCCCCAAATTCAATAAAGACAGCCCGGTCACCGCCACTGAGGAACCGAGGTTCATCATAAATCATGGCCGGAAAATCAGAGGAACTTGCTCATTGGTATAACCTGAATCCCTGCCTCTTCCATTCTTTCCCTGAGTTTTCTGGTGAGCTCCACTGCGCCTGGAGTATCCCCGTGCAGGCATATGGTGTCAGCCCTGACCGCTATCTCTTCGCCATTGATTGCCGTGGCCTTTTGTTCCAGGACCATTTTCAAGCTGGCAGCAATGACCCGCTCCGGGTCTTCAATAACCGCGCCGGGCCGGGTTCTGGGTACCAGAGTGCCATCTGGATTCAGTGCGCGGTCGGCGAAAACCTCACGGGCTACCTTCAGCCCGACCTCTTCGCCAGCTTCAATCCACACCGAGCCGGCCAGACCAACCAGTATCAGGCTGTTATCCACCTCACTCACTGCCTCGGCGATAGCTTTAGCCAGTGCTTTATCGGCTACTCCCATATTGTAAAGTGCGCCATGCGGCTTCACGTGTTGCAATCGTTTCGTTCTGGTGAAGGCCTGAAGTGCCCCGATCTGATACTTAACGTAGTTTTTAGCCTCTTCCGGCGCGATTTTCATCTCCCTGCGCCCGAAGCCGATGAGGTCAGGAAGGCCGGGGTGAGCGCCTACGGCCACGCCCGACTTCTCTGCCAGCCCCACGGTTCGTTGCATCCACATCGGGTCACCGGCGTGAAAACCGCAGGCAACGTTGGCCGAGGTGATATAAGGCATCAGCTGCTCGTCAAGGCCGAGCTTATAACTGCCGAAGCTCTCGCCTAGGTCGCAGTTGAAATCAATCGTCTTAGCCGTTTCAGACCTCCTGAACCTTTATAGAACCGCCAGTTCCTCATCCCGTAGGTCGGTGATGAACATGTGTCCCGGCGAGTGGGTAATCATCAACGCTGGCTTTGATTCTAACGCTACTGCCTGAGGCGTAACGCCGCAGGCCCAGAATACCGGCACCTCGTTTTTCTTAAAGGTAACTGTATCACCATAATCTGGTTTTGTCAGGTCGGCAATGCCGATTATCTCCGGTTCGCCAATGTGTACTGGAGCGCCATGTACGCCGGGATACCGCGAGGTTATCTGTACCGCTTTCACCACTTTATCTCTGGGAATAGGGCGCATGCTCACCACCAGAGGCCCCCGGAATATGCCGGACGGAACGGTGGGTATATTGGTGATATACATTGGTACGTTTGTCCCTTCCTCAATGTGGCGCAGGGCGATGCCGGCTCTGAGCAAAGCGGTCTCGAACGTGAAACTGCATCCCAGCAGGAAGGAGACAAAGTCACGGCTCCAGTATTTTTTAATATCCGGCACTTCGGCCGTCAGTTTGCCGTCCTTATAAACGCGGTACAGCGGTATGTCCGTGCGGATATCAGCCGCTGGTGCGGTTAAGGCCGGTTCATATTGACCAGCCTCAAGCACCTCCAGGACGGGACAGGGCTTGGGGTTGCGCTGACAGAAAAGGAGGAAATCAAAGGCATACTCCTGCGGCAGAACCACCAGGTTCGCCTGGGTAAAGCCAGGCGCCAGACCACAGGTAGGCCTGATAAGTTTCCCCTGCCGTATCTGCTTCCTGACATCTTTAGGACTTTCTTTCTGCATATTGAGACCTTCCCCGGCGAGCATAATCGGTTTCAAATTTATAAGCCGGTTTGCCGCCTGAATTTACCATTCCTGCGGCGATATTTTACTGCAAAATATGGAGAAATAAAAGACCCGGCGTATTGGCGAAGATTAATAATTTATAATTGTCTTCAAAATAAGGTCTTTTCCTGTGTTATATTCATACATAAGTGATAAAATAGAACGGCCTTATGCTGGAAACTGGTAGCAGGTAAAGGAGAAAAGCAATGAAAATCGCGCGTTTCAAGTTGCAGGGCAAGACAACATGGGGGATTGTGGAGGGTGAAGACATTTACTCTCTTGAGGGCAACCTCTACGGGGAGTTTAAAGAGGGAGCCAGGTTGTGTCAACTTAAAGATATAAAACTTCTGGCCCCGGTTGAGCCCAGCATCACCATCGCCTGCGGTATGAACTACATGGACCATATCAAGGAGATGGGCTGGGAGATACCCAAGCAGCCGGCGCTGTTCTTCAAACCCAGAAACACCATCGTTGGCCCGGACGATGACGTCGTATATCTCAAAGCGTCAGAGGACGTACGCTATGAAGGAGAGCTTTGCTGCGTCATCAAGCGCACGGCCAAAGATGTGCCGGAAGCCAAAGCAATGGATTACGTTCTCGGCTATACCTGCGGCAATGATGTGACCGCCTACGACCTTAATCAGAAGGACGGGCGCCTGACGAGGGCAAAAGCCTTTGACACGTCCGGCCCGCTGGGCCCCTTTCTGGTAACCGGCCTTGACCCGCATAACCTGAAGATAAAAAGTCGACTTAACGGCAAAGCCCAGCAGGACAGCAACACCGGGCTTACCGTTTTTGGAGTTGAGAAACTGGTAAGCTACATATCGGCTTTCCTGACTCTGCAGCCAGGCGACGTGGTCTGGACAGGAACGCCCCCGGGCGGTGCCTGTCCGGTAAAGATCGGCGATGTTATGGAAGTAGAGATTGAGGGCATCGGTACGCTCAGAAATAAAATTGTAGCGCCATAAAAGAGTAAAACCAATCAGATGCTGACGCAGCATACCAATGAAGTAATCATGATGGTTGCTGGCACACTGCTTCGGTTGGGAAGTAATGAAGCGAGGTATTAAATAGAATGTACTACTTATGTGTATTTCGCTATTACTTCATTTCTTTGTTGAATTGAAGTCGATTGTTAAAAACCATATTTTATAATATTTCTTTCTGTAATTAAATTATCTAACTATTTAGAAACACCTATCTTTTCTAACGCTTGCCTCGCCAAAGCAATGCCGTATTCTCTTGCCTCTTCAGGTGTTAGTAAAGTCTTTTCCCTCTGTTTATTGGGTAAATATATGTTTCTAAATTCTTCTATTGATGATATTTTGACTATCTTTTTTCGTTTTTTAATCATTCCTCTACTCCTTATATCTTCTTGTGAAGAATCCAGGATTATACTCCGGGTTGAAGTAATGTTTCCTTTTAATCCATATAAATCCATCGCCTTTACTAATTAGTGCTACATCAATCGGCTCAGCAACAGTTTCACTTTCAGTTGAAAACTTACGTTTAACTACAGTCAGGCTAACTAACGATTCAGCTAGCGTCGCTAAATCGCTTTTTGGAAGTACAGAAACTACGTCTGTAATAGGTCCAATGAATTTTTCTTCACCTATTTTTAGCATATTTTTGTTGAAATCATCAATTATTCTTTTACATTCCGTAAATAGTCTATTTTTGATTTTTTCTTTTTCTGATTTATTATACTTATTTAATTTTCGCACTAAATGATTAGCAAATTTTTCTGGTAGTTGTGATAGATAACCTTCTTGAATTTCTTTGTAGAATGGGTCTATACCTTCCATGAATCTCTGCACCATTTCCCCTTGTGCATAAGCAGCAAGTGTTGCTTCAACATCTTCGCCAATAGTCCTTCTCGATATCGGGCCATGCTTCAATTTATTGTCAAATAATCCCTCAACTACCATGTGTACTAGCGTTGGGAAAGCTTCTCTTTCTCCAAAACCGGCAATGACTACTCCGGAATTAATTTGTTCATTTGATCCTATGTATAATAAACTCTCTATAATTTCAAACAGCCTATTACGACCTTTTGCTATCGGTATATTTTCAAAAGCTGTTTTGATAGCACTATCAATAATATCTTTATTCTTTGTTATTATCTTTCTACTAATATTCCTAGTATAAGAACCTTTTAATGACCCTTTAGGTTTAAGCCATCTATCTGCATGTTCATTTATAACCTGTAATGCTATACTCTCAATTGTTTTATTATCAATTGGTCCATTTTCATTTATCTTGCTATTTATTATATTTTCGATGTCTTCTGTTATCCCTAAAAAATATCCATATGCAATATTCCCTAAGAATTCTCTTTGCAAATCTACTGTTATAAATGGGTTATTCTTCTCCAAAAATTCAATAAAAGCACTCACATAATCATCTAATTTATCATATCCTTGTTTAGGTAAATTGCCTCTGAATGTTTTTATTAAAGTATCCCACGGGATACCCATAAACATTGCTCTATTGTAAAACATAATTCCTACTGGCTTGTAATCTGATAATGCGAATATTTTATCTGCTGAAGTAAATATTTTTTGGCCGACAGATAAAGTTGAAGTTACTGCACTATCTGCTGCTAATGCCACTGCTTCTTTATTCATTATTGCAATTTCTGCTGTCATTACTCTTTACCAGCTTATTTACAATACTCATAATTAAGTTAACATAATAATAAATTCTAGGTAAAACATTTGTCAATAGATTTCTACTATTGCTAATAATATTTTTGCTGACGAACTGTTCACCCTCCATTGATAACTAGAAATCATTAGATAGTAAAAATCAAATCGAACACACGCATAAAATGTTATTTAATCTTACTCTTAGAAACTAGTCGGCGCAATAGGTCTTATTCTTTAATCAGGGTATCAAAGGTTCGAAAACTGCACGTGTTACTTAGTTGCTTTATCCAGCGCCAGTCTTAGCTGTCCAGCGAAATCACCCAGCTCTGCCAGGGAACTATCGGACTCAATAAGCTGAATTATCCGGCTGCCTACAATTACCCCATCAGCTATCCTGGCCAGTTGCTGTGCTTGGTCGGCGGTGGATATCCCAAAGCCAACGCACAGCGGCTTGGCGGTCTGCTTTCTGACCCGGGCGATAAACTCGCCCAGGTTTTCGGGCAGCGTGTCTCTGGCGCCGGTGACACCGGTTACCGATACCAGGTAAATGAATCCCTGTGAATGCTCTGCCACGAGATTGATACGTTCATCGTGGCTGGTGGGGGCGAGCAGGTAGATGAGGTCCAGGTTGTTTTTTTGAGTGACTGCTTCCAGCTCCGGCCCCTCTTCCGGCGGTAGGTCGGGCACAATCAGGCCGCTCACGCCGGCGTCAGCACAATGCCGGCAGAAAACGTCAAGCCCGAAGTGATAGACCGGGTTGTAGTAGGTCATGAAAACCAATGGCGTGTTGATTTCCCGGTGGATTTGCCCGGCTATCGTCAGGCATTGCTGCGGCGTGATTCCATTTTGAAGTGCCCGGTGACTGGCCCTCTGAATGGTGGTGCCGTCGGCGAGGGGGTCAGAAAAGGGGATGCCCAGCTCAATGATGTCAACGCCGCTCTTGGCCAGTGCGATGGCTGCCTTTCTGGTTGTCTCAAGGTCAGGGTAACCGACCGTAAGGTAGGCAATCAGCGCTTTATAATCCGGTTTGAAAACAGCAGCAATTTGACTCATGATTTCTTATCCATATAGCTGGCGACTATGGCCAGGTCCTTATCACCGCGGCCGGAGAGATTGACCACGATGATTTTATCATAGGGCAGGTCAGCAGCCAGTTTGGCGGCATGGTAGATGGCGTGGGCGGGCTCCATAGCCGGTATGATTCCTTCTGTGGCGCAGAGAAGCTGGAACCCCTCCACTGCCTGTTCGTCAGTAACACCAACGTAGCGGGCACGACCGATGTCTTTATAGTAGCTGTGTTCCGGCCCCACGCCCGGATAGTCAAGTCCGGGGGCGATGCTGTGGGTCTCGCTTATCTGGCCGTTTCCGTCTTCCAGCAGGTAGGATTTGGCCCCGTGCAGAACGCCCACCCTGCCCGCGGTCAGAGGTGCTGCATGTTTTTTTGTTCCCAGGCCTTCGCCCGCTGCCTCAATGCCGATAAATTCAACTTCTTTATCATTGAAAAAGGGGTGAAAGAGGCCGATGCTGTTGCTCCCGCCGCCCACGCAGGCAACAAGGTAGTCGGGCAGGCGCTTGTACAAGGCCAGCATCTGCTCTCTCGTTTCCTGCCCGATTATCGCCTGAAAGTCGCGGACAATAAGCGGGTACGGATGAGGGCCGACCACCGAACCGAGCAGGTAATAGGTGTTGCCGACATTGGTAACCCAGTCGCGAATAGCTTCATTTATGGCATCTTTGAGGGTGCGGCTGCCGGAGGATACAGCGCGGACCTCGGCGCCCATCAGTTTCATGCGGTGGACATTGGGCGCCTGCCGCTCGATGTCCTCCTCACCCATGTAGACAATGGCCTCCTGTCCGAGCAGGGCACAGGCGGCGGCCACCGCCACGCCATGCTGTCCGGCGCCGGTCTCGGCAATAACGCGTTTCTTGCCCATACGCCTGGCCAGCAGCGCCTGTCCCACCGCGTTATTGATTTTATGCGCCCCGGTGTGCGCCAGGTCCTCCCTTTTCAGCAGGATGGTCGCGCCGCCGGCCTGCCGTGATAGCTGCTGCGCATGGTACAGGGGAGTGGGGCGGCCGATATACTGACGGCACAGGTGCTGGAACTCGTCCTGAAAACCTTTATCGGCGCAGGCTTCATGATAGGCGCGCTCAAGCTCATCTAAAGCCGCCATCAGCGTTTCCGGAACGAAACGGCCTCCGTAATCGCCGAAGTAACCGCGGGAATCGGGACTATCTTGCCTGTTCATCAAACCTCCGTACCGCTTTGATAAAAGCCCTGATTCTGGGTATATGTTTTCTACCGCCCACCTCCACGCCCGATGACACGTCCACGCCCCAAGGGGCCACTCTTTTAAGCGCCTGAGTAACATTTTCCGGTGTCAGGCCACCGGCCAGAAGCACCGGGAATTCCCCGGCCACCTGCCGGGCCAGGTTCCAGTCGGCCACTTTTCCAGTACCGCCGTACTTGCCCCTGACCTGTGAGTCCAGTAGAAAAGTGTGTTGCTGGCCGGACAGGGCTTTTATCCCTTCTTGCAGATGGGCGCGGATATCATCCAGACTCTGCCCGCGTTTTATCCTGACCGCTTTTATCAATGGCCGGTCAATCTCCCTGCAGTACTCCCAGGACTCATCACCGCTCAACTGCACCCGGTCCAGATAACAGTTCTTGGCAATCAGGTTAACCGTTGTCGCCTGCGAATTGACGAATATACCGACCACCTCCGTTGAGGAGCCGCTCTGCCTTACTGCCGTGACTATCCGCTGCGCTTTTTCCAGGTTGACCCGTCGCGGGCTGGGGGCGAAAACCAGCCCGATGAAATCCGCCCCGGCTTCGGCGGCGGCCAGAGCCTGTTTTTCCTCGGTGATACCGCAAATTTTTATTCTGGTCATTTTACCAGTTCCCTTATCTTGGCCTTTATGTCGGCGGCGGTGAGCAGGGCTTCCCCCACCAGTGCCGCGTTGACTCCCAGATTTTTCAAATTATCAATATCTTGCCGACTGCTTACGCCGCTCTCGCTGACCACGATTTTGTCCGCCGGTATCAGCTGGCGCAGTCGCTGCGTGGTGCCGATGTCAACATTCAATGTTCGCAGGTCGCGGTTATTGATGCCGATGATTTGGGCGCCGCTGCGCAGCGCTTTCTCCACCTCATTCTCGTTATGGACCTCTACCAGGCAGCTTAAACCGAGTTCCTGGCTCATTGATAACAGCTCATCAAGCTGCCCCGGCCCCAGTATGGCCACGATGAGCAGCAGTGCGTCGGCACCGAAGGCCCGGGACTCATAGACCTGATAAGGGTCGAAGATGAAGTCCTTGCGCAGTAGCGGTATGTCAACCGTCTCCCTTATTCCGGCTAGGTGGTCAATATGGCCGCCAAAATACCTGCTTTCCGTCAGCACCGAGATGGCGGCGGCGCCATTATCGGCATAAGTCCTGGCCAGCGCGGGCGGGTCGAAATTACGGAGGAGGGCGCCTTTTGAAGGCGACGCCCTTTTCACCTCGGCAATGAGGCTGACATGGTCGCTTTTCAGAGCCGCGGCGAAGTCAAGCGTCCCAGCCCTGCCGGCAATACGTGCTTTCAGCTCGGAGGCGGGCACCGCTTTCTTGGTCTGCTTCAGTTCCTCTCTTTTATCGGCGACAATTTTGTCCAGCATGATATTTATTATCCTAGTTTATGGCTCAGTTCAATAAGTCCTTCAAGTTTTGCACTGGCCTGACCGCTGTCAATAGCATCTTCAGCTAGCCTTAGACCTTCTTTCAGGTCAGGGGCACGGTTGCCGGCGTAAATAGCGGCGGCGGCATTCAGCACCACCACGTCGCGCCCCGGTCCCTTTTCGCCGTTGAGAACGCGGCGCAGGGAGCTGGCATTTTCCTCGGGCGTGCCGCCCCTGATTTCCGTGATATCAGCTTTGGCAAGGCCGAAATCGGCGGGATTAAGTTCAGACGGAGGTAGAATACCCTGCTCGTTGACCTCCCAGAACACTGACGGCCCGCTGATGGAAAGCTCGTCCATGCCGTCAAGGCTGTGGACAACGAGTGAATGCTTCGTGCCCAGGCGGTGCAGTACGGCGGCGATTTTTTCACCCAGTTCTTTATTGGGCACGCCGATTACCTGGAATTCGGCGCGGGCGGGATTGGTCAGCGGCCCCAGGATATTGAACACCGTCCTGATGCTGATTTCCCGTCGCGGGCCGGCGGCATGTTTCATCGCCGGGTGGAAGAGGGGGGCGAACATGAAGCCGATGCCGACCTTTTGTAAGCACTCGGCGACGGCTTCCGAGTTGAGTTCGATTTTAACACCGAGCGCCTCCAGGACGTCGGCGCTGCCACAGTGACTGGTCATGGCGCGGTTGCCGTGCTTGGCAACTCTGAGGCCAGCCCCGGCGGCCACGAAAGCGGCGGCAGTGGAGACGTTGATGCTGGAGGAGTTATCGCCGCCGGTGCCGCAGGTATCAATAACAGGTGGCGTTGCCTTAACCGGCACGGCCTTCTCCCGCATGACGCTGGCCAGACCGGCGATTTCCTCAACCGTTTCCCCTTTAATGCGCAGCGCGGTGACAAAAGCGGCAATCTGGGCCGGCGTCGCCTCACCGCCCATTATCTCTTCCATTGTCTCGGACGCCTGCTCAAAATTCAGCGAGTCGCCTGAAACCAGGGTGTTTATGGCTTCTTTAATCATTTTTCTCCGCCTCCCCTTTCCAGAAAATTCCTCAGTAAATCCTTGCCCACCTCGGTCATGATGGATTCCGGGTGAAACTGCACGCCGTCAATGGGATACTGGCGGTGGCGCAAGCCCATGATGATGCCGCTGTCCGTCCAGGCGCTGACCTCAAGGCAGTCGGGCAGACCATCGCGCATCACCGCCAGCGAATGGTAGCGGATGGCCGGAAACGGATTGGGCAGACCCTCAAAAATACCCCGGCCGTCATGGTGGATGAGCGATGACTTGCCGTGCTTGATTTCGCCGGCACCAGCCACCCTGCCGCCGAAGCTGTAGCCGAGGCACTGATGTCCCAGGCATACCCCCAGTATGGGCAGGCGCGGGCCAAAGCGCTGGATAACGTCATTGGATATTCCGGCCTGCTGCGGCGTGCCCGGCCCCGGTGAAATGGCAATGAGCTCCGGTGCCAGCCTTTCGATTTCGTCAAGGCTGATTTTATCATTGCGGAACACCTGCACCTCTTCTCCCAGCTCGCTGAGGTACTGGTAGAGGTTGTAGGTAAAGCTATCGTAGTTATCAATTAAAAGGAGCATGACTCACCTCTGCCTGCTTGATGGCAGCCAGCAATGCCTGGGCTTTATTCAGGCTTTCCTGGTATTCATTTTCGGGAACGCTGTCGGCAACAATGCCGCCGCCTGCCTGCACGTGGGCAACACCGTCCTTGATGACAATGGTGCGGATGGCGATGGCGGTATCAAGGTTGCCGGAGAAATCAAAGTAGCCGACGGCGCCGGCGTAGGGGCCTCTCTGGTCCGGCTCCAGGTCGGCGATAATCTCCATGGCGCGAATCTTGGGCGCCCCGGAAACGGTACCGGCCGGGAAGCAGGCCCTTAAAGCGTCGTACTGGGTCATTCCCGTCCTCAATTTGCCCTGGACGTGGGACACCAGGTGCATCACGTGCGAGTAACGTTCGATATCCATAAGCTGCGTCACGGAAACGGTGCCCGGCTCGCTGATGCGACCGATATCATTGCGGCCGAGGTCGACCAGCATGATGTGCTCGGCGCGTTCCTTTTCGTCATTCAGCAGCTCCCGTGCCAGCTCCAGGTCGCGGTTGGGGTCGGGGCTGCGTGGTCGGGTGCCGGCAATGGGGTGGTTGGAGACAATGCCGTCCTCAACCCTTACCAGCAGTTCCGGAGAAGCGCCCACGATATGGCAGTCGCCAAGGTGCAGGAAGTACATGTAAGGGGAGGGATTTATCGACCGCAGGGCGCGGTAGATGGCGAAAGGGCTGGCACTGGTGCGTTTGGACAGTCGCTGCGACAGTACTGCCTGAATGATATCTCCGGCGTAGATGTGGTCTTTGGCCATAGAAACTATGCGTTCAAATTCCGCCTGAGATAGATTTGACGTAACCGGCGACTCCAGTTCTACGGACGGCTGGTGTGCGGCTGCAATTGGCTGCCTTAGCCTGTCCACCATTTGCTCAATTCTGTCCGTCGCCTCGCGGTATGCCTGCTCAACATCGCCATCAAGATGGGCGTGGGCGACTATTTTTATCTTATGGGTCAGATGGTCGAAGACCAGCAGGTTATCCGCCAGCATCAGAATGGACTCGGGTAGACCGAGGGGGTCGCTATCCGGCGAGGGTAGTTTCTCAAAGTAACGTGCCACTTCATAGCTGAGATAGCCGACGATGCCGCCGTGGAAACGGGGCAGGCCGGATACTGGTATAAGACGGAAACGCTGGAACTCCTTTTCAATCAGTGTCAGAGGGTCAATGGGATTTTCCTGACCGGTCTTTATCACCAGCGAGGGTTCCGTACCGATGAAGCTGTAGCGGGCCAGCCTTTCCCCACCCTCCACACTCTCCAGCAGAAATGAATAGTCGCCGTGGGCTATCTTGAGGTAGGCCGACACCGGTGTCTCCAGGTCAGCCATTAGCTCACGATAGACCGGCACGAGGTTGCCGTGCTTCTGCCGTTTTTTTACTTCTTCTAAATCCGGGTAGTACATCTTTCTTTACCTTTTCCGAAAACAAAAAACCCCCGCCCTGGAAGGGGCGGGGGCTGCTTCCGCGGTGCCACCCTTCTTGGTCAAAGAAGATAAAGAAAATACCTGACCATCTCTATCAGGTACGGTCCTTTTTCTTAAGGACGATACCCTGGGGCGTGATAACGCTTCCCCTGCGTCAAGTCCTACTCGCTTTTAAGGCTTTCGGGTTGCGGCTCCCAGGCCCATTCCGCTCCGGCGCTGGCATCGGCTCTCACCTTACCCGACTCTCTGCGCCCCGCTATGGAGCCTACTATTCCTGTTCGCAGCCTTTATCTTTTACTATATTAGTATACAGGCGAAAGGTATGCTTTTGTCAAGTGATGTTTATTCTATTTAAAACGGTCGGCGATGCTTTTGCCGAAATCCTGTGCCGCTTTACCCACCTCTCTGAACCTTGCCTTAACATCGTCGTCCTGAAAGCGGCTGCCGAAGGTCTTGGCGGCATTGGTGGCGCTTTCGCCGAATTCCCTGGCCTTTTCTTTAAGCTGGGGGTCGTTGAATATCTCGCTCAGGGCTTCGCCAAAGGCGCGGAACATCTCACCGAAACTTTCGGCAGAGCCTTTTTTATCTGTCTTTTCTTCCGGTGCCATTTTGTCCTCCTTCGGTAAGGAAACCTATGCCATGATTATTTAATATAATTTACCATTAAATATCATTTGTGGCGAAATTATATAACGAATAATCAAACTTTTCCGGTATTGACAGGGCCGCTTTATTGTCGCATAATCTATCAATTCTATTAAAGGAGGTGGCGAAATGCCCCAAAACTTTAAAGCTTTGGCATCAATACTTGTCTGGATACTATGGATTTCGGGACTGGTAATGGGTTTCAGCAGCTTGATACTAGGCATTGCCCGTGGACACCTGTTTGCGCTTAACCCGGCGCCAATCGCGGCGGGATATGACTCCTATGTATCCTGGTTTGCCTGTGCCCTCGCCTATGGAGTTGGTGCCGTGGTGGTCATGGTATTGAGGAAAAAGATGGAATAAAGCCATAACCATTTGGCTTAGTGGCTTGAGTTCATTCTGTTACGAAATACTTGTAAAAAAGTGGGAGGGGAAAGCCTTCCCCTCCCGCAGGAACTGGAAACAGTAACGATTTTAAAAAAATTTTTAAAAGAGTAATTACTTTACCGCCATGGCCTTCATCAGCTTGGCGGCTCTTTTAGTATTGAATACGCCGCAGGCGCACTGCGGCGCCAGTAGCTTGGCGGCGTCCTCAGAGGTCTTGGTGCCTGCCTTGATTTCTTTTACCATCGCTTTGACTAGGTTGGGTGCAATCAGGGCATGGCCGCACATGGAGGTAACCTCAAGGATTTCATTGGGGGGCAATTTTTCCGTTCTTCCCCAGGTACCGAGGGAAAAATTGGCGGTGTGGTGTTTCAGCCCGGCTTTCTCAATGCACTCATCAACCTTTTCAAAGATACCGCTCACCACTACCGATAGGCCCAGGTCAGCCTCCTTTACCTCTTTCAGGACGGCGGTTACCGCCTCCTGGTTATCAAAAACGGCGTGGCCTATCTTGCTGGCGTTGGCAATAACCTCCTCCGCCTTATCAATCATGCCACCCATGGAGACGCTGCCGATGTTGACCGGGTTGTGGCGCATGGCGATGCGCAGGAACTCCTGGACCTTGGGGATATGGCCCTCTTCATTGTGGCCGATTGCCTGTATCATCAGCATCACATAGTCTTCACTGAGGCTTGCGGCACTGCCGCGACGATGCAGAGTGTGTGTCATTCGTTTCCTCCTTATACCTTCGCCTGTGGTCGGCCCAGACCAACATTCTGTTTGCCGTTGATGTAGTAGGGGATACCCATCTGGTCGAGTTTCTTGCGCAGGGGGTAGGAGCCATCGGGGTCAGCGCGGTTAATGACCTCAACGCTGAAGACGGTATCGACCTCTTTGGCCACCTCTTTCAGGGCCTTCATGATTTCCTCAAACTTCTCGATAGGATAGAGGCACTCGATGATGGCCGAGAGCGCCTTCTCATTGAGCACATCCGGCTTCAGCTTGCCGGTCTTTGGGTCTTCCATGAGGAAGGTAACCGGGTTTTTGGCCTCGAACTCGACGCCGTGTTTGGCCAGCACCTGGGCCACCTTGTCCACGTCGCGGAAGCGGGTACCGACGCCCGGTCGGCCGAACTCGCAGCCCATGCCGACCCAGCCGCGCTGGAAGCGACCGGTGACGTCGTTGGTCTTCATCTCCTCGGTACCGCGGCCGGCGATTTTGGTCTCCTTATGCTCCTTTCGCGGGTCGGAGAACACGTGGCGCACCGAGCGTGGCCAGGGAGGCATCTCAAAGACGAAGGCGTCAACGGGGCAGACGCCGGACTTGAGGCAGACGTTGCATTCCACGCACTCGTCATCGTCGATAACGGCCATGTCATTCTTCACGCTGATGGCTGCCATCGGGCAGTAGGGCAGGCAGGCTTCGCACACGATGCATAGTTCAGGGTCAATCTTCATGAATTGCACCTCCTTTTCATAAGATGTTATCCCTTGATAATGACTGATAGCCAGCTTATGGATTACGGAAACATAACAATTATAGTCAATCTGGTTATCATAAGTCCACCCGGTCCGAGGGTTCTGAATATATGGCGGTTGTTCGTCGGCTGGCGTTAAGCTGGAATAGGCTGGTATAATATATTAAAAGCGATAAATCAGGACAGGTATGGTCAGCTGATATGAAAACTCTTCTTGTCTATCCACAATATCCGGATACATTCTGGAGCTTTCGGTATGCCCTCAAGTTCATCTCCAAAAAGGCATCTTTTCCCCCACTGGGTCTTTTAACGGTGGGGGCGATGCTTCCCGAGAACTGGGAGAAGAAGCTGGTGGACATGAACGTGAACCAGCTCACTGATGAAGATATCATCTGGGCGGACTATGTTTTTATCAGCGCCATGGTGGTGCAGCATGAGTCGGCGAGGGAAGTAATCAAACGTTGCCAGCGCCTGGGAACCAGGACGGTGGCTGGTGGTCCTCTCTTCACCACTGGACACCGGGAATTCAGCGAAGTGGACCATCTGGTGCTTGGTGAAGCTGAGGTAACCCTGCCGCAGTTTATTAAAGACGTGGAAAAGGGAAATCCACAGCGTATTTATATGTCCAAAGCCCGGCCGGACGTCTGGGAAACACCGGTCCCGCTATGGTCGCTTATCAACCAGAAGCAATATTCGTCGATGAGTCTGCAATATTCCAGGGGCTGTCCGTTCAACTGCGAGTTCTGCGATATCATAATATTGAACGGACACAGGCCGAGGACCAAAAGTCGGGAGCAGGTAATTGCGGAGCTGGAAACGCTGTACCGAAGCGGCTGGCGCTCCGGGGTATTTATCGTTGATGATAATTTTATTGGCAACCGGAAGAAGCTAAAGGAAGAGATACTGCCTGCGGTAATCGCCTGGCAGGAAGATAAGAAATATCCGTTTGCCCTGTCCACGGAGGCCTCAATAAATCTGGCGGATGATGAGGCGCTGATGCAGATGATGGTGGAAGCCGGTTTCAACTGCGTTTTCATCGGCATTGAGACGCCGAACGAAGAGAGCCTGCTGGAATGCAATAAATCGCAGAACCGGAATCGCGACCTGATGGCCTCGGTAAAGAAGATACAGAATCAGGGTCTGGAGGTGCAGGGTGGCTTTATCGTCGGCTTTGATAGCGACCCGCTTTCCATCTTTAAGAGACAGATAGATTTCATTCAGCATAGCGGTATCGTTACGGCGATGGTGGGTCTGCTCAATGCCCCGCCCGGCACCAGGCTGTACCATCGGCTCAAGAAAGAAAAGCGTTTGCTCAGTGCTTTTACCGGCGACAATAATGACCTTGCCCTCAATTTCATTCCCAAGATGAACTCTAATACCCTCATCAATGGCTACAAGCACATTCTGGACACGATTTACTCACCAAAGCAATATTACGAACGGGTCAGGGCATTTCTGAAAGAATACCGGCCCAAAATCAGGAGGAACAAGCTACAGTCCTATCAACTGGCGGCGTTTCTGAAATCCATCTGGGTTCTGGGTTTCAAAGAAAAAGGTCGCAGATACTACTGGAGGCTCTTCCTGATGACCCTGATGAAGCATCCCCGAAAGCTACCAATATCCATAAGCTTGAGCGTATATGGCTATCACTTCCGTAAGGTAGTGGCAAAATATATCAGCATACCGATTGAAAAATCGCTGGCCAACCGGATTATCAGGAAGGCGGATAACCGACGGACAGCCTGAGGTTATTATCGCCGGGAAAGGAGCGCCGCGAATGTTACCGCCAGTTATATCAGTAAAGGGCAAACCTTTTGACTGTGGCCAGCAGTACGGCTCCCAGGCGCAGAAGGTAATCCAGAAGAACGTTGAAGTTTACTTTGATATGTGGCGCACCCTGTGGGGAGCCGAACGCAAGGAAATTCTGCAGAAGAGCCACGCTTTAATACCGGTTATCGGAGAATATGATGCTGAGATGCTGGAAGAACTGCAAGGAGTGGCCAAAGGCGCCGGGCTATCACTTGATGAAGTTACCGCCATAAACGCCCGCTATGAAATCAACTTTGCCCTGGGTATCGCTTCGCTGTATCAAGGCGGCGGGTGTACCTCAGTATCCTCACTGCCGCAGGTAACCAGAGATGGGCACACATTAGTCGGCCAGACCTGGGACTGGCTGCCCCGGTTTCAGGAATTTAACGTCATTCTGAAAGCAGACCAGCAAGGGAAACCTGCTGTGGTAACCCAGCCAGAGGCGGGAGTGCTGGCTCACCGCGGCATGAATTCAGCTGGCCTTGGTGCCTGTTTCAACGGCTTATCATCAAGCCGGGACGCGTTCGGCGCCACAGTGCCGTGTCTATTAATCATGCGGCGAATATTGAATTCGGAGAGCTTCAGCCAGGCATTGCAGGCGGTGCTACAGGCAAAGGCCACGGTATCAGGGAATTTTTTCATTGCTCATCGCGATGGTGAAGCCATCAGCCTGGAAATGTCGCCGGTGGACGTGGGCTTTATGTATCCCGAGGACGGCATCCTCACCCACAGCAATCACTTCGTCGCTTTGAACAATCGTGATAACTTCACCGATATTCTGAAATCGCTGTACCCCGATACGCTCTTCCGCCACCAGCGGGCAAGACATCTGCTGGAGCCGGAGAAGGGGCATATCGATGTCGGCAGCTTTCAGAGAGTCTTTCAGGACCACTTCAGCCAGCCCAATTCCATCTGCCGACATCTGGATGAGCGGGTTGACGGCATCAAGCAGTGGGTAACCCTTTACTCCGCTATCATGGACCTGAGCGAGCCAGCAATGTATGTTGCCAGAGGCTATCCGTGTCAGAGCGAGTATGAAAAAGTAGATTGTTCGGACCTGTTCGCAAGATAGCCTGTGCGGCGATGGCACCAGTCATAGCTTGAAACCAGCGAAACCATGCCGGCTTAATCCGAATTCTTATTCATAAGAGTCAGTGCCTTGGTTTTAAGACACCCTGCAGCGTTTTTTCCAGTTCATCCACACGGTAGGGCTTGGCGACGACGGCACGGAACCCGTACTTGCGGTGGTTTGACATTATCGGGTCGGTGGCGTAACCGCTGGAGGCGATTGCCCTTACCTTCGGGTCTATTTCCCGCAGCTGCTTTATCGCTTCCTTGCCTCCCATTCCCCCGCTTACCGTCAGGTCAAGAATAACAGCGTCGAACGGCGCCCCTTTATTTTTAGCCTTTTTATGTTCCTGGATAGCCTGGGTACCATCGCTGGTAATGGTTACTTCATAACCGACATCCGTCAGTTCGTGGTACAGAAATTCCCTGATGATATCCTCGTCGTCCATGACCAGTATCTTACCTCTGCCGGCAATGGGGACATCAGCAGGTATTTCCGCGGTTGTGGTTAAGGGTCCTTTGGCAGCGGGTAAATAGATATAGAAGGTTGTTCCCTTGCCAACCTCTGACTCCACCGTGATATGACCGTCATGGTTTTTGATAATGGAGTAGACCGTGGCCAGGCCCAGGCCGCTGCCCTTTGTCTTGGTGGTGAAGTACGGCTCAAATATGCGGTCTATATGTTCGGGAGGTATGCCTACCCCCTGGTCAGAAACGGTGACCTCAATATAATGACCGGGCGTTAGTTTTAAGCTGCGGGCTTCTTTGGCCAGAAGGTTCCGCGCGCCAACCTGCAATGTCCCGCCCTGAGGCATGGCGTCGCAGGCGTTGATTATCAGGTTGGTCAGTACCTGGTTTATCTGGCCCTCGTCAATGTCCACTGGCCGGGTACGGGGGGCAAAGGAAAACTCCGGTCTGATATTGGTGCCCCTGAGGGCGAATGTCGTCGCATCAGCCAGTAACTTGCCTATGGAGGCGAGTTTCTTTATGGGTGCACCCCCACGGGAGAAAGTGAGCAACTGCTGGGTCAGGTCCCTGGCGCGTATAGATGCTTTTTCCGCCTCGCCGAGACGAACCGATGCTTTGCTGTCCGGTTCAACATACCGCTTGGCCAGGCTGATATTGCCCAGTATACCGGTCAGCAGGTTGTTGAAGTCGTGGGCGATACCGCCGGCCAGCGTGCCCAGTGACTCTAATTTCGTGGCTCTCTGGTGTTCTTCCTCCAGTTTTTTGCGCTCGGTGATGTCGCGGACGAAGACAAACAATCGTCCCTCATCGGTTGGCATATAGTTGACGCTGATCTCAACGTCAACAATCGCGCCATCCTTGCACCGGTGGCGCGTTTCAAAGCGGTCGCGGCCAACCTCCTTAATCTTTTGGATGTGTTTGGCTGTTTCCTCTGACTTCTCTACCGCTTCGATATCCGGGATTGACATATTCAAAAGTTCGTCACGGCTGTAACCTATCAGGTGGCAGAAAGCATCGTTCACATCTAGGATGTGCCCCTGCATATCCAAAAACCAAAAGCCGTCCATAGCGGTACGGACGATAGTCTGGTACTCCTCCTCTGCTGATTTGCGGTCGGTGATATCTCTGCCGACACCGACAATTGACACCACATTATTGTTCCCATCCAATACCGCCTTGTCTGACCAGGCAAGCCACCGCCAGCCGTACTTGGTCAGCGCTCTCTGCTCCACGTAACAGGTGTGTGGTGGTTTGTACAGGCTCTCCATTGCTCTGGCCGTTATCTCCCGGTCATCTTCATGGACGAGGGGCATAAACTTCCTGCCCAGCAGTTTGTCTTCATTCATGCCGAACATTTCAGAGTAAGAAGGGCTGACGAACTGGAATTCTCCCTCCGTGTTTACCTTTATCATCAGGTCTATCTGGTTCTCTACGAGGAGGCGGTATTTCTCTTCGCTCTCTCTCAGAGCTTCTTCCGCCTGCTTGCGCTCGGTGGTGTCAACCCAGTTGTCGATGAAATGCCGGAACTCGCCGTCAATGAATACCGGTGTGGCGGTTATCTGTACCCAGAAACGCTCCCCGCTCTTCTTTTTGAAACAGTGCTCCAGGCCTTTAAAACCGCGGCGGTAGGCTAGTTTTGCATCGTGTTCAATATCTTCCAAAAACTCTTCCGGCCACCAGGGGCGTGGTAACTTCTGGCCGATAATTTCGTCCAGAGAATAACCGGTCAGTTCTTCCAGGGCGGGATTTACATATCGTATGGACGTATCGGGATTGGCGACCAGTACCGGGTTGGGGGAATTACGCAGAACATTTGAGTTGAATTCCTCGCTTTCCCTCAGTGCCGCCTCCGCCTTTTTGCGCTCGGTTGTATCGCGCTGTACGGAGAGAATAAGGGTTTTATCACCAAGCCTGATGGTGCGGGATGTTATTTCCACCGGAAATGTGCTGCCATCCTTGCGCCTGTGTTCCGATTCGAATGGCAGATTGCCATCTTCAATTACCTTTTTAACGCGCCCGCTGACCAGCCCGGCCTGTGATGGGGGAACCGTATCTCTCAGATTCATTTCCAGCATCTCTTCCTTGGTGTAGCCGTGGGCGCGGCAGGCAGTGTCATTGGTATATATGATATTCCCTTCAAGGTCAGCCGCCATGATGGAATCGGTGGCGTTATTGAGCAGGTTGGCTCTTAACTGCAGCGCCTCTTCCGCCTTCTTGCGCTCGGTGATATCCCGTATATAGCCGACATTGGCGCGCTTGCCCCGGTAGTTGGAAAAAGCGTAGGTCACCTCCACCGGGACCTCGGTGCCGTCCTTTCTGATGATGGAGATTTCATAAAGCCCGGCCAATTCGTCACCCTGTATCCTCCGCTTGTGTCTTGCCACAGCGGCGGCGCGGTCGCGGGGGTGGATGAGGTCGGCCATGGATATATTGAGCAGTTCCGCAACGGAATAGCCGGTGATGCGGGACCATGCCTCGCTGGCAAAAACATGCATACCCACGCCGCGCTCATCATCCTGGAGCATAACCACCGCTTCTCCGGTCTCAGCCCCAAGATTGACCAGGGCGCGGTAACGTTCCTCGGATTCCTTAAGTGCCTCCCCGGCCTGCTTGCGCTCCGTGATGTCCTGAATAGTGGAGCGGAGGCCAATAATCTGCCCGCTTTTATCCCTTACAGGTCGGTCCTCAATCAGGGTCGATAACGTGGTGCCGTCCTTCCGGCGGTAGGTGCGCTCAAAAGCCTGACCCGGGAGCATGGTGCGGGCCATCTTGGCGGAAAAGGCTTTTCTGGAAGTCTCCGTCTCCACCATGAAATCCCAAACGTGCCTGCCCAGCATCTCCTCAGCGGTGTAGCCGAGCATATCCAGCTCCGTGCGGTTTACCCGCGTCATGCGCCCTTCTCTGTCGAGCTCGTGGTAACCCACCGGGGCCTCGTCATACAGCTGCGCCAGCCTCTCTTCGGACTCACGCAGCGCCTCTTCCATCTTCTTGCGCTCGGTGATGTCAATTAAAGTTGCGGCGATAAACATAGGTTGCCCGCGTTCGTCCTCGATTACGGTGGCTGTAGTCAGGGTGAAGAATATGGTGCCATCTTTTTTACGACGCCCTACCTCCTCAGTGAAGTGTGTTTCTCCAGCGAGAAGACGCCTTCTCTTCTTTTTTATCTGCTGATATTGTGCCTCCGTGAAAGTTATGGAAGAATGCTGCCCGATAAGCTCTTCCAGCTCGTAGCCGTGCATTTCCGCATAGGCGTGGTTTACGTAAATCAGCTTGTCGTCACTGAGGCTTGTTATCGAAGCTCCGTGGCGTCCGTTATCCGATATGGTTTTGAACTTAGCCAGTTCCTTCTCTATCTGCTTGCGCTCGGTGATGTCTATTACGGTGCCAGCTATTAAAGAAGGATTTCCCTTCTCGTCCCTTATCAGGTTTCCGGCCATGAGGGCCGGGAACACAGTGCCGTCTTTCCTTTTATGCCATACTTCCTCGTTAATGAAACTGCCGGTTTCAAGAAGCTGAGCTCTTAACCTGTCGATGATTGGCAGCTGCTCATCGGTGTAAAGTACGGAGTAATATTGCCCAATCAATTCGTCCGGCGAATACCCGTGCATTTCGGCAAATGGCCTGTTGATGTAGGTCAGTTTTTCCGGATGACCTATGGCTACACCGTAACTGGCATTATCAATTACTGCCTTGAAATTGGCTAATTCCCCCTCGGCATGTTTGCGCTCGGTGATATCAGTGGCGGCCCCGACAAATTTCAGAGGCCTGCCTGTTTCGGCATCATTTATCAGCACGATACTATCCAACCAGGTCATGTATGTGCCATCTTTTTTTCTCATACGGTACTCTATGCTATATGGCACGCCTGGCTCGAGCTGGTTGATACTTTGCCTGTCTATACGGGCGAGGTCTTCCGGGTGGACATGTTCCCGCCAACCTTCCATGGTGTGGGGGTATTCGCCGGGCTCATAGCCTAAATGGCTGTCTATATCTCCATAAAATGTAGCGACGCCGGTTTTTATGTCTCTCTCGTAGACCACGTCGCTGGCAATCTGGCTGGCAATGCGGAATCTCTCCTCGCTCTCCCGCAGCGCCTGTTCTGTCTGTTTGCGCTCGGTGATGTCTCGCTGGAAACCGACCATGGCAATCAGATTTCCTTCCGTATCTATTAAGCGATAGACGTTGGCGCCGACAGAAAATAATTCACCGTTTTTCTTTTTGCTCAGCATTTCCCCCCGCCACACTTTCCCTCGCCGCACCGTTTCCATAATATCCCGCTGTATTTCGCCGGCATTGGGCTCGGCATTGAACATAGCCGGGTTTTTCCCGTTAAGCTCCCGGCGTGTATAGCCGAATAGCCTTTCGGTGGCGTGGTTAACATGGGTAATGTTACCCTGTTCGTCCGTGGCGATGACGGAAAACGGCGCATGTTCTAGAATCTCGGCCAGGAGGGTTTCCCTTTTCTCGGCCTGCCTGCGCTCGGTGATATCTCTGGCGACGATGGTCAGCCCCAGTATCCTTTTCCCTGCCCTGACAAGCTCCGCCGAACATTCTAGATCTTTTTCTTCGCCCAGTTTGTTCTTGATAGTGAAAGTCATGCTGGGCCGTTGGCCGGCGAGGACCGCTTTAAAAGTCAGCAGCATTTCGGAAATCATTCCGGGAGAAAAGATGTCGATTTTGGCGAAGTGCTTGCCGAGCAGCTCCTCTCTGGTGCCGCCGTAAATTGCCGCCGTTTTTTTATTAAGGTCAAGAATCTTGCCTGATTTGCTCAGAAATATCAGGCCATCGCCAGCACTGTGAAACATGTAGCTGAATCTCTGTTCTGTTTCCTTCAATTTCTGCTGTGTCCGTTTGTCATTGGCTATGTGCTGGCGTGTCATCGCAGACGCTTTTAACTCAGCCACCTGATGGCGGAGTTCCGCCACCTCTTTTAACAGTTGTTCCCTGGTTCCCCCCCTGTCCTTCATGCCGCACCTCCTTCATGGCCGCGCGTTAAATCAAAGCTTTGGCAAGTTAATAAAACACTATTGCCGAAAAACCATAATCTTATATCCCTATTTGGCACTGGTTTTGCATAGACCCCGTTTAATTCCAGGTTTAAGTGGCACCGTAAAGCAGAAAATGCTGCCGGAATCACATTTACTTTCCATCCACATCCGCCCACCATGCTTTTCAACTATACTCTTGGCCACGGTCAGCCCGAGGCCGGTGCCTTCCTCGTCTTTCCTAAAAGGAGTATTTATGTGGAAGAAGGGCTCAAATACCCTTTTCTGGTCTTCAGGCCTGATGCCAATGCCGCGGTCAATCACGCTGAAATGACACTGAGACTCCTGCCTGACGGCTTCAACCTTTATTTCCGCATTATCCGGGCTGAACTTGGAAGCATTGCTCAACAGGTTAAAGAGCACCTGCTCCAGTTTGCTTTCGTCGGCATAGAGACCGGAAAGTTTATTATCAATAGCGATATTGAGTTTTTGCCCCCTGCGGCCCAGCATGGGCACCATGACCTTGCTGACTGAGTCCAGTATCCGGTGTGGGGACAGGCGTTTCAAATCGAGCTCCGTCCTGCCGGATTCCATTTTTGAAATATCAAGGACCTCTTCCACCAGATTCAGGAGATGTTTGCCTGCGGAAAGAATATCGGCGAGACACTGTTTCTGTTCCTCGTTAACCGGTCCTGGTATCTCATCAAGCGTCAGTTCGGAGAAGCCGATGATGGCATTCAGCGGGGTACGCAGCTCGTGTGAGATACGGGCCAGGAATTCGGACTTCAGCTGGTTTGCCTCCTCCGCCTCCCTCGTCCTTCGGAGCAGCGCCCGCTGGTGTAGCCGCAGGGCCTCATTCTGTGAAACAAGTTGCAGATTTTTATCCTCGACGGCATGCAGAAGGGTCGCTGCCTTGAGAACCGGCCCCAGGCCTTCACCGAAGGCGGTGAGCAATTGGATATCTTCTGAGGTGAAGGGATGTAAACCGTGGCTGCCGACGAACAATGTGCCTATGACCGCGCCGCTTGATTTCAGTGGTACCGAGGCAATGGAACGG
This sequence comes from uncultured Dehalococcoidaceae bacterium, assembly GCA_964493435.1. Lineage (GTDB taxonomy): Bacteria > Chloroflexota > Dehalococcoidia > Dehalococcoidales > RBG-16-60-22 > E44-bin89. The sequence continues at coordinate 185,831 of CAZBMB010000004.1, read as the reverse complement.
AACCTTTCCTGGATGATTGCTGAATCTACCAGTTGAGGATATTTTTCGGTATCCTCGATGACTATCGGCACGCCGGATAGATATGAGTCTGAAACACGGCGATAGTGCACTGACTTTGCTTCCAGTCCATTGATAAATGATGACGATACATCCCCATGGGCAACGGTAATTGAATTATTATCCTGATTATTGGTGAAAGATATGACGGCTACCTCTACCGCCAGAAGTTCAGCCGCTTCTTGCAGCGCGTTGCGCAGCATCTCCTTCAGGTCAAGAGATTCAATCGCCGTTTGAGCAACATTGTGGAAGGTGATGAACTCCTTTAACCTTCTATCCAGTGCCTGTAAAAATTCCAGTTTTTCCTTGCTGGCGATCTTTTTCTGGACGCTGTTCACATCCATCATATGCTCCGACTGCTGCCTATTTAAAAGCGTAATACCAGGCTGGTTACTGTGGACTAGTACCGTGCGACTTTATCGGTCAATTCCTGAACATCAAAAGGCTTGGTCAGAAAATCATCAGCGCCAATGGATTTGCAGGCATCAAGTTCCATCCGGTCGGTTCTGCCGCTGAGCATGACCACGGGTATGGCTTTGGTGTGGCGGTCAGTTTTAAGTATGGAACAGACACTTATGCCGTCAAGCTTGGGTAAGATAATATCCATTAGGATGAGGTCCGGCTTCTGGCGGCGCGCCAGGGCTATTGCTTCCTCGCCGTCAGCAGCCTGGAGGACGATATATTCATCTTCCAGAGCGCAGGCAACCATATCCCTGACGTAGAATTCATCATCAACAATTAGTATTCTCTTTTTCTTCATGGTATTTTAGGAATTTATCGGTTTAGGGCATTTTCTGATTTTAATGCTGGCCCCTTCACCGGCGCTATGTGCAGGAAACTGTTAACGGCGCTGAGGATATCATTGTAATCGAACGGTTTTTCCATCACGCCAAATGGCCCCTGTTTCAGAGCGCGCTCCATCACTTCGCTTCCGGGGTAGCCGGTGATTATGGTTACCGGAACTGCTGGCTTGGTGCTTTTGATTTGCTTCAGGAGGTCGGCGCCATCAATGTCAGGCATTTTCAAGTCCAGGAATATCAGGTGAAAATCCTGCTGACCAAGATATTCGATGCCTTCGGCGCTGGTACTCGCGGTTACCACCTTATGTCCTTCACCTTCCAGGATCTCTTTGAACAGGGACAGGATCATATCGTCGTCATCAATAACCAGAATGCGGGCCTTCGTTTTGTTCAGGCTCTGGTGCAGCCAGTCATCAATTGCTTTTCTGTCAAACCTCCATTTATTGCCTATTCTGAGTGCCGGAATACTTCCCTGTTTGAGTAGCTTATAGATTGTTTTGTTAGTAAAACGAAGATACTGACCCAGTTCTTCCACCGTCATCAGTTCTGTCATTTACAATCCTTTTTAGCTGCCAATTTTTTTGTTTTCCGAAATAGCACTGTGCCCGGGACTTTACGGAGCGACTGGTTTTTTCTCCAGCTTATTGATAATGATGCCCAGGGCGTTAATCCGCTCAATGTGCCTGCGTTTATGGCTCACCCAATCCTCAACTTGATATTCAGGTATGCCGAGATTTCGGGCGATTGATTCAGTCCTGTCGATGACCGTCTTCATCATCAGACAATCGGTTTGTGAATCCAGTTTGGTTTCCACACCGCGGGCAATATCATCTAGGTAGGGAATCCAGTCGGTCTGCTGTTCTGCTGGAGTGCTGGGTTCCCCTTCCGCGGCAGAAGTGCTTCTCGAGGCTGAGTCAGTCTGCAAAGCGGCGGCGACGCTCCGGTTTACCCTGTCCAGTTCAAAAGGCTTGATGATAAAGTCCGTGGCACCTGTTTTCATGGCTTCAACCGCTGTCTCTATGTCGCCGTAAGAGGTGATAACAATGACCGCCATTTCCGGGTGAGCTGATTTCATTTCCCTGAGGACTTCCATTCCGTAAAAGTCGGGCAGCTTTAGGTCAAGCAATACTAACTCTGCATTATGTGCAGATAGTTGCTGGAGGGCATCGCCCCCGGTACCTGCGGTGATGCAGTCATATCCTTCCTGGGTAAGGTCCTCATAAAGCATATCCGTCACGCTTACCTCGTCATCCACCACCAGTATTGTTGTTGGTCTGCGGCTCATTTCCGCCTCCTTTCAGGGAATTAAAGTAATATAAATTCCCTTAAAGTATTACAAATTACCTAAAAGTCTAATAGTACAAAAGTACGTTGTCAATGGAAAATAGGGCAAATTAACCCGTCGTAACAAAGTTGTAAGAAAATCTTAAGGTCGGCAAGAGGCGGTAAGGTTTATCTGGCAAGCTGGTCTTTCGTCTCTTCCCAGCGGCGGTTGCGCCCTTGGTTCAGGGAACTGATAACCATACCGGCGTCCGAGCCTGTGGTATCGCAGATAGCCTGAATAATGTCTTCACCCATTGGCGGGCAGCCTCTGGCAAAGGTGCCCAGATGGGCGAATTTTCGGGCACATTTACCCAGGACAACGGTCTTAGTAGTCGCCGAAACCTCGTCTCGGCTGGGGTTGCCCATGATAACGGTTAGTTCCTCCAGAGAAGCGCCATCACCGAAGGCTTTCATGGCCGTCAGGGCGCCCATGAGCTCACCATAGCAGCCGCTGCAGGCTGATTCTCCCGCAATAATATTTACACCGGGATAGCGCGTCTTAAGAATGGCGTAGGCGGGCTTGAAGCTTTTCCGGTGTGCCTTAAGCGATTCGCCCACGATTTCCACATGGTCAAGGTCTGCCTTTTGCCTTTGCCGGGCGGCGAAGTACTGCAGGTGCATTATCTGGGAAGGATTGAATCCCATCAGACAGGTGCCGACCGTATCGACCGCGCAAGGTTCCCGACCGGCCAAAATAAGCCCCAGTTCGATTCTATCCTGGGGGTATTCCCACAGTCCCTGCATTCCCGCCAGCGCATCTACGACCACGTAGCTTGGCTTCACCACCGAATTCAGGTCGGCGATTGCCTTATCCAGACCCAGGGCATGCGTCTTCCTCTTTTCGGCGCCGGGCAGGACGCCTTTGGTATTCTTCAGACTCAGCGTGATTATGGTCCTCAAATGCGTCTTGAGCACGGGTAAACTGATGACTACGTCGCTCTCCAGTACGGTACGGGCAATACGTACCTTGTCCATGACATAGGGGTTACTCACCACCACCTCTTCCCATTGGTCGCGATTAAAGTTGCACAGCTCAACGCCCAGTCGCCGGGCGACATCAGCGGTGCCGGAGACCCGGAAGGCTTCCTCGGTGCTGGTGCTGCCGCTGAAGTCATAGCCGGCACCAGCGCCATCGCCGATTACCACTGACGCCGGCTGCAGTTCCAGAACGACCTTGGTAACTGCCTCGGTAACACGGCAGTCAGTAATCAGTCCTGTGCCCGATGGTTCAGGGCGCATGAGGTTTGGCTTGACCAGTACTTTTGAGCGTGGTGTTATTAATTCAGCCAGGCCGCCGGCCAGTTCTATGGCTTTGCGCACGGCAGCTTCGACACCGGTTTTTTCGGCGCTGACAATTGAGACTCTATTCTTCACTACGTGCCCTCGCAACTGAAAGTCTAATTGCATTAGAATTATAAACTTATGCCATTACTTTTTCAAAGCCGGCCAGAATCTATCATAGACTCCTTCGTGCTATAATTGAACGGTGCTGACAGAGGAATGAATATGGACGAAAAGAGCCTGGAAATACTGGAGTTCCCGCAGATAACAGCCATTCTGGCGGAGCACACCTCGTTCTCGGCCAGCCGTGAGCTCATGTTGAAGCTGAAGCCGCTCACCGATTACGACCAGATTGACCGGCTGCTCAGGCAGGTCGCGGAGGCGCGGCACCTTCTGACCCTGGAGCCGGGTTTTTCCATTGGCGGCGTTTCCGATATACGCGAAGCCGTCAGGATGGCCTCGCTGGAGGGTATTCTGGAGCCGAGAAGCCTCATGGAAATTCAGCAAACGCTCGCCGCCATGCGTCAGGCACGCAGCAGCCTGCTTAATTTATCAGCAGAACTGCCCCGGCTCTGGGATATAGCCAGGGACATCGCCGAACTGCGGTCGGTGGAAAAGGAAATCGCCCGCTGTATATCACCCGGTGGCGACGTGCTCGACCGGGCATCTCCGAACCTGGCCGCCATAAGGGGACAGCTGAGAGAAGAGCGCGAGCATTTGTGGCAACGACTGGAAGCTATCATCAACTCGCCGCGCGGTCGCCGGATAATCCAGGAGCCGATAATCACCGAACGCGAGGGCCGATATGTCATTCCCGTAAAGATAGAACTCAGAAGGGAAATCCGTGGCATAACCCACGATGTATCCAACACCGGGGCCACCGTGTTTGTTGAGCCCTGGTCAACCATGGAGCTGGGCAATACCGTACGCGAGCTGGTTAATGAAGAGAAACGTGAGATAGAAAAAATACTGCGCAGTCTCAGCGCAGAGGTGGGCAAACACGAGGCAGAACTGTCCTCAAGTATTGAAAAGCTTGCGGAGCTGGACCTGGCACTGGCGAAAGCCAGATACGCCCGCACCGTGAGGGCCTGTGAGCCAGTGCTTAACGATGGCAACGGATTTAAAAATGAAAGTGCGGAGGCGGCAGTGGTCAAACTGGTTGAAGCCAGGCATCCGCTGCTCGGGGAGAAGGCGGTACCGCTCTCTGTGGAGCTCGGCCGGGATTTCTCCACTCTCATCATCACCGGCCCCAATACCGGCGGCAAAACAGTGGCCTTGAAAACGATTGGGCTGTTCAGTCTGATGGCGCAGGCGGGCATACCCATTCCTGCCTCTCCGGAAACGTGCCTGCCCGTCTTTGACGGTGTCTTTGCTGATATTGGCGACGAGCAGAGCATTGAGCAGACCCTTTCCAGTTTCAGCTGGCACGTGGGCAATATCGTCCGTATTATCCAGAAGGCCACGCCGTGCAGTCTGGTGCTGCTGGACGAGCTGGGCACAAGCACCGATCCAGCGGAGGGTTCCGCCCTGGCCCGTTCCATACTGCTTCACTTTCTGGAAAAGAAGGTGCTGACCGTCGCCACCACCCATTATGGCGACCTGAAGGCATTCGCCCATGCTACCCCAGGGGTGCAGAACGCTTCCTTTGACTTTGACCCGGCGACCCTGGCACCGACCTACCATCTCACGCTGGGCCTGCCTGGCGGCAGCAACGCTCTGGCCACCGCCACGCGCCTCGGTGTGCCGTCGGGCATAATTGACCACGCCAGGGGGCTGCTGTCTAAGGGAACGTTGGAGCTGGAATCGCTGCTGAGCAACCTGATGGTTGAGAAGCAGAAGACGGAGGAAGTCCGCGCCGGTCTGGAAAACGGGAGAAAAGAGGTGGACAGGCAGAACGCCGAGCTGAAGGACCGGCTGCAGCGGTTGAAGGAGGAAGAGCTGCAGGCTCTGCAGGAGGCCAGGGACAGGGTCGTTGCGGAAGCGGCGGAGCTGCACCGGCAGATTCGGCAGGCCAGTTCGGAACTGCGCCGGGAAATGACCAGGGAGAGACTGGAGCGGGCCAAAAAAGCACTGACCGGGGTGCAGGAACAATTGGGCAGTGAGGTATGGAGGGCAGATACCGGTGAAGCAGAACCGGAAAAGAGCCTTGCCGCTGGCGACAGAGTCTACCTGAGGGATATCGGGTTGCAGGCCAGTGTACTGTCCGTTGATGAAGATGCAAGGGAGGTCGAAGTACAGGCCGGGCAGCTCAAGCTCAGGCTCGGGCTGGAGAATATTGAGAAGACAGCGGAGACAAAACCAGCCCGAACCAGGGGCGGCACCATGCCTGCGGCGACCAGGGTGATATCAACCGAACTTGACCTGCGCGGCAAACGGGCCGATGAGGTGGAGGTGGCGCTTGATATTTACCTCAATGATGCTGCGCTCGCCAACCTCAGTGAAGTCCGCATTATTCACGGCGTTGGCACCGGCACGGTTCGCCAGATTGTCCGTGATTTTCTGGCCGCTCACCCGCTGGTCAAATCTTTCCGCACCGGCAAACATGATGAGGGCGGCGATGGCGCTACCGTGGTCAGCCTTTAATTTATCTATATGAGTTATTCAAACCGCTGAGGGGTATTATATTGGCACTGGTACTGAACACATATTATCTGCGGCGCCGTCGAATGCTGGAGTTTCTGGACACGCTGGAGAACACGGGTGATTCAGCGGCAACCACGTCATATCTGCCTCCGGGAACACCGTTGCAGGATATTAAAAAGGTATTGCCAAAAACTTTTGGCACGACCGCTCCTCCTGAAGAGATGACCGATATGCTGGCTCTTTCCAAAACCGGCGGGGCGCTGTTCTGGGGTGATGCCCGTAAATGCCTGATTTTGCCTCCGTTCCCGTTAGGGGAGCAGGCCGTATTCACCGGCTTCAATACCGGGCCGCTGCGCCATCTGCTCAGCGTTGATTGCACTATTGGCCTGGTTCTGGTGCATCTGGGGGCCTACGCGGTGGGCCTCTGTCAGGGTGAGCAGCTCATCACCAGCAAGGTCGGTACGGGACTGGTGCACGGTCGGCATAAGAAAGGTGGCTCCTCACAGATGCGATTCCAGCGGCGGAGAGAGAAACAGGCAACCGAGTTTCTGGACAGGGTGTGCCTTCACGCTCGGGAGCATTTTGAATCGCAGGCCAGGCTCATTGACTATATGGTCTATGGAGGACCGCGCCAGACCGTTATGCAGCTGCAGAAACACTGTTCCTTCCTCGGGGCATTTCAGGACCGTGTCTTGCCAATCCTTGATGTGCCGGACCCCCGGCGGGAAGTGCTGGAAAAAGCGGTGGTTCGCCTCTGGTCTTCCCGCGTCACCGAGTGGCAGGAAGAAGATTGAAACCGATAATTAATCACTGATAATACAGCTCTTTCAGCAGGTGGATAAACCTCCGGTCGCGCTCCTTAATGAGTGCAGCAATTGATTCCGGCGTATAGGAGAAAAAGCCCTTTCCGGTCTTGGCACCATACTCGCCGCGATTTACCATTTCCTTGAGCAGCTTGTTAGCCTTTATCGAGGAATCCAGCTCGGGGAGTATCGTCTCGTCCACCTTGCAGGTAACTTCGAGTCCGGCGAGGTCTCTCACCAGCAGCGGTCCCAGAAACGCCAGCCGGAACCCCAGACTCGTCACCACGGCGCGGTCAATATCCTCGGCGCTGGCGGCGCCGATTTCCGCAAGATGATATACCTCGCGGTTCATCGCCGTCTGAATGCGGTTGATGAGGAAGCCGAGGACTTCCTTCTGCACTTTTACCGGCACCTTCTTTATTTTAACGAGTATCTCATATGCCGTTTGGTAGGTTTCCTCTGATGTCTTTTCGCCGGGCACCACTTCCACCAGCGGTACCAGGTAGGGCGGATTCATCCAGTGGGTGACAATGGCCCTCTCCGGCCTTGCCATCTGGGCGGCAATCTGGGTCATGGGGAAGGAAGAGGTATTGCTGGCCAGGATGCACTCTGGTGAGCAGAACTTTTCCATTTCTGGAAAAAGTTTTGTTTTGGTGGGCAGGTCTTCAATGACAGCCTCGGTAACCAGGTTGGCATCCCGGACTGCCTTCTCCAGGCTGTCAACCACGGTGATTCTGGCGACTATGTTTGCTATCTCTTTCTCCGGGATAAGGCCTTCACGGGCGAGGGTCTCCAGGTTGGATTTAATCCTGTCTTTCACGCCGGTCAAGGCCGGTTTGGCAACATCGGTGATGGTAACAGGGTAGCCTTCCTGGGCATAGGCCTGGGCGATACCGTGGCCCATGGTCCCGGCACCGATAACACTGACCTTTTTGATTTGCTCCGCAGTAAATACCATATATGCCTCCTTTAGTTACCAGTATCAGTCTCTATTATACCCGTCAGCGAACTCGGTTTCTATATGAATTTTTGTAAGTAACGTGGAAGTATGCTGGTATTCACTTATAACACTATTTAGAAAATGTTTAGATTTAACAGTTGTTTGTTTAGATATCATTAATCGCTGAGGCTATATTCTCAAGGTAAATCATCTGAAGTTTCAAGTAAAGCGGAAAGATAGGCAGAGTGTGCGGAAAGCCTGAGTTAAATAACAGGGGGCAAGATGAATAAAATACTGATCGTTGACGACAATCTGAGTGTCCTGAGGCTCCTGGAGCATACCTTAACCAAAGAGGGATATGAAATCATTACCGCCAAGAATGGTATTGAAGGACTGAAGATGGCGGCGGAAGAAGCGCCCGATCTCACCATTCTGGATGTAATGTTGCCCGGTATGGACGGCTTTGAGGTATGTCATCGTTTGCGGGGCGAAGCCAAGACGGTAAATATACCCGTTTTGATGCTATCGGCGAAGGGACAGCCAGTGGACCGTGAAACCGGGCTCAGGGTTGGTGCTGACGAATATCTGACCAAGCCGGTGGAACGCCTGCAGTTGCTGGATAATGTACAGAAATTAATTAACGGTAGAAAGAAGGTGGCACAGAAAAAAGCAAAGTATATAGCCTTCTTTGGCATCAGAGGTGGCGCCGGGACCAGCACCGTGATAGTCAATACCAGTGTGGCCATAGCGCAGAAGGGACACAGCGTAATTCTGGTGGACCTCTGCCCTTTCATGTGCGATACCGGTGCGCTACTGGGTGTGAAGCCCGGACATACCATTGGTGAGCTGTTAAGTGATGGCAACGATGCCCTGGACCGGGATGAGCTGGAAGCAGCCATAACCAAGCACTCAAGTGGCGTGCAGTTACTCTGTGGACAGCAGTCTGCGGAAGAGCCGTATGAGTTGACTAATAACGATGCCGAAGTCCTGTTCCAGGAACTCAACGGCCTGGCCGAATACGTGCTGATTGACCTGCCGGCCTCTTCAACCGAGTTAATGGGCAGCATATTAAAGAAGTGCGATGCGGTTGGTCTGATTACCGGTTCTGACGCCGGTTCGCTGTCCAGGGTCAATTCCGTAGTGGCGCAGGTAGATAAACTGGGCGTGGAACGACGGAAGATGATGGTAGTCAGAGTCGACCGGAACGGCGATGGCACCGGCGCTGAATCGGGGGAGCAAACTTCGGCCGGGGATATTCCGATAGCTGCGATAATTCCATCGGCACACGAAGAATGCACGGAGGCTGAAGCACGCGGCAGTCCGGTTGTCCTTGAATTTCCAGGCACGCCGGTAGCGGCGGCTTTCAATGAGCTGGCCGATAAGCTGGCCGGGCAGTAAGCGGCATTATTAAAGATACACGGATTTAAAATGGTTAGAGAAGATATATACCAGGAAAGTGCTCCACGAGCCGAGAGCTCTGCCAGAGACCTGGGCGAAATGCTGGTCGAGGCGCAGCTGATTACGCCGAAACAGCTGGAGCAGGCGTATGACCTGCAACAGAGCCAGGGCAAGCAGTTGCGTGATGTGCTCATTGAGCAGCGGTTTGTCAAAACTGAGGACATTGTCGCTGCCTTGAGTGTCCAGATTAACGTCCCGTTCATTGACCTGAAGCGGCATACCCTTCAGCCCGAGGCCTTGAAACTGGTCAGCGAATGGACCGCGCGTAAATACACTCTGGTGCCGCTGGACATCGTGGATGACGAGTTGATACTGGTCATGGCAGACCCGCAGGACGTGCAGGCGATAAGTGAGGTAGTGGCTCACTCTGGCAGCAAAGTTCAGGCAGCCATCGGTATTCCGGAAGATATTCGTGAGGCAATAGACCTTAACTACCAGGCGGTGGGTGAAATTGAACAGGAAATCGACCGCCTCACTGCCTCCGAAGCCAGGCCGGTCTCTGAGGAGTATCAGGTTCTAGGTGATGCCATTGAAGGGGCGCCGGCGGTACGGGTGGTCGACCTTTTGATAAACCAGGCAATAAAGGGACGCGCCTCTGATATCCATCTGGAGCCGCAGAAAGACCACCTGCGGGTCAGGTACCGGATTGATGGCATACTGCACGATTTCATGTCGCTGCCGCTGGAGATGCACCCGGTGCTAATCTCCCGGGTCAAAATACTATCGGGCATGAATATCGCCGAGCGGAGGCTGCCCCAGGACGGGCAGATTTCGTTCAGTGCCGATGACAGGGAGGTGGATATACGGGTGGCGACCAGCGAGACGGCGTATGGGGAAATGGTGGTACTGCGCATTCTGGATAAATCACGTTTCATCCTTGACCTGGCTCAGGTCGGCCTTTTGCCTGAATCCCTGCAAAAATACCGGCAGTTGCTCAGCACGCCTTACGGGCTGATTCTGGCGGCAGGTCCAACCGGCGCCGGAAAGACAACCACACTTTATGCCTCGCTGAATGAACTGGACCGGAAGGAACGCAACATTATCACCGTTGAAGAGCCAATAGAATATTACTTTGATGACATAAATCAAATTCAGGTGAATTACAAGGCGGGTATTACTTTTGCCAGCGGCCTGCGGGCGATTATGCGTCTGGACCCGGATATCATTCTGGTGGGTGAAATGCGTGACAATGACACCGCCAGCACCGGTGTGCAGGCCGCGCTCACCGGGCACCTTGTCCTCTCCACGATTCACGGCAATGATGCGGTGGCGGTGTTCTATCGGCTGGCCAATCTGGGGGTAGACCCTTTCCTGATATCGTCAGCTCTGCTGGGCGTTGTAGCCCAGAGAATGGTGCGCCGCATCTGTCCGCACTGCTACACGGCTGGTGAGGTAACGGTTGAGCAGCAGCAGGCTTACGAAAAAGCGATGGGTGAGCAGCGCACCAAATTCTATTACGGTGCCGGCTGCAACTTCTGTTCTCAGACCGGTTATCTGGGTCGAATCGGCGTTTTTGAAATCCTGATAATGAGTGACCGGCTCAGACAGATGTTGATCAGCAATGCCACCGCTGACGAGGTAAGAGAAGAGGCAGTAAAAGAAGGCATGATCAACATGCTTCACGACGGTATGCTGAAGGTAAAGGAGGGGATTACAACGCCCTCTGAAGTAGTGAATAACGTCCTTTCTACACGCTGAATCTGCTTGAGGGCAAACCTGTAATCAGGATGTGACATGGCCTATAGATATTTAGCCTACAATCCTCAGAAAAAGCTGATAAAAGGGACACTGGTGGTCGCGGAGCAGTCTACGGCGGTGGTGGCACTGGAGCGGGCTGGTCTTCGCATCTTGAGTCTCAGAGAAGTAAAACGGCCGCGCTTTCTGAAATGGCTGCCGCCACTTTTTGAGGTAAAGAATCAGGACGTTATACTGTTTTCCCGCCAGCTGGCCATGATGCTGGAAAGGGGCACCGGGTTTCTCGCCGCACTGAAGCTGGCGCGCGAACAGGTCTCCGGTCGGGCGCTGAAAAAAGTATTGCGCGAAATCATCGCCGATGTGGAGACGGGGGCCACATTCTCAGCGGCGGTGGAGAAGCATCCGCGGGCATTTTCCGTTGCTTACGGTAAATTGATGCGGGTCGGTGAAAAAACGGGCAAGCTGGAGGTGGTGTTGAAGCAAGTCGCCGACTATATGGAGCAGGATGTAACCACCAGGAAGAAGGTGAAGACGGCCATCACCTATCCCCTGTTCGTGGTTCTGCTTGGCATGGTTACCGGCGTCATACTGGTGACTGTGGTAATACCTCCGCTGACCCGTATTTTTGCCGAGTTCGATACACAGCTTCCCTGGCCAACCAGGTTCATCCTGGCATCGGCCGGATTCATAACCAGCTATAAATACTATTTGCTGGGCACCGGCTCCTCCCTGTTCCTGTTTCTGGTCTGGTTCTCGAGGCGCCCTGCCGGGCGCTATCTGATGGAGAGAGTATTGCTGAAGATACCGATTATGGGACGCCTCTACCGGCTCCGCACCCTGGCACATCTCAGCCGCATCACCTCCATGCTCATCGGTGCCGGTCTGCCGATTGTCGAGGCGGTGCAACTGGCACGCCAGAGTGTACAGAGTGAGCTGCTCCGCCGGGAGCTCCGCCGGATTCCTGATTGTCTGCTGCGGGGACAGAGTCTGTCACAGGCGATACATAACATTACCTGGTTTCCCAGCATGGTCAACCAGCTGGTGATAATGGGTGAAGAAACAAATACATTGGATGCCAGCTTCACTATGCTGGCGGACCACTACGATTTTGAGTTCGGACAGGCAATGAGCCAGTTCATGTCCACGCTGGAGCCGGCGCTGGTGTTGCTGGTTGGCCTGGTGGTGGGCTTCATCGCCATTTCCACCATGATGCCGATTTACTCCATCTACGATATCATGGGCTAATGACTTAACCGTGAGGCAGGCTTCAAATTATATGCAGGCCGGAACAGAGCGAGTGAGCGGAATGATAAAAAAGTTGCTATCACATTGCCGGAAGCTGATATACCGGTCTGGCGGTCAGAGAGGCGCCGGGCTGGCTGAAGTGCTGGTGGCGCTGCTGATCACCGGAACGGCCGCGGTGATATTCATCAGCAGTCTCTATACCGGCAGCCGAACCGTGGGCATAATTTACGAGCGGACTACCACCGAGAACCTGGCCCGCTCGCAGCTGGAGTACGTCAAGGGCCAGGAATACGCTGTGGCACCGACCACCTACGAAATATTGCCATCCATACCACTCGATTTCACCATAAGTGCCGAGGCTTCGGCCATTGAGGAGAGGGATGAGAACATCCAGAGAATCACCGTTACCGTTCGCCGGAACGGGGAAACAATGATGGCCCTGGAAGATTTTAAGGTGAACCGATGAGATATAACAGTCGTCAGAGCGGCATGACGCTGCTGGAACTAATCGTCGCCCTGTCTATCTCCGTGCTCATTATCGGTGGGCTGGGTGCGACAGTGCAGCTGATTGTCAACACCACTGAGCGGGGTAATGCCGAGGCCAGCGCGCTGCACAACGTCCAGAAAGCAGCCTACTGGGTAAGCCGGGATGCTCAGATGGCCAGGACGACCGATATTTCGGAGAGCGGAGAGGCGGAAGAAATAACGCTGGAATGGATTGACAATGAGGGCAATGCCCACACCAGCAGCTATTGCTTGTTGCGCACGGACCTGCTGCGTGAATATGACGGAGCGGTAACCGTGGTGGCCAGGGACATTTCCCTTACCGAGTTTGCTCGCTTGGGCAATATGCTTACCTTTCGTATTGAATCGACCGATACCAGCCGGTGGTCAGTCCGCCGGTCAGCGACCGGCAAGGTATGCCTCCGGCCCAACACGGGAGGTTAGACAGTAATACCATGTCAAAATTCACCAGATTTATGAAAAAGTGGCAGGGACAGGATGGACAGGTCCTGCCGATGGCGCTGATAACGCTGGCCATGGGCTCATTGCTGGTGGGAAATTTTCTGAACAGCGCCACCACCAATTTGCTATCGGCCAGAGTCTTTCGTGAAACAATGCCAGCGCAGTATGCCGCCGACGCTGCGATGGAAGACGTGGTATGGAACCTGACCTATGGTGACCTTGTCAATCTTACCGAACCGGAGGACCAGGTCAGCTATTCGCTTACCGAGACAATAAACGGTTTCACGCCACGGGTTACGGTGACCCGGGTTGTGCCGGTTCCGGATTTGACTCTCGCCACCGATGACTTTGAAAGTAAAAAGTGGTCCGGTGGCTCGGGGTGGTATGGCAGCTGGTACCATTCGGGCGACGTTTCAATCATAAAGGGTGATGATCCTTATCAGGGGAAATATCATTTGCGGTTGCGGCGCGGCACCGGAGTAGTGGCCCGTTCTTTTTATCCGGAGGGGGAAACGAATGTTTATCTTACCTTCCGGGCCAAGGCCCAGTCATTTGAGAGCGGTGAGACGGCCGACTGCCTGGTGAGTGCGGATAGTGAGAACTGGACGGTAATGAGGACATGGGAGGATGGCGAGGATGATAATACCTATCGCTACTATCAGATCGACCTGTCGGCGTATACCGCCACAAATCGATTATGGATTGCCTTTGATGCCAATATGTCAGGGAATGGGGATATGTTCTACGTTGATGACATACGCGTGGTTGTCATCAACCGCCCCATCGACTACGAGGTCGTTACCACCGTTGGCGAGGTAACAATTAGGGCAGGAGTGGCGATTGTTGGCGACGAACGGCACATCACTGCCTGGGAGATTGAATAAAGATGTTCTTTCAGAGTACGGTCGCTCTCAGCATAGAAACAAATCTGGCCCGACTTCTCAGTATGAGAGGAAAAGCAGTGAAGCGCTGGGGAGAAGCGAATTTTCCCGCCGGGTCAGTCAAGGATGCCCGGATTATAGACCCCGACGGCGTGGCCGCGGCACTGGATACTCTTTTTAAGTCGACCGGCATAAGCCGCCGGGGCGTTCTGGTCAGCATCAGTGGTTTCCGTTCTGTGACCCGTACCGTGTCTTTACCAAGAATAAGCAGCAATCTGCTGGGGGAGGCAGTACAGTGGGCCGCGCAGAGGGAAATGACGGTGCCTTTGAAAGAAATCTACCTGTCCTGGCAAATCACCGGCTCGCGAGATAGTGAACATAGCGTTTATCTAAGCGGCACGCCGCGCGATATATTTGACCCGTTGTACCGTGTCCTGCGCCAGGTGGGTATCAGGCCGCAGGTTGTGGAACTTAAACCAATGGCATTGTCACGCATAGTTGACCAGAGTGAAGCGGTGCTTATCGACCTAGAGGACGAGAGCACCAATATCCTAATCGTCGCTGAGGGAATTCCGGAGGTCACCCACACCGCCATGGTAAAAGCGGAAGGCCAGCTTCTGGAGGAAAGGTTGCAGCAGGTGACTGGTGCCCTGGCACGGACCTTCACTTTCTTCAACAGTGCCCATCCTGAGCATGCGCTCAACTCAAACACCCCGGTGTATTTAACTGGCGCTCTGATGAGCAACCCGGAAACAAGCGCGCTATTACGTGAGAGTATCAAACAGCCGATAGCAGCGCTGCCGCTGTGGCTAAAACATGCTCCTGATTTCCCTTTGTCCCGATATGCGGTGAACATCGGACTGGCGCTGCGGCAGGTGCCGCCCGTTAAAAATGGGAAGCAGTCAGAAAAGCACCTGCCGCGTATAAAAATGAATATCATGGCCGTTTACGGCCAGCATTATTAGGAAGAGAGAATATCGGAAGTCTCATAACCGCCAGCGATATGAAAATCGGTAAAAAATCAAAGTGATGGAGAGATGTGAAAGTGGAAGAAAGAAAGAAAATCATGGTCGTTGACGATGAGCCCCATGTCATCAGGTCTCTTGACTTTGTTTTAACTAGAGAAGGATACACAGTAACTAAGGCAGAAGACGGCGAAAGGGCAATTGAATTGGTGCAAAAGTCAAAGCCGGACCTGATGTTTCTGGACGTAATGATGCCGAAGAAAAACGGCTACGAAGTATGTCAGGAAATCAGGAAAAACCCCGTTCTCAAAGATATATACATCATCATTTTAACTGCCAAGGGGAGGGATTCTGACCGGGAGAAGGGCATTAGCTCGGGTGCCGATGAGGTTATCACCAAACCCTTCAGTCCGGTTAATGTGGTGGAGAAGGTAAAGAGGCTGTTCAGTTAGGTAGCAACTCTGTTTATTTCAACAATCACGTATGCCATCGGTTTTATCGCCAGAGAGGTGAAAAATGGGAATCAAGAGCAAATTGGCCTTTACACTGAAGAAAAGGAGAAATGTATTAATAGAACTGGTGACAATCGCCGCTGTAAGCGTTGTTATTTTCATTGTGTCATCTATTTTCGATATATTTGAGATGGTAGCGAGATGGGTTGAAGTACGTGAAGCGCGTAATGTTGATGAGATTATTACGGTCTGTATTTTCTTGGTCCTGGCTTTCTTAATTTTCTCTATATTGGAGTGGAGGGAAGCTGAAAAGGAAACAGGCGAACTCAAGCAGAAAGAGGCGGCTCTCATAGAATCGGAGGAGAGGTATCGCGCTCTCATCGAACTCGGCTCAAAAGTTGGAGAGGCTGTTGTCATGCTCCAGGATACGGAAAACAAGATGGCGGTACATGTGTTCGTTAATGATGAGTGGCAACGTCTTACCGGCTATTCCAGAGAGGAACTGCTCACCATGTCCATGCTTGACCTCATCCATCCCAGATACCGAGAAGCCGCCACGGGAAGGCATCAAAGAAGAATGTCAGGGGAGGTGATACCCGACCTCCTTGAGATATCAATTGCCAGAAAAGATGGCACGGAAGTCCCTGTGGAAGTAACCTATGCCCATACCGCATACAAAGGTAAGCCCGCCCATGTAGGCTATATCCGTGACATCACGGAACGCAAGTGGATGGAAGGGGAATTACGGCAGAGTGAGGAGTTCAACTCCGGGGTATTGCAAAATTCACCCAACCCGATACTGGTGGCCAACCCGGATTCTTCAATACGATATGTAAATCCGGCTTTAGAAGAGCTGACGGGCTTCACTCTGGCCAAGCTTGTCGGGCAGAAACCGCCGTATTCCTGGTGGCCGGAGGAGACGCAGAAGAGGATTGAGAATAAGCGTCAGGCAGCCTTTAACCGCGGTTTGAAAAAACAGGAGGAACTTTTCAAAAAGAAGAACGGGGAGCGATTCTGGGTTGAGATAACCGCCGTGCCGGTAATCGTCGATGGCGAGCTTCGGCATTATATCGCAAACTGGGTCGACATTACCGGGCGCAAGCGGATAGAGGAAGCGCTGCGGGAGAGCGAGGCAAGGCTGGCGCAGCTGTATGATGAGGCCCCGGTTGGCTACCACGAGCTGGACAGAGAGGGGCGCATGACACGGGTAAACAAGACGGAGCTGAATATGCTCGGCTACAGTGCCGAAGAGATGCTGGGTAAATACGTGTGGGATTTCATGGTGGAGAGCGGGACTTCCAGTAAAGCCTTTGCCGCCAAGATATCCGGCGCCATGCCCCCCGGTAAAGGCTTCGAGCGCACCTACCGGCGGAAGGACGGCACTACCATGCCTGCCCTGATTGAGGACCGATACATAAAAGACGAGAGCGGGAAGGTCATCGGCCTCCGCTCCACCATGCAGAACATAACCGAACGCAAAAAGATGGAGCAAGCGCTGCGGGAGAGCGAGGAGAAATTTTCCAGAGTTTTTCATTCCAACCCTCATCCCATGAGCCTTGTCACCTTGGAGGAAGGTCGCTATCTGGATGTCAACGACAGCTATGTGCAGACCTTCGGTTTTTCCCGTAAAGAGCTTCTCAATCGAACCTCTGTGGAGATGGGTATACTAAAGACAGAAACAGCTCGAAAGAGAATACGGCAAACACTCAGGAAGATGCAAGCGGTAAAGAACCTTGAAGTAGAACTTTACACAAGGTCAGGGCGTAGAGTAAATGCCCTGCTCTCCGGCGATAAAATGGAAATAGGTGGTCGAACCTGTTTACTTTCCGTTATCAGCGACATCACCGAGCGCAAGCGGGCGGAAGAGGAAATACTGAAATTCAAGAAAATTGCTGATATCGCTGCTTATGGCTTGTCGCTGGGTACTCCTGAAGGTGAACTGACCTATGTGAACGAGTCCTTTGCCCGATTGCATGGCTATACTCCAGATGAACTTATCGGGAAACACTTCAATAGCCTCTACAATGAGGAGCAACTAAAAGACGTACAGAGATTCAGGGAAAAACTCTGGCGATACGGGAGTGCCTTCTCGGAAGAGGTCTGGCATACTCGGAAAGATGGAACCGCCTTTCCGACGTTAACCAGTGCCAACATTGTTAAGGATGATAAGGGAAATCCCTTGTTCACCGCGGGGTCAGTGATTGATATCACCGAACGTAAACAGTGGGAGGAAGCAATCAGGGAATCCGAGGAAAGATACCGGGCGCTGGTTAACCTGGGAGGAAATATAGGCGAAGCGGTGGTCATGCTCCAGGACGACGAAAGAGGGGTCGGGATGTATACCTTTGTCAGTGAGGAGTGGACGCGCATTACCGGCTACTCAGAAGAGGAGCTCCTGAATATGTCAATGGTTGACCTCATCCACCCCCGTGACCGCGCCGCGGCTGTAGAAAGACACGAAAAAAGAATGAGAGGCGAAAAGCTGCCCGGTTTATATGAAATAAGCATAGTCAGGAAGGACGGCACTGAAGTTCCCGTGGAGATAACCTCCGCCTTTTCCAATTACAAAGGCAAACATGTCAATGTGATATACATCCGGGACATCACCGAACGCAAAGCCCTAGAGCTGCAGCTGCAGAAAAAAATGGAGGAGCTAGAGTATGCCTACAGTGAACTGCAGAAGATTGACCAGATGAAGGACAGTTTTCTGTCCACGGTATCCCATGAGCTCCGGACGCCGCTCACTTCAATCAAAGGCTTTGCCGAAATCCTGTTGAGCTATGACGAAGACAGGGAGACGCAGAAGGAGTTTCTTAATATTATCAATGAGGAAAGCGAGCGGCTCACCCGGCTGATTGATGACCTGCTTGACCTGGCCAGGCTTGAGTCCGGACGCCAGCAGTGGGTAACTGACAGAATCGCGATTACAGACATTATCACGCAGGCGGTACATGCCGTTCACTCACTGGTAACGCAGAAAAGACTGGAGGTAAAGACTGACCTGGCTCCTGATTTGCCTTGCTATACGGGTGACAGGGACAGGTTGATTCAGGTGGTTACCAATCTGCTGAGCAACGCCATCAAGTTTACGCCTGAAGAGGGCGAAATAAAGGTTAAAGCGGAACTGGTAAAGGACACTAGGACGAAGAAACCAGTAGAGGCAATAAAGGTAAGCGTTTCCGATACCGGGATAGGGATAGAGGCTAAGGATCAGAAAGCGGTATTCGAAAGGTTCAAGCAGGTTGGCGATACCATGACCGACAAACCAAAGGGCACGGGCCTCGGTCTGCCCATATGCAAGGAGATTGTAGAGCATTATGGAGGCAAGATGTGGGTTGAGAGCGAGCCGGGAAAGGGGAGTACCTTCTATTTCACCCTGCCACTGAGCAAAAAGGTAAAAGCTGAAGTAGCAGAGCCCACGGAAAGAAAAGAAGCCATTACACCCAAGGTCGGCAAGACAATCCTGGTTGTTGATGATGAGGACCATGTCCGCCGATTCCTGAGCCATGAATTCACCAAGCGGGGGTACCGTGTCTTTGAGGCTACCAATGGTCAGGAGGCCATCATACTGGCCAGAAAACAGCTGCCGGATTTGATTACCCTTGACGTTCTGATGCCAGAGATAGACGGTTACGATGTCACCGCCATTCTGAAAAATGACCCGGAGACAAAAGATATCCCGATACTCATCATATCCGTCGTCGAGGATAAACAGAAGGCATTCCACCTGGGAGCGAACGATTACCTGACCAAGCCGTTTAAAATCGGCATGGTGATGGAGAAAATCAGCAAACTGCTGCGCAAAGCGCAAAAAACAGTGCTCGTGGTTGATGATGATAAGGCGCTGGTGAAATCATTGAAATATAAACTGGAGAAGCGGGGCATATCGACCTATGTTGCCTACAACGGGAAAGAAGCACTGCAGGTGGTGAACCAGAACCCACCAAACCTTATCCTTCTGGACATCATAATGCCGGAGATGGATGGCTATGAAGTCATGAGTCGACTGAAGCGGAACCAGAAAACAGCCCCCATCCCGATAATCGTATTGACCGGAGTCGAAATAGACGGTGGTCGCGTGAAAGCGATATCGCTGGGGGCTGATGATTATGTGACCAAAACGGATGGACTGAACACGCTATTTGAAAACATAGAGACCTATATCAATGACCATTAATATAATGGGGGACCTGAAGTAAGTCTAGTAATGGCGCGCCTCACCATATTCAATCATATAGATGGCAGGCCGCCAGGTGGTTTTCTGCAATCCGTTTGAAAATCGGCGTTTCCTGCCGGCATACCTTCATAACCCTGGGACAGCGCGTGTGGAAGCGACATCCCTGAGGTGGCTCAATTGGTGAGGGGACTTCACCGGGCAGCAGAACTCGCTCTTGTTTGCGATGCGGGTCGGGGAGAAAAACTGCCGAAAGCAGAGCATGGGTATAAGGGTGAAGCGGCCGGTGGAATAAAGCGTCTCTTCTGGCCAGTTCCACTATCTGCCCGAGGTACATGACGGCAATCCGGTTGGAGACCTGCCCGATGACCGCCAGGTCGTGGGCAATGAACAGGTAGGCCAGGGAGAGTTCCCGCTGCAGGTCAAGTATCAGGTTCAGAATCTGCGCCTGGACAGATACATCCAGCGCGCTTACCGGTTCATCGGCGACGATTAATTTTGGATTTACCGCTAAGGCGCGGGCGATGCCGACGCGCTGCTTTTGCCCTCCGCTCAATTCATGGGGATAGCGGGTGGCGTGGCCCGGTTCCAGACCCACCCGTTGCAGAAGTTCCTCCACCCGCCCCAGCCTCTCTTTTTCGCTGCCTACGCCGTGGATGAGCAAAGCCTCGCCGATGGAATCCCCGATGGTCGCCCTGGGGTCGAGTGAGGACTGCGGGTCCTGGAAAATCATCTGCGCCTCTCTCCGCAATTCTTTAAGCTGCTTTTTACTCCAGACGGTAATATCTTTTCCGCGATAAAACACCTGTCCCGAGGTCGGCTCTTCCAGCCGCAGCAGCGTCCTGCCCAGGCTTGATTTGCCGCAGCCCGATTCACCGACCAGGCCCAGCGTCTCACCCTCCATAATGAAGAAGGAAACGCCGTCCACCGCCTTAACGTCTGCTACGTGCCTGGCGAACAGCCCGGCGGTTACCGGGTAATATTTTTTCAGGTTCTCGACCTCTAACAGTTTATGTTCCATTGTTACAACCCGGCGCTGGCTGGCGCCTTTTTATAAAGATAACAGGCGGCAATATGCTCCCCCGATATCACATACTCCGGAGGCTTTGTTTGCTGGCAGACCGGCATTCGCCACTGGCAGCGGGGGTAAAAGATGCAGCCCTCGGGAGGGTCAATGAGGCTGGGAATCATGCCTGGGATGGGTGATAACTTTTCCCGGCGCTCGGCAATGGTGGGCAGGCAATTCAGCAGGCCCCAGGTGTAGGGGTGCTTTGGCTGGTCGAAAATATCAAGGACGCTGCCGACTTCAGCAATACGGCCGCCATACATCACGATGATGCGGTCGGCAATACCGGCCACGGTGCCCAAGTCATGCGTGATGAACAGAATGGACATATTCATCCGTTGTTTCAGGTCGCGGAAAATATCTAAAATCTGCGCTTTGATGGTGGTATCCAGGGCGGTGGTGGGCTCATCGGCGATTAATATTTCCGGGTTGCAGGAGAGTGCCGCGGCTATCATCACCCGCTGTTTCATGCCGCCGGAAAGCTGGTGCGGGTAGTAGTTCATTCGCTCTTCCGCCTGGGGAATGCCGACCTGTTCCATCAGGCCCAGCGCTTTATCACGGGCTGGCCGGTGCCCCAGCTTCAAATGAAGACGTATCGGCTCCGTTATCTGGTCGCCTACGGTGAATACCGGATTCAGCGAAGACTGCGGGTCCTGGAAAATCATGGCGATGCGGTTGCCACGAATCTGCCTGAGCCTGGCTCCAGTGCTGCGGAGCAGATTTTCCCTATGGTATCTTATTTCCCCGCCCACGATCTGCCCCGGAGGGCTATCAACCAAGCGCAGAATAGATAATGCGGTGGCCGTCTTGCCGCAGCCAGATTCACCTACCAGGCACAGGCACTCCCCCTTCCTCAGGCCGAAGCTCACGCCATCAACCGCTTTGACCACCCCGAGGTGGGTGAAGAAGTAGGTCTTTAACTCGCTGACCTGCAAAATAGTATTGTTCACAGCCATTTCTAAAGCTGACTCCTCGGGTCAAAAGCATCCCTGACGCCGTCACCCAGAAAATTAAACGCCAACACGGTCAGAAAAAGCATGATGCCGGGCTCAACGGCAATCCACCAGGCGGTGTCCAGGCTGCGCTGGCCGGCGTGCAACACCAGTCCCCAGCTGGTTACGGTCGGGTCACCGAGGCCGATGAAGCTCAGGGCGGCCTCGGCCAGGATGACGCCGGGAATGGACAGCGTGGCGATGACGATAACCGAGCTCAATACATTGGGGATGAGGTGGTGGAAAACGATGCGCCGGTCGCTGGCGCCAAGCGACTTTGACGCCATGATGAAATCCCTGGTGCGGAGTGATAAGCTCTCGCTTCTGACCAGACGGGCGGTGCCCGTCCAGCCGGTGAGCCCAATGGCCAGAATGATAAACCACAGTGACGGGCCAAAGATGAAGACGATGAACACCAGCAGCAGAAAGAATGGGAAAGTCATCATGATATCGGTAAAGCGCATGAGGGCATTATCCGCCCAGCCTCCCAGATAGGCGGAAACAACGCCCATTATCAGCCCGATAAATATGGCGATGAGGGTGGCCATGAGACCGACCTGCAGGGATATTCTGGTGCCGGAGACCAGCATGGCGAGCATATCGCGGCCCTTATCATCGGTGCCGAGGGGATGAAGCCACGTGCCGGGCGTCTCCGTGGTGTTAAATTGCCCCGTAGTGCGGTCATAGACCGACTGCTCGGCAGATAAACCCACCGGGGGTAAATTCTTATTGGGGAAGTCAACCTCGGTCGGGTCCTGTGTCAGGAAGGGGCCAAAGATGGCCACGATGACCAGGAAGATAATGAACGCCAGTCCAATGACGGCCAGGCGGTGCCGTTTGGTCCGCTCCCAGTAGTACCGGGTCAGGCGTCGGTTTACATAAAGCGGGTATATTCCGTAGAAGACGATTATCAGTATGAAGAACAGGTAAAAGTAGACAAAGGGCCCGAAGATGCGGTCGACAACGAATAAATCGAGCAGAAAGATAAAAAGCAGGGCCAGCAGCAGCCCGCTGAAGAGCAGGTGCCGCCGTCCACCGAAAATTTCAGTCATTCGCCTCATCAATATTTCCTCAGTCGTATCTTATCCGGGGGTCGAGCCAGGTATAGACGATGTCGGTTGCCAGGTTGGTGAGCAGGACCACCAGGGCCCCGATAAGGGTTATGGTGATTACGACCGGATAATCGTTGGCGAAGATGGCGTTGAAGGAAATCCGACCAAGCCCCGGGATACCGAAGATAATTTCCGTAAGATAAGCACCACCGAAGACAACTCCGGCCAGGTCAAACATGATGATGGTGATGATGGGCAGGATGGCATTGCGTAACACGTGCTTGCCGATGACGATATGCTCCGGCAGGCCCTTGGCCCGGGCCGTCTTCACAAAATCCTTTCTCAGGTTGTCCAGAGTTGACGAACGGGCATATCTGGTATATCCGGCCATCATGCCGGTACCCAGAGTAATAACGGGCAGGACGAGCGCTTTCAGATTGGCCAGGGAGAACATGGGCAGGCCGGTATCGTAGTAGGTCTTGCACCAGCCCAGCTGCACGGAGAAAACCAGGATGAGCATGATACCCAGCCAGAAATTGGGGATGGAGATACCGATGAAGGAGAAGAAGGTGGCAGCATAATCGGTTCTGGTGTACTGCTTCACCGCTGAGTAAATGCCAATCAGAATGCCCAGTGAGGAAGCGAAGAGCATGCTGAGCAGGATGAGCTGGAAGGAATAAATCCAGTGGCGCTGGATAAGCTTGATAACAGGCATGGAGGTGCTGAACGACCATCCCCAGTCGCCGCGGGCGAGATTGACCAGATAGTTGGAGTACTGTTCATAAATCGGTTTGTCAAGGCCATAGCGCGCTTCAACGGCTTCAATGACTTTTGATGGGTCCTGGGTGCGGGCGGAGATGTTGGCCAGATATTTGTCCGCCGGAGAGCTGGGGCCAATGCGGAGCAGGATAAAGGTGATGGTCACCACGCCAAAGGCGATGAGGAACGCATAAAAAAGCCTTCTGATGATGTAATTCTGCAAACCACCCCGTTTCACCGGCCCTGCCCTTTCAAGGGTTCATTAAGGTTCCGCAAAGTACCATTCATGGTGGTTCCAGCCCAGCCTCATGCCCGGGTCAATCCCCTCCACGTTAGACTGGAAGCCCTGGTTGCTACTGGGGAAGGAGAGGAAATCGGCTGACTGGTCCTCGGCGATGAGCTGGCTTATCTCGGCATACATCTGCTTGCGCACTTCGGGGTCAAGCGCCTCTTTTGACCTGACCTCAATGAAGAGCTCGTCTACTCTCTCATTGGAATAACCCCAGAAGTTGAGACCGCCGTCAGTGATGAAGAAGACGCGGGAACCCGATGGGGCAATGGGGTGGGTATTGAAGGCGAGGACCATCATGTCCCACGGCTCTTCACTGACCGCATCGGGGCCGTTATTGTAATTCGGCTCCTGGTCCGAGCCGGGCACCTTGTTCATCATGTACTGGCGGAGTTGGGTGGGCCAGGGAACAAGCTTGAAATCAACCTCAATGCCGATATCGCCCAGTTCCTGCTTTACAAACAGCGTGATATCTTCGGTGAGCTTGCTGCCGGTGGTGGTGACCAGGGTCAGCTTTATCGGCTGGCCGTCCTTGTCGTGAATAGATATACTGCCGTCACTCTCTCTGGTGCCGTAGCCAGCCTCAAGCAGCATTTCCTTGGCAGTTTCCTTGTCATAAAGGTCGCCGATGCCAAACTTGGGCACGCCCTCCTCTGTGTACCAGGGGGAGGGCATGGGGATAAAGCTGAAGGCAGGATCGGCAAAGCCGAATCGTATCTGCTCAATGAACGTCTGCTTGTCAATGGACATGGACAGCGCCTGTCTGACCCTTTTATCTTTGAGACCTTCCCAGCCATTGTCGCGCAGGTTATAGACAATGAGGTCGTAGGCTCTGGTGGGGACAGTATAGACCTTTATATCCTCCATCTGCTTGAACTTGGCCACCTGCTCCGGCTCGATGCCGCAATGCTGGATATCTCCCGCTTCCAGGGCGGCCAGCATTGCCGCCGACGTGCCGAAGAGCTTGGTGACGTATTCTTCAAAGTAAGGCGCGCCCGTCTCCTGGCCAAGGTAGAAGTCCGGATTGCGCTCGACGACGTATTTATCGTTCCGTATCCACTCTTTGAACCGGTAAGGGCCGAGGTTGCCGGTATAGGTCAGGTTATTGAACTCCTCAGCCTTGGTGAACGCCTCCAAATCGCCCTCATACTTTATAGCAATGTGCTTGGGATACGGCGTCAGGGAGTAGATGGCGTTATCGGCGAACTCCGGGTCGACGGTCTGTCGCCGGATAACGAAGGTGGTATCATCGACCAGCTCAACTGCAACGAATACCATCTCGTCATTGACCTCCTCCTGCCAGTCGGTCTGGTAGGTGTAGTTGAGCCAGTCGGAGAACATGAGATTATTTAGGGTGTACACATAGTCCTCGGCAGTGACGGGAATGCCGTCGCTCCACTTCAGGTCATCACGGATGGTAATGGTGTAGGTCAGGCCGTCGTCAGATATCTCCACCGGCTTGGCCAGATGGCGCAGGTGAATGTTCCAGTCGTTGTCGTAAGTGGCGAGGCTGTCAAAGCACATGCCAGCGTAGGAGAACGAGGTGGCGTCAGCGGCCAGAAGCCAGTTCAGGGTCTCGGCATCACCTCCTGAAGTCCCTTCAATAAAGATTCCTTTGACTTCTGGATAAACCTTTGGTGGTGGTGCAGGCGACGGGGCCGATTCTGGTGAAGGAGGAGGCACAGGAGCTGGCGACGGTGCAGGAGGAGGCGTCGGTTTTGGTGTTTCCGGGCTCGGCACTGGTGCTGGCGGTGGGGTGGCACAGCTGGCTAAAAGAGCCATAGTGACGATTATTAAAATGGCCAGTCGTTTCATTTGTGGACTCCCCTTCACTTGCCTAGCTAATTAATAAAAAATTGGTAATGTAAGTTGATTGATATCCCATATTTTAACATTAACTTGGCACATAATAAATGAAGGCGGAAATGAGTATGATGCTCAAGGTATTGACACCGATAGGAACGGAACTATAATTAAATCGGCCTTTTAATACAAACAAATCACGTAAGGGAGGTAAAAATGGAAACGGCATGGTATTTCAGGCTTTTCTTTGTTTATCTCGGATGGTTTATCATCAGCTGGCTTCTCTACGGCATCATAAAAGCGAAAAGGATGAGCGGTCCCGGGCCCAGCAGGTTAGTGGTTATGATTTTCTGGGCGAGTTATATTACAGGATGGGTGCTAACCTGGTTCGTCACCTATAGTATGAATCTGGCTTTCTGGATCGGGCTGGTTATTATTGTTTTTGGCGAAGTCGTATTTGCTCTGGGCTATGCTGCCATGAGGGAGCACCCGGAGAAAAAGCAGGCCGTGGTTAACTGGGGTATATATGGAGTCAGCCGGCATTCTCACGTCCTGGCCGGCATCATTTGCATACTTGGCATGGTCATCATGGGGTGGGGCTCAACTTCGGTGGCTTATATCCTCCTGTGGGTCTACTTTGCCTTATACGTGATACTGAGCCATTTTGGCGTATTGAATGAAGAGAAATTAAACGTGGAAAGATTTGGGCAGGAGTATGCGGATTATATGAAGAGGGTGCCCAGGTATTTCTTCGGTAAGATATAGGCTGAATTTAGATTCCTGATATAGCCGGGCTTCCGATTTGTTGACGCGACGTTGAAATCCGATGTATCCTGACGTGGAATAATTGCCAGAATTTAGGAGGCAGAATGAAGATTGCGCGGTTCATGTGGCAGGGAGCGGTTAACTGGGGCATCATAGATGGAGAAGCGATATATGTGCTTGATGGTGACCTATATGGTAAGTTTGGCCAGGGCAAGAAGCTTTGCCAGTTGAAAGATGTAAGGCTGATGGCGCCATGCGAGCCCAGAAATGGCATTGCCTGCGGGCGTAACTACATGGACCATATAAAAGAAATGGGCTGGCCGGTGCCTGAAGAGCCAAATCTGTTCTTCAAACCAGCGCATACCGTCATCGGAACCGATGACCAGATTGTCCACCCCGCCATATCCACTGACCTCCGCTATGAAGCAGAGCTGTGTGTGGTGATTAAGAAAGTGGCCAAGAACCTGTCCGAAGAGGAAGCGATGGACTATGTCCTGGGCTACACCTGTGGCAACGATGTCACGGCCATAGACTGGTTCATAAAGAGCGAGGGACTGGACCTCGTCCGGACCAAGGGCTGTGATACCGCCGGGCCGCTAGGTCCCTGGCTGGTCACCGATATCGACCCGCATAACGTGGCCATCAAGGGAAGGGTAAACGGGGAAACGAGGCAGGACAGCCACACCAGCCTGATGATATTCAGCGTGCCGACATTGCTCAAACACATCACTGCATTCATGACCCTCTGTCCCGGAGATGTAGTCTGGACGGGGACACCGAAAGGGGGCGCCAGCCCGGTCAAAGTGGGCGACGTTATCGAGGTTGAAATTGAGGGCATCGGGGTGCTCAGGAATAAGGTAGTCGCCCCGAAGTAGTTGCGGACAGGGTATACCAGTATTCACACAAAGGTAAGCAGCCTTCTCGGGTTGGCGATGATGATGTTGTCAATCTGCTCCTGAGCGATACCCCTCTGGCGCATCATTGGCACCACGTAATTCAGTATGTGGGCGTAGCCCCACCCGCCGTAGCGCACCCGCCTGGTCTTGGCGCAGACATCGTGCGACATGAATATCTGGTTTACGTAACCTTCTTCAATGTGCCGGCGGATTTCATGGATGCGCTGCGTATCATTGGGCAGGTCCATGTAGTCATCAGCCGTCCAGTAGGTGGGGAAATGGCCCTCCCATCCCCACAGGTCGTATTCCAGGATGCAGCCCTTCTTCAGCATTTGCGTGCGTCCTTCATGATCGCGGATGCGGGCGTCAATGTGGCAGATAATAACCCGGCTGAGGTCAGCACCTGACTGCTCCAGGATGTCAACCACCTCAAAGGGTGCACTACTGCCGCGTCCCGGGTGCACGGTCAGGCAGGCACCGGTTTTCTGCTGGGCTACCGCGGCTGCCTTTAAAACCTTGCGCTCATAATCGTGCAGGGGGCAGGAACAGCCAATCTCACCAATAAGTCCGGAACGAATCCCGGTATCACCGACGCCCACCGTAATATCCTGAACTATCTCCTCGGTGATTTCTGCCTCGGTCTTGGCGGCCATCTCCGGACCGAGGCTACTTGCGGTGTAATATCCCGACCCCATGATTACATTGAGTCCGGTTATGCGTGAGACACGGGCCAGGGCTTTCGGGTCACGGCTGATGCCGGTGATGGTAACGTCAACAATTGTCTGGCCGCCGGCTTTTTTAAATATCATAACCTCATCAATGGCTTCCTGCTCGTCAAGCAGTCGCATATTGTCCAGGTTCTCATAGGGGTGGTAGCGGAGCCAGCTCAGGTTATGCCAGTCCACTGGCTCATAGGCCAGAGCCCGATCGCTGGCGCTCTGTGGCTCGGCGAAAATACTTTTACCGTCAATGAAAAGGTGCTCATGGGGAAGTGTGATACCGAGGTCTTCACCCTCAATCACCCCCAGTACAGACTGCACCTTACCGGCTAACTTAGATATCGCCATAATATTCGCTCCTTACGGAAAGATTGAAGAAGGGGTTCTTTGCGATGATAGCTAGAGGACTCCGTATTTATTATAGGCGTCGCGCAGCAGTGACCCTTTCAGCAGTTCATCGCGCACCTGGTTCTCCTTGCTCACCTTTTCCAGGGCCAGCGGTATGACCTCTTTTTCCAGTTCCCTGGGGATGACCACCACGCCGTCTATGTCGCCGAAAATGATGTCGCCGGGATTGACCAGCACGCCGCCGCAGTCCACGGGGCAGTTGTGGTCAATGACGATGCTCCTTCCCGCCGAATCAACCATGTATATTCCGGTGGCGAAGGTGGGGAACTTCATCTTGGTAATCTGGGCGACGTCTCTGACGGTGCCGTCAACGACGATGCCGCGGGCACCGCGCGCCCGCGCGGCGGTGGAAAGCAACTCTCCCCAGAAACAGGTTCGGGTGGAGCGCTGCGTGCAGACCACCATCACGTCATTGGGCTTCAAGGAGTCGACGGCATCAATCTCCGGACCGTAAGGGTCGTCAACAAACTTATAGACATCGGCCGTAAGCACGGGGTAGGCACGGCCCACCACCACGGCGCCTTCATATACCGGGCGGACATCAGCTCGCATACCCTGGTTGCGGGCGCCAAGGCTATCTACGACGTCGGAAATAACCGATGCGTAAAGCTTGTCACGCATGGTATCAAACATCTCGGTTTCACTGGCAAAATTGACCATTGTGGTAACTCCTTCCCGTAAAAATTATGGCAAGCAGCGAGCTTATTGCCTGGCTTGCTTAAAACTTTATCATCTGATGGGGTAACCAGAGGATAATATCCGGAAAAACTATACACAGGCCAAGGCCGATCATAATGAGGATAACAAAAGGTATGACCCCCCGGATAATATCGGCCGTGGTCACGCCTAATTCCGGAGGTGCCGTGCCGCGGAGGAAGAAGATGGCATAGGCAAAGGGGGGTGTCAGGAAAGACATCTGCAGGTTGACGATAATCATCATGGCAAACCAGAGCTCGTCAAATCCCAGAGCCGGGGCCAGGGGCGAAATGATAGGCACCATGATGAAGATGATGCCCAGCCAGTCAATGAACATACCCAGGATAAAGACAACGAACATGACGACGGCGAAAGCGCCCCAGCGTCCACCGGGGGTGGACAGGATTAAGTCCTCAACGACATTGCCACCGCCCAGGCCGAGAAATATACCGGTGAACATGAAGCCGCATACCGCGATGAACATCACCTTGCTGGTGACCCTTAGCGTCTCAAATGCCGTTTCTCTGAGGGCGGTAAAGCTGAAACGGCGGTAGACGACGGTTAGTAGAATGGCGGCAAAAGCCCCCACGGAAGCGGCCTCGGTTGGCGGCGCCACGCCGAGGAAGATACTGCCCAGGACCGCCATAACCAGTATCACCGGCGGCACCAGCGAGGTGAGCAGCATGGTCGTTTTCTTGAGGAAGGGAACCCTTCTATCCTCAAGCGGCACTAACGGCGCCAGATGCGGCTTTATCAGGCAATGGATAGTAATGTAGCTGCAGTACAGGCCGGAAAGAACAAAGCCGGGGATAAATGCTGCCATGAAGAGCTTGCCCACCGATATCTCAGCCATGGGCCCATAGATAACCAGCATGATGCTGGGTGGAATGAGGATACCCAGAGTGCCCCCGGCGCATACCGAACCGCAGGCCAGAGCTTTATCATAGCCACGCTTTATCATGGCGGGCAGGGCAATAAGGGCCAGCATGGTGACCGAGGCACCAATTATGCCCACGCAGGCAGCCAGAATGGTGCCGATGAGCACGGTGCTTATGGCCAGTCCGCCCCTTAACCCACCCAGCCAGAGGTACAGAGCATCATAAAGTTTTTCCGCGATTCCCGAGCGTTCCAGCATCAGGCCCATAAAGATGAACAGGGGTGCCGCCAGAATCACGTAGCTTCTTACCAGGTCATACATGCGCGAGTAGAACAGTACGGTTACCTGTGTCCCACCCCAGGTAAAGTAGCCCACGATTAGGGCGATGCCAGCAATAACCGGGGCGAGGGGGTACCCGGTCAATACCCCGACCAGCACGCCGCCCATCATTATGATGGCTATTGCCTCCGGACTGAGGTCAATCATAGGCTTTATTCCTGAATAGAAAATAAACGTCACGGATGAACTGAGCCATAGCTTCAAGGGCGAATAAAACCAGTCCGACCATGACCGCCGTCCGGAACGGACCGGCTGGCGGATACCAGTAAGTCTCGGACAGGACCTCGCCGATCCTCCAGGCGCGGAGCATATAAAAGATAGAGGTATCGATAAGCACGTAGAGCAAAGGGAAAAGGAATAACAGGGTGCCGATGATGTCAATGATTATCCGGCCTCTGGGCGGGAGGTGAACATAGAAAACATCAACGCGGATGTGTTCGCGTAGGCGATGGACAAAACACCAGCCCATGACATACAGGGTAGAGCCGAGCATTACCGCTGTCTCGTAAGCCCATATGGTGGCGCCGCCGAATACATATCTCATGAGGACATCGTAAACGAGGACCAGAACCAGAGCCACCGAAAACCAGCATATTATCTTGGCCGTCCATTCGCTGGTGGCGTCAATAACTCGCAGCGTTGCTCTCATAGCTTAATTGACCTTTGGCTAATAATATAGGAAAACCACATTCCGTGCAAGACCTGGCGCAGTCCAGTTTTGCCCGTAAAACCGTGCGTTAAAGTAATCGTACATTTCACGATTATGTTTCCGGGCCTAGCCCCCGCCCCATAAACAGTACTGGAGCGGGGGCCAAGCTGGTAACTACTTATAGTAGGGGTATTGCAGGTTGTCGGTTTCGCGATAGGATATCATGAAATCCTTTACGGAACCCCAGACCTTGGCGAAGAAGGCGTCCTCTGCCGACTTCTTGTCGTAGAAGTCCCAGGAGGCGGCGGCCACTTCCTTCTGGGCATCATCTGACAGGGAGATAAATTCGAGCCCGTAGTCCTTGTACTTCTGGATGGTCGCCATATCATCGATGGCGGATTCGCAGAGGAACCTGATGGACTCGGCCAGCCACTCCTCATACACTATCGGTTTAAGCTCATCGGGAAGATTGTTCCAGGCGTCCTTGTTGACCACCATGGGAGCGATTACCGACGGGGCATGGATTCCGGGGAAGACGCCGTATTTGGCGATCTCATGGAAACCAAGCGGCCAGTTTAATGATGGCGAGCCGTACTCAAAAGCATCGATCACTCCCCGTTGCATGGCCTCATAGACTTCACCGCCGGGGAGAAAGATGACTGAAGCGCCGAAATACTTCTCCAGGATCTCACCCCAGTCGCCGGCGGTGCGGAACTTCAGCCCCTTGAAGTCTGCCATCGTTGTCAATGGCTTGTTGCTGAAACCGAACATCTCGGCGCGGGTGATTTGAGCTACGGAGACACCGACCACGTTGTAGTCTTGGACCATCTCCTGGAATAGCTCCTCACCGCCTCCTTGCAGGTACCAGGTAAGGTACTCAATTGGCACCGGACCAGCGCAGATGATATTGTAGAGGCCACCGCAGGAGAACTTGTCAATGTTATAGTGCATACCGGTGAAAGCCACCTCAACGATGCCGGCGTCCGCGGCGTCAAACTCCTTGGTCGCCGGGCAAACGGCACCGCCGGGGAAGAACTCGATGACCAGGCGTCCGCCGGTCATGGCCTCTATGTTCTGGTTGGCACGGATATTTGACTGAGACCAGGTAAATGACTCAGGAAGGTATGATGCCATACGCCACTTGATTACCTCAGCTGGCTGTGCTGGAGCGGGTGAAGGGGCCGGAGTAGGAGCCGGCGCTGGAACCGGAGCCGGAGCTGGTGCTGGTGCCGGTGCTGGTGCGGGAGCTGGCGCAGGAGCTGGCGCTGGTGCCGCGCAGCCAGCGGCCAGTAGGCCGACCAGCATTATACAGGCAACAATCAATGAAATTATCCTTTTCATCATTTATCCCTCCTTCTCTTAAATGGGCTTTGATTTTCCGCTCGCTTGTTAAACGCTATCACCCCCTTAAATGAATTTTTATTTACTAAATATTGATTTCTCAATTGCAAAAGTATTTTAACACAGATTGTCAAGTAAAATAGTAATTATCTGTGTGAATTTTGAGGGGTGAATTGTGACCTATATCATATATCTGAGATAGGGGTAATGTCTAAAATGATTGTCAGAATACTGGATACGGAATTTAAGGGAATATGTATTCGCTGGCTAGTTAAGGAGTATGGGGCTATGATTGAAGTATACCTGTATGGGAAACTTCGGCGTTTCACCGAAAACCTGGACCCATCGCGCGATTCTGTGACCCACGTCAATACTGTCAAGGGTGATTCAATTGCGGATATTGTCCGGCGCATTGGCATACCGGATAATGAAGTTGGCCCCATCATATTCCGCAATGGCAGATACTCGCCACTGAGCAGAAAGGTAAATGACGGCGACCGATTGGGCATATTTCCCGATAATATGCCGATGATTATAGTCTGATTATCTTTTGAGCGGTGCTCTAATGGCGATAGGGTGGGGAGTTAGCTTTTTGGGGGGGTGGTTTTGCCGCGCTTGTTTTTGGAACTTGGGGTACTGGATTCCTCAATTTTGCTGAAAGCGCTGGCAATTTCCGGGTCAAACTGGTTACCTTTATGGCGCTCTATTTCATCGCGGGCGGCGTCAGCGCTCATGGACTTCCGGTAGGGGCGCTCTGATGTCATCGCTTCG
Source organism: uncultured Dehalococcoidaceae bacterium (assembly GCA_964493435.1). Taxonomy (GTDB): domain Bacteria; phylum Chloroflexota; class Dehalococcoidia; order Dehalococcoidales; family RBG-16-60-22; genus E44-bin89. The sequence goes on along the minus strand of CAZBMB010000004.1, from coordinate 152,786 downwards.
TAAGCGTCTGATATGGCCAGAATTCGGGCGTCCAGCGGTATCTCATCTTTCTGCAATCCATCCGGATACCCCTTGCCATTGTAATGCTCATGATGGCTGCGGACGGCTTTGAGAATCTCCGTGCTATCGACTATCGGGCTCAGAATGTGCTCACCGATTTCGGGGTGGAGTTTGACCAGTTCAAATTCTGCGTCGGTCAGGCGCCCGGGCTTGTTCAGCACCGATTCCTGCACACCTATCTTGCCGATATCATGCAGCAGCCCCGCCAGCTTAAGTTTATTGATATGCGCTTGGGGTAGACGTAGCTCGCGGGCAATGGCCGCGGAAAGTTCAGCCACCCGCTGGGAGTGACCGCTGGTATAGGCGTCTTTTGCCTCAAGGGCGTAAGCCAGAGCCGTGATGGCATTGAGATAAGAGGCCCGGATTTTATTCGCCTGCTCCAGAACCTTATCCTCCAGATGTTGCTGGTACGCCTTGTTCTCCATCTCAAGATTTCTCTTCTCCAGCGCCCGTGCCACACCGATGGTTATGGCATCAAGTTCAAACGGTTTGATTATGTAGTCATAGGCGCCCTGTTTCATACACTGAATTGCTGTCTGCATATCAGCTGTAGCCGTTATCATGATAACGGAGGTATCAGAATGGGCAGATTTTATTTCGGGCAGCAGCTCAATACCTGATTTGCCTGGCATCTTGATGTCCAGCATGACCAGGCCAATCTTGTTGTGGCGCAGTTCATCAAGTGCCTGCTGGGCATCGGAAGCTTCATAGCATTGATACCCGTCACCGGTCAGCTTGTTTTTGAGGAGGCGGCGGACTGACTCCTCATCGTCAACAATCAGTATGCCTTCTAAACTATCGGTCATTTTTTTCAACGCAACATTTCGCAAATTTTGTTTACCAGTTCATCAGGCGAAAACGGTTTGAGCAACAGGGGGCGGCCGTTTTTCTTCAGGAATCTTTTAATACTTCCTTCCACTGCCATGCCAGTGCAGAAGATAACCTTATCTGCCAATTGCGGGTGTGTTCCCAGCAGCCATTGATACAACTGCCTCCCGTTCATTTTCGGGGTCAGAATATCGAAAAGGCAGAGGTCATAGTGGTTCATATTTATCATTTCCGTTGCCTCGCAGCCATTTGCGGCGATATGCACGGCAAAGCCTTCCCTTTCCAGCACTGTCTGGCAAATATGGGAAACGGCCTTTTCATCCTCAACCACCAGTATTTTTTCTTTTTTGCGGGCAGTGTCAACCATAATATATATAACCGCTTCTGTCGCTTATTTAATGGGCAATTCCATGATGAATGTTGCTCCTTGGTTCAGCTGGCTCTCCGCATAAATGTTGCCCCCATGTTCAGTGACTATGCCGTGGCAGATGCTCAGACCGAGCCCCGTGCCTTTGCCCACTTCTTTGGTGGTAAAGAACGGGTCAAACAGGTGTATCATATGCTCCTCTTTAATACCAGGGCCGTCATCAACGAAGGAGGTCCGGATAATATCCCCTTTGCGTTCTGTGGTGATGGTGAGCGTGCCTTTCCCGTGTGCCTGCACCATGAAATATTCAGCGTTAATGATGATATTGACAAAAACCTGTTGCAGCCGGAAAATGTCGGCGGTGATTTCGGGCAGTGAAGGGTCAAAGTTGGTAACCACTTCAATATTGTGCACATTCTGCTCGTAGGCACGAATGTCAAGAACCGATTGTATCACTTTGTTGATGTCCACCGGCTTTTTGGTGGTGTCATGCTTGCGGGCGAAAGTGAGCAGATTTCTCACCACCTGCGACGTTCGCTGCGCCTCCCGGTGGATAACCTTCAGGTCTTCTCTGACTTCATCAGGGACGTCTTTGTTCAGCAGCAGTTCGGAGAAGCCGATAATGCCGGTAAGGGGATTGTTGAGTTCATGGGCAACGCCTGAAGCCAGCTCGCCAATGGAGGCCAGTCTATCCGTGACGATGAGCTGCTCTTCCATTTTCTTGCGCTCGCTGATGTCCCGGATATAACCCACATTGACCTTTTTCCCTCTGTAATTGGAGTAGGCGTAGGTAGCCTCAACTGGCACTTCACTGCCGTCCTTTCTGATGATTGTCAATTCATACAACTTGGGGATGACTTCACCACTCAACCTTCTTTCATGTCTTTTGGTGGCCTCTTCACGGTCTTTCGGGTGGATGAGATCGGCCATGGACATATTCAGTAGTTCTTCTTTTAAGTAGCCAGTTATTTTCGACCATTCGTCGCTGACATAAACATGCATACCGATGCCTCGTTCGTCATCCTGCAGCATGACCACCGCCTCCCCGATTCTTTCCCCCAAGTCCACGAGGGCGCGGTAACGTTCTTCTGATTCACGCAGGTCTTCCTCCGCCTTTTTCCGCTCCGTAATATCCCGGATTACGGACAGGAGGATGGTCCGGTCGCCTAGGTTTACAGTACGGGAAGTTGTTTCCACCGGGAAGACCTTACCGTTCTTGCACATGTGTTCTGATTCAATAACGATGACTCCCTCTTTTTGAATTCGCTTGAGCCTGCCGCTGATTGTGCTGGCAATTCGCGGCGACACCAGCTGCTTCAGGTTCATGGTGAGCAGTTTCTCTTTGGAGTAGCCCCTGGTGCGACAGGTCGCCTCGTTCATGTAGATGATATTGCCTTTTAGGTCGGTGGCGATTATAGAGTCGGTGGCTTCATTCAGGAGATGTGCCCTGAGGTGTAAAGACTCTTCTGTCTTCTTCCGTTCGGTAATATCCACCCAGCTGGCAAGGTAGTACCTGAATTCCCCGTCAACGATTACCGGTGCTGCCGTAACCTCCACCCAGAAGTTCTCCCCGTTCTTTTTTCGGAATAGCTCTTCTCTGGCTTTCACGCCATGGCGGTTAGCTTGCTTGTATCTTTTCAGAATATTGTCTGATGTCTCCTCAGGCCACCAGGGGTAGGGGGCTTTCTGGCCGATTAATTCAATCAAGGGAAAACCGGCCAGCGCTTCAAAGGCCGGATTTATGTACCGTATCGACGTATCGGGGTTGGCCACGAAAATCGGGTTTGGTGAGTTGTTTAAGATGGTGGAACTGTATTCTTCGCTTCGCCTGAGCGTATCTTCGGCCCACCTGCGTTCGGTTATGTCCTCAACGAAGGCAATTGCTCCCGCATATTCGCCTTCGTTATCTATAATCGGCGTGGTATACAGACTGGTGAAAATTGTCGTCCCGTCTTTACGCCGAAAGGCAAAATCATGTCTTTTACCAGTTCTTCTCTTATGGCGTTCCAGGTAACGGGTGGCCGGTTCAACATCACGGTCTTCAACGAATGAGAGCAGGCGCTTCCCCGTCATTTCTTCTGCGGTGCAGCCCAGTATCTCCGTCATGCGGGGATTAACAAAGGTGGTCACCGCCTCATCGTCAATTGCCCAGATACCCTCGCGGGCATTCTCCACGAAGCGACGGAAGTTTTCGGCGGTCTCTTTAATATCAGCCATGGCCTGCGTGTGCCTGGCTTCCCCGGCTTCAAGGTCGGCGACGCGCCGGCGCAGTTTTGTCAGCTCGCCCTGCAGATGATGCTCAAGAGTTATTTTGTTCATGTCTCGCCTCTGGCCTGCCCTTTTACCACGTCAACGAGGAAGAACGAGGCGCCAATAGTCACCATATATTGTCAATTAATGTGCCAATAGGCAATGTTCATGGCAAAAATAAAGCGCCCTCTATACGCACACTGCATACACAGTATACTATTTTAACTGGTGTGTCAAGTGAGACGAAAAAATGACAAATGGCAAACCAATAACCTGGCTGAACTAGTCCAGGCTCTTGCGTACCTTAACAGCGGCCAGGATGAGGGTAACTGCTGTCATGATGGCGAGGATAACAGCCTCCTGCCATAAATGCTCAATGCCGACGCCTTTTACCACAATGCCGCGCAGGATGCGGAGGTAATAGGTGAGAGGGATGACCGCGGCAATCCACTGCGCCACCTTTGGCATTGACTCGATGGGGAAAATAAAGCCGCTGAGAAAAATGGTGGGTGCCAGCACCATGGCGCTGGCCTGGAAGGCCTGGAACTGGTTTTGAGAGATAGCCGATATCAAGAGACCAAGGGCCAGCGAGAACATGAGAAATAGAGAAGATAGAGCTATCAGTAATAAGAAATTACCGCGCATCGGCATGCCGAAGACGACGATGGCAGTGGCCACAACCAGCAAAACCTGAGCGTAACCAATGATGACGTAAGGAATCAGCTTGCCGACAACAAGCTCACCACGGCGCAGAGGAGAGATATTAAGCTGCTCCATGGTGCCGTGCTCACGTTCGCGGACGATGGCCAAAGCAGTCAGGATGATGGTGATGTTCTGCAGGAGAAGGCCGACAAATCCGGGCAGGTAAAAGACGGAACTCTGCATGGCCGGGTTATACCATATGCGCGGTTGAAGTGATATTGGCAGCTGTATTTCACTTAGCTGGTCTTGGCTCATCAGCTCAGCACCTTTGGCCGCGGCGATAAGGTTGGCGTTAGCCAGTGACTGGATGCCGGCTCCGGGCTCTGACCCGTCGGTGAAGAACTGCACCTGGACATTTTCCCCGCGATGAATTTTCCTTGAATAGTCAGGTGGTATCACCAGTGCGCTCTTGGCGTCTCCCGATTCGATGCGCCTGGAGATTTCATCATAATCAAAGGCGTAGTAATTCACGCCGAAAAACTCCGTCTGGTCAAAGCTGTTAATAAGCTCGCGGCTTTCCACAGTGTTGCTGGCATCCCAGACCACCAGTGAAACGTCTTTGATATCGGTCCTCACCACGTAGCCCAGGATGCACATCTGAATTATGGGCAGAACGAACACCATGGCCATGGAACGTCGGTCACGGCTGAGCTGGATGAATTCCTTGACGATAATGCTTAGCATTCGCTGCCACATATCAGTCTCCTCTCGGTGCCGTCGAAACGGGGTGGTTCGTTTCCTGCGCTTCCATCAGCGAGATAAATACATCCTCCATAGAGAAGGGGATGTTTTGAATACTGGATACGGTTATCCCGCCCGACTGCAGAAGCCGTTTGATTTGGGGAGAAGCGGTGCCGCTGTCCTCAACAACGACGTGTATGGTGTGGCCGAACAGGCTCACCTGTTGGTAGCGGGCATCAGCCGCCAGCAGCGCCAGCGAGCGGGCATAGTCTGAGGTGGTAACTTCCAGAAGTTCACCCTTGACCGCCTCGGTTTTTAGCTGGTGGGGACTGCCGAGAGCGATGAGCCTGCCCTCGTACATCAGTCCCAGCCGATGACAGTGCTCGGCTTCATCCATGTAGTGGGTGGTGATGAATATGGTGGTGCCCCGCGCCGCCAGTTCCTGAATCAATTCCCAGAAGGCACGTCGGGAAAGCGGGTCAACACCGGCCGTCGGCTCATCCAGGAAAACCACCTCGGGGCTGTGAATAATGGTGCACCCCAGGGCGAGGCGCTGTTTCCAGCCGCCGGCAAGCGCGCTGGTCATGGTTTTCTCCTTACCGCGCAGGCCGGCCATGTCCAGCACCCACTGCTTCCTTTCCCTGAGCGATGAAGCTGATAGTGAGTAGAGGTTGCCGTAAAAACTGATGTTCTCTTCCACGGTGAGGTCGTTAAAAAGAGAAAATTTCTGGGACATATAGCCGATTCGTGCCTGGACGATGTCCGCCATTTTGGACATGTCGTCGCCCAGGACAAAGGCTTTGCCCCCGGTCGGTTTCAGGAGCCCCGTAATCATGCGGATGGTGGTGGTCTTGCCGGAGCCGTTGGGGCCGAGAAGGCCGAAGATTTCGCCGTGCTGGACACCAAAATCGACCCGGTCAACGGCGGTGAAATCACCGAAATTCTTGGTCAGCTCCGTTACCTGTACGGCAGCTTCACGCGGAACGGTTTCCCCGATTGCGGGGGGTGCCGAACTTTCTGCAGCGCTCCAGCTTGCAGGTCTTTCCTCCAGATTGGCAAGCTGGGTGACAAACACATCCTCAAGCCCGGGCGAGATAGATCGCAGGTCAGTGGCTGATATTGAGTGCTCCTTTAGCAGACGGTTGATTTCAGCACGCCGTGCCTCGGCGTGGTCGACCATGATATGGATGGTGTCACCAAAAATCTGTGCTGTTTGCACAAATGGTAGCTGTGCCAGAACGGTGACGGCTTTACCGGTTTGCGGGGCTCTGATTTCCAGCACTTCGCCGGGCAGTTGAGCTTTGAGGTTCGGCGGCGTGTCGCAGGCGATTATCTGTCCTTTATGCATAAAAGCGATGCGGTTGAATCGCTCCGCCTCATCCAGATAGGGAGTCGATACCAGCACGGTAATGCCTCTGGCTAGGAAGTCGGCGATAATGCGCCAGAAATCGCGCCGCGAGACTGGGTCAACGCCGGTGGTGGGCTCATCAAGGAAAAGGACTTCTGGTTCGTGAATGAGGCTGCAGGCCAGCGCCAGCTTCTTCTGCATACCACCGGACAGGTGTTCGGCATGCCTTTTGCGGAACGGCTCCAGCCGGCAGAACTGGAGCAACTCTTTCATTCTTTTCTCACCTGACTCGCGCGGCAGGTTGCGCAGCTTGGCAAAAAAGTTGAGGTTTTCCTCCACGGTCAGGGTGGGGTAGAGGTTGAAATGCTCCGAGACGTAGCCGATTTTTTCCTTTATGCTGGTGGCATCCCTCACTGTATTCATGCCAAGGACCCGGGCTTCACCGGCGGAGGGCGGGACAAGGGTGCACAGCATGCGGATGGTCGTTGTCTTGCCGGCGCCATCGGCGCCCACCAGCCCGAACATCTCCCCGCGCTCAATGCGCAGGTCAACGCCGCTGACAGCATAAATATTATCGTATTGCTTCTGAAGACCGCTGGCCTCAATTACGGGGGCATCCATAGTTAGTTACCTTCAGCATCGGTCAGTATTCGGGCATCCGCAGGCATACCCGGTTTCAGTTTCTGCTCCGGGTTGGTCAGTCTGATTTTGACGGCAAAGACCATCTTTTCCCGCTCCTCTTTCAGCTGAATATTCTTGGGGGTGAATAATGCGTTTGGCGATATGTAAACAATAGTGCCGGCGAAGTGCTCGTCAGGATACGAATCAACAGATACCTGAACTTTATGTCCCAGCTTGACCAGGCCGATTTGGCTTTCCGGAATGTAAGCGGTCAGCGTGACCTCGTCCAGCCTGGTGACGGTCAGCATCGGGAAACCAGGCTGAGCGATTTCGCCAATTTCTGCCTGGCGGGAGGCGACCACACCGGATACAGGGGATGCCACCGTGAGTTTATCCAGCTGTACATTGATTACGTTGAGGGAAGCTTCCGCCTGCTCGACCTGCAGTTCGGCGGCTTCCGCGGCGATTGCCGATACCTGATAGGCAGTGTAGGCACTATCGACTGCGGCATTGAGTTCCTGAGGGTCGTCCCTGATGGCCAGCAGGTTATCAAGTGCTCTCTGCGCGGTCCTGACCCGAAGCTCAGCCGACGGTATGATGAAATAATCAATCAGTGCCGTCTGGTAATCGAGGTTCAGCTCCGCAATATCCAGTTCGCCGGCGGCGGGAATGGTCTTGGCCTTGCGGTCATACTGGGAGCCCATGCCCAGGGTATGCTCCGAACTCAGGAAATTTTGCCAGAGTTTCTGGGCGGTATCGAGCTGGCTTTCGGCCACGGAAAGGCGCCATTCTTTTTCCAGTTCGGTCAGCTGTGCTAAGTCCAGCTCGGCCAGTGCCAGTTCACCCTCGGCGACAATGATTTTCGATTCCAGCTCCATGGGGTCTTGCTGCACATCAAGGGCATTTTGCCAGGCTTTTTCGGCGCCGTCCCGGGCGATTATGGCCTGTTCCAGGTAGGCACGGGACAGGTTAACGTTTGCTTCAGACTGCCCTCTCTGGGCCGTTAGCAGTTCATCATCAAGCTTGATGAGAGCAGCGCCAGTGGTAATCTGGTCGCCTTCATCGGCCAGGATTTCGGCGATGCGACCGCTGGTCTCGGCGGCAATGCTTACGTCTCTGGCTTCGATAAACCCTGAGGTAAGGATTTCTCCGGAATAGTCAACACTGGAATGGCACAGACCCCACCATAGCAGCATGGCAATCACGACAATAATAAGCAAGACAACCAGCAGCCTTGTCCTCTTCTTTTTCATTACGCCCTCCGCTGAATAAAATTAATGTAATAAAATTATATATTTATTACAATATTATAGTAATAGACCTTGACATTGTCAATATATTTTTATAAAATTTATAAAAATATTACAAATATATCAATAATTTTATGGGGGATTAGTGGTGAACGGTTTTGAGCGGAGAAAAGAGCAGAAGAAAGACAGCATCCGCCGGGCCGCGCTGGAGCTTTTCCAGAGCTTCGGGTTTAGAAAAGTAAGCATTAATGACGTTGCGCAGAAAGCCGGCGTCTCTCAGGTGACTATCTACAATCACTTCGGCAGTAAGGACGAACTGGTCCGCGATGTCATAAAGAAACTTTTCTACAGTATGATTACCAGATATCGTGACCTGATAAGGGAGGAAGGACCTTTTCTGGAGAAGCTGGAGGCGATAGTCTTTGATAAGTCACATCTTGTCGGTCAGTTCCACGGCGAGCTGGCACAGGCGGCACTCTCACAGGACCTCGGGATGCGCCAATTTATAGAATCAATCTGGCAGGGAGAAATAAACCAGTTGCTCACAGAATTATTTGAAGACGGCAGGAGGCAGGGCTATATTAGCCCGGACCTCTCGCAGGAAGCTATCCTGACTTACTATGAAATTATCCGACTGGGCATGTATAACAGTCCTCACATACAGGCGAGAATGGAGCAAAACCCGAAGCTTATAAGAGAATTGATCTCCGTTTTCACTTACGGCTTAAATGTCAGAAACGGGAAAGGGTCTGACCATGACTGATGCAGAGAAATCAACCAAAGTAAGCCTGGTTCGCACTCACGACCGCGCCGAAGGGGTAAGGAAAGCGATTGACCTGCTTGAGGCCAATCCAGTGAAGGGCAGGCCGGTAGCCCTGAAGCCGAACTTCAATACTGCCGACCCGGCGCCAGGTTCAACGGCCAATGATACCCTGCGCGCCCTGGTGCTGAAGCTGCAAGAAATGGGCGCCAGCAGCATTACTCTGGCGGAGCGCAGCGGGCCGCCAAATACCCGCGACGTGATGGAGCAGAAGGGCATCTTCCCCCTGGCCAAGGAGCTGGAGATTGAGGTGGTGAACCTTCAGGAACTTGGACCTGAGGGATGGGTTCACGTTAAACCCGGTGACAGTCACTGGCAGAATGGCTTTCACTTCGCCCGCACCTATCTGGAAGCGGAAACAATTGTCCAGACGTGCTGCCTTAAGACGCATGCCTATGGCGGCCACTTTAGCCTGTCGTTGAAAAACACCGTGGGGATGGTACCCCGCACCGGATATCCTTATATGGGGGAACTTCACGGTTCGCGCTACCAGCGGCAGATGATTGCCGAGATGAATACCGCCTATAAGCCGGCCCTCATCGTGCTGGATGGTGTGGAGGCTTTCGTTGACGGCGGGCCGGACAGAGGCAAACGGGTCAATGTTGATGTGATAATCGCCGGCAGTGACCGCGTGGCCATAGATGCGGTGGGGGTGGCTACCCTGAGGTTATTTGGTACCACGCCGGAGGTCAGCAAAGGTTCGATATTCAGCCAGGACCAGATTGCCCGGGCGGTGGAGTTGGGTTTGGGGGTCGATTCCCCGGAAAAGATACAGCTCATCGCCAAAGGTCCCGAGAGCGAAAAATTCGCCGCTCAGGTCCGGGAGATGTTGCTCAGGGAATAGCTTACTGCATCACGTCTTCAGAAACTCGGGTCCCTCAGGTAAATCTGCGTGGGGTCGGTGTGGCGCAGCGTCTCCACCTTGGTCATGGTGCCGGAGGCGACATCCAGCACTACCTTAAGGAGCTTTTCGCCGGCTTTTTCAATTGTGTCCTTCCCTTCAATAACGGTGCCGGAGTAAAAATCAACGCTGGCTGGCGCCATGGCCAGTGTCTTGGGATTGGCGGTTGTCCACATGAGGGGAGACACGACTGCTGTTGAAGTGTGCAGCAGGTCGTTGCCCACCAATCCCCCGCCACCGAGCTGAAACATGACCAGTTGCGCCCCTGAAGCGGCATAGCCGGCAAAGATAGAGCCCATGCTCATCCAGTTGTCCACAAAGAAAAGCCCCTTTCCTCCCGGCCTTTCTCCGTATTTAAGGACGCCCTGAATCGGCGCCGACCCTGATTTGTGGATGGCACCCAGCGACTTTTCTTCCAGCGAGGAGATGCCTCCAGCGATGTTAGAAGGTACCGGGTTAACGGTGCGGATGTCCTCTCCGGTTGACTTGGCGATAGCTTCTATTACAGCGGCAGCTTCAAGAATCTTTTTGGATACTTCAGCATTAATGCCGCGTTTGGCCAGGACATGTTCGGCGCCGATAATCTCCGTGGTCTCACCGAAAAAAGCGGTGCCGCCAGCAGCGACGATGCGGTCAAAGAGGTTGCCAATGACAGGGTTGCCGGCAAGGCCGGAAGTGGTGTCCGAGTGGCCGCACTTCACCCCTATGGCCAGGTTACTCAAATCAAAAGGCTGCCGTCTGATACGGGAAGCCTCAAGCACCATCTCCCTGGCCAGGTGGACGCCTTTCTCAAGAGTTCTTATCGTGCTCCCCTCTTTTGCCGCATCGATAATCTCGACGCGCTTCCCGGAACGGGCAATCTCCTCGGCAAGACGGGCGGGCTTAAGCTCCGGGTAACCAGCGCCCACGCCCTGGGTATGGATAATAACCGAAGCCACATTGGGGTTCCGTCCCAGCCCGAAGAGGATGCGGGCAATGGCCTCGCGGTCGCGACTGGTGCGGCCGCTCCCGTGGTCAGCGGTCAGGATTGTTTTCGTGCCGTCAACAAGATCGCATATCTTGGCGGCCAGGAAACCCCACGGGATAATCAGTACATAATTGCGAATACCGGCTGAGCCATCCGGTCTTGGATACCCTAAGAAATTCATCTGACTTCTCCTTTCGTTAAGTCTCCCCGGCCGCGACCGCCCTCCAGATTATGGATGTGTACCATGTCCCCCTGTTTGATATCTTGCGATGCGATGCCGATGGTCTCACCGTACTTGATAATGCTGGCCCTGCGGGCAATATCGGTCAACGCGATTTTGAAGCCGAAGGGAATGCTTTCTCTGGATTTGACGGTACGGGTCTCCGCACCGAGGCGAACCAGCACTTCGGTTCCGGCCGCCACATCCTCAAGCAGCGTGGCGACGTTGTCTTTTGCCGATAGCATAAGGGCACCTTTAGCGGGCATTGAGCACCTCCTTTTTAACCTGTTCAGTTATCTGCACGGGTCATTTCTACCCGGGTGATATTGACGATGAGCAGCGAGCCGACGATGGCCAGGCCGGAGTAAGCGAGCCAGATACCCTGGTAGCTATCCCACGTATCAAAAACCCATCCCGCCAGTGGCGGCCCGACGAAAGCACCAACGGCATTGATGCCGACTATCAGGCCTAATATGGTACCATAATTCGCCTGGCCGAAATACTCGGCGACCATGGAAGGCCTGGTGGCGGTGGAACCGCCGTAACCAATGCCAAAAAGCAAAATAAAAGGGACCAGCAGCCAGAGACCGACCGACTGGGCGTAACTGAAGAGGAGCATACCCGCGGTCATCAGGGCAAAGGCGACCGCGACAGTGCGTCGTCGGCCATATTTGTCTCCAAGCCAGCCGAAACTGAGACGCCCGCCAACGCTCATAATCGGCAGTGTCATGGCCACTAGGCTGGCCCGTGACCTGTTAATACCAATGCTGCTGAGGTAGGGCATGACGTGGGTTATCACCGTGCTGACCAGCATAGCGTGAATCATGAAGGTAAGAGCCATGCGCCAGAAAGTGATTTCCTTGAGCACTTGCCCGGCCCGGATGCTCAGTTCCTCGGTTTGAGGCTGGGTGGCATTTATGCCCGGAGTGATGGGGACTTCTTTCCGGCCATCGGGGGAGTAACCGTAATGCTCGGGGTGGTGGCGGAAAACAAATGAGAGCGGCAGGACAATGAGCAGCATGCCCGTGGCCAGTATTATCATCGTCGTCCGCCAGTCATAAACCTCAATCAGTCTGACAATAAGGGGGACAAGCAGCCCGCTGAAGCCGAAACCTGACATGGCGATGCCACTGGCGATGCCTATCTTCAAGCGGAACCAGTTGGCAATGCCGGTCATCAGCACGGTGAGGGTGGTGGCGCTCATGCCGATGGCGATAAAGGCAAAGGCAACGTAAAACGTGGCCAGAGACGTGGTGCGACTGAGCAGGAAAAATCCCAGCGCTGTAATAATGGCCCCTCCAAAAATAAGTCGGCGTGAACCCAGTCGGTCAGCCAGGATGCCGGTGACCGGCGCCAGAAAGCCAAGTTCAAGTCCGCGCAGGGAAGCCGCCAGTGAGATTTGGGTATAGCTCCAGCCCATGTCATTGGCGATGGGCTCAAAGATAGCGGTGAATCCGTAGAAGACGACGCCGCCGACGTACATGGCGATGAGGAAGGCAGCCCCGACTATCCACCACCCGTAAAATACTTTGGCGGGTTTAAATTCAAAAGGCATGGCTTGATGCTTTCACCAACGAATTTCTACTCCACGCGCTGTTTATGAGAACGGTCAATGTCTGAGGCGTGCGTAATCTTCCGCACGCTCTCCTTTATGCTCTGAATTTTCATTATCTTCATCCAGTCGGGCTGGAATATATGTTCTTTTGCCTCAGATACGGCCAGCCTGGCGCCTTCAGAGAGGGTGACGCCGTTCAGCAGAAACACCTCCCCCATCATGCAGCGGACGTGCCCAAAGAGGAAATCCTGGGCCACTGCCTCCGGTACGCCCATCTTCACCGCCTCGTCCAGGGCCTCTTTCATAACATAGACACAGGTAAGCCCCAGGGTCTCGACAAGAGCCGGTTCTAAAATCACCATCTGCTCCGTGGTGACCCTGTGTGAACGCAATATCGGACCATATATTACTCTGGCAATCGCCTCTCCCCTGGCGTAATCATCCTCCGGGCCCTGATGTAGTGAAGAGACTATGCTCTGCCTGGCTTTGTCTCCGCCGAAAAAATCCTGCTGAGCTTCGGGGTCAGTCTCGTCACCGAACATGGGCGCGTGGCACGGGTGAGTGATAAAGTAGCTGATATCCTTGCGCTCCGGGAGCATTCCGGCATACCCTGCTGCCGGGTCCAGCCCCATAATCATGGCGCCACTTTTCACCTTGGGCACGATGTCGTGACAAATTTTTCCGATCGAGCGGTCGGGGACAGCCAGTATGACCACGTCAGCCTCTTTGATAGCCTCGTCCTGCGGGGTTACGGAAAGCCCCATTCCGGCGAGGTTTCTCTTCCCCTCGGCGCTTATCTCCACGTAGAGCGTATTGTAGTCAGAATTGCCCTTCAGTTTTTGAGCAATCCGCATCCCCATCTGCCCGCCGGCTCCCATAAGCGCGATTGTGGTCATATCTCCTTTTCCCTTTTTTAATCCAGGTATTCTACAGTCGTGCGGCTCATTACTCGGCTCGTTGAAAGTGCAACATATCAAGTCCGACGGCTACATCAATGACGGCGGGCTGGCCCTCCTTGTTCGCCTTCAATGCCTCTTCCAGGGCTGGTTTTAAATCGGAGCCTTTCTCCACTCTCTTACCATAGCACTGGCAGGCTTCCGCCCATTTGACGAAATCAGGCTGTACCTGAAAGGTAACCGTATCCCAGCCGACCGCGGTCATCTGATGATGCTTCACCCAGCCAAATTCGGAGTTATTCAATACCAGCCATGTACATCCCGCCTTATACTGGGCCGCGGTTGGCAGCTCCTTCATGTACATCTGGAAAGCGCCGTCGCCGGTGATGCAGACCACATTTTTCTCCGGCCGGGTAAGTTTGGCCGCTATGGCGCCGACAACCCCCATGCCCATGCATGTCTGCTCGGCGACCGGCACACATTCAGAGCCATTCTGTACCTTGTAATACGGGAAGCAGTAGGACCAGGTATCCTGCGAGCCGTTCTCGCTGACCAGGATGGTGTTCCCCCCGAATATCCGACTCGTTTCATAGATAGCCCGCTTGGCAGGTATGGGAGTTTCATCCGCCAGGCACTCTGCAGCCACTTCCTTCTCAAAAGCCTCTTTTGCTCTCAGTATCTCCTTTACCCGCGGCACCTCATGGAAATCTTTTCTCGTGCTGGCCCTACCCTGGACAGCCTCAACGAGCTGTTTCAGGACAAGCTCGGCATCACCGACGATGCCGACATCCGGCAGCCAGTTCCTGCCTATTTCAAAAGGTTCAATGTCAATCTGAATGAACTTGGCTCCCTCGGGGAAGTCTCGCCACTGGTGTGTGCTGTAGCTTTCATTTCTGGTGCCAACGGTGAAAACCAGATCGGCATCGGAGTAGACTTCCTTCCCGACTTTGGTGCGGTAGTAGCCGCACACACCGAGGGCCAGGGGGTGGGTTTCGGGGAGAATCCCCCTCCCTGCCGGCGTGGTAAGGAATGGCATGCCAAGCATCTCAATAAACTGTTTGAATTCCTCAGCAGCTCCTGATTGCACGGTTCCGTTGCCGGAGACGGCCACCGGTCTTTTGGCCTTTGCCAGCAGCTCTGCTGCCTCCTTGATTAACGTCGGGTCGCCAGCCGTGCGAACCTTCTTGGCAGGGATATACTCGGGATTGCCAATATCGTGCAGTTGCCACCTGGTCTTCCCGCTTACATCGTAGGGCATCTCCAGGAAAACCGGTCCTGGCTGCCCGTTGCTGGCTATGGAAAAGGCCCGCCGAATGAACCACGGTATACGGTCGGTATACGGGATACGCGCGCTCCACTTGGTGATGGGCTGCATCATGGCGATATGGTCTGTCTCCTGGAACTCGCCCATGCCATACGTTTTCTGTGAGTTACCAGCATTGATTATCACCAGCGGTGAGCAGCCGGAATATGCCTCCAGTACTCCAGGAAGCAGGTTTGCCGCCCCCGGTCCGGTGCTGGCGGTGCATACGCCCGGTTTACCGCTCAACCTGGCATAAGCCATAGCCATGAAAGGCGCTGAACCCTCATAGCGCAGGTTTACATTTCTGATACCGTCAATCTTCTCCGCATAGAGCTGCAGGCCGGAATCCCCGATGCCGAAGATATATTCGATTCCCTCAGCTTTTATCATATTGACGATTGCTTCCCATGCGTTCATTACCTGGCCCCTCCCTCAGTAGCATTTTAATAGAATCCGGGCAGATTTAAAAAATTATTGCTCGTAGACGGCAAATAATTTCAAGGTTGAAGATAAGATATCAGATTATAGTTATACCATAATCTGACCCGAGAGGGCGAATAAATGTGACAATGAGCACAGGCACGACCGCAACCGTGGAAGTGCCGCTCTAGATTACCTTTTGTCCCGAGAGAGAGGCAGGGCTATGCGGTCGCACGTTTTTTCGTGTCCAGTCAACGATTTCATCAATCGCGGTTCCCGGCAGGAATACGGTCTTGATGCCGGCTTTCTTTAATCGGGGGATGTCTTCTTCCGGAATGATACCGCCGCCGATGACGGTGATAGAACCGGCGCCAATGGCTCGCAGCTGTCTGGCCACCTCGGAAAACAGATACAGGTGCGCCCCGGAAAGGCAGCTCAAACCGACCAGGTCAACATCCTCCTGAACGGCGGCGCTTACTATCTGCTCCGGAGTCTGGTGCACACCGGTATAGATGACTTCAAAGCCGGCGTCGCGGAAACCACGGGCAATAACTCTGGCACCACGGTCATGTCCATCAAGGCCGGGTTTGGCTACCAGCACCCTCAGTTTTCTATCCTGCCCCATTGTTGCTTATGTATAGGTACCGATAAATTTCAAAACTAGAAGAAACCGGGGTCGCGGTATTCGCCGAAGACCTCCCGGTAGACGTCGCAGATTTCCTGCTCGGTGGCAAAAGCCCTGACCGCTTCTATGACACAGGGCATGACGTTGGCATCGCTCCGGCAGGCGGCGCGGAGGTCATCAAGGGTCTTTGACACCATCCGGCTGTCCCGGCTCCTTTTGGTGTCTTTTAGCCTCTTGACCTGTTCCGCTTCAACCTTCTCGTCAATCTTCAGCATCTCAATCGGCAGCTCTTCTTCCGCCACGTACCGGTTTACTCCCACCACTATCTTTTCCTGATTATCCACCTGTTGCTTAAAGCGGTAGGCAGCATTGGCTATCTCACGCTGCGGGAAGCCCTGGTCAATTGCCACCAGCATGCCGCCAAGGTCGTCAATCTGTTTGATGTATTTCCCGGCTTCATCTTCGATGCGGCTGGTCAGTGCCTCAATATAGTAGGAGCCGGCCAGGGGGTCAATGGTGTTTATGGCGCCGGTCTCCTCGGCCAGAATCTCCTGGGTGCGCAGGGCAATGGTGGCGGCGAATTCCGTGGGCAGGGCGAACTCCTCGTCAAAGGAATTGGTGTGCAGCGACTGCGTGCCGCCCAGGACAGCCGCCAGCGCCTCGGTGGCGGTGCGGACAATGTTATTGTACGGCTGCTGGTGCGTCAGCGAACAGCCAGCCGTCTGCGTGTGAAACCGCAACCACCAGGAGCGCGGGTTTTTGGCTTTGAACCGGTCTCTCATGATTTTGGCCCACATCCGCCTCGCCGCCCGGAACTTGGCGATTTCCTCAAAGAAGTCCATGTGGGAGTCAAAAAAGAAGGATAGCCGCGGCGCAAAGGCGTCAACGTCCAGTTTCTTGCGTTCGATGGCGTCCTGAACGTAGGCGATACCATCAGCCAGAGTGAAAGCCAGTTCTTGGACAGCGGTGGCGCCGGCCTCGCGGATGTGATAGCCGCTGATACTGATGGTGTTCCAGCGGGGCACGTGTTGTGTACCGAACTCAATAGTGTCGCTGATAAGCCTGATTGATGGTTCCGGCGGGCACATGAACGTTTTCTGGGCGATGAACTCCTTGAGCATATCGTTTTGAATGGTGCCGCCCACGCGGTCCCAGCCCACCCCCTGCTTTTCAGCGGCCACCAGGTACATTGCCCAGAGCACACTGGCCGGGGGGTTGATGGTCATGGAGGTGGTCACTTTATCCAGCGGGATGTCACTGGTCAGGATTTCCATATCGGCCAGGGTATCAATGGCCACCCCGCACTTGCCCACCTCGGCCCTTGACTTCGGCGAATCGGAATCGTAGCCCATAAGGGTGGGGAAATCAAAAGCGGTGCTCAGGCCGGTCTCGCCCTCTTTCAGTAGCTGGTGCCACCTGCGGTTGGTATCTTCGGCGGTGCCGAGCCCGGAGAACATGCGGAACGTCCAGACCCGGCCGCGGTAACCGCTGGCCTGGCAACCGCGGGTGAACGGGAAAGAGCCGGGATAGCCAATATCATGGTCGAAGTCTAGGTCGCGAATGTCCTCCGGGGTGTATATCGGGTTCACCAGCAGGTCGGAAATAGTGGATACGCGTTTCCTTGTCAGAAGGTCAGGGGTGGAGTGGGTAACCGCCGCCTCCCACTTTTTCAGCCCCTGGCGGGCATCAGCCAGTGTCTTCTCGTCGAACATGGTCAGCCACCACCCTTCCGGCCCTAAATCTGGCCGGCATATTCCTTCTGCGTCCAGCTATAGCCTTTCTCCAGCGCTTTCTGGTTCAAATGCAATAGCTTCTGCTTTTTACCCAGCGATTCTTCCATTATCTGGTGAATGGTGTTTGAAGAGACGACGGGGTGGCAGGCAAGCAGTGCGCCGAGGACAACGAGGTTGCCGACACCGCTATCCCCCGCCTCGGCGGCGAGGTCATTCGCCGGAATGTAGATGATGCTTATGTCCCCGCGCGATACTGTTTCCGGGACGAGCGACTGATTGACGAAGAGAAGGCCGTCCGCTTTGGTCGTTTTTTCGAATCTGGCCAGCGAAGCCGAGTTCATGGCCACGGCGATGGTGGGCCTGGCGATGAACAGGGCGCCAATACGTTCATCAGAGATGGTAACGTTGCACCAGACGGTGCCGCCCCTCTTCTCGGCGCCATAGGCAGGCATGTATACCACTTCCCGCTCTTCCCTGAAGGCAGCCTCGGTGAGCAGCCTTCCGATGAACAGCACTCCCTGTCCGCCAAAGCCGCCGATGGCTATTTCCTCATGCATTACCGACCTCTTTTTTCAGCGCGGCCACGGCTTCAATCACTTTATATTCACCCAGCGGGTAGTAAGGGAGCATGTTTTCCGTAAGCCAGTCCATGGCTTTCACGGCCTCCACCCGCCAGTTGGTCGGGCAGGGGGACAGCACCTCGACCAGTGACATGCCCAGGTTGGCCAGCTGGGTCCGGAAAGCGAGCTTAATCGCCTGCTTGGCTTTTCTGACCGCAGACGGGCTGTTCACGGCAACGCGGGCAATATACGCGGTACCGTCCAGGGGCGACAGCATCTCGCAGACACGGACCGGATAGCCAGCCAGGGCCGATTTACGGCCGGCAGTTGTTGAGGTCGAGTACATGCCTAGCAGCGTGGTGGGGGCCATCTGGCCTCCGGTCATGCCGTAGATGGCGTTATTGACGAAAATGGTGGTGATGTTTTCGCCGCGGGCGCAGGCGTGCACTATCTCAGCGGTGCCTATAGCCGCCAGGTCGCCGTCGCCCTGGTAAGTGAAGGGAACCAGGTGGGGATGGCATCTTTTGATGGCGGTGGCCACGGCCGGAGCGCGTCCGTGGGCCGACTCAAGTCCGTCGCATTTGAAATATTCGTAGGAATTAACCGAACAGCCTATGGAGGCCACACATATCGCCCTCTCCCTGATTTTCAGTTCGTCAATTACCTCGCCGACGAGGCGGAAGACAATGCCGT
Organism: uncultured Dehalococcoidaceae bacterium; assembly: GCA_964493435.1. GTDB lineage: Bacteria > Chloroflexota > Dehalococcoidia > Dehalococcoidales > RBG-16-60-22 > E44-bin89. The sequence goes on along the minus strand of CAZBMB010000004.1, from coordinate 133,986 downwards.
GGCCGCAGCCGGGGCAGAAGTGGAAGGGGCGCTCCTCCATTGATTCCGGCCGCTGGTACAGTATCGTTTCCAGCTCTTTTTCTTTATCGTTTAACCGAACCATTTCAACCTCAATCGGCTACTTTATCATTTTCTCTACGGCTGCCAGTATCTCATCGGCGGAGATGGGCACACCGGCGAACTGGTTAACTAACTCCACCCGGGCATCGGTGTCCAGGGACAGCCTTACGTCTTCTATAAGCTGACCCAAGCTCAGTTCCGCCACCAGGAAGCGTTTGACCTTCCGTGATAAATCAAACAGTGGTTCAGCCGGGAAGGGGAAAAGGGTGATGGGGCGGAAGATGCCGACTTTAAGCCCTGCCTCGCGGGCCATTTTCATGGCTGTCATCGCCGAGCGGAAGGCACTGCCGTAAGCGACGATGACCAGGGCGGCGTCATCGAGGTTGATGCCTTCATAGCGGACTTCGCTCTGTTTTATTCTCTCGAACTTCTGGCGCAGCAGTTCCACCCGTGGCTGGTAATCCACCGGGTCCATGGCAAAGGAATTGATGATATTCTTGGGCCGCCCCACCGCTCCATTAATCGCCCAAGGTTTCTCAGGAAATTTCGTGACAGGTTTGCGCATGACTACCGGCTCGATGGCCTGGCCGAGGAAACCATCCGGCAGCACTATCACCGGACTGCGGTATTTATCGGCCAGTTCAAAGGCGAGCATGGTAAGGTCCATCATCTCCTGTACCGACGATGGTGCCAGGGTTATCAGGTGGTAATCTCCGTGGCCACCTCCTTTGGTGGCCTGGAAGTAGTCACCCTGCGCGCCACCGATATCGCCCAGACCCGGCCCGCCGCGCATCACGTTCACCACCACCGCCGGAATCTCGGCGCCAGCCATATAGGAGAGGCCTTCCTGCTGCAGGCTGAAGCCGGGACTGGAGGTGGAGGTCATGGCGCGACACCCAGACGCCGCCGCCCCGTACACCATGTTAATGGCGGACAGCTCGCTCTCCGTCTGAACGAAGACCCGCTCCTCCTCCGGCATCCGTTTTGACATGTGCTCTAAAAGTTCGTTCTGGGGGGTGATGGGGTAGCCAAAGTAAGCATGGCAGCCGCCAAGTATGGCACCCTCAGCGATGGCGATATTGCCTGCCATAAGATTTTTTTCAGACACTGGAAGCCTCCAAAGCAGAAGCGGTCACCAGACGACCTTATTTCAGTTTATTGAGGCGACGTACCGTAATGGCGATGTCCGGACACATCATGGCACAAATGCCGCAGCCGGTGCATTCATTAGCTTTCTTTTCATCAACCTCGGCCGGCTTATATCCCATGCGGTTGATGCGGTCGGCGGTTATGAGAATTTTTTTGGGGCAGAAAGCAATGCAGAGGTGGCAACCTTTGCACCGTTCGGTATCTATCAAAACATAGTTTGATTTGAGTTTGGCTGAGGTGACTATGTTTACACCTCCTTTTACTGGCCAGGCAGGGGAAATGTTATCTGTCTTTAATTATCAACCCTGCAGCTTCTATGGTCAAGGGCTAGAATGTGGCGGAAAAAGGCATATTCCATAATTTATCAGCCTGATTAAAACGAAATGGCACTGTTATATTGAACAATTACGGCAGGCATATAAATAAAGTCGTTAAAAAACAGCGAAATATTTCTTTTAAATTTTAAAAGTTAAAAAAATTGACAGGAAGCAGGTCTCATGCCATACTGTTTTCTGCTATGGACAAGCTGGACCTCAGTCTGATTGGTGAGTTGACCAAGGATGCCCGACAGAGCAGCGCCGAGCTGTCACGCAAGCTGAAGGTAAGCGAGACCACCATCCGGCGGCGGATTCAGCACCTGGAGAAGCAGGGCATCATCACCTTCACCACCGTCCTGAATCCGTCAAAGCTGGGCTATAACATCATCGCTATAATTGCCCTGGAAGTGGAACTCGGGCAAATTGATAAGATTTCCGAATCGCTGGCCAGTTGCCCCAATGTCCGCTACGTATCACTGTGCACCGGCAACCATGATTTATTCATCGGCGCGTGGTTTCATTCCTCCAGCGAGTTGACGCAGTTCGTTAAGGACTATCTGGCCGGCGTGCCCGGAATCCGCAAGAGCGAGACCTTCGTCATCCTGGACGTGAAGAAGGACGAGGTGGGCTGGCTGCGGAGTCTGGAGCAGGCAGGCAGTTCGAAATAAACAATCACTACTTCGGCCACGGATGCTTGGCAATCTCCTTCTCGTTAAGCTCAATGCCTATCCCCGGCTTTTTAGGCAGGTAGAGGTAGCCGTCTCTTATATCCGGCAGTTCGGTGGTGATGTCATCGCGCCAGGGCACGCTGTCAACGTCCGTCTCCATAATCTTGAAGTTGGGTATGGAGGCGCAGAAATGAGCGTTCATGAAAGTGGAAAGGTGACTGTAGTAGTTGTGGGGTGCCGTCACCATCTCGTACATATCGGCCATGGCGGCCACGCGGCGCGATTCAATATATCCGTTCCAGGGCAGGTCAATCATGCAGATGTCCATGGCGTGCTTTTCCAGATAGGGGAGGTAGCCTTTCATGTGGTATACACTTTCCCCGGAGCAGATGGGCACGCTGGTTGATTCCTTGACCTGGAGGAGCGCGTCCGGGTCGTAGATATCCATTTCCAGCCACATCAGTTTATAAGGCTCTACAACCCTGGCTATCTGAATGAAGCCGTCCGTCTTGAAGTTGAAATTCAGGTCCAGGCAGAGGTCAATTTTATCCCCCACCGCTTTGCGGAAGGTGCTTATCAGCCGGTCAATGGTTTTCAGTATGCCGGTATCTATATTCTGTTCCATGGACCACAGCATGAGGGGCGGCTCCCCGGGCGTGAGGATATTTGTTTTAAGCGCCGTATAACCGTTAGCTGCCACCTCTTCGCCCAGGGCGGCGATATCGTCGTACGTTTTCAGGGCTGGCTTGTCGGGGTACAGTTCGGGGTTACGGACACGGTAGGTGCCGCAGTGAGACCAGTAAATCCGTATCTTATCGTTAACCGGCCCGCCAAACAGTTCATAGAGTGGGACGTTGAGCGCCTTGGCCTTGATGTCCCAGAGGGCGATTTCTATGCCGGCGATGGCTTTCTGGGCAATGCCCCCGGGGTTATGCTGGAAGCGGTGGCCCATTTCCCGGTAGAGCCTCTCCACGGCCCGCGGGTCCTTGCCGATGAGGCGCGGCTCCAGGTCCCTGACGCAGCCAGCGACGCCAAACGCGCTGCTGTTGTCGGTGCATTCACCATAGCCAACCAGCCCCTCGTCAGTCTCCACTTTGACGAAGATAAAGGCCCGCCACGCCGCATCGCAGAAAATCGGTGTTACCTTGGTGATTTTCATCCTTTAATCCTCCAGAATACGTCTATTCATGCCGGTTGTTATTTCAACTGTTGGCCGTGCGGGGATATTTACCGGTACTGTCGGCACTTCTCTTCCAGAGCCGCGATTAACTGGTCAAAGGAATCTTGGAACGCCTTAACGCCATCCACCTGCAACTGCTCGGTAATCGCGTCCAGGTCAATGCCCTGCTTCTTCAGGTCTTTTAAGACCTGCTCTGCCTCCGCCAGGCCTTCATTCAGCGTGTCCCCGATTTCGCCGTGGTCAAGGAACAGGTCAAGCGTCTCTGTGGGCAGGGTGTTTACCGTGTCTGGCCCCATCAGGTCCGCCACGTACTTGATATCGGAGTATGCCGGGTTCTTGGTACTGGTGCTTCCCCAGAGCACTCGCTGGATGCGGGCGCCGCGCCTTTTCTGCTGCATAAACTCCCCGCCGGCGAAGACCTCCTTGAAGCGGTGATAGACGAGCTTGGAGTTGGCCACCGCCGCCTTGCCACGCAGTGCCAGCGCTTCTGCGGTGCCGAGCTTCTCCAGCTCTTTGTCCACATACGTGTCCACGCGGCTGACAAAGAAAGAGGCCACTGAGGTTATCTGCCACGGGTTGGCACAGCGGGCAATACCCTGAAGGTAGGCGCGGACGACGTCTTCGTAATGTGCCATGGAAAACATAAGGGTGATATTGATATTGATGCCCTCGGCAAAGAGCTTTTCAATGGCCGGGATACCGGGTGGGGTGGCGGGTACTTTTATCATAAGATTGGGCCTGTCTACCAGCCGCCATAAACGGCGCACCTCGGCCAGTGTCCCTTCGGTATCGTAGGCCAACGCGGGTGCCGGCTCCAGGCTGACCAGCCCGTCCATGCCGTCGCTGGCGTCATAAACCGGGCGAAAAACATCGGCTGCCATCTGGATATCCTCAATGGTAAGGCGGTCATAGATGTCCATAACGCCGGCCTCAGGATTTGATTTCAGGATATTCTTTATCGCTTCATCGTAGTCCTGGCCCTGGGTCACCGCCTTGTGGAAGATGCTTGGATTGCTGGTCAGGCCGCTGACGCCCTTATCCACCAGTTGCTTTAACTGGCCGCTGGTGATGAGCCCCCGCTGAATGAAATCGAGCCATATGGACTGGCCCGCCTTGCGGACTTCTTTCAGCTTTTCCATTGTCCTCCTCCTTGGTCAGATATCATGGAATTCGTTTAATTATGCCCTGTTTTATAAATATAAGGCAAACGAAGAGGTAACAGATGGCACCGAGCAGCAATGCCTGGGCAAAGCCGAAGCTGATGGCGATGACGATGGTGAATGCCGAGCCCAGTACCGACCCTACGCCGTTTATCCCCCACATCCAGGGAATGTATCTCTCCATCTCCCTTGCTTTCAGTGCCCTGATGCCGAGCGGGAAGGGGAAACCCATCAGGAACCCCAGAGGCACCAGCATGAGCACCATCACCAGCATACGCAGCGCCAGATTGAGCCCCAGCAGCTGGTTGAAGATAAGGGGGATGAGAAAGATGTAAACGATTGCCAGCACCGCCACGGATAGGGCAGCGGTGGGTATCCCTTTATAAATCTCTTCACCGGTCAGTCGGCCGCTGTACAGGCTGCCCAGACCGGCGCCGACAAGCAGCGAGAACAGAAGGATAGCCATTGACAGTACCGGCTGACCGAGGTAGAGGATAAATCTCTGAATCAGGGAGATTTCAATGAGCATAAAACCGATGCCTATCAGTGCAAACAGAAACACTGATGGCAGCACTCTATTCTTGGTGCTCCGGCGTTCCCTGGGCTGACCGCGGACGCGGTCAGGGCGCAGGTACCGGTAAACCGGCGGCGCCAGCAGCGCGAGCAGCATCAGGACAAAGGAAAGCCAGAAAACCAGCGACACCGGCTGCGGCAGCCCCACATCTATCTTGTAAAAAAACGGATTATTATCGGTGGCGGTGGTCAAATCCATGCCCATTTCCCGGGCTACCTCTTCTATCTGGCGGAAGCTGAGCTCGCCGCTGGCCAGGTCTTTGAGCGTCGGGTTTACGGTTCCCTCGTCCTCAAGAAACGGAAAATAAGAGAGGGTCGGCTCATAGCCCAGCTGTAGCATTTTTTCGTGTCGGGCAAACGCCTGCTCCGGCCCGAACGGCGTCTTCTTCAGAACGAAAAATGGATAAACGGCTTCACCGGAGCTCAGCCCGAACATGTAAACATGCTTGAGGGCGTCGGTATTGCTTATCCCCCTCTGCTCAAGTGAGGCCAGCGAAATGGATAACAGCCGCCAGGCGGTGAAATCATCGTGGGTTACCACCATGAGTCGCCCTTCCTCGGTCAGGTGGTCCAGATAATCGTGTATGGATTCCGTGGTGAACAGGAAATTTTCCGTGAGGGAGAAACCTTCAAGGCTCCGGCTGGTCTGGGTAACCGGGAGGCTCAACATGATAATGTCGTATTTACCGGTCTGGCGCTTGAGGAAATTTCGGCCTTCATCAACGATTATCTTCACGCTGGGAAAATCGGTGAAGATGCCGCCATTGTACTGGCCGTATTCCCGCACCATCTCCACCAGGTCGGGATTAACCTCAACGGCGGTGATATCGTTTACGCCACCCATCAGGGCCAGCAGCACGTCCCGGCCGCCACCCGGCCCGATGATGAGGGCAGTATCTCTTTCCTCTTCGGTGAGAAAGTAGAAGGGGAAGTAGCCGGTAAAGGTGGTCTTCAAGTCCTGAACGGAAGTATCCGGGTTTTCTAGGTCGCCATTGAACCGGTACATGGGCGCCGAGGCGGTGCCATCAAGGTAGATTTCCATCTGCTGCGGGTACTCGGTGTATTCAACCAGGTCGGTCCGCCCGAAGGCGCTCCACCTGGTGTCAATTATCCGTGCCGGGGAAGCTTTCTCATACAGGGCGCGGTGTATATCCTTGTTGGGATTTTTGGCGATAATGGGGATATCGCTTAGATAGGCGCCGAATATATTCGTGATAAAAAGAACGGCGGCAATGATAAAGCTGGCCGCCGGTAGCAATGCCCGCCAGTGGCGGCTTCTGAATATCTGGCTGACAAAGAGGAGGGCAGCCGCGGCGGCGGTGAGGCCGAGGAAAAAGCTGGTATTGATGGCGCCGAAGGCATCAAGGAAAAGGATGATACCCAGCGAGCCGAGGGCGGCGCCGACCAGGTCGGCGCCGTAAATGCGGGCACTGACCTCCGGGAACATGCGGAATACCTCGGCCAGCAAAATGCCGGTGAAGAAAAAGGGGGTAAAAAGCAGGACGCAGTAGAACAGGATATTATTCGCCACACCATCCAGATAGCCAATCTGGACCATCAGTATGGCGGAGGCCGGTATTGCCAGCGCTACCAGGCTGGCAAACAATGCCAGCGTGCCGAACCTTTGGCCTGAAACCGGCGTTCGGGGCCGGAAAAAATAAACGAATATGCCACCCATCCCCAGTCCCAGCAGGGCTAAAGAAACGATGGCGAACACGTAATGGTAGAGAATCAGAACGGAGAGCAGCCGGGAAAGGGTGATTTCATAGGCCAGCACGCTGAACGAGATGAGAAAAATCCCGACCAGTAAAAGGCATAAAGTATTCCGGCTCATGCCTTGGCCTTCAGGGGGAGTAATTGTGGCGGTTGTCTTATTAGTACGGGTTTTCATGATTTCTGATTTAAAACGATTATAACATACTGCTTGCTGAATAAGCGTGGTTTCAGCCGTTGCTGATTGAGTCTGCTGTATGGTAAAAGCTGACACAGTGGCGGTTATACTTTATAATAGGCATTAGCCTGAAACTTGAACCGGGTAGCATGAAGGAGGAAATAATGTCGGGAGCGCGATTTAAAGTTATGATGGCGGAAAGCAAGTCCTGGGTTCCAGCGTCACTGGCAACCCTGGACATAGAAACCGAGGAGCTGGCCAAGGTCAATGCCGAGGTGGTGATTGCGGATTGCAGTACGGAAGACGAGATAATTGAGGCGGCGAAAGATGTCGATGCTTTGCTGGTGATTTTTGCCCCGATTACTCGCAAGGTTCTGTCGTCCCTGCCCAACTTGAAGGTGGTCGTCCGCTACGGCGTTGGCTACGATACGATTGATGTAGATGCTGCCGCCGACAACGGTGTGCTGGCCGTCAACATACCTGACTTCTGTCTTGAGGAGGTAGCTGACCACGCCCTGGCTTTGCTGCTGGCCTGTGCCCGGCGTCTGGTCTGGTCAACGGAAGGGCTAAAACAGGGGCGTTGGGGTGAGGTCCAAATGGGGACAATAAAGAACCCGTCCCTGTTTGAACAAACGCTGGGGGTGGTTGGCTGCGGGAATATCGGGAGCCGGATAGTCCGCAGGGCGAAGTCTTTTGGCCTGAAAACAATCGCCTGCGACCCCTATCTGGATAAGTCAGTCGCCGACAAACATGGGGTAACGCTGGTCAGCCTTCCCGAATTGCTGAAGGAATCGGATTATGTCTGCCTGCAAACTCCTCTAAACCAGGAAACCCATCACATGATTGGTGAAAAGGAATTAAAGCAGATGAAGCCCACCGCTTATCTGATAAATACGGCACGGGGAGCGGTGGTTGATGAGGTGGCCCTCAGCAAAGCCCTGCGGGAAAATTGGATTGCCGGCGCCGGACTGGATGTCTTTGAAAAGGAACCGATTGATCTGGATAACCCGCTGCTCAAGATGGACAATGTCGTGCTTACACCTCACTACGCCGTGCACACAACTACGGCTATGAGGCGGCTCAGATTGAGCGTAGCACAAGAGACCGCCAGGGTGCTTACCGGGAAGTGGCCGCGCCACTGGGTGAACAAAGGCGTGAAGCCCAAAGTTCCTCTGGTAAAAGAGAGTTAAGGCATACCATCTGCTCAATTCAATGGCGGGCGCAGGTCCATTTTTAAAGCGGACTCGCACCACTTGGCTACGGCCAGCAGGCGGTCTTCGGCCCTGGGGGGTCCTGCCAGCTGAATAGCCAGTGGCAGGCCACTCTGACTCAGACCCGATGGCAAGCTGATGGCTGGTATCCCCATTATGCTCCAGGGCGCCTGCATCGCCGTGTTTCCCGTTGAGGAAAGACCGTGGGGTGCCGGGCCGGTTATGCCCGGTGTCAGCATGGCATCCGCCTCATAAAGCCGCGGTTCCATCTCGGAACATTGCTGGAGGCGCACCTTAAGCGCCTTTTTATAGTCCGCGGGAGCTATCGCCAGGCCATCTTCAATCAATTTCCGTATGCCCGGGCGATATTTATCATTTTGTCTGGCGAAGGTCTCCCGGTGGCTGGCGGCTGCCTCCACGGCCATGATGATATTGGCATTGTCAAAGATGGTGGCGAAGCTGGGGGGTGGCGTTATTTCCACGACGGTGGCACCAGCCTGCTTCAGAAGCGCCACTATCTTATCCGTGTGCTGTCGCATTTCCTCTTCAGCATTATCATAGAAAAAACTGCGCACCAGTCCCAGCCGGGGTGGCGACGGCTTTTTCAGGGCGCTCAGGCAATCGGGGACAGGCTCATTCAGCGATAGGACGTCTTTGGCATCGTGGCCAGCAATGGCTTGGAAAACAAGGGCAATGTCAGTTACCGTGCGTGCCAGTATGCCAACATGGTCAAGCAGCGGGCTCACGGGTGCAACGCCGTAGACGCTTATGCGGCCATACTGTGGCTTGAAGCCAACGATGCCATTATAGGCGGCGGGACGCAGTACGGAGCCGAGGGTCTGACTGCCCAGGGCGGCCGGGCACATGCCGGCGGCAACACCGGCACCGGAACCACTGCTTGAGCCACCCGGCGTATGCTCGGTGTTCCAGGCGTTGCCGGTAGGTGCCGGGTCCCTAAAAGCGAATTCAGTGGTCTGCGTCTTGCCCAGGATGATGGCTCCGGCTTCTTTGAGTCGGGCCACCGAGGTGGCATCGTAGCTGGGGACAAAACCAGCCCAGGCTTTGGAGCCGGCCTCAGTGGGCAGACCAGCGGTATAGAAAATGTCCTTGATGCCAATCGGTATGCCATGAAGCGCACCGCGCCGTTGCCCCTGCGCCAGTTCCTGCTCAAGCTGCCGTGCTGTGGACAGGGCGCCTTCCCGGTCGACCAGAACCCATGCCTTTATTTTATCGTCAAACGCGTCAATTCTTTCCAGACAGGAGTTAACCAGTTGCGATGGCGTCAGCTTGCCGGCAGCGATTGCGGCGGCTGACTCAGAGATGGAAAACAAATACGGCGGTTTATGTGATGGCATAACAGACCCCTTTCATTATAATAATCGTATTAAAACTGCCACGGTCGTTCTCAATGATAAGCACTTTCAGGGCACTTTCTTTTTTACCCTGCCTTTTGGTTTCCCTTTGAGTTCCAGTGGTATGGAAAAGCCGAAAGTGCTTCCCTTGCCCTTTTTACTCTGCACCCATATCTGCCCGCCGTGCAGTTCCACCAGTTTCTTGGAGAGGCTTAATCCCAGTCCCAGTCCGCCGAGGCGGGCTCTTTCCCTCTCCAGCTGCTGATAGGGTTCAAAAAGCCTCTCCTGCTCTCCTTGGCTTATGCCGCGGCCGGTATCCTGCACTTCGACGACCAGATAAGCCCCGTCTGTGCTGGCTCTAACGGTGACGCTGCCTCCAGCCGGGGTGAATTTAAAGGCGTTATTGAGCAAGTTGAGCACGACCTGGCGCAGGCGGTCTTTATCGGCCTGGATGGTGGGCAGCGAAGGAGACAGCTTGGCATTTAAGGAAAGGTTGTTCTTGCGGGCCAGTGGTTTAACACTGTCCACAATGCTGCGGAGCAATTGTCCGGAATCAACCGAATCAGGATTGAGGTGGAGCATCCCCACTTCACCGCGAGCCAGGTCAAGCAGCTCGTCGATGCGCTGGTTCAGGTTGTAGGCCCCCTGGTTGATATTCTGCGCCAGTTCCCACAGCGTACCGCCTTCCTTGATTTCCTCAAGCATCAGCTCGCTGGAGGCAAGCACCGGGGTAATCGGAGTTTTGAGTTCATGAACCAGCGCGCGGGTGAATTCCACTCTTTTATTGATTTCCGCTTCCAGGTCCTGCCGCAGTGTCTTCTCTTCTTTAAATAGTTCCCGCAACTCCGCTTCTGATTGTTCCAGGGCCGCCAGCATACCATTAATGGTGGCACCAAGCTTGGACAGTTCATCCGAGCCGGGCATTGAGACCCGCGTCGACAAGTTGCCACTGGTGCCAATGTCACTGACGCTCCTGCTTAAATAAGACAGGCGCGAAAGAACCTGTTTCTCCAGGAGCAATATCGTTACCACACCAAACGCCAGGCTGACGCCGACAATGGTCAGTATGAGATAGGAGATGGCGGACTGGCCCTGGTGGTAAATGTCTCTGGGCGTATCCACTCTGAGCATTAAAGCAGGGTGTCCGTCGATGTTATTGATAAAAGTATAGCCAGCGATGGACTGTTCGTTGATGGGCTGCACGAAAATCGGCGCCGCTGGTGAAATAGAGGACCGGGCGACCGAAAAGTCGGAGGGAGCTCGGGGGTCATCGAGTCGGTAAATGCCTATAGAGAGGAGCGTGGTTTCAGCCAGCTCGTCGATTTTATCTGCGTCCAGGTATCGTCCCATTATCAGTGTACCTCGGATGGGGCCTTCGTATTCACTGGTGAGGATGGGATGGGAGCCGATTATCATGGGGCTTTCAGGAAGAACAATGGTGCCGGTATACTTGCTCTCCGTATCCTGATGGGCGACTAAATAAGCATGGTCAGCCAGATACGCTGAAATACCCGGTGAGAGGGGTATTTCCTCTTTATTCTCAAGGTCAAACGCTTTGCTGAAAACAATCTGTCCCGGGGAGTCAATGTAAAGCATCAGGTTCAAGCCCAGTTCAATGAAGGTGCTATCGGTAAGGTTAGACCTGATGTAATCTTCATTGGCATCATCAATAAACTTATAGGTGTCATCCCAGGCAGCCCAGTCTGAGTTCGTCGCCTCCAGGCTGGCGAGTTGCTGTGAGTAAGATGCCTGCACCCGCTCAACATCGCGGTAAATACTCTGTCTCTCCAGGTCGGCATAGCTTTCCAGCAGGATGTTACGCGAGAGGAAAAAGAGCAGTATGATGACGCCGTAGAAGGTCCCGGCAATGATGAGCAGAGTCTTTCTGCGCAGTGTCATGTATTAAACCTCTGCCAAGAATTCTATCACTCGTTACCACAGCTATCAAGGTGGCAATTCAGGATATAGTCAAAAAGATACGCGGCGTGTCAATGTGGTTGCACCAGCGCTTTCAATTGATAACGCGAGGTTATTAATAGTTATATGTGCGTAGAATCCGCCGAATCTGAATTCCATATGAATCAGGAGAACTTGACAGCGAAAACCTACGGATATAATATATAAATACGTATATAAATATACAAAAATATTATTGATGGAGTGATACAGGTTATGCATAACGAGAAACTGTTCAAATTGAAAGCCGAACTGTGCAAGACGTTTGCCGACCCCAAAAGACTGGCCATTATAAACGAATTGCGGGGCGGTGAGAAAATGGTCGGCGAAATCGCGCAGGCTCTGTCAATCCCGCATGCCGTTGCCTCAAGACATCTGGCACTGCTGCGGAACCGTGGGGTGGTGCTACCGCGGCGGGAGGGCACCTGTGTTTACTACTGCCTTGCCGACCCCACTATAATCGCCGCATGCGACCTGATTCATCAGGTGCTGTTGAACTCTTTAACGGAAAATAAGGAGCTGGCGGAGAGACTGACTGTCTGAAAATCTTGACGCTGCTTGAGTGGCGAGGCGAAGGATAAGGAGGCATTATGGGTAAACTGGGTAAAAAACAGCAAAATTACCTTGCCGAAAAGTTAGGCGACCGCGTTTGCTTTAGAAAGACGGAAAGGAAACTCTACGGGCACGATATTGCTGCCATGCCGCCATTAATCAAACCGCTGGTGGGCAGTACCGTCCCGGAGGCAGTGGTGCAGCCGGAGACTGAGGCAGAGCTGGTGGCGCTGGTGAAATGGGCGGCCGAAAACAATATACCGCTGACGCCGCGGGGCAAAGCGACGTCAGGATATGGCGGCGTACTGCCCGTAAAAAAGGGGGTGACGGTTGATTTCTACCGCATGAAGCGCGTTATCAATATTGACCCCAAGGCGATGACGGCAAAGGTGCAGGCCGGTGTGGTGTGGGAGAAGCTGGATCGGGAACTGCAGAAGCAGGGCCTCACCCTGAAGCTCTACCCGACGAGCTACCCGGCGGCGACGGTCGGGGGATGGCTGGCCCAGGGTGGAACTGGAATCGGTTCGTATGAGGCGGGCTGGTTCAGCGATAACGTGGTCAGCGCCCGGGCGGTAATGCCCAGCGGTGAAGCACGTGATTTCAGCGGTTCGGAGCTCGATTTAATATCCGAAGCCGAGGGTGTAACCGGCCTTATCAGCGAGGTGACGCTGAAGGTGATGCCGCTGGAGGACATGGAGGTGGTCTCCATCGGCTGTCCGGACGCCCACGACCTGCAGAAGCTAATTCAGGCTATGATTGAAGCGAAGCTGCCGATATGGTCGCTGATGTTTATCAACCCCAAAATGGCCGAGTTGAAGAACAAAGCGCCACTGAGGGAGCACCACGAACACCCGGTGGAGGAGCGAGTACTGCTGCCGGCGTCCTACATTACCACGCTGACGTTCCGTAAAAAGGACCGCAATGCGGTGATGGGCAAGCTCCCGCAACTGATGAAACCATGCCAGGCGGAAATACTGAGCCAGCGCATTGCGGAGCACGAGTGGCAAAATCGCTTTAAATTGATGATTGTCAAGCGACTCGGACCAAGCCTGGTGCCGGCGGAAATCGTCGTGCCGCTCTCCGGTCTGGGCGACGTGATGACCGAGATTGAAAATAAAGTGGACCAGCCCGTGGTCAAGGAAGGCGTCATCATCCAGAAAAGCAATAATGGCCAGCCCGAGGTGGTTATTCTCGGTTTCATCCCCAGCGACCAGCATAAATTTGGCTACAATTTTGTCTTCCCACTGTCGCTCACCATCATGAAGATTGCCGAGAAGCACGGTGGTCGACCTTACGCTACCGGCCTTTACTTCGCCAAGAAAGCTTCAAAGATACTCGGCACGGAGAGAACTGCCCGGCTTAAATCATTCAAGCAACAGGTTGACCCGCGGGGCATTTTGAATCCCGGCAAGGTACTTAATGGCGGCCTTCTGGGAATGGCCATGGCTGTGGCCGGTGCCTTTGAACCGCTGCTCCGGCCTTTCGGCAACTATGTCATCACGCATATTGGCGAAGCGCCCACCAGGCCGGTAAAAGGCATCCCCGCTGACGTAGCGTGGTATGCTTACAGTTGTTCTCAGTGCGGCTACTGCATTGATGAATGTGACCAGTTCTATGGAAGAGGCTGGGAGAGCCAGAGCCCGAGGGGAAAGTGGTACTGGCTGCGTGAATTCATGGAAGGTCGTGAGAAATGGGACCAGTTCATGGTGGACACCATTGTCGTCTGCACCACCTGCGAGCTGTGCAACCTGCGTTGCTCGGCATCGCTGCCCATTGAGCCTGCTTGGATGAAGCTGCGGGGCAAGCTCATTGACGAAGATAAGAAAATGACCTTCCCGCCGTTTGAGATGATGGCGGCGGCGCTTAGCAAGGAGGGCGATATCTGGGCCGGCTACCGCAAGGACAGGGCCGCCTGGTTCCCGGCCGACCTCAAAGAGAAACATGGGCCGGGGCATAAGGCTAAAATAGCGTATTTTGCCGGCTGCACCGCCAGCTACGTGGAGCACGATATTGGTATGGCCAGTGTCCGGCTCCTGGATGCCGCCGGCGTGGACTTCACCTACGTCGGTGAGAAGGAGAACTGCTGCGGGACGCCCATGCTGGTGGCGGGTAAGTGGGACGTTTTCATCGAGACGATTAAGAAAAACATTGCTGCGGTCAAAGAAGCCGGGGCGGATACGGTGGTGACCTCCTGCCCGGCCTGCGATATGATGTGGCGTTACTTCTATTCCGTGTGGGCGAGAAAGCTGGGCATTGAATACGACATCAAAGCCAGGCACTACAGTGAAATCCTAGCGGAACAGATAAATAAAGGTGAGTTCACCTTCAAGGACGGCGGCCAGAAGCCCTGTACCGTTACCTGGCACGATTCCTGCCACATCGGTCGTGTTTCCGGAGTCTATGACGCGCCGCGGGAGCTGATTAAGGCGCTCCCCAATGTGAAGCTGGCGGAGATGGAGTACAACCGTGAAAACGCCCATTGCTGTGGCAGCGTGCTGACGCTTATTAAAGAGCCGCCGGTGGCGGCGGATATCGGGAAAGAGCGTCTAGATGAAGCGATAGCAGTCGGTGCGGAGAAGATGCTGGCGCTATGCCCTTGTTGCGAATTCCAGTTCCGCGTGAGCGCCGATAAGAAGAAGGTGCCGATTGAGGTGGTGGATCTGGCCCGTTTCGCCGCCTCCTATCTCGGCTATAAGTTCCCCGACCCGAATCCAGAAGTACAGCGCCAATGGGCTGTCTTTGAGGCCATGATTGCGCTGATGACACCGCAGGGCTTTGCCGACCTTATGGGCGCGATGTGGCCTGAGCTTATTGATGCCATGCCTTTCGGTATGGGGAAGATGATGAGGTTGATGGGTAAGATTCCCGGGGCACTATCACTGATGAAGCCCATGTTCCCCGTCCTGTTCCTTAGGCTGCTGCCCATGATGATGCCAAAGGTCATGCCGGTCATGCTGGAACGTGTGGCGGAGCGCATCCCCATGCCTGATTATATGAAGGAGCAGATGCCGGAACTGATGCCAAAGGTTATGGGCAACCTGATGCCGCATATGATTGGCGATGTGGTACCGCTGGTGACCCAGCCCATGATTGACTATCTCAGGGGAAACGGAAACTCAAAAGTCCTGGCCGGGTAGCAGAATTCGGTAAAGGCCGCAGTACCGACAGCGCTCGTAGTGGTGTTTTACCTTGTAAAGACCTCGCCGGTTACAGTGCGGGCAATATATGAATTTCCTCCCGTTTTCCTGTCTGGTTGCGGCTCCGTTCGTTTCTGTGTGGAAAATCGTCGTTACCATGGTTCATCAACCTTCTTCCCTGAAGAGTAATTTGCCTCGTTTTCTCCCTCCGAGTCTCATAAATGATAATTTTAACAGGCTACCCGGCGTAATTTGGCCCGCACGCGTGCCACAAGCTCCAGTGGATAAAATGGTTTTCTGACGTAATCATCGGCACCAATCTCCACGGAATCGCGCAAGGCGGTGACCTCACCCATGCCGGTCAGCATGATTACCGGTATATCTGATTCCTGACGTATCCGGTCAAGCACCTGAAAACCATTGAGGCCTGGCATCATGATATCAAGGATAATCAGATCTGGGTGGCGATTCTGCATCAGGGAAAACGCAGAGTCGCCGCTGTCAGCACCGATGAAGTCGTACCCCTCGTCTTCAAGTATATTTCTGAGCAGTCGGAGTATCTCTGATTCGTCATCGATGGCCATTATGCAGGTGCGCTTTCTCATCGGTTTCTCCATCTTCTATTGCTCTCATATTTTCAGGCCGTCAGTTTGGCGACAACTTGTAGCCAGCTACCCTCGGCAATGACGGGCAGATAAACCAATTGATGGTCGTCTTTTCACGATGCGAGCCACCTTTATCCAGGCGGACATGTTCGGCGACCATTGGTTGCGTTCTGGATATGATATCCCGTCCCTTAACCGTGATGGGAAGAAACGTGGCCACCCTCCCGTGTGACCTGCGGAACTGTTTCATCATCTCATTGTGCACCGAAAATAAAATTTTGTTATTCTGCCTTATCTGCAACATATTTACCCTGTTTTTATCACTGACGCTCACTGTTTAAATCACTTCCAGGCTGAATTGTGGAGATAGGGATTGGCTGTCGGCACCAGCTCTGCCGCAGTAGAAACAACCGCTATCAATGGCGACCCTGTATCGGGAATTGCCGGGCAGAAGGAAGCTCACCTGACCGTTGTGCATTGAAATGATAGTCTTGGGCACAACCTCCCCGTTGCTTGCGGTTGCCCTTTCCCATCTGCCGGCAGATGTTTCGACGTAGATGCCTACGTCTAGAATCAGATACCGGTAGCACCTGACCAGTAACTGGGCATTGGTCAAGTACAGCGTTACATTGATGTCCGCAGAATTGCCGGTAGTGTCAACGTAGAAGAGATCGCCGGGGTTGTTAATCCCTCCTATCGCCCTGCCGAAGGCGGTATAACTTGGCCGCGCTGAAAGCTCAGCAACGTCTACTCTGACCGCTTCTTCACCGGAAACCCCGCCAGCGCCTGTGGCATAGGCCACCGGCCAGGGAAGGACCAGGAAAAGGACGATGTAGGGGAAGATACGCTTCAGCCACTTGTTTCGCATCATGAGCTATTTCCTTTGCCGTGGAGTTGTAATCTCAGGATAAAGCTAGGGTGCGAAACAAAACCTAAAAATAGAGTCGGCAGTTCTAAAGATTTTCTTAAAATTAAGCGGAGATAGAAAAAGCGCCCGTAACGGACGCCTGCAGAGCTTATATGGAAAGGTTAAGAGCTGCTTCTTATTCAGTATCCGCGAACTGGTAGCCAACGCCGGAAACGGTGGCGATGTATATCGGGTTGTTCGGGTCGTGCTCTAATTTAGAGCGCAGCCGGCGGATAAAAACGTGCAGGTACTCCCTTTCATCCCGGTATTCCGAACCCCACACCTTGTTCAGCAGGTGGGTGTGAGTGAGCACCTTGCCCGAATTTACCGCCAGCTCCTGAAGTAAGGCATATTCAGTGGGGGTAAGTTTAATCTCTTCGCCAGCGCGGGTTATCTTTCTTTTAGCCAGGTTGATGTCTAGGTCACCACAGGTAATGGAAGATTTCGTGGGCGAGGTGCTGGCGGCTTTCGTGCGCCGCAGAACGGCACTGACCCGCGCCATGAGTTCGTTGGAGCCGAAGGGTTTGACGATATAGTCATCGGCGCCGAGGTCAAGGCACTGCACCTTGTCGCTTTCATCACCCCGGGCACTGAGCATGATGATGGGAATCTGCGACCATTCACGCAGACGGCGGCATACCTCAAAGCCGTCCATTTTGGGCATCATTACGTCCAGGATAATGAGGTCGGGCAGCTCCCTTTCTATGATTTCAATGGCTTCTTCGCCATTGGTGGCGCTGATAACCGTGTAGTCTCTGTCTTCCAGATTGGAGCGGAGAAATTTCAGGATGCTCATCTCATCATCAACGATTAGAATACGCTTTTTCATTGGAAAATCAACCTTGTTCATGCACCGGAGTAACCGGGCTTCACTGAGACCTCTTCAGGATTCTGAGCAGGGCGTTTCTGAACTCTTCAACTGAGGTAATCGGCTCCTGCAATTCCGGGGGCAAACCCGAGAGCAGGGACTTGCCGCTGGCTCCCTGTTTTGCCGTCAGTTGCTGCAGCAGCTTATGCTCTCTGGCCAGGCTGTTTACCAGCTCGGTGAACTGCACCTGCATCCAACTGGTCCGTTCGGTGATATTCTGCTGGAGCTGGAGATAGTGCTGTTTATTCTGAAGCTGTTCCCCCCACACCTCAAGGGCCTGCTTGATTTTAGCAAGCACTTCATCTTGGTCGAAAGGCTTGGTGATGTAATCATAAGCGCCCAGCTTCATGGCCTCTACAGCGACCTGAACATCCGCCACAGCGGTTACCATGACCACGCAGAGGTCCAGCTCAGCGGCTTTTATTTTGCCGAGCACGTCAACGCCGGACAGGCCGGGCATTTTGATATCCAGCAATGCCATATCAATACCGCCTTTGGTAATAACAGACAGGGCTTCTTCGCCGTTGGCCGCGGTGATAACATTATAGCCAGCGTTCTGCAGGATCCTCTGAAAGAGTGCCCGTACCGTCTCCTCGTCGTCTACCACCAGTATCTTTATTTTTCTGTCCATCGTTTCATACCCCTGACGGCCTTCTTTTATGATAGCTTTTATTTCATCAGGAGTAAAGGGCCTGGGTAAAAATGGCCCGCCGGTAATGTCTGAGAAAGCTAGTATATGGCTGCTCATCAGTTCTCCGGTTAGTTTCATTGGTTTCTTAAATCTTTTAAAAAAATTAAGCTACCCGCAGCGGGGTAGCTTAACGCCAGTAATCTAGTACTTCTATGGTACAAGAGTACTGTATTCCCTATCATTCATATTTATTATGAGATATTTTCAGGTACAAAAGGAATGGTACTTTAGTACCGATGGTCATGGTTCTTTGGTCATAGATTGCTAGGCGTTGCTTGCGAATAAATTTACACTTCAGGTATATATTTATGTACTGTGTTACCTGAATTATGAAGACCGATTGAAGGCGGTGGCAGAGAGGCGGCTCGGTTTACTGGTAATTTCCAGCCATGCCGGTATTGATTTTAGGTCAGGCACGGGCGCGGTGTCGCTGGACAAAGCGGGCCATGCGACGTAACGCCTCTTCAATATCGGGCAGCGAGGTGGCATAACAGCAGCGCACATGCCCCTCTCCCAGCCGGCCGAAAAGACTGCCGGGCATGACAATCACCTTTTCTTCCTTGAGGAGATTCTCGGTGAACTCGTCTGAAGTCATGCCAGTGACCTTCACCGATGGAAAAGCGTAGAAGGCTCCTTTTGGCTCATGACACTTAAGCCCGATATCGTTAAGGCCGCGGACAATCACCTCGCGGCGCCGGCTGTATTCAGCCAGCATGCGCTGGACATCTTCCTCGCCGCTTTTCAGGGCTTCTAGAGCGGCCATCTGTGCCATGCTGGACGGGCTCAGCATGGTGTGCTGGTGCACCTTGCTGATGGCAGCCATGATTTCTGCCGGTCCGGCCGCGTAGCCCAGACGCCAGCCGGTCATGGCGTATGCTTTGGAGACGCCGTCGAGTAGAATGGTGCGCTCCTTCATTCCCGAAAGCGTGGGAAAACAGGTATGTTTTACTCCGTAGGTAAGGCGACTGTATATCTCGTCTGAGATAACCAGCAGGTCGTGCTTTTCTACCACTTGGGCAATCTCAGCATATTCCTCGCGGGTGAGTTCGGTACCCGTCGGATTGGCCGGATAACCGAAGAGGAGGGCTTTCGTCTTCGGCGTAATCCTGGCTTCAAGCTGGTCAGGCTCCAGCTTGAAGCCGTTTTCCGGCCTGGTGGGCACGGTTATTGGCACGCCGTGTGCCAGGACAATGCAGGAAGGGTAGCAAACGTAATAAGGGTCAGGCATGATAACCTCATCGCCGGGGTCTATAATCGTCCGGAAGGCCAGGTCCATGGCTTGGCTGGAGCCGACGGTGACAACGATTTCGGTTTCGGGGTCGTATTTGATGCCGTAGAGCTTTTCCAGGTGCCGGGCGATGGCTTCCCGGAGTTCGGGGAATCCCGCCGTTGGTGTGTAAGTGGTAATACCTTTCTTCATGGCGTCAATACCGGCCTCGCATATGTGCCAGGGTGTGGGGAAATCAGGCTCACCGACGCTCAGTGAGATACCGCCTTCCAGAGAGTGGAACAGATTTAAGAATTTGGCAAAGCCAACGTCAGATACTTTCGCCACACGGTCAGCAGTTCTTTTCTTACTAACGGTACCCCGCTTCTCAGGCATCGTTCTATTCTCCTTCCTGCCGTAGTCATATGACGCACGACATGGGGAAATAAATTGAATATACTTATTGATATATGAGTGGCATCAGCACCCTTAAGATTATAATGAGAGACGTGGGAAATGACAAATAGTACGCCTGGAACAAGTTATCCGCAGAAAAAGCCGATTAGCCCTCGCGCTTTTAAAAAAGGAACCGCCCCGATTTTATCGGGGCGGTTGCCAGTCGTTGGACTCACTTGTTACTTAAAGCCGGTTATCATCTGCCCTGGCAGCCAGAGGATTATCTGGGGGAAGGCAATGCATAGCCCGAGCCCAATCAGGATGAGGAAAATAAACGGGAATACCCCGCGGATGATATCACCGGTGGTTACCCCCAGAGATGCATCAGCGGCACCGCGGAGATAGAATATGGCGTAGGCGAAGGGAGGGGTCAGGAAGGACGTCTGCAGGTTAACGCATATCATCATGGCAAACCAGAGCTTATCAAAACCGAGCGCGTCTCCTACCGGCGTTATTATGGGAACGACGATGAACAGTATCCCCAGCCAGTCAATGAAATAGCCCAGCAGGAAGACGATGAACATGATGATGGCGAAGATGCCCCATTTGCCACCGGGAGCGCCCAGAATCAACTCTTTAACGATATCGCCGCCGCCACCGCGCATAAATATGCCGACGAAGGCGTAAGCGGTGGCACCGACCAGGAGTACCATGCCGGTGACTTTTATGGTCTCGGTCATGGTATCTTTAAGGATCTGAAAGCTAAACCGGCGGTAAGCGATGGCCATAAGCGTGGCGGCGAGGGAACCGACGGAGGCAGCCTCGGTGGGGGTAGCGATGCCGGTGAAAATAGTTCCCAGTACGGCCAGAATAAGTACCAGTGGCGGCACCATGGAGACGAGCAGGTCCCAGCTTTTCTTAGCCCAGGGGACTGCCCTCTCCTCAACGGGCACGGGGGGCGCCAGTTCTTTCTGGAAGAAACAGCGTATGGCGATGTAGCTGCAATATAATCCGGAAAGCACGAACCCGGGGATAAAGGCGGCAAAAAACAACTTGCCTACCGAGATTGCCGCCATCGGCCCGTAGATTACCAGCATGATGCTGGGGGGAATCAGTATGCCCAGGGTGCCGCCGGCACAGACCGCACCGCTGGCCAGAGCTTTATCGTAACCTCGCTTTATCATGGCGGGCAGGGCGATGATGGTCAACGCCGTGACCGAGGCACCGATGATGCCAACGGTAGCGGCCAGGACGGTGCCGATTAACACGGTGATTATGGCCAGCCCGCCCCGGAAACCGCTGAGCCACAGGTACATGGCGGCGAACATTTTTTCGGTTATTCCCGAATACCCCAGCATGATGCCCATGAAGATAAAACCGGGCGCCGCCAGGAGGATATAGTTATTCAGCAACTCGAAAACGCGGTGGTAGATGACTTCCAGTGCGATATTTGGCCCAAACATGATGATTCCCATGACGATGCCCATACCACCGACCACAATGGCCAGGGGGTAGCCGAGCATGACGAAAAACAGGATGCCACCGAGCATGGCTATGGTGACTAACTCTGGATTAATATGAATCATAGCTCTTCATGCCTCACTAGAGAATAGATATCGCGGTAGAGCGTGGCAATACCCTGGAGGGCAAATAAACAGAACCCAATAAAGACGGAGGTTCTTACCGGACCCATTATGGGATACCACCAGCTGAACAGGTTCTTTTCATTGGTTTCCCAGGCAAACCACATCCAGTTCCAGCCGGCGTAGGCAAGCAGACCGATAAGCGGCAGGAGAAAGAGCAGGGCGCAAAAAATGTCAATGGCAAACTTGACTGCCGTTGGCAGGTGTGCATAAATGACATCTACCCTGATGTGGCGGCGGTTGAGGTGGACATAGCCAAAGGAACAGGCATACATTGTGGACGCGGTCATTACGGCCGTTATCGCCAGTACCGTCGTCGGGTGGTTAAGCACATACCTCATAAACACCTCAGCACAAATGATGCTGAGAGCGAGGACGGAAAGCCACCGTACGCCCATGCCCACTCTGTCATTAAGACGGTCTATCGCTTTAACTATTTTTTTCATCTTTTCAAATTCATTTCTAAAATCGACCTTTTACCATGCCCCGCCCCGGGGCTTGCCCCGGAGCGGGGACGGATTGAATTTGCCTGTCAGTGGCTAACCGGGCTTTATTTTTTGTATGAGTATTTGGCCCAGGAAGGAAGCCCGTACAGCTCGTCCCACATCTTGGCAAAATCACGCTGGGACTGCGCTATCTCTTGGTACCCGGGGTCTTTGGCCATTTCACCATCGACGTATTTGATGGCCTCGTTACCGAACGCCTCCTCTATTGACGGGGGCAGATTCAGCACTATGTTCCCGTAGTCTTTGAAGTTCTGTAACGCTTCGGCGTCACCAGCGACAAGCTTGTCATGGTAGTCCCATGTCTCCGCCACAGCCAGGTCCTCAATGATTACCTTGAGGTCGTCGGGCAGCGCCATGAACGTGCTCGTCTTGATCAGGAACATATAGACCTCGGTGGGCGCCCGTATCGGGCAGAGGTAGACATACTTGCCCACTTCGTTCAGGCCCATCTCCCAGTCAAAGCGCGGGGAGCTGCATTCATAGGCGTCAATGAGGCCGCGTTGCATGGCTTCAAAGACTTCGCCCAGGGGCATGAAGATGGGGCCGACGCCCATGTTGCCGAGGACGGTGCCGCCGTCACCGGAGCATCGCATCTTGATACCTTTCAGGTCGTCGACGGTCTTCAGCTCCTTCTCAAAGTGGCCGAATATCTCGGGCGGCCCGGCGAAGCCGGAACCCTTAATAAATGTGAAATCCCATCCCAGTTGCTGGAACCACTTGTTGGCTATGTCACAACCCTCGTTGTCAAGCCAGACCTGTAGCGGTTCCGGAGGCATGCCGCCTACCGGCTGAATGCACTGGCCGGCCCATGACATGTCACCTCTCATATAGCCACCACCGCTGCCGGCCCAGTCAAGCACGCCGGTCTGAATTGCCTTGTGCTCTTCTGTTGCCGGGCAGATGGCGCCGGTAGGATGAGCTTTCATAATAAGGCGTCCTGCAGTAGCGGCTTCAACTCGCTTGGAAAAATCCTCCATGCCCCAGGTTACCGGCATTCCGGCGGGCAGGGACGACTGTCCTATCAAGGTGATAACTTCTGCTGGTGCGGCTGGTGCTGGTGATGGTGCTGGAGTTGGCGCAGGGGCTGGAGCCGGTGCAGGGGCTGGAGCCGGTGCAGGAGCTGGAGCCGGTGCAGGAGCTGGAGCCGGTGCAGGAGCTGGAGCCGCACAGCCGGCAGCTACTATACTGCCGAGTAGTGCTAATACCATAAATATGGCGATAACTTTTCCTTTCTTCATTACTCCTCCTCAGCTAAATTTTTTAATCCAGCATTTCCCATCATGATTATTGAAATCCATCACCCCCTTTGTTGCTATTTAGCATTAGCCATCAATTTTAATTTACATAAATATCGCAATCATGTCGATATTACATTCAAAGGATTAGAAATACACGTGTGCTTTTGTTGAACTTAATACTTGGGGATACTCATAGCTCATTGCTGAGAACTCTTAACTGGCTCTGTGTACCTTCTTAGCGTGGGCTGATATATGCCGTCGGCCAGTTATCAAGTTCTGAGTGATATCAGGCGCTTTTTGCGGGCAATATCTAATAATCCCCTTAAGTTTTTGCTCCTTTCGCCCAATGGCTCTTAATATCTTAAAACTATGTAAAGACGAAAGGCTTAATAATACTGCCTGATATTCTTTTGTGCAGCGTTACATTATTATAACACGGAATGTCAAGTATAGTTAAGATATAAAATATTCTATTTACAGAATCGTTGTTTTATTCAACGGAAGATTCGCGACTGTAAAGCCGTTCTTTCCAGCGGACACCGGCGCCAATGGCACGTCTGAAGACAGCGTAGAGGGCGGACAGAAAGAGGAATGAGAGCCCGAGCGGATGCAGAAAGACCGAGATAAACGGCTCTTTGAAGCGACTGTCCACCAGCCAGCGCATAAACAGGATCATGCCCACCTGGGAGATGACAATGGCGCGCAGTCCTGAGGGGCCGACAACCACAAATAGCTCCCGCCAGAGCGAATAAAACGGCGCCAGGTAGAAAAAGTAGGCAGCGGCCATCATAATGGTCAGAGCAATGGGGGACAGTGACGCCACCGAGTAAATCCATTTGATAAAGCCTTCAAACATCGCGCCCACATTGTGGTACATGTTGCAGGAGACTGCGGAGGACAGGTCAACCGCCACCTGACGGCCACCGTGGCGGCTTATCTCAGCGCCCAGCCAGACGTCTTCCAGAATGCGGGACTTCACCGCTTCGTGGCCGCCAATACGCCAGTATTCTTCTCTGGGAAACAGCAGAAACTGGCCGATGGCCAGTGATGGTTTGGTTCCTTTGGAGCGCTGCAACCACCAGAGTGGAAACCAGGTAAGAATGATGAAATACAATACCGGAATGGCTATTTTCTGAGGCAGTGAGTTTGCCAGCTGGCGGGGAAAGCCGGAAAGGAGTGAGGAATTTAAGCGGAGCGCCTGGGCCAGGGCGCTGCGCAGCATATGGGTAGCATGCGTGGTATCGGCATCAACAAATAGAAGCCAGGAGCCGCGAGCTTCCTTGGCCAGCTGATAGCAGGCGAAAGACTTGCCCGTCCAGTCCTTGGGCAGTGGCTCGCCCCGAAGCGGATGTATGCGGGAATCACCGGCGGCCATGTTCTCTATTATAGTTCCGGTATTGTCTGTGGAGTTATCATCCAGCACCAGAATCTCGTAGTTGGGGTAGTCCTGCTTCTGCAGGGAAACAAGACAGGTGGCGATATTTGCTTCCTCATCCCGGGCGGGGACAAGAACAGAAATGAGCGGAGCTGGCTCAGGGATTTTCTCATCGCGGCGCAGGGCCTTGAGGCTTTTCAGGTTAAGGGTAAGATTAAGCAGGAAGATGAAAAGCCCGGCGGCGATTATTCCCTGGAACAGCATTACATTAGCTCCTCTCTCAATTCATCCACTTCTTGACTGATACCACCGTACTGGTTTCAATCTGAATTTGGGGACGGTCTTTAAGCTTTCATATTGCTTGAGGACAAACACTATCAGAACGCCAAGTGCAAAAAGCAGTTCCCATGGATTCCCCCGGGTGATTATCAAATAGGTTAGTGTGCTCGCAGGGGAAGCTATGGCTGTCCATGCGTCCTGTTCAATGAATAGAAAGGCGGCGAAAATAAAAACTATGAAAAGGAGAAACAGATGGTACTGGGGAAACGCCAGGAGAACACCGCCGGTAACGGCAAGTGCCTTACCGCCCTTAAAATGCAGGAATGGAGAGAAGGCATGGCCGAGTATAGCACTCAAGCCGATGGCGACAATCAGCGGTTCAGAAAGTCCGAAGTGAAAGTGAGCGATGAAGACGAAAGGGAACCCCTTCCCGATATCAAGAATAACGGCCAACGAGCCGGCCCTGACATCACCGGCACGGAAAACATTGCCCGCGCCGGGGTTGCCATCACCGTATTCGCGGATGTCTTTATGCAGCAGGCACCGCCCCACTAGGAGAGAGAAAGGACAGGCCCCCAGTAAATAGGCTGCGGTGGCCAACAGTATTGCGATTGTAATGTCCGTCACGGTGTTTTAGGTAGTATAAGGTAAAAAGACGGCCAAGTAAATACCCTATCTGGATTTTTGCATACCAACTTCCAGAGTTCAATTATAAAGTTGACGGATTTTTCAGGCAGGTGCTATTCTTGGGTGAAAACCAATCGCAAGGTGCTTAGAATGAGAAAGGCGAGCATTGTTATTATTGGCATGGCCGGTGTGGGCAAGTCCACAATTGGGATGGTGCTGGCACAGGCCCTTGAATATGATTTCCTGGACGTGGACGATTATATTTTTCAGAAGGAAGGGAAGCGGATACAGGAACTCATCGACAGCGTGGGAGAAGAAGCTTTTCTGCAGTTGGAAAAGCGTCATGTGCTTGAAATTCCATTACCGCGAATGGTGGTGGCACCGGGCGGCAGCATAATCTACCATTCTGACCTTATGGAATACCTGAAAGGGAATGCGACCCTCGTTTATTTGGACGATTCTTTTGCCAATATAGAAGCCAAGCTGGCGGGCGGCCTTGACCGGGGAATCGTTGGCTTGCGCTACAAGACACTGCGGCAGATTTATGAGGAAAGAAGACCTCTATACTTCAAGTACGCCGATATTATTATTGATTGTCGGGGAAAAGAGCAGGGCGATCTGGTCAACGAGATACTGGAGCATTATCGCCAGTTCCGCGGAGAAAATAAAAGTTAGCTATGAAGTGATCTAACTACAGCGCTAACGCCGGCACCGGAATCCGTCTTGTAACCCTCTTCAGCCAGCAGTTTCTCCAGGGCTGACAGGACAAGCAGTATATTCTGCTCACTGGAAGAATACCCCATAAGCCCGATGCGCCAGACCTTACCTTTCAGTGTCCCCAAACCGCCGCCGATTTCGATGCTGTAATCGCTCAGGAGACGCTGCCTTATCCGGGCATCGTCAATGCCTTCCGGAATACGAACTGTGGTCAGCGTGTTGAGGCGGTATTCGGGCTGGACGTGTAAGGTAAGTCCAATTGCCTCCAGACCAGCCTGAAGCGCGGCGCCGTGCCTGGCATGACGCTGGATGCGTGCCTCTAAACCTTCCTCGGCGGCGAGCGCCAGTGCCTTATGCAGGGCGTAGAACATACTGGCGGGCGCAGTGTGATGATAGGCTCGTTGCCCCTTCTCCCTTACCCAGTACTTGGCGAGCAATGATAGGTCAAAATAGTAGCTTGGTATGGCATGTGAGCGTTTCGGGAGAGTGTCCATGGCTTTCTGGTTAACGGTGATGGGGGACAGCCCGGGCGGGCAACTGAGGCACTTCTGAGAGCCGCTATAGCAGATGTCAATGCCCCAGTCGTCCACTGCCAGCTCGTGTCCTCCCAGAGATGTAACCGCATCCACCAGCAGCAGCGCCTCATGCCGTTTGGCTAATTTAGAGGCTTCAGTGAGAGGCTGCAGAACGCCGGTGGAAGTCTCAGCATGTACCAGTGCCAGCAGCTTCACTTTTTTCCGCGATTTAAGGGCGGCTTCGATTGCCTCGGGCTCAATGATGCGGCCCCACTCGGCATCCAGTTTGATGACCTCCGCACCGCAGCGCAAGGCGATATTTATCATCCGGTCGGCAAAGAACCCGTTATTTGCGATGACGGCAACGTCACCCGGTTCCAGAAAGTTGCAGAGGCAAGCTTCCATACCCGCAGAGCCGGTGGCTGAGACGGGGAAGGTGAGCTTGTTCTCGGTCCGGAAAAGGTAGCGCAGGAGGTTCATGATGTCTTCCATAATGGTGTAAAAATATGGGTCCATGTGCCCGAGCACGGGCGCCATCATAGCCTGCTGGACGTGTGGATGGACATTGCTGGGGCCGGGACCGAGAAGGACACGTTGCGGAGGTTTGAGTTCCTGATATGTAACGCCGGGCATGACAATCACCTCATCAAATTTTTTTGGCAGCGGCATTATGATTTTAACAGAATACCCAGCATTTTATCAATAAGCGGTCTGGCCTTTTCCGTAGGCAGGCAGTAGTGCATGGTGGTGAACCTCTGCCGGAAGCAGGTTACATCGCTGGCAACGTTTTTTCCTTCAAGGATGACCGCCGCCATGTATTTCGCCAGCTCGGCGAAATCGGACTCTTTCATGCCGAATCGAGTCATCTCCTGGACACCGGTTCTCAGGCCACTGCTGGCGGTGAAAGCCTCGTCATCGGGCAGTGCCTGGAAGTTGACGATGATGTTGTTCTGTTCCAGACGTTCCGCTATCTCCACGCCGCGGGCATAACCCACGCGTAAAAGAACCTGGTGAGTCTCCGTGAAATCGACTGCCGGGTCACCTTCAACGTGAAGCCCTCGTTCCTTCAACGCCCGGGCGAAAGCCCTGGCATTGGCCAGCACCTGACGCTGGTAGTCCCGCCCGTAAGCATTCATTTCATAGGCAGCCATGAGCAAACCGAGCAAAGTGCCGAGATGATGATTGCTGACGCTGCCTGGGAAAGCCCGCCGCAGGATACTTTCCCAGAGTTCAGCATAATCCGAATCCTCACTCATATTGCTGGCGATGATGCCGCGCTGCGTGCCGAAAAACGTCTTGTGCGTGGAGGCGGTGACGATATCGGCACCTTCTTTGAGCGGCTCCTGGAAGCAGGGGCCGAAAAGGCCCAAAACGTGGGCAGCGTCATACATGATGATTGGCTTCGGCTTCATATCAGCGATGAGCCGGGCTATTTCTGCCACCGGCTCGCGGTACAAAATCATGCTCTTGCCGAGGATGAATAGTTCCGGCTGGTATCTGGTGATAAGTTCAGCAGTTCTGGCGGTATCTATCTGATACGGGTTTTTGGCCAGAACGGGAAAGTTGACCACCGCCCAGCGGTCGGTGACCGGGTCTATTGAGACAAAGTCCCGCAGCGCGCCTATGGTCTGGGCGCTCAGGTGGCCACCCCGCCCGATGTGGTGGTTCATCACGTATTTAACTCTCCTCGGCGTGGTGTGCCTGTCAGCCCGGTTCAGGTAATCCATGATGCCGCTGTAGGTGGCGGCATTGGCCATCTGCCCACTGACCAGCCTGGCCTCCACTTCGGAGCAGTCAAGAAATTGTCTGAGTTGCGCCTGCACCTCTTTTTCCACCTCGGCAATGAACTTGGTTCCCTGGTAGTAGAACGCCTCAAGGTTTTCCAGCGCTTCTACCCTGCGGTGCTCGGCGTACCGGTGTGCTGGGTCGGCGATGGTCAGCAATTTCACCAGCGGTGATGCCGTCTGCTCGGAAGGTATCAGGTTGATGGTCTGCTGTTGGCGCCACAGAGTATTATCGTGGGCTTTTTGCACCAGATTGGCGGCCAGTTCTTCTATGGCTTTTTTGCCCTTTGTCGGAGCGTTGTCTATGATATTGTCGGCAAGCAGGGGTCGGGCGTAGGGGGGTGCTTCACGACCGACGTGTCTGCCGACGATAACGGCTTCAACCGGTTTTTCCCTAACGATGACCTCGACTTTCTGCCCTTCTGTTAAGTCGGCATCAAGATAGGCCACGCAGAGTGTCCGACGTGCGGATTCGTCGCCGGGAATCGCCAGTGTGCCGTGGCCTTGATATTTCCAGTATGGTATTACCGTGCCACTGGTAACGTTGCCCGCGTTTCTGCCATTGACCAGGACCTGACTTCCTTCCCTGGCCACGCCTTCGCCCAGCACGGCTATCAGGTAGGCCGATTTTGGAACCAGAAGTTTATCCTTCGGCTTATCCAGCTTGCCTTCGCGTCGGAGCTTCACCTCCTGGAACTGCTGGGAAAGTGCCTCGCGCCCGATAAAATCGCCCTTAACGGGGCTGAAGCTGACGGCAAACCGGGCTGCCGGCAGGGCAAATATGGGTATCTTTTTACCGTCAACATCGTCGCCAAGTTCATGACCGTAGAGAGGTAAACCTGCTTCCAGCCTCAGTGTATCCCTGGCGCCCAGACCCACCGGCACGATACCATATTCAGCGCCGGCCTCAAGCAGTTCGCGCCACAGCGAAACCGCGATATCAACCGGCGGAAACAGTTCAAAACCCAGCGGCTCGCCAGTATATCCGGTTCTGGAGACAGTCATGAAGGTGCTCATGAATTCACTGTTGGTCAGATGGTTCCAGATTGGCTCAGGGATTCTGGTTCTATCGCCGGGGATGGCTTCCAGCACTGCCTTTGTTTTCGGGCCCTGTAGCGCCAGCATGGCAAGCTGGCCGGTAACGTCTTTCAGGACCAGCTTGGGAAACCGGGCCATGTGTTTCTGAAGCCACTGCCAGTCCGGCTCCGTGTTGGCCGCATTAACCACTAGCAGGTAGTCCTGCTCACTGGTGCAGTAAAGGTACCCGTCATCTACGGCGCCACCAGTTTCATCGGGCAGCATGGTGTACTGGGCGATTCCCGGCAGCAGAGCTGCGGCGTTGTTGGTCAGGACATACTGCAGGAAGGGCAGCGCATCACCGCCGCCAATGCGGAACCGGCCCATATGGGAGATATCAAAGAGCCCGCCGCATTTTCTGGTGGCCAGATGTTCGGCGAGGATACCCCGGGCATAGTGGAGAGGCATTTCCCAGCCGCCGAACTCCACCATTTTCGCCCCCAGTTTAATATGCTCGTCATAAAGCGGAGTATGTTTCATCTTTTCCATTATAAGCTAATTCTTTTGGCGGAGGACGGATTTAATATTTGGAAACGTTTGTCTCATACATTTTACCGGTAACGGTGAAGACGACGCGCTCGCAGATATTGGTCACGCGGTCGGCGCAGCGCTCCAGGTTATGTGCCACCCAGAGAAGACGCGTGGCCCGGGTAATGGTTTTCGGGTCTTCCACCATAAAGCTGACCAGCTCCCGGTAGACCTGGTCATACAGCTGGTCAACCTCATCATCCTCTGCGGCAATTGACCTGGCCATCTTTTCGTCGCAGCTCATGAAAGATTCCAGACAGCGGTGCAGCATGTCAATGGTCTTCTTGGCCATACGCGGTATGTCAATCAAGGGCTTCAGAGGGGGCTCATCACCAATCATAATTACTATTTTGGCAATGCCCTCCGCGTGGTCAGCGATACGCTCCAGTTCCGTGATAACATTCATCACACTGATTAATGTCCGCAGGTCTCCGGCCATGGGCTGCTGCGTGGCGATAAGCTGAATGCAGGTCTCCTCAATTTCAAAACGTTTTTCGTTTATCTTCAGGTCGTCGGCGATTATCTGATGGGCCAGTTTCAGGTCGCGTTTTTTCAGGGCTTCAACGGAAAGGCTTATCGCCTTTTCCACCATGCTGCCCATGGCCAGCAGTTCATCCTGAATATCTTGCAGTCTTTTTCGGAAAGTGGTCCGTATCTCCATTGTCGGAACCTCCTTGCGAGTCCTAACCAAACCGGCCGGTGATATAGTCCTCTGTTCGTTTGTCTTTCGGATTGGTGAAAAGCTGGGAAGTGGGGCCGTATTCAACAAGCACGCCAGCCCTGTCCTTCTCCATCATGAGAAACGCAGCCATATCCGAGACGCGCGCCGCCTGCTGCATATTGTGGGTGACGATGACGATAGTATAATCGCTGGACAGGCTCCTCATCAAGTCTTCGATTCTGAGGGTGGCGATGGGGTCAAGGGCGCTGCATGGCTCGTCCATGAGGATGACTTCAGGCTCAACGGCCAGCACGCGGGCGATGCAGAGGCGCTGCTGCTGACCGCCGGAAAGGGCCAGTGCCGACTGCCCCAGCTTGTCTTTTACTTCATCCCACAGCGCTGCCTGGTGGAGACTGCGCTCAACTATGCCTTCAAGTTCACCGCGATTTTTCTTGCCGTGTCGCCGGGGCCCGAAGGCCACGTTCTCCATGACCGACATGGGGAATGGGTTCGGTTTCTGGAAGACCATGCCCACCCGTTTCCTGAGCTCCACCACGTCAATATCACGGTCATAAATATTGATGTCGTCAATCACCACTCTGCCATCAACGCGTGCCCCGATTATCAGATCGTTCATGCGGTTGAAAAGGCGCAGAAAAGACGATTTGCCGCAGCCGGACGGGCCTATTATGGCCGTAATTGCCTTTTGCCGGATATCCAGCGAGATGTTTCTCAGCGCCTGAAAGGTGCCGTAAAACAGACTTACCTGTTCCGTTTTCAGCTTGGTCTCATTATTATGAACTGCTCTATTGTTCAACAACGTATGATTCACATTCATGAACCGAACCTCCGCTGTCGGACACGTACTCTGATGAATACCGCCAGAGAATTAAAAGACAATACCACAACCAGCAGCACCAGTGCAATACCCCATATTGTAGTCTTTGGCATGCCTGGAACATGGGCGGCGGCGGTGTAGAGATGGTAGGGCAGGGCCATGAACTGGTCAAAAGGCGAGGTGGGCAGGCCGGGCAGGATAAAAGCGGCGCCCACCACCAGTATCGGCGCCGTCTCGCCGGCAGCGCGGCTCATGGCCAGGATGGCGCCGGTGATTATGCCGGGCAGGGCCTGGGGCAGGATGACATGCCGTATCGTCTGCCATTTGGTGGTGCCAATGGCGAGGCTTCCTTCACGGTATTCCTTGGGCACAGCGATGACGGCTTCTCTTGATGTGGTGATGGTCATGGCCAGTGCCTGGCAGGCCAGCGTCAGGCTGGCGGCGAGCAGCGACATGCCGAATTTCATGGCCAGCACAAATAGCCCCAGTCCGAAAAGGCCATAGACAATACTGGGCACGCCCGCCAGGTTGAGAATGGCCATGTTGATAATGCGGGTCAGCCAGTTATCGCGGGCGTATTCAGTTAGGTATATGCCGGCCAGGACGCCCACCGGCAGGGAAAAGATGAGGGTGCCGAGCATCAGGTAGAAGGTGCCAACTATGGCCGGGAATATGCCCCCCGCCTTACCTGCCTGCGAAGGCGCCTGGGTCAGAAATTCCCAGCTCATGGCGCCGACACCATTGGCCGCAATGTAGATGATGATAAAAAGCACCGGAATGACCACAATAGCCGTTGCCAGCATCAGCAGGCTGAAGGCGGTGCGCTGTGTTAATTCTCTTCTGGATATGGTCTGAACAGCCAAGTTTAAATTACCTCGCGAACCTCTGTTTCTGGCGCTCAAGTACCCGGTCGGCGACCAGGTTTACGGACAGTGTCATGAGAAAAAGAATCAGGCCGATGGCGAACAACGCCTGATACTGCAGCCCGCCCCGTACCGCGTTGCCAATCCCGGAGGCAATGGCTGCCGTCATCGGCATCATGGGTTCGGTAGGTGCATAGGGCACGGCCAGGGCACCGCCGGCGACCATTAATACCGTCATCGTCTCACCGACAGCGCGGCCCACGCCAAGCATGACGGCTGCGGCAATGCCGGAAATTGCTCCCGGGATGCAGACATGACGGACCGTTTCCCATTTCGTCGCACCGAGTGCGTAAGACGCTTCCCGGAACTCCTTTGGCACCGCTCGCAGGGCATCCTCGGAGACGGTGACAATGATGGGCAAACTCATCATGGCCAGCATGATGGCGGCGGTAAGGCCGCACAAGCCGGTATTCAGGTTGAACATGCTCTGAACCAATGGTGATAGAAGTATGAGTCCGATGAGCCCCATGACGACGGAGGGAATTCCGGCCAGCAGCTCGACGATGGGCTTGACCGTTTCCCGGACGCTGGCAGGGGCTACTTCGGCGAGGTAGGCGGCGCAGCCAACGCCGACAGGCACGGCAATGGCCGTGGCAATCAGGGTGACCCAGAGCGTGGCCATGAAGAAAGAGAACATGCCGAAGGTCGGCGGCTCCGAAACCGGATACCACCTTGTGCCGAAAAGAAATTTCCAAGGAGAGGTGTAGGAAAGCACCGGCAGGCCCTCGCGCATCAGGAGAAAGAGGACGCCTAAAAGGACGATGATGGCCAGCAGGCCGTTGAGAAAAATAAAGCTTTCGATGAATTTTTCACCGAAACGCCACCGCCGTCTGAGGCTCATGGCGAGCCCAGCATCGGCAGTGGCAGATGAAGCTCCCCGCTGCAACATGTGGACGATGTTTTCCTTTCCGCTTGTTTTACCGGGGATTTAAGAATATTCTAGCATATGTTACTGCAGTGGCACATAGCCAACTTCGTTTACCTTTGTCTGGCCTTCAGAAGAGAGGCAGTAATCAACGAATGCCTTGATAACGCCGGCAGGCTCACCGTTGGTATAGTAGAGGAGGGGGCGAGCAACGGGGTAAGTGCCGTCCAGTGCCGTCTCCACGCTGGGCAGAACTGCCGCGGCATCCGCCGTTTTCTTAATCGCCAGCGGCTTGACTTTTTCGGTCACGTAGCCCAGTCCGGGATAGAAGATGGCATTCGGGTTCTTGGCCACCTCGGTGATTCCCCCCTCTGTGGAGGGCAGAAAGAGCACATCCTGACCGTATTCAAGGCTTTTGTTCTCGGTATCCAGTCCCAGCATCTGGACCACGTGCTCCTTGAAGAAGACGTGGGTGCCCGAGTTGGTATCGCGGGCGATGGCCACGATGGGGCTGTCACTGCCGCCCAGTTCCTTCCAGTTGGTTACTTCGCTGGTATAGATGGCGGAAATCTGGGCGATGGTCAATTCCGAAACCGGATTGGACGGGTGCACGACGACGGAAAGGGCGTCCGTGGCCACCTGGATTTCATAGGGGTTGACACCCTTTGCTTTGGCCTGGTCAATCTCGCTCTGTTTTATCTTTCGCGAAGCTTGACAGATGTCCGTGGTGCCGTCAATGAGGTTGGCGATGCCGACGCCGGAGCCCGGGCCGCTGACGGCGATGTTCACTTTGGGGTTCATTTTCATGAACTCCTCCGCCCAGACGGTGGTCAACGGCGTTACCGTATTGGAACCGATAACCTTGAAGGTGCCTGACAGCTCTGAGCCGGATGGCTCCGGTGCCTGCGGGGCACAGCCGCCCGCGATGAAAATTAAACTGGAAGCGAGGCACAGGGATAGAGGCAGCCGCCAGCTCTTGAATATATGCTTAACTTTTGAAACCATTTATGGTATTGAATCTCCTTTATTACTTTTAAAATCCTTTTTAAATAGTTTTCAGTTTTTTCTTTGCCTAAGGCGGGCCGCGATTGAAGTAAAGGCCGTGTATCATCTAAATTGTTTTACTAGCGCCTCAACTCTGACTTTGATTTCGTCTCTTATCTGCCTTATCTTCTCAATGGGCTGGTCATGAGGGTCCTCAAGGTCCCAGTCTTCGGTGGGGATAAAACTGGCGGGACAGACCTCCTCCACACCGCAGCCCATGGTGATAACGCGGTCGGCATTCTCCACCATGTCAAAGGTCAGTGCTTTGGGTTTCTGCTGACTGATGTCAATGCCGACTTCACGCATTGCCTGAACGACTATCGGGTTAACCACGGATGCAGGTTTGGTTCCCGCCGAAACAGCCGAGGCATTACCTCTGGTGAGGTAATTAAAAAAGGCCTCCGCCATCTGGCTTCGGCCTGAATTGTGCACACAGATGAATAGAACTTTTTGCACTTTGTTTTAATTTTACCTTAATTGGGCCACCCTTGTCAAAATGGGAGATATCCTTTCGCCTCATTCAGAACAGCCGCCAGTCTCTCAGGCCCTGCTGGATTACCGCCAGGTATTCTTTTGAGGGCGCGGCATCTTCAAGCTGTCCGGTTTTGATATATGCTATAGCTTCGACCGGTTCATCGTCCTCGCCGAAAACGGTCACTTTAAGCCGGCTGTAGCCAGCTTCAAAGCGGTCAAGCCTCTGCAGACAGGCTTCCGTTACCTCATAGATGGCCCCCCGCACCCGGTCGCCGCGAAACGACTTTACACTGGCCACCCCACCCCGCCACTGCCGCGACCAGCCCGTGAATACCAGCTTGTAATTGGGCAGGACCGCGGTGAACAGCGGCCTGCTGTCCGGGCAGCGTTCCTTCATCTGCTTCTGGTTGAGATTGGAGGCATAGGCGAAATAGTACAAACCGTTTACCTCAAGTCGCTTTACCCATCGGGTGGTAAATTCTTTGTGGTGACGGTCTGTTGACCCAGTTTCTCCATATCCTCGCCGCAGCAAACCAGAGTGCCGCCGCCGACCACGGTAACCACCACCTCGTTGCCACATACGTTACAGCGATATTTTTCGCCCACTTTCTCTACTGCCATGTCTCAAACCTCCTTTTCCTCTCCCGCACCGGGAGATATTTCCCTGCTTTCTCAGCAACCCGGTTCGCCAGGATGCCCGCAACAGCCCTGCCTTTTTACAATCTTGATAAGATTATTCCGAAACAGGAGATAAGCCTTCCGATGGAAGGGCATTGGCGCTGACATATTGGTGATGAAAGCCCGCAGAGTAGGCATGGTAACTTGTTCTCAACAACCTCCTTTATTACTTTATCACAAATCCCTCGCCAGCTTAAAGGTATTTGACATCTGATTGTAAACAGATATAATAGGGTAAAAGGCGCTTCAGCTACGCGCAGCCCGACGAGCCGAGTAGTCAGCCGTAATGTGCCATTACGGGTAATCGGGTAAAAAAATTACCCAAGACAGCACAGGGGAGGTAGTGATTACAATGGAAGGAGTCGTGGCAATCATTCTGGCCGGTGGGACAGGGGAGCGACTTGGAACGCTGGCGGTGGAGAGGACGAAACCGGCGATTCCTTTTGGCGGCAAATACCGCATCATAGATTTCACCTTGAGCAACTGCGTTAATTCCGGTATTTACAATGTGGCCATACTCACTCAATACCAGCCGCGTTCATTAACCGACCACATTGGCATTGGTATGCCCTGGGGATTTGCCCGCCCCGAGGGCGGGATACAGCTCCTGCATCCCTACTTGGCGCGCGAGGAAGGGCGGGACTGGTATAAGGGTACGGCGGACGCGGTCTATCAGAATCTGCAGTACGTTGAGGAGCAGGAAGCGGAGCTGGTGCTGATACTCAGTGGCGACCATGTTTACAAGATGGACTACAAGGACATGATAGATACGCATCTCAAAAACCAGGCAGATGTAACTATTGCGGTTACCCGTCTGCCCAAAGATGAGCTGATACACTTTGGTACGGTAACCGTTGACGATAATCAGCAGGTTGACGGTTTTCAGGAAAAGGTGAAAGAACCGAAGAGCGACCTTGTTTCCATGGGCGTTTATGTATTCCAGAAGGAATTGCTACGGCAGGTTCTGGAGGATGATGCCCAGCGTCGTTCTTCCAAACACGATTTTGGCCGGAATATCTTCCCGCAGCTGGTCGGTAGCTGCCGGCTTTATGCCTATGACTTTGAAGGCTACTGGCAGGATGTCGGTACCATCAGAAGCTACTGGGAAGCCAGTATGCGTTTGCTTGAGTCGCCACCGTCAATCAATTTCAGCGCTGACTGGCCCATTCGCACCAAAGAAGATGAGCCCAGGCCGCCGGCGGTAGTTTCCCACCGCGGGGATGTGGTCAACAGCATGATATCTAACGGCTGCATAATTGAGGGCCGCGTGGAGAACTCGGTTCTATCTCCGGGAGTCAGGGTGGCTGCTAATGCTGTGATAACACACTCGGTAATCATGAATGATACGGTTATTGGCCGGGAAAGCGTCATTGATTATTCCATCCTCGACAAGGAGGTTGTCGTTGAAGCCGGAAGCTGCGTGGGTACTGGCAACGATTTTCAGGTCAACCGTGAGGAACCAGCCATACTCAATACCGGCATCTCCGTCGTCGGGAAGGGAGCCAAGGTTCCGGAGGGGGTGAAGATAGGCCGTAATTGTTCCATCGCCTGTAATGTTACTGAGAAAGACTTCCGCAGCACCATAGTCCAGAGCGGTGAAACGATACGACCAAAACCGCGCCGCTCTTCGCGAAAAGAATAAAATTACCACTGGGTATTGTCCGGACACGACAGAAGGGGGTTTGAAGAGAGAATGTCAGAACTTCGGCAAGACCCTACCACCAAGTCCTGGGTGATACTGGCTCCAGAGAGGGCAAAACGCCCTCAACCGAAACATAGGGTCAGGCCGGCAGATGAATTGCCAAGCTTTGATTCATCCTGCCCCTTCTGCCCGGGCAATGAGGAAATGACACCTCCGGAAGTATTCCGTCTTCCCGTTTCGGATCAGGGGACTCCGTGGGAAGTGAGGGTGGTGCCCAACCGCTTTGCCGCGCTCTCCGCAGGTGAAAATGGAGATATCGTGGAGGAAGCGCGCCTTTTCCGCAAAATGGATGGCATCGGCGCCCATGAGGTCATCATCGAAACCCCCTCACATAATATGCCTGTGGCGTTGATGAGCTACGAACAGGTGGAGAAGGTGCTGATAACCTATCAGGAAAGATATAACGCGCTGAAAAAGGAAAGACACCTGAAATTCATCACCATCTTCAAGAATCATGGCTGGGCATCGGGCACTTCGCTGATACATCCGCACTCGCAAATAGTAGCCACGCCCATCGTGGCGCCTTCCTATCACCAACAGTTTGATATTGCCCACGAGTATTACATTGACCGGGGCCGATGTCTGTACTGCGATTTACTAACCGAGGAACTGGAAAAGAACAAGAGAATTGTGGTCAAGACCGAGCAGTTTGTGGTCTTCCATCCTTATGCTTCACATGCAGCCTACGAGACGTGGATAATGCCCAAAGACCATTGTGCTTCCTTTGGCATCTTCCCCGGTACGTACCTGAACCAGCTGGCCAGAGCGCTGAAAGATGTTCTCCTCTGCCTGTACGAGTCACTGGATAATCCAGCATTCAATCTGATGGTTGATAGCACGCTTACGGAGGACGAGGAAGACCCGTATTACCACTGGCATATTCGCATTGTCCCCCGCCTTACCACTATCGCTGGCTTTGAAATGGGTTCCGGTATTTACATCAGCACCGCTCTGCCAGAGGATACGGCCAGCCAGATGCAGGCCTGTTTTAAGAAGCTAGTCAAGGAAGGGAAAATCACGTCTGAGTAGCTCTTCATAATTGCTGGTTCAGTGGCCGGAAGTTCAACCAGAAATCTGTAATGGCTTACTCTACCCTGCTCAATGTCAGGCGTTAAGTTCCTTTAATGGTCGCCACCTGCCCAGGCTGAATAGCTTGGGGAAAAGCGCTTTTCTGGTTTCCTCAATGATGAATAATGAGCCCCCGGCGAGGAGAGCTATACCCCATTTCTCAGCAGTGAGGGATACCGTACGGAAGGCTACCTGCATGAAAGGCGCGTAGACGGCAATCAGCTGCAGAGCTATGGCGCCCGCAATGGCTAAGAGGAGCCAGCGGTTGCGGAAGATACCCAGTCGCAAGATGGTATACTCGTCCGAGCGCGCATTGAAGGCGCGGAACCACTCGAAGGCAACCATGGTGCAGAAGGTGATGGTGCGCGCTTCCTCTATGCTCATTCTGGGCTCTGCCCAGCGGAAGATAAGGAATACGCCGACGCCCATAAATGCGGCCATAAAGATGATGCGGAGAAGCAGCCCGGGAAAGACTATGCCCACTCTCGGGTGGCGGGGTGGCTGTTTCAGTTCATCACCGACCTTCGGTTCCAATCCCAGAGGCACCGCCGCCGTGGTATCTGTGACCAGATTAATCCAGATAATCTGAACCGCTAGGAGTGGCGCTTTACCCACGAAGAGGAGTGCCAGAGCCAGGGCCAGGAGCTCGCCAAGGTTGGTACTCAACAGGAAAAATAGCACATTGCGCAGCCGGTTAAAGATGACCCTGCCTTCCTCAACCGCCGCCACCACCGAGGCGAAATTATCATCGGCGAGTACCATGTCAGAGCCTTCTTTGGCAACGTCAGTGCCGGTGATGCCCATGGCAATGCCGATACTGGCGGCTTTCAACGCCGGCGCATCATTCACACCGTCACCGGTCATGGCCACCACATGGCCGTGGCTCTTCAGGGCGTTAACAATGCGGAGTTTGTGCAGCGGCTCAATGCGGGCGAAGACGGAGATGTCTTCCACCTGCGCATACAGTTCCTCATCGGTCATCTGCTGCAGTTCCAGGCCGGTTACCGTTTTTCCTGCTGGCAGGTCAAGCTGGCGGGCAATTGACTCGGCGGTAATCTTGTGGTCGCCGGTAATCATCACCACTTTTATACCCGCCTGCTGGCACAGTTGCACCGCTTCCCTGGCCTCTTCCCGGGGCTGGTCAGCCATGCCCGCCAGACCGACAAATACCAGGTTGCCTCTGATATGTTCATCTTTCAAATCCTCAAGCTCTGCCGGGTGCTCAGCATAGGCGATGGCAATGACCCTCAGCGCCTGACTGGCCATATCGGTGTTGGCCTGCATTATGGCATCGGCGTCTTTTTCGGTGAGGGGGACAACCTGTTCGCCATGAAGTTTAAACTTGCTGAGCGCCAATATCTTTTCCACCGACCCTTTGACATAAGCCACTCTGCCGCCATCGCGTGGGTGAAGGGTGGCCATGTACTGCTTTTCGCTCTGAAAAGGTATCTCGTCCAGGCGGGGGAAGTCTTTTTCCAGCTTCTCCTTGTTCATGCCCGCTTTGGTGGCCGCCACGAGCAGCGCCCCTTCCGTCGGGTCGCCATAAATATCACAGCACTCTTTGTTATCCCGCTCGGTCAGAAAGGAATCGTTGCAGAGAGCACCTATGCGAAGCATCAAGTTGAGCGAGGGCTCGTTTTGCGGGTCAACAGGCCGCCCGTCGCGGCGGAACTCACCCTGCGGGATGTAGCCTTCGCCGGTTACCTCAATCCACTGGCCGTCTATAAAAAGACGCTGCACGGTCATCTCGTTGAGCGTAAGTGTCCCGGTTTTATCCGAGCAGATGACCGTCGCTGAGCCGAGGGTTTCCACGGCCACCAGTTTACGGATGATGGCATTACGTCGGGCCATGATGCGCATGCCCATCGCCAGAACCACGGTCACCACGGCGGGCAGACCTTCCGGTATGGCGGAAACGGCGGCCGCCACGGCCAGCAGGAATACCTCCAGTTTATCCAGGCCCTTGAGCAGCCCGACCGCCACCAGCAGGGCACAAATGCTGAGGAAAAGAACGACCAGATATCGGCTTAGCCGGCTGATATTTTTCTGAAGAGGTGTCTTCTCCGGCTTGATTTCCTGAATGGCGGAAGCTATCTGGCCGATGTCAGTTGCCATGCCAGTTCTAACGACAATCGCCGTGGCCCGACCGTAACTGACAATGGTGCCCATATGGACGACGTTCTTTCTCTCCGCCAGCGGTACGTCTTCATTGATGGTATCAGTATGCTTATCAACCGGCATGGACTCGCCGGTGAGCATGGCTTCATTTATCTTCAGGTTGGAGACCTCAATTAGCCTGGCGTCGGCTGGGACGCGGTCGCCCGTTTCCAGCAGCACGATATCGCCGGGAACAACCTCGCGGGCGGGGATCAGCTTTATGTCGCCATCACGCCGGACACGTGCTCTGGGCGCTGCCATCTGGATAAGCGCCTCCATCGCTTTCTCGGCGCGGGTCTCCTGTATAAAGCCGATGGCGGCATTGAGTACCAGCACACCGAGGATTACGCCGGCATCAATAAAGTGCTCGACGATGAGGGAGATGACAGCGGCGACCAGCAGGACGTAAATCAGCGGGCTGAGGAACTGCCTCAAGAAAACGACTAATGGCGGTGTCTTCTTCTTGCCCTTCAGCTCGTTAGGGCCATACTGCAGCAGACGGGCCGCAGCCTCGCTGACGGCAAGCCCGGAACGTCGGGAACCAAGTGCCTCCAGAGTTTCACTGATGGGGAGTTTATGCCATTGCGCATTCATGCTAGGTAGTTATGGCTTCCTGACGGCAGAATTTTAGCAGCTCGGCGAAATTGCTGATTCGGGCGGCGTTGTTGGTCTCCAGGAAACCGTCGTAGGTGAGGCTTATCCAGGGCTTCTGGTAGGTAGCGCTGAACCTCTCCGCCATGGCGGCCACTATGCCGCCGGGCATACAGCCGTGGGGCATTACCGAGATTACACCGGCGAATACCGGTGATTCCATCCACTCCACGCCGCTGCCGATGCTGAGGACGGCCTCGCTGCCGCAGCGAGGGGACAGATACATGTCTGACTTGGCCAGTATGGCCGCCGTGGAAGGCTCTCTGCCGTTGAGCAACTCATGGTAGTAGTCGGCGACCCGGTGCTCATCCCGTTCCTGTATCAGTTTCTTCAGGTAGCTGGACAGTATTTTCCGGAAATTGCGGTCTTTCACGGCATCCTCAAGGTTGCGGTGCGCGGTGTACTTCATCCACTCGCCGACGGGGGAGACGATGACTTCAAGCCCCGCCTCCTCGCATTCTTTTACCAGGTCGCGGTTGCTGAAACGGTTGGAGCGCAGGTATATCTCGCCGTTGATGCCGACGAGCGGTCGCGACGGCAGTTCCGGGTCAATGAGCGACTGAAACGCTGCCGTTGCCTGTTGTAGTACGTCGTAGAAAGGTTCCCGGCGGCGCACCCGCTCCGCAATCCGTTTCAGGAATTCATCGAACAGGGCTTCGGCGGCCCCTTTTTCCTTTTCATAGGGACGGGTGCGCCAGAGGAGCCGCTGCAGACCATCTACGGCCGCGATTGCATTCCAGGCAAGGCGGGTAAAGCCCGGGGCGAGGTTAAGGTCGCGGTAGGCGTTATTGGAGACGGAGGCTATCATCGGCAGGTCGAAGCCGAGTTCCTTGAGTATTCGGCCCTGCTCGACCACATATTTGCCCAGCCGGCATGGCCCATAAGCGCCGGCCATGAATCCCTCGTAATTTTTCAGGTTGTCGCCGCAGTCGTGGCAGAACTTCATAAAATCGCCCAGGGTGACGCGATAGGGGAGGCATTCCGTACCTGACGTCACCTGGTTGCTCAGGAGGAGGGTGCGTTCGTCGGGTTCAGGCAGCACAATGGCGCGCGCGCCAAAAGCATTGACTGCCTCAGCGATGACGTCGGCATGGGGGCACATTCTGGGCAGGAGCAGCGTCTTCTGCGGGTTGATAATGGCTGAGGCGCCGCGGTAAACGTATCGGCCTGTCTCCGGTAAATGCTTTGTGGACTGGGCATAGCTTTTAATCGTGTCCACGTAGGCTTCAAGTCGGGTAACGATGCCCGCCTCGGCGGCATGTTCGTCGATTTCCAGTTCACCCAGCGGCTTGCCCCCCATAATGTCGGCCAGCATGTTCAGCATGAAGGAATTGGGGCCGCAGCCGAAGTTGGTGATGGCCAGCCCGTAAAGTGGCTGGTCTTTGACCGTTATGTCACCGCCGGCGATGAATTTGCTCTCGTAAAACCAGTAGGGGCGGTCAGAGTACGATTTGGGGTTGATGGCTTCCAGAGGCAGGAAGTCGAGCGGTACGGGCACCACGCCGAGCTGGGCCAGCTTTTCGGCGATGCCCAGATTGGCCCCCGAGTCCTGTGACATGTAGGCGCGAGAGAAAAGCACCACGCCCAGCTGGTCGCTTTCGTGAAGCTGCTTGAGCAGCTTTTTACCCATTGCCAGGCAATCGGTGGTGAACTTGCGCTGCGCCCTGATGCCGGCAAGGGCGGCCTCTTTACCTTGCTTGCGGCTGAAACCAAGCTTCGTGGCCACTGCGGCGAGGTTCTTCACCGTTTCCTCGTCGCCCAGGCTGAAATCAATAATCGGTGTCAGTAGGCGGTCGCCGAGGTCGAGCACATGGCGCACGATGAACGGTGATGCCTGGATCAGCGGGCAGGCATACTTCTGATTCTCGGCACCTTCTTTGTTATCCAGGCGGAGGAAACAGGGGTACAGGATATAATCAACATTATCCTTGATGGCGGCGATATGCCCGTGCAGCAACTTGACCGGGAAGCAGCTGTCAGTATAGCTCAGCTCAGCCGCCTTTTCCATGATTTCCTTGGTCGTCTTTGTTGACAGGACGACTCTCACCCCAAGCTCATTCAGGAAGCCAATAAAAAGCGGCGCATAATCATAGGCCAGAAGGGCGCGGGGGATGCCCACAACGGGGCCAGTGCCCGCAGCCTCTTTATAATCGCGGAAGAGCAGTTTCTCGCGCTCATCAAAGGCCGTTTGTTGGCGAGCGTGGCTGGTGGCGCTGTCATAGCGGTCGCAGCGGCTGCCATAGAAAGTGGCTTTCTCATCGGCCAGCTGCATGCGGGTGATG
Organism: uncultured Dehalococcoidaceae bacterium; assembly: GCA_964493435.1. Lineage (GTDB taxonomy): Bacteria > Chloroflexota > Dehalococcoidia > Dehalococcoidales > RBG-16-60-22 > E44-bin89. Next base: position 90,474 of record CAZBMB010000004.1, on the reverse strand, counting down.
GTGCAGTTGTTATCGCATCCCTGACAGGTAAAGGTGGAGAGCTTGCACTCCCCATCAACCACTTCTTGAAATCCCTTGAAGGTTGACTTCCGGCCGTTCATCTCTTCCCTGGCGAGCAGGGCGGTGCCAATGGCGCCACTCACCTCGCGGTGCTCGGCCACGGTCAGCGTTTTGCCCTCAAGCTGCTGATGGAAAGCGGACACCACTGCCTGATTGTAAAAAACGGCGCCGGTGAGGATGACCTTCCCGCCGAGCTTGCGGTGTCCCACCACCTTGGAGAGGTAGTTCTTGGCGATGGAATTGGCCAGGCTGGCGGTGATGATTTCAAGGGGGACTCCCTCCTGCTGGGCGGAGGCCACCGCCTGTCCCATGAAAGCGGCACACCTTGTCCCCAGGTCAATGGTATGCGGGGCGTCGAAAGACAGGCTGGCGAACTCGCCGTTGTGCACCGAGATATCGAGCATTTCCGCCAGCTCGTCAATAAAACTGCCGGTGCCCGCGGCGCAGGCTTTGTTCATCTGGTAGTCAACCACCACGCCATTGCGCTTGATGACCAGCTTGGAGTCCTGTCCGCCAATCTCTATGATATCGGCCTCCGGGTCTATCTCAACAGCCGCCCTGGTCTGGGCGGTGATTTCGTTCTTGATGAGGTCGGCGCCGATGAAGCTGCCCACCAGATATCTGCCGGAGCCGGTGACGCCCACGCCGGCAATCCTGATATTGGACGCACCGTCAAGAAGCAGGTTGCGGAAGACCTGCTTTACCGCATCAATGGGTCGGCCGGCGGTCATCAGGTAGTTTTTGGCGAGCACCTCGGTGCCTGACTCATCCAGTATTACTGCCTTGGTGCTCGTGGAGCCGACGTCAACGCCCAGGTAGCCGGGGCATGGTCCGGTGATTTTCAGGCTGGCGCCGTTGCCCGGAACGGCCACTTTTCCCAGCCCGGGCATTTCAAAATAGTCCTGGCGGGCATCAGCTTCAGGAAGCAGGCAGACTCTGGAATCCTTTTCCTTCGCCAGCAGGGCGGCCCCGAGCGCCTCAACATACTGGTAATCCTCCGGCACGATGACCTTAACCTCATGGCCGTTTCTCTCCGAAATCGTCTCATTGAGTGCCCGGACAATGGCGCTGTTGGCCGCCACCCCACCGACAAAGTAGACAGGTTTTTCAAAGGTGCCTTTCTTCAGTGAAGCCACCATCCGGGCGATGCTCTCGCATAGGGCATAGAGCATGGCTTCCACGGAGACACCTTTCTGCTGCAGGTGAATGAGGTCGCTTTTAGCAAAGACGCTGCACCGGGCGGCGATGCGGGGCGGGTCGCCCTGGCACTTAAGAGCGAGACGTGAGAAATCCTCAAGGCTTATGCCGAGTCGGTATGCCTGCTGCTCCAGAAATCGCCCCGTTCCCGCGGCGCAGAGCGGGTTTGAAGAAACCTTCCACGGTTTTTTCAGGCCGTCTTCCAGGACGATGACCGTGGAAGTCTGGCCGCCAATCTGGATTATGGTCTTCACCTCGGGGAACAAACTGAGCAATCCAGAGGCGATTGCCAGCGAGCTGCTGTATTCAGCCCAGTTGAATTCTCCGGGGATGGCAGCTCTACCGGAACCGGAAACGCCGGCGCCACCGATGCAGTCCAGCGGCGCCACCTTACCGAGCCTTGAAAGCAGCGCGTTGATGGCTGCCTTGGGGTTGGTGGTTATTCTTTCGTTATCAAGTCGGACGATTCGGTTACGGTCATCAATAAGGCATAGCTTGGCGTTAACCGAGCCGATGTCTATTCCCAGCGAATGTTTCATTTTGACAACAGCCAATTCTAGCAAAAGTCGGCAGTTTTGTGAAGACAGAAGCCCGATATCTCAGCCCCGCAAAATCAATCCGCCACCGGCACGTAGATTTCACCCTTAAGCGGGTAAATCACCTCCAGGAAGACAGTAATCGACTTCTGGCTTTCATCCTCTTCAGCGGTGTTGCGGAAGAGCAGGGTGTAGGTATCGCCCTGTGCCTGACTGGCGGTGAAAGAAAAGCGATTGGCTTCGTTTGAGCGGAACAGCTGCGACTTGGCGGTGATGCGGAAATCTACGGTGTCGCCCTTCTCCAGATGGAAAAAGCCGTCCATCTTGTCACCATCGGAAAGCTTGAGCAGTATAGCCACTTCCTGCCCTGCATCCACCCTGAAGCTTATCTGTTTCATCTGCCATGCGGAGCCGAGCTCCACTGATTTCACTATCTTGAGATTACCCTGGGATGAGGATGTGGACGCTCCTTGAGTTAAATCGGATATTTCCTCACAGCCTGAGAAGGGAAGGAGAAAGGCAAGTAGAATGACAGCGATGATGGCCTTTTTCCACATAGCTGAGACCTCACTTTCCCATGTCCTGTTGCCCCATTATACACCGAACTGGTCAGGAAAGAATAGCCTGTAATCGTTTCGCTTGACGTGCGGGCAGGGATGAAATTAGACTTATGTTAGCGCAAAGCGATTTGAATTGCTGGTGACAAGGAGGCTGCCGATGAAACCGCAGGTGCCGATTATTTCATTAAAGGGAAAACCATTTGAGCGTGGCAAGCAGTATGGTTCGCAGGCACGGAGACTGATACAGAAAAACCTGGAGCTGTATTTTAGCCTGTGGGGCTCGTTATGGGGCGCCAAGCGCCCGGAGGTGCTGAAACAATGTGCCGGTCTGGTGCCGGTTATCGGCGAATATGACGCCGAGATAATGGAAGAAATACAGGGAATTGCCAAGGGGGCAGGCCTGTCACTGGAAGAAATCGTGGCGCTGAACGCCCGCTACGAGATGGTGTTCGCCCAGAGCGCGGTGGCCGGGACAGGAGGTGGCTGCACATCAATAGCCGCCATGCCCGGAGTAACCGGTAACGGTCATACCATACTGGGGCAGAACTGGGATTACAAGGAAAGGTTCCAGGGGTTGAGTGTCATCCTGGAGATTGAGAGAGAAAACGGCCCGAACATCGTGATGCATGCGGAAGCGGGTACCATAGCCCACAAGGGTATGAACTCGGTGGGGCTGGGGGTCTGTCTCAACGCCCTGGTGTCCAGTCGTGACAGGTTTGAGGCCACCACGCCTTTCCTTATCGTAGCGCGTGCCATACTGAATGCCGATAGCTTGAGTCGGGCCATAAAAGTCGTTCTTAACGCCAGGGTGACGGTGTCGTTCAATCTCCTCATCGCTCACGCTGACGGCGAGGCGATAGACCTGGAGGTATCACCGCTGGACGTAGGTTTCCTGCATCCCGAGGGCGGCGTTCTTACCCACAGCAATCATTTCATCGCGCTTAATAACCGCCCCGATATGGTCGATGTCTTCAAGGCCACCGCCCCCGATACCCTGTTCCGTGCGCAGCGGGCGCGACGTCTTATCGAGGTGGATCGGGGAGAGATTGATGTTGGCAGCTTTCAGCGCGTGCTCCGCGACCATTTCAGTTACCCCAATTCTATCTGCCGGCATGTTGATGCCAGGGAAGAGGAGCCGCGGCACTTGGCCACGCTGTCTTCAGCTATAATGGATCTGACGGCGCGAATCTTTTATCTGACCGAGGGTACGCCGTGCCGGAACGAGTATTATAAGGTCGCGCCAAAATGCCTGCGGCAGGACTGAGGGTACTTAAATCGCGGAATTAAGGCTATGCTTTCTCCACCAGCTTTCCCGCTTTGGCCTTGGCGATGAGCTCGTCCTCTCGTTTTACGTCCTCAAGAGTCCTGGCTTTGACCTCGGGCGGCGGTGCCTCCTTGCCGTATTTCCACTTCAGGAAGCGCAGCCCGGTAATGGGATAGATGGCGGCTATGAGCACGTCGCCAATATCGCTGGATAAGTCTTTGACCAGTTCTCTTGCCTGGCCCAGCTCAGGCTCAATCGTATCCGCAGGCCGACTGGTTATCGGCTCCTGGCCGCGTTTGTAATGTTTGAGGACCATCTTCTGCACCTCGGGGTCGATTGGCGCGGGCGGTCGGCCGTAGAGCCCGTAGCAATAGTCCATCACCTGAGTTGAGACTAGCTTGTAGCGCCCGGCAAGGACGTTCTGTACCGCCTGTACCCCGACAATCTGGCTGGTGGGGGTGACCAGCGGCGGGTAGCCGAGTTCCTTTCTTACCTTGGGCACTTCCTCGTAGACCTCGTCAAGGCGGTCCAGAGCGTTGGACTGTCTGAGCTGCGACACCAGGTTGGATATCATGCCGCCGGGTGTCTGGTGCACCAGGACATTGATGTCGATTACGGACATTCGCGTGGTGTTCAGGAAATCACGGTACTTCGGCGCGATTTCCTCAAGGTATTCTCCTATCTTGACCATATGGTGCAGGTCTAGGCCGGTATCGCGGGGCGTTCCCCATAGCGCCACGATAATCGGTTCTATCGCCGGGTGCGAGGTGCGCAGTGCGAAGGGCGCCACGCAGGTGTCAATCATATCCACCCCTGCTTCCGCCGCCTTGAGCATGGACATTGCCCCCATGCCGCTGGTGTAGTGGGTGTGCAGGAGAATGGGCACTTTGACCGTTTTTTTCAGGGCGGAGACGAGCGTGAAAGCATCATCGGGGGCAATCAGTCCCGCCATGTCCTTGATGCAGATGCTGTCGGCGCCCATTTTTTCCAGGAGGCGCGCCTTTTCCAGATAATAGTCCAGGTTGAAAACCGGCCCGCCCATTTTGGGCTCGGTAAGGGAGTAACAGATAGATAGCTGGGCGTGTTTGCCACATTCCTTCACTGCCTTGCAGGAGGTCTCCAGGTTGCGCTCATCGTTTAAAGCGTCAAAAATGCGGAAGATGTCTATGCCGCATTTCGCGGCGTGCTTGACAAAGGCGATGACGACGTCGTCGGCATAGTTGCGATAACCGACGAGGTTCTGTCCGCGGAGGAGCATCTGCAGGGGTGTATCTGGCATCAGCTTCTTCAGGGCACGTGGTCTATCCCATGGGTCTTCATTCAGGAAACGGCAGGCAACATCAAATGTGGCACCGCCCCAGACTTCCATGGAGTAAAATCCGGCTTTATTCATCTCTTCGGCAATGGGCAGCATGTCTTCGGTTCGCATGCGAGTTGCCAGGTTGGACTGGTGCCCATCGCGTAAAGTTAAATCGGTGATTTTCAGGGGGTTCTTGGTTGGTGTACCCTTCATTATGCCCTGACCTCCTAAAGCTAACAGTAATATTTCAAATTCCTCATTTATTTTACATGGTTCGTTTATGATTGGCAAAAATATGGCGGGACACAGGTGCGGGCGGAATTTTACAAACGCGACGGCGATAACGTAGAATGCCTGAGGGATTGGGACTTGTTGTCTATTTTCATGAGGAGGGCTTTTTCTGATTCCCGACAGTCAGAACAGATTGAATTCAGCACCAAGCGGGCAGGCTATCTTTTACGGCTGGGTCATCGTTGCTGCCAGCACCGTTATCATGTCGATGCACGTTGGGCTGATTTACAGCTACGGTGTCTTCTTCAAGCATTTGATTGCTGATTTCGGCTGGAGTCGGGCAGCCACCTCTGGCGTACACTCCCTCTTTATGGTAGTCCATGGTGCCTCTGCCGTTTTAATGGGGTGGCTGGCGGACAGAGTCGGTCCTGCCAAAGTAATGGCGGGGTGTGCCTTTATCGCTGGCATGGGGCTGGCGCTCAGCAGCCAGGTCAATATGTTGTGGCAGCTTTACGTGACCTATGGATTGATTTTTGGTATCGGCGAGGGCGCTGGTTTTACCACCACCACGTCAACCACAGCCCGCTGGTTTCTCAAGCGTCGTGGACTGGCCCTGGGCATTGTCGCCAGTGGTGCCGGCATTGGCACCCTGATTATAGCGCCGGTTTCTGAGCGCCTCATCGCTGCTTTTAACTGGTCAACGGCATACCTGGTTCTGGCCGCGGCAACCTGGGTGATTATGATTCCAAGTGCACTTATGCTGCGACGCGATCCCGCTGGAAAAGGACTTCGCCCTTATGGTTCGGATGAAACCATAACAGCGTTGGCAAACGTGGAACAGGAAACGATAGGCGGCGCCGAAACAGGCATCGCCCTGAAAGCGGCGGCACGGTATAAACCGCTGTGGATGCTCTTTATCGTCTATTTTCTATTCAACTTTTGCCTGCAGATGGTGATGGTCCACCTGGTGAATTACGCCACCGATATCGGGATTGCGTCACTGATTGCCGCCACCTTCATCAGCATAATAGGCATCGGCAGCTTTTTGGGCCGGTTGCTCATGGGTGCTGCCTCCGACCGCATAGGCGCTAATAACGCCCTGCTGGCCTGCTGTATCATCATGATGTCCACTCTGACTTTTCTTATTTTTACCCGGGAGCCGTGGATGTTCTACCTTTTCGCTATCGTCTTTGGCTTCGCCTACGGCGGTGAAATACCACAGATGCCGGTATTGATCGGGCGTTTTTTCGGGCTGCGCGCCGTGGCTGCCCTGGTCGGGGTGATAGTTTTCGGCTCCACCGTTGGTGGCGCCTTTGGTGCCTGGGTGGGGGGAGAGGTCTTTGATGTGACGCAGAGCTACCAGCTTGCCTTCATCATCGCCATCGTCATCAGCTTCGTTGCGGTGACGTTGACCATGGTACTGAAAAAGGTCAGGTCAGCGGTTCAAAAATAACCTTGATGGCCGGCATTTGATACATTTCTTGTCATTATGGCGGGAAAGGTTTATAATTCTGTCCTGATTGCAGGTAATATAAAACCGACTGCGGCTCATATCTGGTAGAAGTAGACTGGAAAGGAAGCGATTATTAAAAGACGCGGCGTAGGGACATTTTTAGCCGGGCTTTTGCCTCTTTTCGTTATCGCTCACTTCTCGCACCATCTGATGATGGCGTTGCTTTCGCCGCTTCTCCCTTTTATCCGCAGTGATTTTGCTCTCTCATACACTCAGGTAGGCGGACTGCTCTTTGCCTATAATCTTTCCTATGGTCTCAGCCAGCTTCCGGCCGGCTGGGCAGCTGACCGCCTCGGCCCGCGTATAATGCTCACGGCTGGTGTGGCCGGGGTGGCGTTTGCCGGGCTTTTGATCGGACTTTCCCCGAGCTATATCGTCCTGGCGCTTTTCCTCGTTATCCTGGGGCTGATGGGTGGCGGTTACCATCCGGCCGCATCACCGCTGGTATCCGCCTCGGTTGAGCCGGAGAACCGGGGAAAAGCACTGGGCATCCATCAGATAGGTGGCACGGGCAGCTTTTTCCTTGCCCCTCTCATTGCCGCTGGCATCGCCAGTGCCTTGGGCTGGCGTGGTGCCTTCCTTTCCATATCAATTCCCGCCATAGCCTTCGGTATAGCGTTCTATCTGCTGCTTGGAAGCAAGGGGTATACAGCCGCGGCGCCGAAGAAGGCAGCCGGTGCTTCCGCAGCGAAGCCGTCCGAACCTGGCGACCTGCGCCGGTTGATAGCTATTATTGCGGTGGGCATAGCCAGCATGGTCTTTGTTTACTCCACTCTCCAGTTTGTATCACTCTACGCCGTTGACATGCTCGGTGCCAGCGAAGAGGCAGGCGCGGCCCTGCTGTCCATTGCCTATTTTGGCGGTCTATGGGGTGGTCCCCTGGGTGGCTTCCTGTCGGACCGTTTCGGGCGGATACCGATCATTATCGCTGTCGGGCTGGTCGCCGGGCCTGCGATATACCTCTTGAATTATGTATCCCTGGGCTTCAGCCTTTATGCCGTGCTGCTCCTTATGGGCACGGCGATGCATGTTGGCATGCCGGTGGTGGAGTCATACATCATCAGCCACGTTTCACCGCAGAAACGCTCCACGGTGCTCGGTCTCTACTATATGGGCAGTCGCGGGGGGCCAGCCATCACTTTGCTGATTGGCTATCTGATTGACACTTACCAGTTCTTTACCACGTTATCCGGGGTGGCTATGGTTATGTTTGCCGTGGCTCTGAGCTGCACGGCGCTGCTCTGGGGAAAACGCGGGTGATTTTCTAACTCGCCTCTTTCATGCTGCCCCATCGGGCGGTGTACTTTTCTTTGGCATCGGGATTTACCACGGCTATGGGCCATTCGCCGCGCATAACCCTTGCCACCTCCAGGACGGGACGGTGCCAGCGTTCCGCCTCGGAGTCCGGGGAATAAAAGGCGGAATGGGCGGTGCTGATGAAGTTTTCCAGAGCGAAGAGGGGGCTGCCGGGGTCAGGGGGTTCCGGGTCCATGACATCCAGCGCGGCCATGGCAATCATGCCTTCTTTGAGGGCCTGATAGAGGGGCGCCTCGTCAACGAAGCCGCCGCGGGCAGTGTTTATCAGGCAGGCAGTCGGCTTCATTTCAGTGAAGGCATCGTGGTTAAATATTTTTCTGGTTTCCCCGGTCAATGCCGCGTGTATGGAAATGAAATCAGATTCTCGGAGCAGGCCTTTCCAGTCCACCATCTTCACGTCCATCTGCTGCGCGGTCTCCGGGGCAACATACGGGTCATGGGCGATGATGCGCATCCCGAACCCTCTGGCTTTGGGCACCAGCGACCGGCCTACCCTGCCGAAGCCAAAAATACCGAGCGTCTGACCCTCGAGCTTGGTCATGGTGGGCCATATCTGCTGTTGAATTTCAACGGTGTCTCCGGAAAGGCCCCACTTTCCCTTCTTGACCGCTTTATCCAGTCGCACCACTTTCCGTGTGCAGGCCAGGATAAGTGACATGGCATGGTCAGACACCTCGCCCACGCAGTAGTCAGGCACATTGGTCACCAGGATGCCGCGTTCCGCCGCGGCCGCGGTATCAATGCTATCATAGCCAATCTGGGTGTTGCAGATAAGCCGGCAGTTTTCCAGTTGTTCAATAATCTTTCGGGGTACAGGACGGATGCTGCCCACGGTGATTATGGCATCAGCATCTCCGGCCAGAGCCATGAAGTCATCATCGCTGCCGCAGTGCTGACCGCTGAACTCCGCCCCCAGTTCGCGGAACTTCTGCGGATACTTGGCCGACTCTCCAGCAGGGGCAAGCGGCAGGACCACTTTAAAGCGGGTATCGCTGCGCTTCAATACGGAACCTCCTTGAGTTCTGGGCTGGTATCAGCTTTCCTTCTCAATGGTCACCTCAGTGCCGGCGTCAACCTGTTTGAAAACCGCGGCATCACCGATGACTTGCCCGAAGACGGTAACCGGGCTGGCCGGGCGTGGTTTATCACCTTCGCTCATCGGGGTGGGGCCAAAGAAGATACAGAAGGCCTGTCCCGGTGGCCAGTAACCAAGGTCGCCGACTTCCACCAGCTCCTGCCCCTTCTCCTGAACACCGCTGACCGGAATACTGAAATATATCTCGTCTCCCCAGATGTTGGCGCGGCCCTTGACGGGCAGTTTATCCCAGATTGCCTGCGCAGTCTCAGTATCATTCAGTTCGGCCAGTGCTGCCACTGTCCCGGCCTTGATGCGAATTCTCTTATCCATAGCCAAAGTCCTCCTTGCGGTGATGTTAAAAGATTTGAAAAATCAGTTATTTAGTGTAGCACAACACGTATCGTGGTCGCAATTATCCCATCGCCTGTATTGACAAAGCGGCGTTTCATCAATAGGATTTGGGTAACAACAAATTACAGGGCTATGGGAATGAGAGCGTATCTTGTCCTGCTGGTCGGGGTGGTGTCAGTTTCCTTCGCGGCGATATTTATACGGCTGGCGGAGGCGCCGCCACTGGTCATCGCCGCCTATCGTTTGACCATAGCCTCGCTTATCCTCATCCCGTTTGCCTATAAAAAGACGATATCGACTATAAAACGGCTATCCGGGCGCGATGGCCTTTTGCTCCTTTCCTCCAGCTTCTTTCTGGCGCTGCACTTCGCGCTCTGGATTACGTCGCTCAGCTATACCTCCATCGCCAGCTCGGTCATTCTGGTGACCTGCCATCCGGCCTTTGTAGCCGTCATCTCCTATTTCCTCTGGCATGAGGTGCTGAACCGGCTGACCATCGGCGGCATGGCGATCGCTTTCGCTGGCATAGTGCTCATCAATTACAGTGGTTTTACCTTTGGCCAGCAGCCTATTCTGGGGGATGTACTGGCCCTGATTGCCGGCTTCGCCATGGGCGGTTACCTTATCATCGGGGGGCAGTTGAAGACCAGAATCGAAATTCTGCCGTACCTGACCATGATTTATACCGGGGCGGCGGTTATACTGCTGCTGGCGACCGCCGGCTTTGGCTATCCTTTCACCGGTTATTCCGGCACGACTTACCTGATGATGGTGCTGCTGGCGGTAGTCCCGCAGCTCATCGGGCACTCCAGTTTTAATCTGGCGGTGCGGCTGATACCGGTAACCTTTGTCTCGGTGGCCATTCTCGGCGAGCCGGTCGGAGCGACCCTGCTGGGCTACTTCATCCTGCATGAGGTGCCAACGGCCAGTGAAATCATCGGCGGCGTCCTTATTCTGGCCGGAATATTCATCGTCCTCAGGCAGACACCGCGTTATCTGGGAACGAAGTGAAGTCGGTTTGACAAGGCAATGGCAATCGTTTATGGTGATTGGGGTATTGATATACCTGAGCAGTAGGCCATGAAACAGGGTATTCCGTTAAAATCGGGCATCATTTATGGCCCGGTGAGGTCGCGCCGGCTGGGGCGGTCACTCGGTTTGAATGTTTCACCGGTGAAGTACAAACTCTGCTCGTTCAACTGTGTGTACTGCCAGTACGGCTGGACCGATGTCATCACGCTTGATACCGCCCCCTATGCCGGGGATTTTCCCGGTGAGGATGATTTCAGCAGAGCGCTGGAGCGCGTCCTTGCGGAACAGAAAAGTGAGGGAATAGACAATATTACGTTCTCCGGTAATGGAGAACCGACGCTGCACCCCCGGTTCGCTGACCTGGTAGGCATCGCTGCTGAATTGAAGAACAGGTATTACCCCGCTGCCCGCCTCGGCGTTCTGACCAATTCCTCAACGGTGACGATGGATAGGGTACGCTCGGCGCTCAACAGGCTGGACTTCAGGATAATGAAGCTGGACGCGGGCGACAAGGAGACTTTTCAGGAGATAAACCGCCCCTGCCCGCCGGTCGATTACCAGGAAATACTGGGATATTTAAAATCCATGGCGGATGTTACCCTGCAGACGATGTTCGTCGATGGCAAATTCTGCAATATAGATGAGCGACAGCTGGCGGCATGGATTGAGCGCGTTGGGGAGACAAAGCCCGTAAAAGCGCAGATTTACTCCCTCCATCGACCGGCGGCGGCTTCCTTGCTGAAGGAAGTTCCGGCCGAGAAACTGGGTGAAATTGCGGCCAGGACAGAGGACGCCACCGGGGTAAGCGTGGAGGCGATTGTAGCCGCCGCGCCATATCGCCCTTATTTCAGCGAGCCGGGGCAGAGGTAACCGGCTGTGGATAGTGAATTTGCCAGGCAGCTATCTTGAAATCAGAAGTTTTAATGGCTACAATAGGTCTTGCAATTGACCTGAATATAATTAGGTAAAACGGAGGATTGAACTATGGCAGAAAGCGTTGCCGACAAAGCCTATGAGCGTGGTCACTACTACGAGAAGACGTATCGTGGCTGTAGCCAGTGTGCTATCGCCGCGCTTCAGGACGTTTTCGACATCAGAAACGACGATATATTCAAGTCGGCCACCGGTCTTTCCGGCGGCTCGGCACTGAGCACAGAAGGAAGCTGCGGTGGCTACGTTGGCGCCATCATGGTCATGGGCCATATAGTGGGCCGGGAGCGGGACAAATTCGATGACCCCGAAGGCATTCGTTACAAGACCCATGAGCTGGCGGGAAAGCTGCGCCAGAAATTCATAGATGAGTATGGTTCCATCATCTGCCGCAATATCCAGACCAAGGTGATGGGCCGGCCTTACTATCTGGCGGACAAGCAGGAGGCTGAAAAATTCCACAATGCCGGTGCCCATGAGATTTACTGCCCGGAGGTGGTGGGCAAGGCGGCACGCTGGATGGCGGAAATCCTGCAGGACGCCAAGCTGGTTTAACGGGGTATATCTTCAGGTGTTTAGTCCCGTATTTTATCCCGGCAGGTCTTCACGCTGCCAGGCCTTTTTCATCTGGGCGAACGTTTTTGCTGCCAGCACGTTATCAGCGCGCTCCTGCTCCTTGGCGGTAAAGGCATCGATGTTCTGGCAGATATCGGCCAGTCTGTCGGCCGGGAATTTGACGGCACCATTTTCGTCCATGTGTACTATCTCACCGGGAACGACATCCATCGCCGCGACGGAAACCGGGACGTTAATGGCGCTTATCGCCATTTCACCGTGTCCCGGTGTTACCCCGGTGGTAAGATACTGCATCTCTAAAGGCCGTATCTCATCGATATCTCTCGTCGGGCCATCGGTGACCACACCCACCACCCCACAGGCTTTGAGGGCGGCGGTCATCTGACCTCCGGCCAGTCCTACCTTGGGCAGTATGTCAGGCGGGAAGTCCTGCTTGATGACTAGGACGGCCGGCTTTTTCGCCTTGGCGATTACTTCAAAAAGGTCGATTATTGCCCAGCGCCTGTAGTTCGGGTTGGGCAGGGAGAAGACCACAGTTACGGCGTAGCCCATCCTTGTCCCCAGCGTGGGATAAAGGCAGCGGACGGACTGGTCGGTGTACCAGTTCTGGCGCCATGGTTCATACAGTCCCAGGCATAGCGGATTATTCGGGTAGGTGGCAACGATATTGGTTATTGATGGGGTATTGAAGCCCAGCAATTTATGAAACATTTGCTCCTCGGTTAATTCCGGCATATTAACTCCTTTTTATTTATTTTAGTATTAGCCGCCTCATATTCTAGCCCAATGGGCGGCGGATTTCCACAGCAGGGATAGAAGCCGGTCTGTGGAAACGATTCGGCACCGATGTTATTATAAATACTGGCAGTGTTTGGTACGATGAAATATAGAAAGAGGTGAAGGCATGAAATATGCATTTCCGTCCCGGCGCACGGCAGTGATGAGCACGGGTGGTATGGTGGCGTCAAGCCAGTATCTGGCAACACAGGCCGGGGTAAGCATACTGCAGCAGGGGGGCAATGCCATTGATGCCGCCATCGCCACCGCCGCCGCCCTGAATGTGGTTGAGCCGATGATGACCGGGCTGGGTGGCGACCTCTTTGCTCTGGTGTATATCAGTAAAAGCGGGGAACTGAAAGCCCTTAACGCCAGCGGGCGGGCCCCGCATGCCGCCAGTCTGGAAAGAATGAGAAGCATGGGCTTTCAAAAGATGCCGGAGACGGGGATTCACCCCGTTACCATTCCTGGGACACTGGGTGGCTGGTGCGCGTTGCTTGAATCATGCGGCACGATGGAACTGGAGCAGGTGCTAGCACCAGCCATTGCCCTGGCTGAAAATGGGTATCCGGTTACGGAGATTACCGCTAATCGATGGCAGGACAGCCAGCCAAAGCTGGAAAAAGACATAGCCGCTGCCCGGACTTACTTGCCTAAGGGACGGGCGCCTGAGCCGGGTGAGATATTTGTGCAGCCTGACCTGGCTAGCACATTTAAAAAAATCGCACGGGGAGGAAGGGACGTCTTCTACCGGGGTGAAATTGCCGAGGCAATCGTTGCCTGCTCTGAAAAGCATGGTGGCCTTATTGCCATGGCAGACCTGCGTGACCATAAGTCCGACTGGGTAACTCCCATCAGCACCAGCTACCGCGGATACGAAGTTTTTGAATGCCCGCCGAACGGACAAGGCCTGGTAACACTGCTCGCCCTGAATGTGCTGGAAGATTACGATTTAAAGTCAATGGGGCATAACTCGCCGGAATATCTGCACCTGCTGATTGAAGCGCTGAAGCTGGCCTTTGCCGACGGCGATAGATACATCGCCGACCCTGATTTTGTCAATATCGCCTTGAAGCAGCTGCTCGGTAAAAAGTATGCCGAGAGCAGAAGAAAGTTGGTTGATAAAAACCGTGCCGGGGAGAAGGTAACCGCCGGCATCCCCGATAAGGACGGGGATACGGTTTATCTGGCCGCGACGGATAAAGATGGCAACAGCATATCTTTAATCAACAGCCTGTACCAGGCGTTTGGCTCCGGCGTTGTCGTTGCCGGGACTGGCATCTGCCTGCAGAACCGCGGGGCCCTGTTCTCTCTTGATGACGGCCACCCCAATGCCATCGCCCCGCACAAGCGACCTTACCATACCATTATCCCGGCCATGGTCTTCAGGGAGGAACGGCTGTTTCTGACCTTTGGCGTGATGGGTGGCTTCATGCAACCGCAGGGCCAATTGCAGGTGCTGCTCAATATAATAGATTTTGACATGGATATGCAGACCGCGCTGGACGCGCCGAGATTCAGATATATTGCCGCCAGCAACGAGTGTGTCTTTGAGCCGGGAATTCCGGGAAGTGTCCTGAAAGCACTGGCGGAGAAAGGGCATCGCATCGCTTACCTGGATGACCCGCTCTCCCAGCAGTTTGGTGGGGGGCAGATAATCATGGTGTACCCGAAGAACGGGGCGCTCATTGCCGGTTCTGACCCGCGTAAAGACGGCTGCGCCATGGGGACATGGTAAGGGAAGGCCAGTAATATTACCGACCTAGTTAATTAAAAGCTATTGACAATAGCCGAATTAGGATTATAATTAATGTCACCTGCAAAAAAGTAACCGTAGTAACTGGTTGAGGTTTGAGCTGTGAAAGATAGCGCCAGTGCCACATAGTTAGGAGTGTGGTCGCTGGCATCTTTTTATTTCCATCAAAGACACAGGAGGTAAACAAAATGCCTGAAGAAAAAATCCCCTCAATCATGCGTGAGTTCGTCAAGACCATGGAAGATGGCGACGTGGAGAAGTCGCTGGCCTACTTCACTGAAGACGGCGTCTGGATTAATCCCAGTGGTACTTTCAAGGGCAAGAACGAGCTACGGCGTTATGTAGCGTGGATGTATGGCCAGATGAAAGATGTCAAGGTCAAAGAATGTGGCCATGGCATCATTGCCCAGGGGAACAAAGCCTTTTTTGAACATGAAATTTCCGGTACCACGGCAGGGAAGAAGGCAACCATTCTGGCCATGTGCGCCTACGAGTTTGCCGGCGACAAAATCAAAGAAGTCAGGACGACCATGGATAGAATTTCCCTGGCCCAGCAGGTGGCAACAGGCTGGCTGCCCAAGATGATGATTAATATGGTAGTCAAGCAGGGGCAAAAGGGGCTGCGCTAGTCAATATTTCAGGTCAATCCGTAATATGCTGGCCTGGTGCGCACCTCGTTGATGAAATCGGCCACCATGTCTTCTAATTTACTGAACAGTGGCCCCCAGCCCCACTCCTCCCGCGCCCGGCTGTCCTCAATCTCCTTCATCGTCTGGTTCTTATGGAATGCCATGACCACCGGGTCTGGCTTATAGGTGACTTTGACATCAGGGATGAATTTCATGATGGTGAGTTCCAGTTCCTTAGCCGTGGGCGATGGCGAAAACTCGTTGATGTTATAACAGACCGTTTTGATATTCTCCCGGGGCGCTTCATACAGTTGCAATGTGGCGCGGATGGCGTCTTTGAAATAGGTTACCGGATTGGCGGTATCTTCGGTGACGAAGCACTCAAACGGTTTGCCAAGGACTGCGTTTTCAATCATCCAGGAATAGAACTGGGCGATTCCCGGCGTCTTCACCCCCGGCCCGATGACCCCACCATAGCGCAGGCTGCGAAAGTCAATGTCGAATCTACGGCGGTAGAATCTGCCCAGAAGCTCACCGTATACTTTGCTTGCACCATATATGGTTACCGGTCGTTGCAGGGTGACATCGGTGACGACCTCACCCGTATCCAGGCCGTAGGAGGCAACGCTGCTGGGAAAGACGACCTTCTTGACCCCGAAAAGCCGGGCCGCCTCCATCACGTGCATGAAGCCCGCAACGTTGGTCTGGAAGGAGCCCCAGGGATTTCTCTCCGAGGGGACACTGAGCATGGCGCCGAGGTGAAAAATGTCTTCAACCTTATTATCTTTAACCACATTCATCACCTCAGGCCAGACTTTGAGGTCGCCCTGGATGATTTTGACGTTGTCCTTGATATCGGCTATGCGTTCCGGCCTGGTGACAATATCAAATAAGACAACATCCTGCCCCTTGGCGACCAGCTCATGAGCCAGCCCGATGCCGATAAAACCCATGCCCCCGGTGATTAGAATTGACATACTCGGCTACACCTCCTCCCTGTTCTCATCGCCAGCCACTTATGTTGGTAATTTATCCTTGCCGGCTATCTCTCTAAGCAGGTTGATATAGTAACGGAAGCCTTCCAGAGGCACATCCGGTGGGATGACATGGTCAAGGCAAGGGAAGTAACCGCCGGTCTCCACAAGGTACGGGACTTTGGACATGACCTCTGCCTTGATGGCATCCTTACCTTTGGCAAATACCCGCTTGTCAATATTGCCGCCGATGATGATGTCTTTGCCATATTTCTTTCTCCAGGCAATGCCGTCCATCCCGGAAGCCACCTCCAGCGGCCAGGGGAAGTTAATCCCGACCTCCATCCAGAGCGGTATCAGCTCATCGATATTGCCGTCGCTGTCCACGTGGAGGATATCCACCCCCTGACTGCGCAGAAAATCGGTTACCTGGCGGTAGCGCGGCATCTCAAACTTGCGGAACATGTCCGGCGAAATCAATGGGCCGCTCTTATAAGCCATGTCCTCCCAGAAACGGGCACAGTCTATTTTCATGTCTTTGAGCACGCCCTTGGCCATCTCCATATCCAGGTAGAGCACCTGGTCCATCATATCCTCAACGAGATTGGGGTCATCATAAAACAGGTAGAGCAGCTGCTCCATCCCGGTCCACTCACGCAGCACGCCGAAGAAGCCTTCCAGAAGAAGCATGGTGGGGACATCCTCACGGTTGCGGTTTGCCACGTACTCTTTCCAGGGGGAGGGCCAGCGTTCCGGCGTATGCGGGTCAAGGCGCTTTTTGTATTCGTTCCAGGTGGACCTGTCCTTGACCGGACGTTCCAGGTATCTGGGCATGCGCCAGGGGTGCTCCTTGGAGACCTCCACCACCGAGCCGCCGAAAGTTGTTTCCACCCGGTGACGCTCGTCCTCTCTAAGCACCTTGATTTCAAATACGGGCATTACTGGCGGGGTCACGTGGTAAAAACCAAAGCTCTGGGCGGAAGCAATTTTTTTCAAATCGGAGCGGTTGTGTTCCGAGATGACCTCCTGCAGGCCGTGAAGATGCTCAAATCCAAAATATTCATTCAATCCTTCCTGCGTTCTGATTGACTCCGGGGCACCCTGCTTAATCCATTCCTCAAGCGTGTCCGCCCAGCAGCGGTGGAACCAGTCCATAACCATGAAATCGCCCAGTCTCTCCCCGCGGCAGATAGCTTTAAAGCGTTCCCGTTCTGTCATTTTAAAAACAACCTCCCCGCGATATTAATTTTGATGAGTTTGTGTCGTTCCGGCCTGACTTTTTTTACAGCTCGCCCTGTACCAGTGTTGCCGTTTCCTGGACGCCCTGGATGCCGCGAATTTCACGGACGATGATTCGGGAAAGTTCGAAAAGGCTCTTCGCCTCGGTGGTGGCGATGGCGTCCCATTGCCCGAAAACGAGGTTGACTTCGGACACACCGGGGATGGAGCGAATCTGCGAAAGAGCGTCAGACTCCAGGCCGGGGACCAGCTTTATCAGCAAGTAACCTTTTACCATTTCCGTGCCATTATACTCCCGTTAAAAAATAATGACAAAATTATTTACCTAAATGGACACCTGCGGTAAGACCTGACCGGGCTATAAATTCGGCGGCGGCTATCTTTGGCGAACCTTTTGGCTGTACGCGCTTGATGAGTATGGCGCCACCCGGCGCCGCCGCCAGAAATCCCGATTCGGTGATTCCAATTACTTCACCCGGCGAACCTTTCGCATCGCCGGTGTGCAGTTCTGAATCGAAAATCTTAAACATTGTGTTGCCATAACCGGTGGTGGCTCCCGGCTGGGGATTGGTGCCGCGGATGAGGTTGTAAATTTTATCGGCTGGCTCGTTCCAGTCTATAACCGCCTGCGTGCACAGGCCTTCATAGGTGGCCTGCGAATCGTCCTGTGGAATACGGGGAGCCTTGCCCTGCCGGATGAGCGCAACGCTTTCTTTTATGGCCTCAATGCCCAGCGGGAAAAGCTTGTTGAAATAAAGCGAGCCCACCGTATCGTCGGGGTCAATGTCAACCTCTTTCTGCAGCAGGATGGGGCCGGTGTCAATGCCTTTATCCGGCCAGAAAATGGTCAGGCCGGTCTGGCTTTCACCGTTGATGACCGCCCAGTTGATGGCACTGCCACCTCGATGCCTGGGCAGCAGCGACGGGTGGTACTGTATGGTGCCCAGTTCGGGGTGGTTCAGGATGGACTCGGGCACGATATCGGTAACGAAAGCCATTACGTTCAAGTCCGGTTTTAATTTAGCGTAATCCTCGTAAACCCCCGGAGCGCGCATCTTTTCCGGTTGAAAGGCTGGCACACCAAGCTCAAGCGCCCGTGTTTTAAGTGGATTTTCTCTGCCGGGGATATCGGGAGGGGTGTAAACGCCGACCACCACCTCCCCCATATCAAGAAGTGCTGCCAGCGTTTTCTCGGCGAAGGCTGCCTGACCGATTAAAACTATGCGCATTTACCATCTCCTACCATGAAGCGCCAGACCATAATTTAGCCCACATAGCAGGTTGTGTCAAATCAAAGTTGAATCTCCTTTCATACATGGTTAGAATGCGGCAGAGGAAAATATCTGGCTGAGGTGAAATATGAACGACTCGGTGAGATTATCGGATAGCGCTATGCTGGAGCTGGTAGCCAATGGGAAGCTGAAACGCGCCGATATCCTGGTCACGCGCTCCAAGGGCAGCCTGCTGGGCTGGCTAATCCGCTTCGGTACGAAAAGCTACTGGAATCACGCTGCCATGGTCTATGTCATCAGGAATCCGGAACTGGGCTATGATGGCACCTTTATCATTGAATCCGGGGGTGCCGGGATAGACATACATAACATCGGGCACTATTTTGAGCACCCGAAGAAGTACGACGTCGGCATCAAGCGACTGGAAAAGGACTGGTTTCAGAATGACCGCGACGACACTGGGCTAAGGTTCCGGCGAAGGGTGAGGGGCTTTGCTCTGGAGGAGATAGATGACAAATATGACCACCGGCTCATTGTGGACATCGCCCGCAAAATAATGCGTCAGCTTGTCCTGGCGGTTATTTTCCCCTGGCTGCGTCGGAAAGACCCGGCGCGGAGGAGGGCAAGGATGCCGAGAATTGTCAGGAAACTGGATGTAAACGCCTACATCTGCAGCGGTTTTGTTCAGTGGGCGTACTATCGAGGGGTGGCAAAAGTGATGGGGGAGACTGATGAGACCGATGGCCAGAAGCTGCAAGATGTTATCTTCAACCCTGAAGTCAGGCAGGATGACAGTGAAGATGCGCTCCTGTCAACGACGCCGGCTGACCTGGCCAACAGCGATAAACTGAGCTGGAAGTACGTCGTAAAGAATGGCATTTTGTGGGAAGTCAGCGCTCAGGAAGATGTTGACGCTGTCCTGAAGTCGGGTTAGCCAAACCATATGGTTCTGATGTAAAATGTTGGCTGGTGCGTAGTTTCAGCATGTAGCGAGGCTGGCTATTTGGGCAAGCAGAAATTAAGCAGCGTACTTCCTCCCGGAAGCTATTATTTCTCCGGCGATGAGGCGGTGGCCGAGGGTGCCATCGCGGCAAGGTGCGGCTACTGTGCCGGCTATCCGATTACACCGGCCACCGAAACGCTGGAGAGACTTTCCATCCGGTTTGGTGAGATGGGGGCGGTGTTCATGCAAATGGAAGATGAGATTGCCTCTATCTGTTCCTGTATCGGAGCATCATGGGCGGGGGCAAAGGCGATGACCATTACCTCCGGACCCGGTTTTAGCCTGATGCAGGAAGCAATCGGCTACGCTGTATTTACCGAGACACCACTGGTTATCGTTGATGCGCAGCGGTCTGGACCCAGTACCGGGCAGGCAACCCGCGTGGGCAGCGGCGACATCATGCAGGCCAAATGGGGCTCGCACGGGGATTATCAGCCCATCGCTCTATCGCCCTGGTCGGTGCGGGAATTGTACGACCAGACCATCAACGCCTTCAACCTTGCCGAGCGTTTTCGGGTACCGGTATTCGTCATGGCTGAGGAGGCAACTGCCCACCTGCATGAACGCATGGATGTCAGTGCAGAGGTGGAATTATATAATCGAGAGAAAAAGCCAGGCGCGCCGCCGTTCGGCACAGAGGAGGAGGATGGCATACCACCAATGCCTGCCTTCGGTGACGGCGAAAAATTGCTTATCACCGGCTCCACCCATGATGAATGGGGGGTGAGGAAAATAACCCATCCCCAGGTTCACCAGAGACTGATGACCAGGCTGCATAAAAAAATATTGAACCGCAGCCGGGAAATAATTCAATATGATAATTACTATCTGGATGATGCTGAAGTGGTGGTAATATGTTATGGCTTCACCGCCAGGAGTGCCCTGTTTGCCGTGGAACAGTTGCGCGAGGAGACAAAAAAGATCGGCGTGCTGCGCCTGAAAACGCTCTGGCCCTTTGCTTCTGAATTAATTAAAGATATTGGTTCCCGGGCGGGCAAAATTCTGGTCCCGGAGATGAACATGGGCCAGGTGGCCGGCGAGGTCAAAAAGTACGCAGCCTGCGACGTGATACCTTACGGTCAGGTCAACGGCGAAATCATACACCCGCATACGATTATGGAGCAGTTGAGGAGGCTGGTGTAGTGGTCAGGGAACTGGAAAAATACCTGCGTCCCGGCATCGGGGTCACCACCTATTGCCCCGGCTGCGGCGAGGCGATTTTACAGGGGCTCATTTTACGCGCCATTGACGAGCTCAAGCTGAATATGGACGAGATGCTGTTCGTCTCGGGCATAGGCTGTGCCGCCTGGATACCGAGCCCTTATTTTTATGCCGATACGCTGCACACGCTGCACGGTCGGACCATCGCCTTCGCCACCGGTGCCAAGATGGTCAACCCGAAGCTGAAGGTGATGGTGATAAGCGGTGACGGCGACCTTGCCGATATCGGCGGGAACCACCTTATTCACGGCGCACGCCGGAACATGGATATGACCGTCATCTGCGCCAATAACCAGAACTACGGCATGACGGGCGGGCAGGTCTGCGCCACCACGCCGGAAGGGGCCCTTACCATGACCACCCATCAGGGCAATCCTTTCCGTCCTTTTGACCTCTGCCGACTGGTGAAGGCGGCCGGCGCCGTTTACGTGGCGCGCTATGCTGTCACCCAGCCCGTGGCGATGATACGGGGCATCAAGAAAGCCCTGCAGACAGAAGGTTTTGCCTTTATTGAGGCAGTTACACCCTGCCCGGTGCAGTTCGGTCGCCGGAACAGGCTGGGCAAGCCAGCGGACATGCTCAAGGACCTGATGTCCAGATGTGTTTCCGAGGAAAAAGCAGCGACGCTGCCTCCCGAAGAATTAAAGGACAAAATAATTACCGGAGAACTATAGGTGGGTCAGATTAAACAGACAGTAATCTGTGGCTATGGCGGGCAGGGAATCGTCCTCGCCGGCGCTATCCTGGGGCGAGCCGCCTTCAATGATGGCAGGTGGGTGAGCGGCACCAATTCGTACGGCGCGGCTTCGAGAGGCGGTGCCTGCCGGGCCGAGGTGATCATCTCTGACCAGCCGATAAGCTTCCCTTACGTCATTGAGGTTGATGTTCTGATTGCCATGTATCAGACAGCCTACGACAAATATATCGGGCAGGTAAAGAGTGAGGGGGGCATCGTCATTTACGATGAACACTTCGTCTCTCCGGGCGGGGTTGATGGCCTGAAGAAGGTGCCCATTCCGGCGACAAGGACAGCCATAGAAGAACTGAAGAGCGAAATCGTGGCCAACATGGTCGTGCTGGGGGCGGCGGTGGAGATTACCGGACTGGTAACGAAAGATGCACTGTGCTCAGCGGTCACCGAGACGGTGGCGGCAAGGCTCAGGGAGCTGGATTTAAAAGCTGTGGAGGCGGGTTTCAGGCTGGGCAGCGCGAAGTCCGATTAGCGAGCGATATGAGGAAAGGTGATAAGCTGGCATGCCGGTAGAAGGCAGAACGCATAAACCGGTGGTTAACCATAAGAAGTGCAATCATTGCCGCATGTGCCGCCTTCTCTGCCCTGACTTGGCCATGACCCTGAATGAGAAAAAGGGCCAGATTCAGATTGACCTTGATTTCTGCAAAGGCTGCGGCATCTGCGAGGCTTTTTGCCCCAAAGAGGCAATTAAGATGGAGCTGGAAAAATAGCTGGAGGTGAAATGACGGCAAAAGTAGTCATGGTGGTGCCTCACCCGCTCATCCCGCATGATGAGGCCGATTACCGGAAAATCGGGGCGGAATTTATTACAAAACCGTGCAAGGATGAAGAGGATATAGTAGACGCGGCCAGAGATGCCGATTTTATCCTCACCTTTAATAAACCGTTTACCAGAAAAGTAATTAAACAGCTGGAGCAGTGCCGGCTGATTTACAACATCGGCACCGGCTATGAAACGATTGACCTGGAAGCGGCCACCGAGCATGGCATCTGCGTTTCTTACCCTGATGCCTACTGCAGCGAGGAGGTTGCCGAGCATGCCATGGCGCTTATTCTGGCCTGCGCCCGCAAGCTGGTGCGTCTGGACCGGGCGGTGAGAGAGGGGAAATGGGAGTCATATGAGAAGCGGGAGATACGATTTAATATTCTGCCGCCCATGCTCCCGGTCAGGGGGAAGACGCTGGGCATTATCGGCCTGGGCAGGATAGGTCGTAAGCTCGTCCCCAAGGCGAAGGGGTTTGACATGCGGGTGATTGCTTATGACCCTTATATCCCTGCCAGCGTTTTCAAAGAGTGTGGCGCAGAAGCGGTGGCACTGGATTACCTTATAGACAACTCTGATTTCATATCGGTGCATGCTGCCTTCACCTCAGATGCCAGGTATATGCTCGGCGCCGAGCAGTTCCAGAAGATGAAACCGACCGCATACGTCATTAACTGCGCCCGCGGTGAGTTCATCGACGAGGAAGCGTTACATGATGCCATCACCCGCGGAGAGATCACCGGTGCCGCGCTGGATGTGATACAGGGAGAAATTATGCCATCGGACCACCCCATGCTCAAGCTGGACAACGTCATCATCACCCCGCATACCGCCTATTATTCTGAAGAAGCACTGGACAGGCTCCGAAAGCGACCCTTTGAAGAGATTGCCCGGATGGTAAATGGTGAGTGGCCGCAGTGGCTGATTAATACCGAGGTAAAGGATAAGTTTCAGCAGAGGTGGGGCAAGCAGTCTGCATGAAGAGGTGAACGGAAATGAAATTCCAGGGAGTTGACTATTATCAGATTGATGATTTGCTCTCCGAAGAGGAGAAGATGGCCCGGACGATGGCCCGGGAATTCTTGGAGAATGAAGTAGAACCGCTGGTAGTAGATGCCTTCCATGAAGAGAAGCCGCTTGACCTGGAGAAAATCGCGCCCAAGATGGGAGAACTGGGCATGATTGGCGCTTTTATCCCTGAGGAATACGGGTGCGCGGGGGCGAGCTATGTCACCTTCGGGCTGATATGCCAGGAAGTGGAAAGAGTGGACAGCGCTCTGAGAACATTCATCGCGGTGGAGTCGGGGCTGGTGATGTACCCCATATGGCGCTACGGTTCCGAGGCGCAGAAGAAGAAATGGCTGCCGCTGATTGCCCGGGGGGAAAAGGTGGGCTGTTTTGGCCTGACCGAGCCGAATCGTGGTTCGGATGTCGCCTCAATGGAAACAGTGGCCAAAAAGACGGCCGATGGCTGGGTGATTAACGGCACGAAGCAGTGGATAAGCGAGGCGTCGGTGGCTGATTTTGCCGTTGTCTGGGCGCAGACCGAGGAGGGTGTAAGAGGCTTCGTTGTTGAGCGAGGTACCGAGGGATACACCCAGACCTTTCAGGCGCGTAAAGGCTCCATGCGGGCCAGTGACGTTGGTGAGCTCGGTTTTTCCGATTGTAAGGTGCCAGCGGAAAGTATACTGCCGGAGGGGAAAGGCCTGCGCGCACCCTTCAGCTGCCTAAATCAGGCGCGGTATGGCATCTCCTGGGGTGCCATTGGCGCAGCGATGGACTGCTACGAGACAGCATTGAACTATGCCAAAGAACGGGAGCAGTTTGGCGCTCCGATTGCTGCCTATCAACTGGTTCAGGAGAGGCTGGTCACCATGTTGATTGAGATTACCAAGGCACAGTTGCTATCTTACCGGCTGGGCAGGATGATGGACGATGGCAAAGCGAGCCACGCTCATATTTCCATGGCCAAGAAGAATAACGTGGCCACGGCGCGCCTGTGTGCCAGGCTGGCGCGCGAAACCCTGGGCGCCAATGGCATCTCTCTGGACTATTCGCCCATGAGACACATGGCTAATATCGAGTCGGTTTATACTTATGAAGGGACTGATGATATTCATACCCTGATTCTGGGGCAGGACATTACCGGCATATCAGCATTCCGCAGGGAATTATCGGGAGGATAGGTTGAAAATACTGGCCATTGCTGGCAGTCCCAGACTGAATGGAAATACCAATTTTCTGGTCGACCAGGCGCTGGATGAGGCAGCGAAACTCGGGGCGGAAACGGAAAAGATAGTCATAAGTAAGCATAACGTGAACCCCTGTCTCGGCCACGATAATTGTGCTTCCCGTGCTTCCTGCACCCAGAAGGATGATGCTGGCTGGATTCTGGACAAGTTTTACGAGGCGGACGGCGTGATTCTGGCCACCCCGGTCTATTACCTTAATGTGACCGCCCAGATGAAAGCCTTTCTGGACCGTAATTATTTCCCGTACAAGAAGAATATACGGGGAAAGGCAAGGGTGGTGGGTATCATAGTGGTCGGTGAGCAGATGGGTATTGAGGACACGCTCTATACACTGCACCAGTTTATTGACTGGGTGTTCTTCGTTGGCAAAAGCCGGCGCTTCGTCGTGACCGGGTACGCGAACCACGTAGGAGACGCAAAGAAGAATAACCGGCTGGTGGCGGAAGCCAGAGAGCTGGGTCGGAAAATGGTGGCAAGCCTGAAATAGGAGTTGTCGGATTGAAAATCGGCGTTATTTCAGATACCCATGCCCAGACTATTGAAGACATCCCGTGGTCAATTATGAATGCGCTTGAGGACGTTGACCTCATTATCCATGCTGGCGATTTTACAGAGAGAGCCGTGCTTGATGGCCTCCGGGAAATCGTGGAGGTCAAAGCGATTCACGGTAACATGGACTCGGGTGAACTGAAACGGATGCTTCCCGACAAGCGGACCATTGACATTGAAGGTAAACAGATAGGGCTGGTTCATGGCTCTGGAGGGCCGTGGGGGATGGCGGAAAGGGTACGTCTGCTTTTTGGCGATGTGGATATGATTATATTTGGCCACTCCCATTTATCATGCCATGAATACATTCGGGGAACGCTCATGTTCAATCCGGGACGAGCCCGTGATTCACTTGGTATTGTAACCATAGATAAAGAGATAACGGCTGAGATAGTAAGGGTTTGAAGCGCTATAAAATAGGCCCTTGCAGGTCGTTCAAGATACGGTAACATAGTATCTGCTGAGAGGGGTGGGATGGAGAAAAAGCCGCTCTTTTTTTATGGCTGGGTTAGCGTTGGTATTGCCACCGTTGGCATGATACTGATATACGGCACACGGCATTCTTTCGCGGTGTTTTTCCCGCCGATTCTCGCGGAGTTTGACTGGAGCCGGGGCAGCACGGCATTAATGCTTTCCCTGAACCTGCTCGTTTATGGCCTGACGGCACCGATTGCCGGCAGCCTGTGCGACCGATGGAAACCTAATCGGCTTGTTCTGATAGGAATTGCCGTTCTGGGACTGGCCACGGCTGGCTGTGCTTTTGCCCGGGAACTATGGCATTTTTACCTGTTGTTTGGCGTTTTAATGCCCGTGGGCTCAGCATGCAGCGGCACGCCAATACTCGGGCCGATGCTGGCCAACTGGTTTGCCAAGAGGCGGGGCATGGTCATGGGCCTGGCACAGATGGGTGGTGGACTCAGCTTCACCTACGGCATGTTTGTTGAGTTCATTATCTTTCAGGTGGGCTGGCGCTATACGTATTTTGTTATTGCCGGCATCCTGTTCGCTGTGATGCTACCTCTTTATCTCCTCTTCTTCAAGTACCGTCCTGAAGATAAAGGGCTTCAGCCGTATGGTGCTGAGGATGAAAGGGTGGCCATCAGGCTGGACGCCAGTGCTGTGGCAGAGCGGAGATCAGCACCGCAGGGCTGGACCTTGCGGCAAGCACTGAGGACACATCAGCTGTGGTTTCTGATAGCGGCGCAATCACTCTACTGGGGTGTTGGCGCCTATATGGTGCTGGGCCATCAGGTCAAATTTGCCGAGGATGTTGGCTACAGCAGTACCTTCGCGGCATCTGTCTTTGCCCTCTTTGGCGTATTCACTGCTGCTGGCCAGCTGTCTTCCAGTTTGTCCGACTGGATAGGGAGGGAGAAAACGGTGACCATTGCCCTCATTCTGACTCTGGGTGCAATGACTGCTCTGATTTCAGTCCGCGATACATCACAACCCTGGCTTCTCTACCTGTATGCCATTTGCTTTGGCTATGGCGCCGGGCTGACCTCGCCGGCCATCTATGCCGCGCTGGCGGATATCTTCTATGGACGGCATTTTGGCGTCCTGTCCGGATTGCTGCTGTGTGGGTTCGGCCTCGGCGGGGTAGTCGGTCCGTGGCTCAGTGGCTTCATTTACGACATCACCGGCAGCTATATCAGCGCCTTTATTATGGCTATGGTGGCTTTCACTCTTTCCTGTTTATCAATCTGGATTGCGGCGCCGAGGAAAGCGGAAAAGCTGCGGGCGCAGTTGTGAGCTTTTCAGGCTGACCACGAGGTAGTTCTCAGGGAGGGATTAATATCCCTGTTCCAGTTTCCAGGCGGCTATCTGGGCGGTGTGTTCCCGGTAGTGGCCGATGGTATCAAGGCGAAGCCGCTTCATAAAGCGGGGAATCGTAAAAGCGCTTTCCGGAATAGTCTTCAGAAAATGGATAATATTATCATGGGTGGTGAATAACTCTTCCTGTAACTGTTCCAGGGAGAAGTGTCGTTTGCGCTCCTGCTCTCGGGCGTTGAAAGCATCAATGCCCATGTAGCGGGGGAGAGGTTTGCCTTCCAGTATAAGGGGCAGGGCCTTGCGAGCTTCTTCGTCCCATGTAGCAATATGGGCCATGACATCACGGACTGACCAGTGACCGACGGCGCCCGGTTGAAGGAGGATTTTCTCAGACAGGCCTTCCCAGGTATGAAGTAGCGCCTGCCACTCCTGTCCCAGTCTGCCCAGCGTTCGCTCTTTTTTCACAACCGGTAGTCCGACTAGAAGACGTTCATGCTCAGGTATCGTTCCCCTCTATCGGGGAGGAGGGTAACGATAGTCCTGCCCGGTCCTGATCTGCGGGCAATCTCCAGCGAGGCCAGAATGTTGGCACCGGAGGAGATACCCACCAACAGACCTTCCTCGCGGATGAGTTTTCGGGCCATTGCCGCCGCATCTTCACCGCTCACCGGAATGACCTCGTCTATGAAGTCGAGGTCGACCAGCTCCGGGATGAATCCCGGACCTATTCCCTGGATAATGTGGTTGTGCGGTTCGCCGCCGCTCATCACCGCTGATTCCGCCGGTTCCACGGCGACGATTTTTACTTCGGGATTAGCCTGCTTCAATGCCTCGGCCACGCCCATCAGGCTGCCGCCGGTGCCGATACCGGCCACAAAGAAATCAATATCTTTGCCAACCGCCTGCAGTATACGTTTGCCGGTGATTTCACGGTGGGCATCAGTATTATCCCGGTTCTCAAACTGTCTGGGCAGCCAGGCGTCTTTGTTCTCTTCGGCCAGCTCTTCCAGTTTCTTCTGCGCGCCCGGGAATCCATCCTCTTCGGGGGTGAGCACAATTTCAGCACCGAATGACCGTATTAGCTGTTTTCTCTCCTGGCTCATGTGCTCCGGCATCACGGCGATAAAGTGATATCCCTTCAAGGCGGCAATCATGGCAAAGGAAATGCCCGTATTGCCGCTGGTCTCTTCAATTATCTTGCTGCCCGGTTTAAGTAATCCCTTCTTTTCAGCGATATCGGTCATGTAAAAAGCCATGATATCCTTGATGCTGCCGCTTGGATTCAATGTCTCCAGCTTGGCCAGAATGGTGGACCTGGTGTCGTTCAGCTTCTTCAGTTCCACCATTGGCGTATTGCCAATCAGGCTCATCAGACCGTTATTCATCAGGCCTCCTTCAGCCAGACGCTTAAGTATTGATGCTGTTCAGAATGTTGCGCGTGGCGCTCCGCAATACGGCGGTCGTGTCCAGGGAGAAAAACCGGGCACCCTGGTTGATAAACTCTTTAATCTGGTCTGGTCGGTTGGCATTGACCGCCCCCACTCCCACCACCTTGCCGGCCGCGCGCCCCTCTGTGATGATGCGTTTTACGGCGTCCTGAATCTTCGGGTCGTCCAGTTTGCCGGGGATACCGGCAGAAACAGAAAGGTCGACCCGTCCAACCCAGAGAACGTCAAGTCCCTCCACGGTCAGAATCTCGGGCAGATTATCCAGCGCTTCCAATTCCTCAATCATGGTGACAACCATGGTCTCCCGGTTGGCTTCGCGGATGTAGTCGGTGATGGGCATACCGCTCAGGGTCAGAGGACGGCCGCCAGCACCGCGTTCACCTTCCGGCGGGTACTTGACCGCTCTGACGGCGGCTTCGGCGTCCTTTTTGGTATTGCAGTGGGGGAAGATGATGCCCATGACGCCGGAATCCAGAAGGCGGTCTGCATAACCGATGTCATAGCTGGACACGCGTACCAGGGGAGTCAGTCCGGCAACCTCCGCCGCCCGGAACATATCCTGGCATGACTCCACGCTGGCAGGCCCGTGCTCAAGGTCGAAGTAGACGAAATCGAGGCCGAGGCCGGTCAGGCTTTCCACGACGGCAGATGAAGTGAAGTCCAGGCGGATGCCGATAGCCGGGTTCCCTGCCTTGAGCTTCGCTTTGGTGGCGTTTTTTATCAGCACGTTACTTTTACCTCCTCGGTTAATCGCTGCATTTAAGCAGCGCCTTCATAAAGTTGGCACCGCGTTCAATTTCCTCAAAAGTCTCCTGTACCCTTTCCAGAGGCCTGACATCGGATATCAGTCTGTCAAATGGAACAACCCGGGAGGCGACCATCGGGATTGCCGTTTCAAAGTCCTCCGGCTCATATAATCTGACACCCCGGACTCTGAGTTCCCGTAAAAAAACCCGGCCTAGGTCAACCGGCGCCGGCTCGGCAAAAATGCCGACAATGACAATGAGCCCCCTGGTTCTGGCCAGCTTGGTCATCATTTCCGCTCCGGGTGCCAGGCCGGTCACCTCAAAGACAACATCAGCCCCGGCCCCACCTGTTTTATCCGCGACATGGGCGGGCAGGTCGGTCTCCTTCGGGTTGACCACTTCCAGACCGAATTCCTGGGCCAGCTCAATGCGGAAGGGGTTTATTTCGGAGACGAGGACATTGGCCCCCTTCAGTTTGGCCTCCAGCGCCACCAGCATGCCGATGGGCCCGGCGCCGATGACTACCGCGGACTCTTTCTCAGCAACCTGCCCGGCGCGGATAACGTGTGCCGCCACCGCCGCTGGCTCAATCACTGCCGCCAGCTGGAGGTCAATATCATCTGGCAGGTGATGCAGTGTTTCCGCCAGCACTGTCCAGCTGCCCTGAAAACACCCCGGTGTATCCACGCCCAGTACGTTGATATGGTGACATACGTTGTAATGGCCCGCCTGGCAGGCCGGGCAGCTTCCGCAGGCTACCAGTGGCCTGACAATCGCCTTATCACCAACCTTGAACCCGGTGACATTTTCACCGACTTCGGCAACCGTGCCCGACATCTCGTGGCCAATCACCTGCGGTATTTTGACGCGGTGGTCCATATGGCCCATGTAGATGTGGACATCCGTCCCGCAGACGCCGCTATAGGCGATGTCCAGTCTGACCTCATCCGCTCGCGGTGGCCGGGGTGGTGAATCACCGACGCCGAATCTTTTGTTTCCCTGGTAAAAGGCTCCTTTCATCGCCACCATCCTAACCAGAATAATTCATGGAACGGAGAAAATAACCGTACCAAAGCGCATAAAAGTATAGCATATAATCAGCGAAAAACAACAGTGATGGCGGCGCATGTATAGATAGATGTACCTGCTGCCATTTGTCTCTGGCGGTGAACTGTACTAGTCCCAGGAGAAGACGCCGGTGCCGCTCGGGGTCAGAACGCCCTGGTCACTGCGGAAGGCCAGGATATGGTAGATGAGGTCCCAGTTGTCCTGCTGGGTGGTGTAGGTCAGGTTGGCCGAGGAATCTCCCGGGTTGATTATCGGGCTGGAAACGTCAAAGGTGTCAATATCAACGCCGTCAATCTGTTCGCCGGCCAGCCCGCTGCTTTTACCGTTCCAGACGTCATTCCAGGGGTTGGTGGCATCGGACAGGTAGTTGCCGTTGAACTGGAGGGAGTCGTTGTCATACCAGTCGTCACCTTCACCGACGAAGCAGGTGAGGGTGGCCTGTGCGTCCCCGGGGGCCACGAAGCCTTCCACGAGGAAGGTTCCGGTGGCATCGGTGCCGGCGAAGGTCAGGGAGTCATAGAGATAGAACTGTGTTCCCATCTCCGAGGGGCTGGAATAGATTAAAATCAGCGACCAGCCGGCGTAGGAGAGCTCGGAGCCGGTGCTCCCGTAGACGCCGCCAACCGTGTAGTAGGCGTTCCCGGTGGTAGTGGCCGACGATACGATGCTGGTCACATCCTTGAAGCAGGAATAGGCGTAGTCAGGGGCCTGGTTTTCCATGAGCCACCACTTCGAGGCGGTAATCGTTTCCTCTACCAGGATGTTATAGGTGACCTCGATGTAGACCTTGGTGGTGCGCACACTCCCGCTGCCATTGTCGTAGTGTTTGACGCCGGCCTCAAGGTCATTGAGTTCATTCAGGGTCCAGGCGTTGCCGGTAAACGGGTTGTTGGTATAGGTGGTGCTCACCGTGGTATAGGAGGTGGGCAGTGTGGTGTTAGCCCCGTAGTAATCGGTGCCGTGAGTGCGGATAATAGTCTGGGCGACGTGTGTATCCGGAGACGTGGTGCCCTTCGTTTCCGTGTAGACCGTAATGCTGCTTATGGCGGCGGGCAGCTCCGTTAAGTCAGAGAGCTGGTAGGTATCTTTCTCTTCTTCCCCGGTCGGCCCGTAGTCCACTTCCACGTAGACTTGGGTGGTCTGGGCATCGCCATAATAGCCAAGGTCATACTGCCGTACGCCGGCTTCTAAAGCATCGATTTGACTCCACGTCCATGGTTGACCGTTGCTGGGGTTGGTGTTATAGGTGGTGCTCAGGTCCGTCCAGCTATTACCAACCCAGGTCTCGGTCCCGTAATAGCTGTTGCCATAGGTGCGTATCATGGTTTCAAACCTTTTATTCTGCCAGTAAGACGTTGACCGGCTTCTTATATGCACGGTCACGCTGTTTATGGTGCCGTTCCCGCTGGTGTGGTTCTGGAGGTTATAGGTGTCCCGTTCCGTGTCGCCCCATTCGGTATAAACATAGGTGGAGCCGTCATCCGGTGTTTCTTCATCAACGCATTGCCAGTTGTTCGAATAGCCGGGCTGCCTACTGCACTGGGTGTAGGTGCCGCTGCCGTTGGGCCGCAGGACCTCCGGCGAATAGCCGGTCTGCACGTAGGTGGTATCCTCGTCTGAGACGACTTCATTGGTACACTGGAAGTTGTTTGCCGCGCCAACGGGGTCACATTCGGTATAGTTGCCGACGGTGTTGGGGAGCAGGAAATCAGGCGCCGCTTCGACTCTGAACAGGACCTGCTTGTCCGGCTCCATTGAGCCAGAGTAATCTTTCCAGCCTGACCAGTAGAGAAATGCATAGACCACGCTGGCATCGCTGGGGATGTTGTTGATGGTGGCGCTGCTCTCGTCAACCACCGTCTCACGGCGTCTGTCCAGATTAAGGTCCTGCATGTTGGTATTGCCTATGGCGCGGTAGTCTCCGCTCATCAGGGTTTCTCCCATATCCAGCCAGCCTGTGTCAAACCCCTTGCTGACGTAGGAATAGCCCTGGGCGGTCATTGCCGCACCGGTGGCATTATCAGTCGCCGTGGCGTTAATCTGGTAGATGGTGATGTTACTGTCAAAGCAGAGGTAGTTGTTCGGGTCCTCCGTCCTGAACCAGCAATAGCTGCCTCTGGCCAGCTCTCCTTCGGGGGTGACCTTAAAGCTCAGGATCCTTACCGAGGGGAGTTCAATCGCCGGCTGCAGGCCGCCTTCCCCGGGGTCACCGGAAGTTATCGTTGGCAGGTCATCGAAGTTCACCGCCGGGTAAAAGTCCCATCTCAGCACCGTGCCGCCGTTCCAGACTGTCTGGGTCGGATTTTCCTCGGTAATAATGTCACTGGAATTGTTCACGTAGGCGAAATCAGGAGGAAGCCAGACGGCCACACTGTCGACGAGTAATTCTACTTCCGGCATGTCATAGCCGAGGCGAATTTCAAAATCGCCTTCCGAATTAATAACGCCGCCGGTGATTGACAGCGGTGGAATGGCCGGCGTTGTTCCGTTAATATCGCTCTCCAGACCATCCAGTAGCCAGACCTGCTGGATATCAACATTCACATCTTTGTCGTTAATCGCTGTGGGCAGGGTGTAACTGTAAACAGTCGTATAATCAAACGGGTCGAGGGGCACCGCATCGTTGTCTGCTTTCCATATGCCGTCCTCAACGCCGGCATCAACGGCGTAGTTAAGCTTCATTCTTTCCCGGTAAATCTTCTCGCTGCTGACCCCGGTGTAGAGGTGAAAGAGCAGGGGCGTTATGACCAGACCACCAAGTGCTAGCAGGACCAGCGCGATGCTCAGTGCTATCCCTTTTTCGCTCTTGATTAACTTAGTTACTTGCTTCATCATTTTCCACAATTGACACAGGTATACCGTTTAATACGGCCGGGTCAGGACTTTATACTGTCTTGTCTCTGTACCTTCCGACGGTCCGGCGCCGATGGTCGAGGTGATGATGAGGGTGAGTTGCCCGCCGCTGAAAGAGCAGCTGGTATTGGCCGGGTCGATATCCTGGGCGATAATGGTCACCTCCGGGTCGCCGCCGTTAATGGAATGGTTGCGTCGCAGATCACCATTGGCGATGGTGTAGGTAATTTCATGTTCTGTCCCACCGGAGCCGGACCAGGTGTTCCAGGTGAAGACCAGCGGGAAGCCGCCGGCAATCTCGCTGGAGGTCAGGTCAAGGCTTGTATTCATGGTAAGGTATCTGTCCTGGTCGGGGCCCCCACCGTGGTGCCCTCGAAATTCATCACCGTTATAAATGCTCCAGTCATTGCCATCATCCCAGTCATTGAAATTGGAACAATCTTCGGTATGCATGGGCACTGAAACCGAGATGTCATCAATGTAAACATAATCGTTGTAGTAGCTGCCGTACCAGAAAAGCCTCATTTTGAACTGGCCGGTTACATACTGCGACGGCACGGTATGTCCGAACGTCTGCGGGGTGCTGCCGATGTCACCATTGAAGGATTCATAATTCGGGCTCCAGTTGTTGCCGCCATCGCCGGAAAAGGCGTAATAGAGTATATCACTCGATTCACTGTCGATTTCATGTCCTTCCCAGTAGACCCTCACCGTTTGTTCCTGGTAGGCACTCAGGTCCAGGATACCGGTCATGGTAACGGTTGACTCTGCGGTGCCGCCACCTCCCTGACATCTGAACTCTCCTGAAGAGATAACCCAGCGGGAGCCGTTATCCCAGTCGTCGTAATTGCTACAGTTGTCAGAGAGAATGGACTCCGAAACGGTGATATCGTCGAGGTAGAGGTATTCATCACCACCAACTAAATCCACCAGGTAATATCTCACCCGGAAATTATTGGTCAGGTACTGGTCCGGGATAGTGGTGGAGAAGGTGCTGGGGGGATAGGAGCCCCTGAAGGCCTGATAGTTTCCGCTCCAGTTATTGCCGCCATCAGCGGAGAATGCATAGTCCAGGCCGTCGCTGGGTTCGGTGTCTCCCACTAACCGCTCGTCCCAGGATATCATCACCGTTCTGCACCCGCTGAATGCCTGAGCGCTGACTTCCTGTGCCTTTCGCGCATCCATGCTTATCCAGTAGCCGGCATTCTGTACCGCCGTCACGGCGCTTATCTTGTTCTCGTTGCTTTCAGAGTTCCGCAGCACGTTAAATACGCTTATCAGAACGCCATTGGCGATGAGCGCCACAATAGCGGTTACCACCACCAGTTCCAGGAGCGTGAAGCCAGCTGTTCTCCGCTTCATCTCTGCCTCTTGTAACCTTCAAGTAGGAATACGGTCTCATCGTGATGTTTTACCGTCACCGTTATCTTCTGCAGGCCAGCATCAGGAAAATACAGAGGTTCGGCGGTGACGGCGACAGAGTAATTCTGGTAGTCCTTGTTACCGGGCAAGCTCGCCGGGTTATACTGGCTTGCCTCTTCAAGGTATTCAACCTTTTTCACCCATTCCATCTGGCTCTGCGCCAGACTTTCCGCGGTGGTGTGCTCATCAGCAACGGCGGTAGTTCTGATGGCAGTGTTCACGCCATTGAGAAAAGTAACCGCGATGGCAGCTATAATGGCGAGCGCAACCAGTGCCTCAAGAAGGCTAAATCCCCGCTGCCCAAGCGAAAACGGGCGTTTTTCGCTTCTCATCCTCCTCATAACGGCAAACCCCTCCCAGTCCCGTCCTGTTGTCTACGAGGGAGTAATCAGATAATGTACATAATATTAGCTGATAGTCTTATCATATAAGAGATAGCGTGCAATTACAACTTTCAGCTATGAAGCGGTATGTGTTTGTAATAATTTTGTAATGTATTGAGGCTGGCTGGCCAGTGTGAAGAAGGAGGCTGGAGGCAGGCAGTCTAATCGGTGGCAAGGTCGCAGATGGTGGCGGCGGTCAATCTGGCAATATCCGAGCTTTTCAGCTTGACCAGCTTGGACCTGGCACCACCACCACACCAGACGTAATCATGGCGCATGACTCGCTGGTCGATATATACCGGTATTTTCTTTTTGTGGCCCACCGGAGGGATGCCGCCGGTGGGGTAGCCGGTGATGGCTTTGGCCACAAGGTCGGAGGCCAGCCGCACTGACTTTGAGCTGGAGCAGTGTTCCAGCTTGTGGCGGCTCACGTCAGTATTGGCGGGTACTACGGCCAGCAGTGGTCTGGCCTCCTGGTCAGTGAAAACGATTGACTTGACAATCTGATTCAAAGGTACACCACTGGCCGCAGCTGCATCGACGGCATGGTGGGTAGCCCTTTTCTTGATAAATTCAAATTCAATCTCGTTGCTGACCAGGAAGGCGGTCAGGTTCATCAGACTGCCCATAGCCAGCAATTTTACACCGCAGGGACGACTTTTACAATTCGTTTCCAGGCTTGGAGATTGACGGTTTTATTTGCATTTGGTTGGTGGGGGTGGGTGATGGGTGGTAAAATATTATTATGCATATTCAGCCAGATATACTATGGGCAATCCTATTTGGGAGCATCGCTTTGATTTCTCAATATTTACCCGCAAGAGTTGGTTTGCCTATTGGTTTTCTTGCTGCAGCTTTTGCCGCTTGGCAATTAGGGTTCGGTAATTTCCTTGCTTGGCAAACTTGGATTGTATTAGTCATAGGCATCATAGTAATCTGCCGACTAGTTTTAACTTATAAAGACAGGAAAAAATACAGCGATTTATCATCAATACTAATGCAAAGAGAAATAGAACTTAGAAAAGAATATTTACCTGATTTGAAACAAACCCTTAATGAATATATCAATCAGGTGGAATACTTGGCTAATAATAGTGAAGAGGCACTCTTATACAAAGAATACGATAGTATCTGGTTTCAGGGGTCATTAAAGGCTAAAGGTATTAGAAAATTCGTGTTTTCTATAACAGCATTACTTTACCTGTATCAATCATTGTGGGTAGGGAATTTAGCCTTTCGCGAGATACAAGATATTGATAAAAAACTAAATGAATTAAAAACAAAGATGAATGGATTGAATACCTTTGTGAAGGATAAAATGGTTAGAACAAATGTAAAAGGATATCAGAAGGCCTCACATATAGCATATTCATATGTAATATTAAATCGTTTCCTAAAAAAATATCCTGATATAAAAATTTTTGCTATAACCTTCTATTTCAACACAATAGAGAAAGCTAAAAATAGATTGAGAGATTTACAGAATAAAACAAACACACGTATAGATGAATTGTTAGGTGGTGCTCAGTATGAACTGTAAACTTTGTAATTCAGATAACGTAATAAAATGGGGAACATATAAAGGCGTTCAGCGTTACTACTGCAGAGATTGCCATAGCAAGTTTAAGGCTGATGATGCTTTGTTTTATATGAAAACGCCTGCTAATCAGGTATCATCTGCGCTCAATATGTATTACGAGGGAATGAGTATCAAGGCTATCAGCCGTAACTTGAAGCAGGAACATGGCAATATGCCCTCAACCGCCACGGTATACGAGTGGATACAAAAATACACTCAATATGCTACAGATAGTATTAAAAGCTATAAGCCTAAACGGATTGGCGATACTTGGATAGCGGACGAAACGGTAATAGAGTTAGACGGGCAGAACGTCTGGCTGTGGGACATTATAGACGCTGATACCCGCTTCCTATTAGCCACTCGTTTATCCAGAAGCAGGACTACTCAAGACGCTCAAATGCTTTACGATAAAGCGGTTAAAACGGCGGGCAGAGAGCCTGATAAAGTCATTACCGATAAGCTGGCCTCATACCTAGACGTAAGGTATGGCAAAGATACAGAGCATATCCGTAGCAGACCATTTGCCGTTGAAGACAATACCCAGATGATAGAGCGTTTTCACGAAACATTGAAGCAACGCACTAAAACAATGCGGGGATTAAAGAACTTGGAGAGTGCTTTAGCCTTCATTGCTGGCTGGCTGGTGCATTACAACTATCTACGCCCGCATACGGCTTTAAATGATAAGACGCCCGCAGAGATGGCGGGAATAGACTTCCCTTATGAGAATTGGGCTGATATTACACGACACAAGCCATCTGAGCCTATCATCATAGAGCATCAGCCCAGAGATGCCATTAGGCTACCGCATATACAAGTTGGCAGACCACGAAAGCGGGTTAGGATATCAAGGCGAATGAAGCGGGTTACGCCACCTATGCCAATGATAAGTGAAATAAGAGGCAGGTTAAAATGATTCTAATGGATTTGAGAACTAAATTGACGGTATGCAGTAGAACCACCAAGCCATGCGATGAAAACTCCCACGCCAAAGATAAGCAAGAAACCGTAGATATAACTAGAAGCAGGTTGCATCGGCACTTTACCCGTAATAATGTCATTAGTCAGTTTGGTATAGCCAATCAAATCTATAATAGCGATAAAGCCTCCAATGAGCATACCGAGAATACTAGCAATCATTTTCATTTATCTACCATCCCCATATATTATACCATAAAATCAATCCGAAGTAGGCCAACCAAATGCAAATAAAACCAGATTGACCGGCGCTTGACAAATGCGGTGAGGCTCTCTAAACTGCCTTTACTCACTTGTAGAATAATCAGGAGGTTCTACGATGACGAAAGCTGATTATGTCATTAGAGGCGGCCTGGTAGTCAGCGGGGAGGGCATAACCAGGGCCGACGTTCTGGTGGGCGACGGCAAGGTACAGCAGGTGGGCGCCAACCTAAAAGCGCCAAAGACGTTTGACGCCTCCGGCAAGTACGTGCTCCCCGGCATCATTGATGCTCACAACCACCCGGTGTATGCCGATAAGATGGATAGTTTTTCTATGGCAGCGGCCTATGGCGGCATCACCACCATCATCCCGTTCTTCGGCAACTTTGCGGCATGGGGCACACCCGGGAAGACCTCGGAAGTCATAAAAAGAATGATTGAGGAAGGAGAGCGCATATCCTACCTTGATTTTGCCATCCATGCCGCATTCGTGGCGGAAGATGACACCAGAGCGGAAATCCCCAAACTGATGAAGATGGGAATCCCATCCTTCAAGATGTTTATGAGCTACCCGCGGAGGGGCATGATGATGCCCGATGAAAAAATGCTGGCAGCAATGGCGCTGGCGGCGGGCGAGGGGGGCATGGCTATGGTGCACGCCGAAAACGGCTATGGCATCGATTATCTTGTGGATAAATTTACCGCTGAGGGCAAAGTCTCCCGCGAGTATTTCATGCCGTCGCAGCCAAACATCCTGGAGGTGGAGGCGGTTCAGCGGGCAGCCGCCTATGCCGCCCTTACCGATTGCCCGCTCTACTTTGTGCATTTAAGCGCGAGGGAAATACCTGAAGCGATAAAACAGATGAAACAGGGTGGTCAGCGCGTCTATGGTGAGACCTGCCCGCAATACCTGTCACTGACCAATCAGGCGGTGCTGGAGAGGGGAGCTCTGGGTAAAGTGGGTCCACCGCTGAGAGAGAAAGAAGACAACGAGGCTATCTGGCGGGGTTTGGCCAGCCACATCATCGATACCGTGGCCAGTGATTCTTGCAACGTTAAAGCGGAACAAAAAGAATGGGGTGGAGCTTCCAAGGATTTCATCACCGGTTCCGAAGCCAGGGCACCATCGGGCAATATTTTTGAAGCGCGCTTCGGCGCGCCATCGGCGGAACAGATGCTGCAGGTGGTATATCACGATGGCGTGAATGGCGGACGCATCACCCTGCCGCGTCTGGTGCAGACCATGTGTGAGAATCCGGCCAAGATATTCGGGCTATATCCGAAAAAAGGTGTTATCCAGGCAGGCTCCGATGCTGATATCGTCGTCTTTGACCCGGCGATACCGTTTACTATCAGCGAGAATACCATGCACGGCAATTCTGATTACACTCTCTTCGAGGGCAAGGAAGTGCTCGGTGCGCCCGTATTCAACATGCAGCGTGGCGAAGTGGTCATAGAGGACGGAGAACTAAGACGAAAGCCGGGCACTGCCCGGTTTCTGCCAGGCAACCGCGATATGGCGGCATATGCCCGGAACGGGTACCCTGTGGCATAGGCCGGGCACGGCAGCTTGTGACAATATATCAAATTTTCAGGTTTCAGAGGGCGCTGGTGAAGATATTCTTGACGTCCTCTTCCGTCATATCTCTGGGGTTGGGCACGAAAAGTCGGGCCAGCTTCATGCCGCCCTCTACCAGGGTTGGAATATCAGCCTCCGTTATTCCGTAATCGCTCAATCTGACCGGAATATCAATAATTTCCAGCAGGTTGAACAGATAGTCCACCAGTTCTTCGGATGCTTCGTAAGGCGACAGTCCTTCCGTATCTATACCCACCGCCTGGGCAATGGCGGCGTACTTATTTAAATCGCCGATTTTGTTATAGTCGATTACATACGGCAGCAGCACGGCGTTGGCACGGCCGTGGGACAGGTGATATTTGATGCCCAGTATATTGGACAGGCCGTGGATTGCGGCCGCTCCGCCACTGTTCAATGCCAGCCCGGCGAGGGTGGCGGCGAGCGACATATTGGCACGGGCGGTGATATTGCTCGCTTTGGCGTAAGCGGCCGGCAAATTTTCCGCAATCAAACGGATGGCCTCCAGGGCTGTGGCGTCTGAGAAAGGCGTGGCGTTGTGCGAAGCGCAAGATTCAATGGCGTGAATCATGGCATCGATGCCGGTATCGGCGGTGACTTTGGGCGGCATTGACAGGGTGAGCATGGGGTCAACGATGGCGACGTCCGCCAGAGCGAAGTTGCTGTAAACCGCTTTTTTCAAATTTTCGGCTTCATCTTTGAATACGCCCACACGGGTAACCTCGCTCCCGGTGCCGGCCGTGGTCGGGAGCAATATCTTGGGCAAACCTCTTTGCGGCACTAGGTCAAATCCGGCGAAATCCAGTATCTTGCCCCCGAGCTTGGCGATGATGGCGATACCTTTGGCCGCGTCCATCGAACTGCCACCACCAACACCAATAATGACACCCGCTCCATAATCGACTGCCATCTTGGCGCCATCGTCAACGTTCCGGGCGGGCGGCTCGGCCTCAACCTGGTCAAAAATCTCGTAGCTTATCTTCTGGGCCTTCAATGAATCTTGCACGCCGGCTAACAGGTCAGCTTTCATCACACCTTTATCGGTAACAATGAGAGCCTTTTTGGCACCGAATTGTTCTGCCTCTTTCCCTACCAGATTGACAGTACCATTGCCGTAAATAACCTTGTTTGGTGAAATGAACAAATTGGCTTTGTTAATCATGGAAATACCTCCCTTTCATTGATTTAGAACCAGCATACCGCCACTATTTTAA
Source organism: uncultured Dehalococcoidaceae bacterium (assembly GCA_964493435.1). Lineage (GTDB taxonomy): Bacteria > Chloroflexota > Dehalococcoidia > Dehalococcoidales > RBG-16-60-22 > E44-bin89. Next base: position 50,115 of record CAZBMB010000004.1, on the reverse strand, counting down.
TATGTCGAACGTCAAGTATCAATAACAGAACATGGAAAAATATTAATGCGGCGACGGTCAAAAAGGAGAAAGACAGGTATCTCGCTGGAAACGATGGTAAACCTTGGCGGGAACAGAGTGCTCAGAGGATTATTTTATTCAATTGATTCAAAGTAATTTTCCACGAACTCAAGGGCGCAAATCATAGTGGGAGAGGTGGTATTCATGTCGACGATGCCATTGCTGTCAACCGTATATTTGTACTGGCTGTAGCGCTTGCTGACGTAGTGGGGATAAAGGCTATGCTCTGCGGAAGGAAAATTCGCCATATCATTGGTAGCATTGGTGACTGCCGGGACGTCTTTCACCCTTTCCAGCACTCTCATTGACTGGAGGGCAGTCGTTATAATGTGGTGCTCATAGAGCGCTGATACGTTTTGGGCTTGTTCTATCAGATCCGGAGCTAAGGCTGGCGATTCAGCAACTGATACCTTCAAGTTGGCGAATCTGAGTCCCGTACCGTCTTCCGGCTGGGCAAAGGTGAAATAGCTCTGGCCCATTATCAAACAGGCAAAGGAAATAATGGCGATTAACACCAGCCGCGGCACATTGATATAAAGAAGTCTCATACCACCCATCTACCCCACATTACTCATGTTCTTAATTTAATATGAATAATGGCGAGCGTAAATCACCCATTTTAGTGATTCCGTATGCTCTAATGGGTGATTCGTTGACTCACCCCCGCCTTTGATACCGGTTTAGTTGAACAGGCTAGTCGGTTGGCTTGACCATGCGGGGATGGATGGCCATCAGCCCGCCATCAACAATTATCACCTGCCCGGTGATATAATCAGATTCCGCAGAGGCAAGAAAGAGGACGGTATTGGCGATATCTTCCGGTTCCGCTGCCCTTCTCAGGGGTATTCTATCCATGCCTTCCAGGAAGTCGGGACGGTCTCTGCCTGCTTGCTTGACCAGTTCGGTCAGGGTGAATCCCGGGCTAACCGCGTTTACCATGATATTATATTTCCCGAATTCCACGGCCAGAGCCTTGGTGAACTGAGCCACCCCACCTTTGCTGGCGCCGTATGCCGACAGCCCCGGCGCGCCAATGTGAGCGGCAAGGGAGGCGATGTTGATTATCTTCCCCCGTTTCTGTTGTATCATATGCTCAATAACAGCCTTGCTGCACAGGAATTGCGATTTAATATTGGTGTTCATGTGGCTGTCCCAATCGGCTTCGGTCATCTCCAGCAGACGTATCATTTTGCCAATACCAGCGTTATTGACCAGTATGTCTATCTTTTTGTAATTAGCCAGCGTCTTGGCAATGAGTGTGTCCACCTCTTTGGCTTTGGATACGTCAGCGGCTACCGTCAGCGCCTGACCTCCCCGCGATTTAATCTCTTCAGCTACCTTATCGGCTCTTTCCGGGACAACATCATTTACCACCACGGCAGCGCCTTCTCTGGCCAGAGTCATGGCAATGGCCCGACCGATTCCCTGGCCGGCTCCGGTTACAATGGCTACCTGTTTTTCCAGCCTCATTTCTATTCACTCCCTGTAATTACTTCACATAAGATGAGCAGTATTATGATGAGCAGTATTATATGGTAATGCGCTTCCCATCAAAGCAAGGCACGATGTTGTATTTATCCATCTGGCTGGCGAACTCTAGGTCAGCAGCAAAGCCGATATCTAACAGATAGCGGCCATGTTCACTGCCGGCGAGCACAGCCAGCGGCTTCTCCCGGTTTATCTCGGCGTACCCGGCTGCCAGAATAGCGGCATCGCTCAGCTCCGCAGGCATTCCCGATTTGGCAAGCTCAGATTGCAGGCGTGGTGCCAACAAGCCAGCGCAGTACAGGTCCTCCAGCGCCGGCTGACCTTGACGACCGGCACAGATGAGGAGGATTCGTTTCCGGGCGTCTTTCACCGCCGCCCCGACAACTTTTGCGGACACTGCGGATAAATTGGCCAGTGCCGCAAGGTAAGCGGGTCTGGTATTGCCTTTATAAGCCCGCAGCAGGGTAGGTGTGCCGTTAGTGGTGGCAAAGTAAATCGTCCTGCCGGAAATCATGTTAGAGTCAAGGTACTCAATAGGGGAGTTACCCAGATGAAATCCGGGAATTCGCAGGCCTCTTCTTTCACCACCCAGCAGGAAAGGGGTGTTATCTCCTGAAGCGGCGTCGCGTCTGGCCTGCGCCGCGGTGGTAAAGGGGCGCACCTCACGAGCGCCGTTGGCCAGGGCCGTGATTATGGTGGTGGTGGCACGGAGGACGTCAATGACCACGCATAAGGCGTCTTCAAGGTGAAGTGGCAGCAGACGGGGGATTAGGACAGCTTCTATTTTCATTACCGGATATTAAAGGATGGACATTAATTAAGTTTAAACGGTAACAGTATAGCATATGGTCAGGAGGGGCAAAAATGACTTAGCGCGGGTGCCGATAAGACTGTCTTCCAAATGTAAAGCGAAAGATAAAAAAAGAGGCGGGCTTAGAACAAAACTGTCCCGCCTCTCTTTTTTAACCTATTTAATGTAGTTAGTCACCTATCATCAGCCCGGGAAGGAAGGTGATTAGCTGCGGGAAAACGCACAGCAGCACAAGGACAACCAGGACTATGATAACATAGGGGATAACGCCCCGTATTATGTCCATCACCGTCACGTTCAGAGACGGGTCGGCGGCGCCGCGGCAGATGTAAATCCCCATGGCGAAGGGTGGCGTCATGAAGGAGGTCTGGAGGTTGACGCAGACCATGATGGCTGCCCAGATGGGGTCAAAGCCCAGCGCTTCAAAGATGGGGGTGATGATGGGCACCATGATGAAGAGGATGCCGATCCAGTCAATGAAGAAGCCAAGTAGGAAGACGACGAACATGATTACGCCGAAGGCGCCCCACCTGCCGCCAGGCATGCCCATAACCCATCCGGTCACCACCTCATTGCAGCCGAAACCGAGAAAGACGCCGACGAAGGCGAAGGACATACCGCCGACGAGGAAGATGAACCCGGAAAGCCTCAGCATTGTCGTCAATACGTCAGTCAGGACTTTCAGGCTGAACTGGCGGTAGCCAATGGTCAATATTGTGGCCATGAAGGCACCGGTAGCAGCGGCCTCGGTGGGCGTGGCAATACCTAGGAAGATGACTCCCAGCACGGAGAAGATGAGGATGGCCGGTGGCACCAGTGAGACAAGGAGCATCCCGCTTTTCTTCGCGAAGGGAACGGCTCTTTCTTCAACAGGCACCGGCGGCCCGATGTCGTGCTGCGCGAAGGCGCGGATGACAATGTAGCTGATGTACCCGACGGAAAGCATGAAACCGGGGATAAAGGCGCCAAAGAACATCTTGCCTACCGATATCTCCGCCATCGGCCCGTAAACTACTATCATTACGCTGGGTGGGATGAGGATGCCCAGGATGCCCCCGGCGGTAACGGCACCAGCGGCAAAGCTCTTACTGTAGCCCCGCTTTACCATTGAAGGCAGGGCCACCAGCGTGAGCAGCGTTACCGAGGCGGTGATGACGCCAACGGTAGCCGCCATAATCGTACCCACGATGATGGTGACCACCGCCAGACCGCCGCGGAATCCACCCAGCCAGAGGTAAAGGGTGGCATAGAGCCGTTCAATTATTCCCGAACGTTCCAGCATCGCCCCCATGAAGACGAAGAGGGGCACCGCCAGCAGGACGCGGTTGACCATCAGCCGGTAAACGCGCAGGTAAAAAACGCTGCCTACCTGCTCCTGCCAGAGAAAGATGCCGAAGATAATACCAAGAAAGCCGATGATGTAGGCCAGGGGGAACCCGGTTATCACCAGAATCAGGACGCCAGCGAGCATCGCAATGGTAACGAACTCAGCACTCAGTTCAGGCATATTCTTTCCCCTTTGCGACGTGGTATACGGCCCGGTAGAGGTTGGCCAGGCCCTGTATGAGCAGCAGTGCGAAGCCGAGGAAAATCATCGTCCGGAGCGGGTACCACGGCGGGTACCAGTAGCCCTCCACGCTTTTCTCCATGATGCTCCAGGACCACCACATCTTATTCCAGGCGGAGCGCACGACCAGTAATATGGTGGGGAGAAAGAAAAGGAAGCCGCCGACGGTATCAACGATGGCTCTGCCGCGCGGCGACATATGAATATAGAATACATCCACCCGGACGTGGCCGCGGATTTTCTCCGTATAGGCATAGCCGAAACAATACAGGGACATCCCGAGGGCGATGCCCACCTCGTAACCCCATATCGTCGGGGCGTTGAAAGCATAGCGGGCGACGACGTCATACACTACGACCAGTATCAGCAGAAGCCCGAACCAGCGGGCAATATTTCCTGCCTTCTCGCTGATGATATCAACTATGTTGAGTAATTTTCTCATCGCTTTTTATTCTCTTGATGTTTAAAGTCCCCTGCTTCGGTCTCCCGAAGCAGGGGACTTTTGGCAACTACATGCGCTGCCAGGTGCCACGGACTACTGTCTTGAAGTTCTGAATCGAGGTGTAGACCTTGTCAAAGAAGGGGTCCGCGGCCGCGCGCTCGGAATAGAGAAGATCTGCCCTTCTGACCACTTCATCGGAAATTGACTGCGGGATGAACTCTAGCGGGACGCCTTTCTCCGCCCACATCGGCACAGACGCAAGGTCAGTGTTGACCATAAAGCGGTAGTAGTTCATGGCCGCCGCTGCGCCCATCTCGTAGCACATCTTCTTCAGGTCGTCAGGAAATTCGTTCCAGGTATCCGCGTTCCACATCTGGGGCTGCCACTCCTGGGGCTGGCGGGCTGACCCGACATACAGATGGTCAACGACTTCATACATCGCTATCGAGTAGTCATAGCCGGGGGAGCTGAGCTGGTAGGCATCGAGCACGCCGCGCATCAGGGACTCATAGGTCTCCTCCGTGCTCAGAGTGACCACGGAAGCGCCCATATCGGTGAAAATCTTGCCGTCATCGCCGGCAGTCCTGATTTTCAGACCTTTGATGTCAGCGGGCCCGCTGAGCGGTTTCTTGGAGCCGAGGAACGCCTCGGGCACGGTCTGGAACCCGGGACCCCAGACCACATTGTAGTCCGCGGTCATCTCTCTCAGCAGGTCCAGGCCTTCATTCTGCATCCAGAAGAACTGCTCGGTGGGGGAAAGGCCGGCAATCTGGTAGGTGAACAGGTTGCAGGCGGGGCCGAAGCGGTCCATCCAGTACATGGTGCAGGTGGTGGCGAAGTCGAGTACGCCCTCGTTGACTCCGTCAAGTTCCACCATCGACGGGACTATCTCGCCGCCTGTGTGCGCGGGCATCTTCAGCCGGCCGCCGCTGGCGACTTCGAGGTTTGCCTGAAACTCGGCTACTCCCTTACAGAAAGTGGAGCCGCCGCCAGCATGGCACTGGGCAACCAGATTCCATACTTTCGCAGGTTGGGCCGGAGCCGGAGCAGGAGCAGGCGATGGTGCTGGTGTTGGAGCAGGGGCCGGGGCTGGAGATGGAGTAGGCGCAGGAGCCGGTGCTGGAGCTGGAGCTGGTGCTGGGGCAGGTGCCGGAGCCGGCGCTGGTTTAGCACAGGCGCCAGCAATGAGGCTGACAATAACCAGCAGGGACAGTATGCCTAAAATTATCGCTTTTCTCACTAAGTTCTACCTCCTAAATGATTAAAATGCAGTACTAACCGGTATTATGGTTATAACTGAATTCAATCACCTCCTTTATGAAAAAATTTTGTTCAATGAACAAACTGCAGGTTTACACCTTGTTATCTTTTTTATCTATGATGCTCATGCGCACTTATATTATTATTTGCGGGTACCGAGTTAGATTATACTCTGAACCAAAGCAATTTTGCATACTTTGTAACATATAAGTTACTATACAAAATAATATCTGGTTTAATAATTGTCAAGCTGCAAAGCTATTTTTTGTTTAGTATTATAACACGACAAATTATCAATAGCTACTAATAGCAACATTATTTTAATAAAAAATCATAACCAGAGATAAATCTTTATGCATTACAAGCACTGGCTGGGTTTAGGAGCTAGCCTTGTCCTTGGGATAATCTTCCTAATCTCAGGCATAGGTAAGATGCTGGCTCAGGCGGAACTTTTTGAGACTTCCTTTCCCGGTTTCCTCGACTTTCTAACCCTGGGCCAGGTCAGATTTTTATTTTACGGGCTTCCCTATGTTGAAATTGTCACCGGTTTATTTCTAATTATAGGCTTCGCCGCGAAGTTTGCGGCCGCTTTTTCTTTATTATTAATCGCCGCTTTCATCGCCAGCAATACCTGGTTCATCACCCATGGCATGGGTTTTGAGCCCTGCCCATGCCTGGGCGTTTTTTCTAGGTTATTTCAAAATCAGTTGTCCACACAACAGTCGCTTTACCTGGATATAGCGATGTTAACTTTGGCGCTGCTTACACTTTTCTGCTATAAGCGCAGTTTTACCAATATTTATCCCTGGTTCATGAAAAAGAAATGAAGCAGGGGCAAAACAGGCTAATTCTTTTATTTGTATACTGTCAACCCTTCTGCTTCTAGCGATTTTATATAATCCTGCCTCAATTCTGGCGTGAGTGCCAATCCTTTAAAACTGGTGGGGATTTTGGCAAATCGGACGAAGTCAGGCCGGAAACCTTTGGGTACTTTTTCGCAGGCCCTGTTTTTAAAATCGGCCTCTAATTCCCGGCGTTTATCAGCTACCTCCTCGCCGAGTTCAATGGTAACGCAGCAGCTATCCTCATGTTCGCTCTCCACTCGCAGGCCAACCACGGCCAGCTTGAATTGTTCAGACTTCACCTGGAAATCTTCAATCAATATCTTGGCCAGCTCTGCCGAGATTTGGTCGCAGGCATAATTGGCACCGCCTCGGATTATGAGGTCAGAATCCCTGGTCACCCAGTAGTAGTCCAGCTGTCCATCATCTTTATTGGTCAAAGCGAAGGCGATATCTCTCAAGCCGGTGTACCAGCCGCTTCGGAAGACAGATTCGGTAGCTTCAACATCGTTTATATAGTGGCTCATAATATTTGCGCCCTGCGTTATCAGGTAACCGGGTTCTCCCGTATCACAGGGTTCTAAATATGACTTATTCCCCGGGTCAATTGATTTGACCACCTTAACTCGTGTGAAAGGGAAATGTTCCCGGCCGATATAATAGCCGACCGTTCTTTCGTCCCGATATGTATGAGACCACCCGGCCTTGAAGGCCTCCGTCAGTCCGCTTGGTGACAGTGTCCTCGGTGTGGCCATAACCTGCAGACAGGTCTCAGTTGAGCCGAAACGAACAATGGGCAGGTGGTTGCTAAAGTTGACCAAACGTTGCACCGTGGTTGGACCGACCGGTGCCGAACCAATCATGATTTCAGTTTGACCGAGCGCTTCTTTTAATGCCCCCTCCTCAACAGGTAGTTCAGAGCGGGCGGATAGTTCTTCCAGAAAATCAAAATGCCGGGAAACCATGGGGGCAATGAGCAGATCGCGTTTTTTACTGGCCACTTCTACCAGTATCTTCCAATGAAGCGTCGCATAACGCTGTACGAGGTGAATTCTCGTTCCGCGGCGCCGCATTGCCCAGTCTAAGAATGCTGAGGAATTGGTGTGGTGCAGGGGATTGACCAGCAGGATATCAAGCCCGGTCTTCTCTGATATGTCAAAATACCGCTCGAAGGTCAGCTTATTAGCCAGGTAACATCGATGAGGCAAGCTGACTCCTTTGGGCACCCCGGTTGTGCCCGAGGTGAAAATCACCGTTTTTTCGTCATCAAAACTGAGCCGGGGATATGCGTTGAACTTGGCATTTTTATACGTTTCAATTTTCTCGGCTTCAAGCGCCAATTTTATGGGTGAGTTGGCTTTAATAGGCTCTATTCGGCGGGCGAACCCTTCATCGAAGATAAGGAATGCTGCCCCGGTTATTTTCGCTTTGTTAATAACACTCTCATTATCGTCTAATTGCCAGTTAACGGTCACCGGGACACATCCCGCTAAAGTAGCCGCCAGTCGAAAAACCGAATCATGCAGGCTATTGTGGGAAAAGCAGTGTAATACCCTGTCTCCTCTGGCCACTCCATGTTCAGAGAGATAGGCAGCTCCGGAACAGGCTAAATCCCAGAATTCCCCCCGGGACAAAGCTCTTGATCTGATAGTCTTGCCGTCAAAGAAAAAGAATTCAAAGAAAGGCTGCTCTCGCTCTTGAAAAGCTATCTGGTACTCTTCCAGGGGAGATGGGCAGGGGCTTAAAGAGGTAACTGATTCTCCGGTGCTTAATCGGTACAAATCTGTTTTAAGATTATTCATCGCTGTCTCGTCTTTCATACCGTGGGTATGATAGAGGGTATGGCGAATTCGCCGTGGCCCAAAATCTCGGCTCTGGTTAATTTGCCGGAAGCGACCTTCACAATCTCTCTGAATATGCGGTCACCGACGCCTTCTATTGATTCGGTGCCGCCTATTATGGCCCCGGCATTTATATCCATATTATCCCTCATTTTTTCATAGAGTGTGCTGTTGGAAGAGACCTTGATTACAGGAGCAATAGGCGTGCCAATGGGAGTCCCTCTTCCGGTGGTAAAAACAATAATTTGAGCTCCGGCCGCCAGAAAGCCGCTGTTGCATACCACGTCATGAGCGGGCCCTTCCATCATTATCAGACCTTTCTGGTCTGGCTTCTGGGCGAAATCAGTTACCTGCACCACTGGCGTGGTACCGCCTTTAAGTATGGCCCCCAGCGATTTTTCCTCTAGGGTGGTTAGCCCACCGGCTATATTGCCCGGTGAAGGTTCCGCCCCCCGCACATCAAGGCCCATCGATTTCATGCTGGCGTAAGTGGCTGAGATAGCGGCGCGAATACGATTTTCTGTCTGTGCATCCGATGCTCGTCTGGAGAGAACATCCTCCGCCCCTATCATTTCGGGCGTTTCGGAGAAGATAACCGTCCCTTTCTCGGCCACTATCAGGTTCGAGGCGACGCCAACGGCGTTGTTGGCCGTTATTCCGGAAATGGCGTCGGAACCGCCGCAGCTCAAGCCCACTATTAATTCGGAGATGGCCACCGATTCTCGTTCGGCGGAGGCGGCCTCTGCCATAAGCTGCCGGGCCAGTTTCGTGCCTCTGGCTACACTCTTGGTGGTGCCCCCTGTTTCCTGGATGTTCAATATCTCAAACTTCTGGTGGTGAGCGGCTAACCTTTCGGCAACCAGTTCCAGATTCAGTTGTTCGCACCCCAGCCCAACCAGCAACACGCCGGCAACATTGGGATTGGCGCAGAAACCGGCCATGGTTCTGAGCATGAGCTCCTGTTCCTCGCCTATATGGCCGCAGCCATGACGGTGTACCGCACTAACGGTGCCGGCAACCTCTTTGCTTATCATCTGTGCTACGGTGGAGGCACAGATGGTGGTGGGGAAAATCAACACGTGGTTGCGCACACCCACGGAGCCATTTTGCCGGCGATATCCCTTAAAATTCACGACCATTTACCGCTAAATGATGAAATAGTTGCCAGCGCTCGCTAGCAGCACTATACACTCTCTGGGACGGCGTAATCAAGTTAAGATTGAAGAAAGCGGACGGGAATGAAGAATGGTGTGAATTCACATTGCAAACAGATGCCCTTTGGATTAGAATGCTTAAATTAGGTATGGAGGTTATAATCCATGAGGCTGAAAGATAAGGTTGCGGTGATCACGGGAGGCGGCTCGGGTATCGGGCTGGCCATTACCCAGGCTTTTAACGCCGAGGGGGCGATTGTGGTCATCGCGGCGCGCAATGCGTCCAGGCTCAAGGGGGTGGCTGATACCATCAACTCAGACGGAGGCAGGGCCTTGGCAATACCGACTGATATCACCGATGAAGAGCAGGTCAGGCAGATGGTGGCTCAGGCCCTTGCCGAATACGGACGGATAGATATCCTGGTCAACAATGCGGGCATTTCCGGCCCTACGGCTAACATAGTCGATATGGAAGTGGACAAATGGAACGAGGTGCTGGCGGTAAACATAACGGGAATGATGCTCTGTTCGAGGGAAGTATTGAAGGACATGATGCCGCGGAAGAGCGGCAATATTATCAATATCAGTTCTGTGGGAGGGATGTCTGGATTCCCGATGAGGAGCCCGTACTGTGTCTCCAAGATGGGGGTTATTGCTTTCACCGAGACGCTGGCCATTGAGGCGGGGGAATACAATATCCGGGTGAACGGTATCAGTCCGGCCGCGGTCAGAGGCGACCGTATCCTCAACGCCGCCAGGGCCAAGGCTGAGGCACTTGGCGTTGACCGTGAGGAAGTGCTGGCCAGGCTGATCAAAGACTTCTCCCTCAGGAGACTTATTGAGCCATCAGAGGTTGCGGCGGCGGCTGTTTTTCTGGCCTCAGATGAATCAAGCGCCATAACCGGTCATACCCTGGTGGTAAACTGCGGGATGCACATTTCGCATTACTAGGATTTAAAAATTAAGGGGGTATCTGGGTTGATGAAGGGGGGTGAACGCAGAATCGTACGTACCACCACATGGTCGGCCGGGCCCGGCTGCCATGGCGGCTGCGGAGTGTTAGCGCATATTGAAGATGGCAGGCTGGTCAAGATAGAAGGCGACCCGGAGCACCCCTGGAATCAGGGCCGACTCTGTGCCCGGTGCCTGGCCATGACCCAGTATGTGCACCACCCCGACCGATTGACCCGCCCCCTGAAGAGGATTGGAGAGCGTGGGGAAGGCAGGTGGCAGGAGATTTCCTGGGACGAGGCCTTTGACCTGATAGAAAAAAAGCTGGGCAAAATCCGGGAAGAATCCGGCCCCGAGAGCGTTATCTTCTCCATGGGCACCGGCAGAGACATCGGGCCCTGGATATGCATGCTCGCCTACGCCTACGGCAGCCCCAACGTCATGTTCGCCCTGAGCGGCATCGCCTGCTACAGCCCCAGAATCGCCGCCGTTGATACCATTCAGGGGGATTACTGCATACTCGACGCCGCCCAGTGGTTCCCGAAGCGCTACGACGACCCCAGGTATGAGGTTCCAAAGTGTATAGTAATCTGGGGCTACAATATCCCGGCTTCATGCCCGGACAACGTCTTCGGGCACTGGATTATCGACCTCATGAAGAAGGGCACCGAGATTATCGCCATTGACCCCAGGCTGTCGTGGTTCGCCTCCAGGGCCAAGAAGTGGCTCAAGCTCCGCCCCGGAACGGATGGGGCTCTGGCGATGGGTTTCCTCAATGTGATTATAAGTGAGGGCCTTTATGACAGAGGTTTTGTGGAGAAGTGGACCAACGCGGCTCACCTCATCAGAGGCGACACTGCAAAACTGCTCCGGGAGAGCGACCTGGTGAGCGGCGGTTCGGTGGGCAATTTTGTGGTGTGGGACACGGCGAGGGGAACGCCGGCGGTCTGGGATGCCACGGAACTGGACTATAAACAGGCGGACGTGAAGCCGGCCCTGGAAGGAGAGTTCAAAATCTCTCTTGTCAATGGGGCGACTGTGCCTGTTAAAACGGTGTGGTCAGCCTTCTGCCAGCAGGTGCAGGAGTACCCGGTGCAGCGGGTGTCCGAAATCACTTGGGTCCCGGAGGAAGATATTGTGGCGGCGGCGCGGTTCTACGCAAAAAGCAAGCCTGCCGCCATACACTGGGGCGTGCCCATTGACATGACGCCGGCCATCACGCCCACCGCCCAGGCAATTGCCAACCTGTGGTGCATCACCGGGAACCTGGACGTGCCCGGGGGCAACGTGATTTCCCGATTTGCCTTTGATGCTGTTGCCTACGCTCTGCCCGGCGCCAAGGGGGTCATCAAGCTGAAATCTAAAGAGGCTGATAAGAAGAGGATTGGCGCTGACCGTTATGGGCCTCTGAACAGATTCATCTGGCGGGCTCAGACGGACCTGGTCCTGGAGCAGATTTTCACCGGGAAACCCTACCCCATCAAAGGCATGTGGATACAGACGTGCAATCCGGTGGCCGGCATAGGTCTTGACCCCAAAAAGTGGGTCGAGGCGCTGAAGAAACTTGACTTCGTGGTGGCCGTTGACCTTTTCATGACGCCCACCACCCAGCTGGCGGATGTGGTGCTGCCGTCGGCCAGTTTCCTGGAAAAAGACGGCATCAGAAGCTGGTGGGTGCCCCTGCAGAGCATTAACAAGGCCATGACCGTTGACGATTGCCGGCCCGACGTGGAAATCAATTTTGAACTGGCCCGGAGGTTTGACCCGGATTTCCGCTGGCAAAGCATTCATGAACTTTATGATGAAATTATCAAGCCTTCCGGTATGACTTATAAGGAGTTACAGGAGAAGGGATGGGCTTTCCCGCCGGAAGGTCATCCCAGCGCCCCGTACCACCGTTTTGAGAAGGGGCTGCTGCGCTCAGACAGGAAACCGGGATTTCAGACTCCGTCTGGCAGGATTGAGCTATACTCTTCGATTCGTGAAGAATGGGGGCTGGAGCCCATGGCCCACTATGAGGAGCCGCCGTTCACGCCGGTCAGCCAGCCGGAGCTGTATAAAAAATATCCGCTGATACTTTCAACGGGGAGACGGTCGCCGGTGTATTTTCATGCCGAGCACCGGAATATCCCGTGGCTGCGGGAAATTGACCCCGACCCGGTGATTGAAATCCATCCCGATACGGCGGAGTCGCTGGGTATCGGCGACGGGGAATGGGTCTGGGTGGAAAACTGGCTGGGCAGATGTAAATTCAAGGCCAAGGTCACCCTCGTGGTGCCGACCTGGATGGTGATGGCCACCCATGGCTGGTGGTTTCCGGAAAAACCCGGGGCAGAGCCTTCACTGTACGGAGTATGGGAATCTAATGTCAATCAACTCATCCCCATGGGTTTCCAGGGCAAGGACGGCCTGGGTGCCCCGATGAAGCATCTGCTCTGCCGGGTCTATAAAGCCAGCAGCAGGGAGGAGACGGGAGATGCCTAAGAAACCTCAATACGGTCTATTGATAGATTATGAATACTGCACCGGCTGCTACGCCTGTCAGGTAGCCTGTGCCCAGGAATACAAATGGCCAGCCGGTATGGCCGGCATACAGGTAATCGAAGTTGTCCAGAAGTTGCCACATGATAAGGCATATCTCACCTACCTGCCGTTTCCCACCGAACTATGTGTCCTGTGCGCACCCCGTACCAGTAAGGGGCTCCAACCTGCCTGCGTGCAGCACTGCATGGCGGCCTGCATGAAATACGGACGAATCGAAGAGTTAGCTAAGGAAATGGGCAGGAAGCCCAGGATGGTGCTGTGGGTACCACGGTCGTAATTGCCGGAGTATATTAGCTGATTAACCGGACAGGTTGAATGGAGTTCGGTGCCCGGGAAAACCGATTCTCCCGCAAATCTCAAACAAAGCAGAGCAACCGTTTTGGATTTTCAATCATAAGCGCATTTATCTGCTTCTGGCTCATACCTTCCCTCAGCATCGCCGGCACCACGTACCTGGAAATGTGTGCAAATCCCCAGCCACCGTAAAGGGTTCGCCATGACTTGGGCCAGATATCTTGAGATATAAGAATTCGCTCAAGGTGCCCTTCCTCAATGAGTTGCATGATTTCATGAATGCGCTGTATGTCATTCGGCAGGTTAAGATCAGTATGCCGGTAAAGAGATAAGGGAATATGGCCCTCCCATCCAAAGCAATCGTATTCAAGATAGCAGCCCTCTTTGGCGACCTGACAGCGCACGTCGTGGTCACGAATGCGAAGCTCTACGTGACTCATAACGGTGCGGGATAGGTCGGCCCCGGCGTCTTTCAGTATTTCAATTATTTCCAGTACAGATTTGTTATTTATGCGTCCCGGATGTATGTTCAGTGGTGCTCCGGTAATTCTCTGAGCGTGGGCAGCGGCGCGAATTGACTTCCTTTCGTTATCATGCAGGGGCCATGAGGCGCCAATTTCCCCTATAATTCCGGCACGTATTCCCGTATCGCCTACTCCAATATTAATATCCCGCACAATTTCCTCTGTAATCTCATCCTCAGTCCTGTCCGACATATCGGGAGGCTGGGAACGATGAATCATATAGCCCGACCCCATAATTACGTTAAGGCCAGTAGCCTGGGAGATGCGCACCATTGCCTCGGGGTTGCGACCAAGGCCGATGCAGGAGGCATCGACGATGGTGCTGCCGCCGGCATTTTTGAAGAGCATGGCCTCATATATAGCTTCTTGTTCATCAAATGCCTGGCAATTCTCTAAGTTCTGAGAGGGGTGGTATCTAAGCCAGCTGAGGATTTCCATGCTGACTGGTTTGTAGGCCAACTCCTTTTCACCAGGTTCGTCTGGCTCGGAAAAGTTAAATATTGCATCGCAGAGCAGGTGTTCATGCGGAAGTGTAACGCCGAGCTTTTCACCATCAATCCATCCCAGTACAGTTTGGGCTTTGCCAGCGAATTTTGATGTTGGCATATCTCCTTGACCTCCTTTTAGACCTGACACAGGAACATGTTTATTAGCCGATTCTCTGTTTCCGATTTCCTAATTATAGAATAATACCTTATGAGTTTGGAAGACGTGAGGTTTGATTACGGCATGGCAAGCCGGGTTCTTAAAAGTGATGAGTAACAAAGCGTGCTTTCCTTACCGCAGCCGTATTCTGGTCTGAAAGCTGTTAGTTTTATGATATACTTCTAATACAAATTCAAGGAGGTGGGCAATAATGTCGGCTGAAGAATTCTGGGGTGTGATAGGGGCCTATGGTGCCCGCATATGGCCCGCCCAGTTGGTTTTCTTCATCATCGCGATAGTGCTCATTGCCTGGCTTTTTCTTAAACCAGGCGGGTTATCAAATATGTTGCTTAAGCTGTACTTCGTTTTTTCGTTCGCTTTGAGCGGTATTGTTTTCTACATGGTCTTCTACAGCGGAAGTTCAGATCCTGTGAGCAGTTACTTTATGGGTTCACTGTTTGTGGTGGTGACACTCCTGTTCGCGGTGGATATCTACAGACAGAAGATGGTATTTCGTCTGCCAGAAGCCAGCTGGCAGAGGTGGGTCACTTTAATCCTGGTGCTGATTGTGTTTTGCTACCCTCTGTTCAGTATCGCATTCGGGCACTATTTCCCCAAAATAATTTTCCCCGGTACTCTCCTATGCCCAACGACGGCGCTTGCGCTGGTTCTGTTGACCACGGCTCTGCCCCGTGTGGACAAAATCATTTACTTCATCCTCCTGTTCTTTTCCTTTACTCCGGCCTTCAGCCAGATTCCAAAATATGGTGTTTACGAGGACGGAATCATGCTTGGCATTGGCATCTATAGCTTAATTATGCTGGTGACGCACTGGAAGGAGAGGCCCGCACCCGGCAGTTGACCCATTCTTTAACCTCGGCAGACTATTCTTTGGCGATTTAACCTTTTGACGATTTCAGGTCGTGTAATTTTTTGGCCTTGGCGGCAATATGTTCGGCGGAGACCTCAAACTCCTTGACCAGTTCCCATGGCGACCCTGAATCGCCGAAGCGGTCCTGCACTCCAATCATGCCCATGATAACTGGCGTGCCGTAGACCTTTTCCGAACGCCCGATGGCAGCGGCAACCAGATTGCCCAATCCGCCTACCTGGTGCTCTTCAGCGGTGACCACAACGCCGCAGTCTCTGGCTGCCTGTGCGATGGCCTTTTCATCAAGAGGCTTCACCGTGTGCATGTTGAGCACCCTTGTTTCCAGGTGGTACTCCCGCTTCAGTATCCAGGCTGCTCTCATTGCTTCCACCACCGAAGGCCCACAGGCGATTATAGCCACATCCTCACCTTCGTCTTTATAATCTGAGGCAAGATGATGCTCAAAAGCGTCTTTAAAGTTGTCATTTTCCCCGCGGAAGCGGATGACATTAGCCTCCCCCCATTTATAGGGAGTGCTGTCACCGGAGACGACCGGGGTCGCCTCACGGGCAAATCTTATGTATTTGGGGCCGGCGACGTTGAAAAGCATATATTCGGTGGCCCGTTTGGTCTCCACGGCATCACACGGGACTTCAACGTGCATATTGGGTAAACCGCACATCTGGAAAAGCTCTTCCAGCGCCTGGTGAGTGGCGCCATCTGGCCCAACGGAAACACCTCCATGAGCCCCGGCAATCATCACATTGAAGTTTCCGTAGCAGACGGTGGTTCGCAGCTGGTCAAGGTTCCTTCCCGAGGCGAAGACGCCGTAGGTACCAAAGACGGGTAATTTTCCTTCTTTAGCCAGCCCGGCGGCAACGCATGTTCCCGACTGTTCCGCGATGCCGATGGAAAGCCAGCGTTCCGTGCGGTGGGGGTGTTCCTTGTAAAACTGGCTGATGGTTATGGAGTCAGAGATATCAGCTCCCAGGCAGACCACCCTGGGGTCGTCGCCGTGTTCAGCCAGCGCATTGCCGAATCCCATTCTGGTGGGAACCATCTCTGCTTTCATATTTTTGGTAGTGTTCCAGAAGTAGTTTTGCGAAAATTTCGGCTGTTTTGCCTCCAGTTTCTGGTCGACTTTTTTCTGATAAGCGGCCGCTTTTTCCAGCAGTTTATCCACCGGCAGTTTTTTATCAAGCTTTAACTGTTTCAAGGCATCTTTCATCTGCTCAATGCTGGGTGCCTTGCCGTGCCAGCCGCATACGTCTTCCATAAAGTCGATACCCTTACCTTTCGTGGTATGGGCGATAATGAGCGAGGGCTTGCCCTTGGTCTGTCGAGCCTCCTTGAAGGCACTCAGTATCTCTTTCATATTGTGGCCGTTGATTTCAATGACATGCCACCCGAAGGCACGGTACTTATCGGCAAGCGGATCAATGTACATGACGTCATCAACACAGCCGTCTATCTGGAGCCGGTTTTTATCAATGACACCGCACAGGTTATCCAGTTTGTAATGACCGGCCTCCATGGCCGCCTCCCATATCTGGCCTTCCTGCTGTTCCCCGTCACCCATGAGGCAATACACCCGGTAATTTTTCTTGTCCAGCCTGGCGGCAAGGGCATCGCCTACGGAAATCGATAGACCCTGACCGAGTGAGCCACTGGATGCTTCCACACCTTCAAGCTTGAGCCAGTGCGGGTGACCCTGGAAAGGGGAGTACAGTTTACGCAGAGTAACCACTTCGTCGATATCGAAGAAACCGGCCATCCCCAGACTCACGTACAATATCGGAGCCTTGTGACCGGCTGACCAGAAAATGCGGTCACGGTCCGGCCAGAACGGACTTTTCGGGTCTAAGTTTGCCTCGTGCAAGTAAAGCGCGGCGGCTACATCCATGAGTGATAATGTGCCTCCGGAATGGCCTGACCCGGCGGCGCCTAACGCGATTAAGCTGTAACCTCTCATGAGATTAGCAGCGTCTTCCAGCTCTTCAAGGGAATAAGTCTTACGGGTTTTCCCCGTCTTTGAATTCATCAGTGACATAGCAGTACCTCCTTTCCCTTAATGATTATAGCAGACTGGTAAAGCGATGGATTATAAGAACTATATGAATGCATGTTGAGCGCAGGCATCAATATTATTTAAATAATTCTGTGAAAATAATTCGTCCATCTGCGACCCAAGTTTTCTATCCAATACCAGCAGATATATAGTCATTTTAAGGGATATAACGGGACGTCATTTTGTGTCGCTGGTTTTGCCGCGTTTCCAGAAAGCCCAGATGAGCCAGATAACAAGCAGGTAGGCGATAAGACTGGAAAGCAGGACAAAGAAACCTATTATTTTGCTCAGTAACGGGTCGGCTTCAGGGGAAGGGATGAAGTGAGCAAAATGGGAGACACCGGCGACAAGCCCGGCGGTGAATACCAGCGTAAGCCCGATCGCCACCGCCAGATTTCCCAGCTTTTGCAGGCTGGGTTTGATGGTGAGATAGACAACGAGGGCATCTGCCCCCAGGAGTGTCAGGATAAGCGGAATAAAAATGATCATGGTCCCGGCGGTCGGGATGACAACAATCTGCCAGATGGAGCGGGTAACAACAGCGGCAACAGCCAGCGTAAAGGATAGAATAATCCCTATTTTGAAATACGAGTAATTCATAATGCCCTGCCGTTAAACGCTTTCAATGTTAGTATTATGCACCGCGACACTATCAGTAAGATCCTTTCACACGGACAGGCTGCTCCTTGGGTAGTATGCCCAACCCGATAACGCGGGGGCCAACATGGGTACCTATAACCGGGCTTACTTTCATTCTATAAATGCGTTCCCGGGGGAATCTAGCGCTGAGTCTGTTTACCAGGTTCTCAACGTCGTCAGGCGTGTTGGCATCCTCGATGGCCATTTCTTCAATGTTGTCATAACTTGCGGCGAAATTATACAGGTGGTCTATTGCTTTGGCCCTGGAGCGTGGCCTGGCAACTCCCTCGGTAATCCCGTCTTTTATGGTGAGAATCGGGTTCACCTTCAGCATAGAGCCCAGAAAGGCCTGGGCGGCACCAATGCGCCCTCCCCTCCTCAAGTATTCCAGTGTATCAAAGGCAATGCGAAAATCTACACGCTGCATGCTGCTCCGGGTGACATCAACCACTTCATCAAGGCTGCAGCCCGCCTGGGCTGCCTTGGCGGCTGAGATAACGATAAGCCCCAGCCCCACGATTGCCGTAAGGGAATCAATTATCTCTACTCTGGCTTTCCCCTTGCGTAGTTTTTCACCATCAACGGCTGTTTGATAGCTGGCGCTTAGCTTTGAGGAAATAGTAATGGTCAGGATTTCGTCGGTTTCTTCCGAGAGCCTATCATAAGCCTCGGCGAAGTTACCCGGGCTGGGTGATGAGGTGGTGGGTAAAATGGCGCTATCCGCCAGTTTGCGATAGAACTCATCAGTCGTAAGGTCAATGTTGTCCTGATAAGACTCATCGCCAAAGTTAACATATAGCGGTACCACCGTTATTCGTAAGGCACTGGCTATCTCATTTGTCAGGTCGGAGGTACTATCCGTTACTATTCTAACCAAGGTCGTACTCCATTCCCGTCAGACTCGAATTGATTTTGGCTTACTAGAATTATAAGAGTTAATCACAAATTATCCAATTTAATTTCAGTAAGCAAAGAGGTGATGTCATTCCTGCTTAAGCTCATCCCGGATGCTTTCATAATAATCCAGGGATTCAGGGTTGATTAAGGCGTCCTGATTCAAGACCGGGCGACCATTTATCAGGTTTGTTACCGCCATCTCCACCTTTTTCATGTTGAGCGTGTAAGGAATATCCGGCGCCTCGATAATTTTAGCGGGAACATGTCTGGGTGAGGTATTTGCGCGCAGCAATATTTTTATTTTGTTCATCAGCGATTCGGTCAGGTCATGACCTTCCGCCAGTTTAACGAAAAGGATGACGCGCTGGTCGCCTTTCCATTCCTGACCGATGGCGAGGCTGTCAGCAATTTCATCCAGTTTATCCACCTCGTTGTATATTTCTGCCGTGCCAATGCGTACCCCCGAAGGTTTGAGAACAGCGTCAGAGCGACCGAAAAAGGTTATTCCTCGTGTATCACGGTGAATCATGATGTAATCTCCGTGACGCCAGGTGTGAGGATAAACGCTGAAGTAAGTTTCCAGGTATTTACTATTATTTTGGTCATTCCAGAAGCGGAGGGGCATAGATGGTGAAGGTGCCTCGCAGACCAGCTCTCCCATCTGGTCAAGCACCGGTTTACCCTTTTCATCATAACACTCGACTTTCATTCCCAAAGCGGCCCTTTGCAGTTCACCGGCATATACGGGGAGGGTGGGGCTACCCTGGGCGAAACAGCCATTGATGTCCGTGCCCCCTGAGATGGAATTAAAGTGAAGGTCTGTCTTGATGGCTTTATACACGTATTCAAACCCTTCTGGAGACAAGGCGGAACCGGTCTGGGAGATTTCCCGCAAAGATGAAAGGTCGAAATTTTTGCCGGGCGTAAGCCCCTGACTTTTCATGAAATTTATATAGCTGGCGCTGGTGCCAAAAATCGTTATCTTTTCATCCTGTGCCAGTTGCCACATGGCGGATGAATCTGGATACGCTGGATTGCCATCATACAGTACTATCGTCGCTCCCGCGGCCAGCGAACTGAGCAGCCAATTCCACATCATCCAGCTGCACGTCGTGATATAGAATATGGTATCTTCCCGTTTTAAATCAGTGTGCAGTATTAACTCCTTGAGGTGGTTAATCAGGACGCCACCGCCTCCCTGGACCAGGCACTTCGGCTTGCCGGTGGTACCTGAGGAAAACATGATGAACGCCGGGTGGTCGAAAGGAAGGTGTTCAAACTCAATTTCACGCTGATACGGATGGGCGACAAAATCTTCATAATATATGGCGTTGGGGATATGACTGATATCAGAATCTCCTCCCCGGTAGCGGACCACGATAACTTTTTCCAGGGAGGGGAGCCCTTTCGCGATTTCGCTGACATTGGCTAAAGAATCATACGCCTTTCCTTTGTAAAAGTAGCCGTCAACGGTGAAGAGTATCCTGGGTTCAATCTGAGCCAGGCGGTCCAGCACGGCGTGTGCGCCCAGGTCAGTGGCACATGATGACCATATGGCGCCGATACTGGTAGTAGCCAGCATAGTGACCGCAGTCTCGATTAAGTTGGGCATGTAGGCGGCTATCCTGTCTCCGGGTCTAATATCCATCTCGCGAAGGGGGGTCACCAGTTGGGCCACCGAATCATATAGTTCGGCGTAGGTCATTCTGGCCGTTTTCTGTGTCTCTCCCCTGAAGATAAAGGCGGTCTGGTTATCCCGGCATCGCAACAGGTTCTCGGCAAAATTCAACCTTGCGCCGTTAAACCATTTGGCACCCGGAAATTTACCCAAATCATCCACCACCTGGCTATACTGGCTATAGGCTTTTATCCGGGTGAATTCCCAGACGGCGGCCCAGAAATCAGCTATTTCGGCCACGGACCAGTCATAAAGCCCGTCATAGGCATCAATGCTGAGGCCGAATTTGCTATTTATGAAATTGATAAATTTGGAGATATTAGCTTTATTTATTCGCTCTTGAGAGGGATTCCAGAGCAATTTACCCATTGTCCTGACCTTCAGTTTAAAAACGCTTAGTACCCTTGCCAGCCCATGCCCTGGCGCAGCCCGCGCACGTAAGCCGCCTGGCCGGCATGTATCATGGCGTCATCCATGATACTGATGAGACGTACACCAACGGTGGGTGGTGGCTGGTACCAGGGCTCATCAAGCTCCCGGTCCAGGTCGGTTTCTGACAGGGTTAGAAAGTATTGCTTTGACCTTTCCAGCACTGCCCGATGGTAGGAAAGCAGGCTCTTGATATCTGGAGACCTGAACGCTGCTACCTGCTCCGGGCTATGACCGAAGCCAATATCTCCCACGTCAGGTTGGCGGTTGAACTTGTCATGCCACCCGTCCTTAACCCACAACTGCTCCTCTCCCATTAAAGAGGCGATTTGGGTATCTTGTTGCCGTGTCAGGTGCCAGGTTAACCAGCCGATACTATTGCAATCGGGGCGAGGCTGCCAATCCAAATCATCCTTTGCAAGCCCCTTAAGCACTCTCTCCAGCACCTCAAGCACGCGTCCGTAACCATCTGCCAGTAAGTCGTGCCACTCCATAGTTACCTCCTTTTATTACCTGCATGGTAACGGTGCCAGCAGGCTGAGCCAATCCTATAATCACCGAACCTATATTGGCGGTGTTCAGTTTAAAAATTGGGAGAAAGTGAATTTAAACCCTTTGAGTAGGCGAAAGTTGCCTCTACATTCCCCAGGAGCTGGTCAGCCAGGACAGCCAGTAATGCTGCCGGCACCGAGCCTTCCAGGATATAAGCGATATTGTCCTGCACCAGGCCAGCGATTATCGGTGAGCCAAGCCCACCAGCTCCAATAACAGCGCCAATCATAGCGGTACCGATGTTAATAATAACAGAAATCCGGACGCCGGCAATAATCACCCGTGCCGAAAGCGGAATCTCAACGCGAAGTAGTGTCTGCGTCTGGCTCATTCCCATGCCATAGGCAGCGTCCAGCAGGTTAGAAGGAACCGCCCGCAAGCCAGCAATCGTGTTGCGGACAACCGGGAGCAGGCCGTAAAGGAAGAGGGCAACCACGGTAGGGAGCAGCCCGAATCCCAACATTGGTACCGCCAGCGCTAACACCGCTACCGGCGGGAAAGTCTGACCGAATGAGGTAATGTCGGTTACTATCGGCAGGAAGTCCCTGCCGCTGGCTCTGGTCACCCATATACCCACCGGCACCCCAATGATAATTGTGATTGCGCTGGATATGGCAACCAACCTGATGTGCTCCCAGACAAGCACTAGGAGGGTAGCACGAGGATGTAGCACTCGTGATTCTTGAGGAAAGAAAAAACGCAGTGATGTCTCCCACCATTCCAGATTGGCAACAAGCATAAAGAATAGTGCGGTAAGAATAATAAAAAACGCCCAGCGTCTGAGCAGTCGAGTGTCTATTACCTATACCTCCGTCTCTCTGGTGGCAGTTTCAATGTCACCCAGAGTTACTTCCCCAATCAGGTGTCCCTGGTTATCCACCACCGGTATGTTATTTAACCCCTGGCTGAGCATGCGTGAGAGCGCCTCTTTCAGGGTTGCACCAGGCATAATGGCAACTGCGTTCTGGTCGACCTCGACCATTGCCTCTCTGACTGATGTAGCTCCTGCCAGAATTGCCCTGTCTATCCAGCCAATAAGTCGTCTATCTTTATCTACCACCCATAACCAGCGGCACTGCTCGCAGACCCGTTGTACTTCTTCTAGTGAGGTATCTAATCCAATCGAGGGCGGGGTCTTTACAAAATTTTCGATGCCGATGCGCGATAAGCGTTTCAATGCCCGGTCGGTGCCGATGAAGTCGTGGACGAATTTATTAACCGGTTTAGATAAAATCGCTTCCGGAGTATCGTATTGTATTAGCCTGCCTGATTCCATAATGGCGATGCGGTCAGCCAGCCGGATTGCCTCATCAAGGTCATGGGTGACCAGAATGACGGTCTTCCTTAACTTCTCTTGAATGTGTAGGAATTGTACTTGGAGTCGCTCGCGCGTCAGAGGGTCAACGGCGCCAAACGGTTCATCCATCAGCAGTATCGGTGGGTCTGCGGAGAGCGCGCGAGCCACGCCTACGCGCTGGGCTTCGCCGCCGGAAAGCTGGTTTGGATATTTTCCCACGTATTCGTGAGGGTCAAGCCCAACCAGTGCCAGCAACTCTTCAACTCGTCCTGAAATGCGTTGCTTGTCCCAGTGCAGCAGTTCCGGCACGACCGCGATATTGGCGCCAACTGTCATATGGGGGAATAGCCCTACGCTCTGTATGGCATAGCCAATAGACTGCCGCAGTTTCTCCGGCCTGACCTGGCTGATATCCTGGCCGCTAACGAAGACCTGTCCGCTGGTCGGTTCGATAAGGCGGTTAACCATTCTCAGCGTTGTGGTCTTGCCGCAGCCGGAGGGACCAATCAGGACACAGACTTCGCCTTCGGCAACATTGAAGGAGAGCTTATCAACGGCTCTGACATTGCCGTAGAGCTTGGTAATGTCTTCCAGTCTTATCACTGGTTCCCTCCTGCCAGCCCTTTGGGAGTCGCTATCCCGATGATTACCCGCATCGTCGCGTCCACAACTAAAGCTAGGATAATTATGGGAATGGCGCCAAGGAGAATGAGGTCGTTGGCGGCTTGGCCCACCCCCCGGAAGATAAACCAGCCCAGTCCTCCCGCGCCAATTAGAGCCGCCACAGCGGCCAGACCGACGGATTGAACCGATGCTATCCGGACTCCTTCTAGAACGATGGGAGTGGCCAGTGGTATTTCAACCTTGCGAAATACCTGGCGGCGGCTCATCCCCATGCCGAGCCCGGCATCAATGACCGCCGGGTCAACTTGTCGCAGGCTAACGTAGGTGTTACGCACAATTGGCAACAGAGAGTATATTATCAGGGCAATAAAAGCCGGTGCTGGCCCAACACCGCGTATTCCGATGTCACGCAGCACGGGGAAGCTGAATGATAGCGCTGAGAGCGGTGCAATAAGCAGGCCGAAGAGCGCCAGACTGGGAATAGTCTGGGTAATGTTGGAAAAGTAGAAGACAGGCTTTTCCGCGCGCCGATGGCGCGTTGCCAGGATACCCAGTGAGATGCCGATTATGGTACCTATAAAAACACTGCCGCCAAACAGAAAAACGTGCTGTAGAAATTCCTGGACAAAACGTTCTTCACGTCCCAGAAATTCCTGCATTACGGACAGGTTATTGAGCCAGCCGGCCAGTAGCAGCAATACCGTGAGTGCCAGGCCGGGCCAGGTAACAACATTCTTCCAGAGGCGTGACTCGCCGACGGCATGGCGGGCGCCAAATATCAGCGCATAGGCTCCGGCAAGGGTGACCCAGAAACCGGGCCCCAGCGAAACGCGAGCGGAAGCGGAGCCTTCCAGGGCAAGAAGCCGGGTAGCGGAAAACCCGGCGCAAAAGAAACTAGCGGTAATAATAATATTGGCAATGACACCCAGAATCACTGCCTGCCGCCTCTTTTTTCCTGCCAGGCTGAGGCCGAGACCGACCAGCCACAGTGTTATAATGGTGACCGCGCCAGGCCAGTCAAAACTCTGCCACAGGTTCAGGCCGGTACCGGCGGCAATACGATTGGGTTTGAGTGTCAACCAGCCGAAGAGTAATGAAGCGAGACCGATAAAAGAACCAGCCACCGCGACATTATCACGGTTAGCTAATCGTAGGAGCATTTCCCCTCGTACTAAGTATTACTCTTTTAGAAATCCTTTGGCGATAAGATATTCCCGGGCCACATCGGCCGGGTTTTCGCCCTGAACGCCGATCCTGGCATTCAGGCCCTGGAGTATCTCTAGGTTCAAAGATTGAAATACCGGGTTAAGAATGTCAGCAATCTCAGGATACTGCTCCATTATCTCTCCGCGGACACGTGGTGCCGGCTCGTAGACCGGTTGCACGCCCCTCGGGTCGTCCAGGATAACCAGAGCGAAGGCATTAATGGCGCCATCAGTGCCGTACGCCATGGCCGCGTTAACACCATCGATGCCCTCAGCGGCGGCTTTCTCGGTTTGAGTTGTATCGCCACTGGATACAGTGAGAATCTGGTCCTCGCGGAGAGTGAACCCGTAAGCTTCCTGGAATGCTGGCAGAGCCGCCGGGCTATTCACAAATTCCTCAGAGCCAATTAACTTAACCGTGCCGCCACCATTGACATAGGCAGCAAAATCGTCCAGAGTCTTCAAATTGTGTTCTTCGGAAAGTGCTCTGGGAATAGCAATTGCCCATGTGTTATTGGCCGGTGCCGTTTTCAGCCAGATGATGTTATTTGCTTCCTCATCAAGCAATTTAACCCGTTCATAACCTTTCTGGGCATCTTTCCAGACGTCTGAATCAGCTTCATCGAAAAAGAAGGCACCGTTACCGGTGTATTCCGGGTAGATGTCAAGCTCACCCGTTTCCAGGGCTTTCTTGACGACGCTGGTCGGCCCGAATTGCGACTTATCCGCCACTTCAAATCCTTCGCTTCTTAACATCAGGATTATCATCTGTGATAGCAGTGAACCTTCAACATCAATCTTGGAGCCCACTGTGATAGGGCCTTTTCCTGCGGTCTCTGCTTTACATCCGCTTACCATAAGGGAAAAGACAAGGGATACAAATAGTAATAAATAAAATAGTCGCTTCATGATTACCCCCTCTCAGGTCGATTTATTAAGCTCTTTGCCAGCTGGTTTCCCCAATATAAGATTGTCTTAATCAGGTAATTCTAACGGCTCACATTTTCCCCTGTATACAATCTATTGTCAAGTTTTCAACTCGTGCCAATGGAGAGTCAGAGTGACAATAAATAATAACTTCAATGGTTGCCTATTTCGCCTGATTTATAGGCGATAAACCGGATTTGACAAATGAATTCAACTGGCTGATATTCTTATTATTAATGTCCGGAAAAGGAGGTCGATTTAACGTGGCAAATAGAAAGCAAATCAGCTGGGAAATATTTCCTGACGAACACAAGGACGAATTAATGATGAAGCATCTTTATTACGTCCCGGGGGTGGTGGTAAGCAACATAACCAAGCAAATCTATGTTTCGGGTCAGAATGGTCTCAGGAGGGATTCACAGGGACGAGTATTAAACGAAGGCGACCTTGAGGACCAGACCAGGGTGGCTTTAGAGAAAATCAAGTCCATATTGGCTACTGAAAAGGCGACGTTAAATGACGTTGTTCAGGTTACCGTTTTTCTGCGGAATGCCAGCGAACGCGAAAAACATGCCGAGATACGTGCTGAATACTTCAAGGAGAGGCAACCGGCCAGTACCCTCGTCGGCACAGACTTTATCTATAAAGAGATGCTTGTAGAAATCAATGCCATAGCGGTTCTTTAGTATCGGCACCTCGCTTCAGGTCCCAGCCAGCTTGAGACTAACAGTACTCTATCTTTGCTTTCAAATTGGCCGTGGTGAAGATAGGTATCCAAACCACCTCGGCTTTTATCAGTGCTGCCTATAATACCCAAGCAGGGTTCAACATACCTGCCCCATTGTTTAAGGTCAGGCTGAGGAAATGTACCTCGGGAATAACTCCCCGGCGGGGCGCCACGGGGGGCTATCATATTTGCGATTCAAAGCCACGAGCATCTTCCCACACTGTTCTCAACCTAGCTCTCGCTAGGTCTGCGAGGGCTCTACCCTCTGGGGTGATACCACCTGTTTCCAGGCTTCAAAGCCTATCATGAAGGACGGTACGCTGGCAGCGGGGATACATATCTCCAGAGCTTCTAAGACCTCTTTCTTCGTGGCACCATAGTCCAGGGCCAGCTTGATGTGACTTTTGATGTGGTCTACGCTTGCCTTCACCGCGGTCAGAATCACGGTATAAATAATTTCTTTGGTCTTGGCATCGAGCGTTCGTTGTTTAGTATACGCTGCCTTAATAAACTGGTCATAAACCTTCAGGAAATCGAAATCTTCGGCCACCATCACTTTATGAAAATCGAGGATATAGCCTCGATCCTGGTACATCTTGTCGACGAAAGCCTGTTTCTCAGCGTCTGCCATGACAATTAACCTCCTTTTTTGTTTCTCACCTTGACACCGCGCCAGTCCTCGATGAATTTGATAATGGCGGTATGACACTCATCCCCACCACCACGACCGACGGCGTATTTGTAAAGCTGCTGGACCAGTTCCCCCACGAACATGGGGACATTGAGTTCGCGGCCAAGGCGTGTGGCTATCTCCAGGTCTTTATTCATAAGACCGATAGAAAAGCCCGAATTAAATGTATTGTTCAGGACAAAGGTAGGGAATTTGAATTGGCTGGACCAGCTGCGCCCGCTGCTAGAGTTTATGGCATCGATAACCTTCTCTGGATTGAGACCCAACTTCTTGGCCACTACCAAAGCCTCCGAGGTGATGACCATACTGCATGCCGAGCAAAGATTATTGAGCGCCTTGACGGTGTGACCGGCTCCTATCTTGCCCAAATAGTAGATGTTCCGTCCCATTGCCTCGAGGATAGGGCGACATTCCTCGTAATCTTTTTCCTCACCACCCACCATGATTGCCAGAGTACCTTCACGGGCTCCTTTTGTGCCCCCGCTCACGGGTGCATCCAGCATCCTGATACCCTTCACCGCTAACTGCTCACAGATCATTTTGGTACTCGTGGGATAGGAGCTGCTCATATCGATCACTATATCTCCGGACTTAGCTCCTTCAATCACGCCCTCTGGACCGAGCACCGCTGCCTCCACGTCGGGGGAGGCGGGGAGCATGGTAATTACAACAGAGCTGCGGCTAGCAAGCTCTCTTGCTGAAGAGACCTTTTCAGCGCCAGCTTTGGCTAGGCCTTCCATAGCCTTATCCTTGATGTCGTGTACCACCAAAGGGTAGCCCAACTTAAGTAAATTCTGTGCCATGGGAGCGCCCATGGAGCCGGTTCCAATAAAGCCGATTACGGGTTTCATGCTACTCCTTCAAGTCTCTCTTCACCGCTTCCAGTTTGGCCACGAGGTCCTGTCGGGGTGGAGAGAACACCTCTATCATGCGCAATCCCCTATCAGAAATATAGTTTCCGTGCGAAGCATTGGAAGGCACGATAAGGACATCGCCGGCTTCAAGGTGATACAGTTTCCCCTCGAATAAGGCATCACAGGCACCGTCAATAACTATCATAATCTGCTCTGGCTCGTGGCGGTGAGAGGCAAAATAAATATTGGGCTCGGCAACAACGAAGCTGGCCGTTATTCTTTCCGCCGATATGATGTGGCTTTTTGAACCGGGGCCAAGCTCGATGAGGGGGACATCACGGTAATGAGTTACACGTTGATTGTACTCTTCCTGAGTAGCATAAGGTTCCTTTTTTCTCATTTTAAAAATACTCCCTTTAATGCAATAGGTTGTATGCGTTGGTCTGACACGTTAACTTAATATGTTCGTCCGGTACGTTACTCTGCTTCCTGTATCAACTGTATAGCAAAATCACCAACCTGACGGGTGTCAAAGTGAGCAGAGATACTGCCAAAGGCAGCCGGTGCTTTTCCTTTAACTATAATCGAGACTCCTTTATCGACGAGCCGATCCGTCTCCTCATTAAAGTTATCTACGGCGAAGGCAATGTGTTGAACCCCCTCCCCCTTACTTTCTAAGAACTTCTTGTAGACTGATTCACCTTCCAGGGGTTGAATGAATTCAATCGGTACCCCACCAATCTGAACGAATTTTGCTCTAATCTGGGGCTTGGCTTCTGGAAACACAACCTCGCGCCCAACTGTGGCTATATCTAAGGATTGATAATACTCGACAGCTTTATCAATATCCCTTACTATTACCGCTATGTGATGCAGTTTCCAGTTTTTCTCCATTTTTCTCCTTTCTCTACAACCATGAAATCAAGCTGGCTTCTCCACTTGTGGAAGGGACCTTCTAGATTTGATATATTCTATTTTAGTCCATAGAGCTCTGGATTTGTTCCAGCCTCATTTATAAAATCTTCTATTGATACTCCTTTGTCAAGTTGGATGCGGTAGTCAATTGTACTAAAACCGCCAGACTGTAGCAAGAAAAAGGACCCTTTTTCATCGTTGATTTCAAGTAACTCATGTAGCATAATGGTGACAATATATTAACTTTATTTTTAATTACTCACTTAAACGAGGAACATGAAGATACTTGCAGTCAACGGAAGCCCGAGGAAGAATTGGAATACAGCGGTTTTGCTGCGTAAAGCTCTTGAAGGTTCTAAATCAAAAGGAGCAGAAACTGAGTTCATTCATCTATATGATTTAAATTTCAAGGGATGCCAAAGCTGTTTTGCCTGTAAGATGATAGGAGGAAAAAGCTACGGGAAATGCGCCAGGAAGGATGATATTACTTCCATCTTAGAAAGAGTCAATGATTGTGATGGAATAATTCTAGGGTCTCCCGTCTATTTGGGAGCAGTGACGGGCGCAATGAGGTCATTCCTGGAACGATTAGTATTCCCCTACTTGGTCTATGACAGCGTATCAACGCTATTCCCCAGGAAGATTAACACTGGATTCATATACACGATGAACATGACAGAGACCGCGCTACAGAGTGGGCGGTGGGGGTTTGACAAACAGGCAAGCGAGACCGAGCTGTTTTTGAAGAGGATTTTCGGAGCTTCAGAGTCACTTATGGTTACCGATACTTACCAGTTTGATGATTATTCCAAGGTATTTGCGCCTCAATTTGATGCTGAACAGAAGGCGAAGCGGCGGCGTGAAGTATTTCCTCTTGACTGTCGGGAAGCATTTGAAATGGGAGCAAGGTTCGCAAAAGAAATCGGTACTTCTTAGAATCCTTGGTTTCTAAAAAAGAATTAAGCTCATAAATTAGGTCCAAACAGGCGGTGGTATTCCCTCAATATCGCTGACCACATCGATTACTGCAGGTTTGTCTACAGCAAGAGACTCATGCAGCGCGGCTTTCAGCTCATCCGGTTTTCTCACCCGTATACCAGTGCAACCCATAGCTGTCGCTACCCTGGAGAAATCAATATCGGTAAATTGCCATATATCATCCGCACTGCCGCTGCCGTTAGAGTACCCTTTTTCCGCTCCCTTTTTCACCTGATTCATGGAGCGGTTATTATTAACTATCGTTAAGACGTTAATACCATATCGGGCGGCTGTCTCCAGTTCTGCCACGTGATACCAGAATCCCCCGTCCCCGGTAAAGCATATTACGGGCCTGTCAGGTAAAGCACATTTGGCTCCGAGTGCTGCGGGGAAGGCCCACCCTAGGGAGCCGGCACACCTTACATAGGTTTGTCCGGTCTGCTTCAGCTCTACCATTGTGCCGGTCCAGATTGCGGAATGACCCGTGTCTGAAATTAATAAGGCGTCTTCCGGCAGGAAATCCGTAATCTCCTTGCACAGGCGTTCTGGTCTGATAGGCACACTGTCCGAGTGGTGCCATTTTTTAATCTGGTCTTTCCATTCTTTCTTGACCTGATTTATACGCTGAAGCCAGTGTGTTCTCTGTTCAACAGGCTCTACGGTATCACTCAAGCGACGTAATGTTACTCTGGCGTCTCCTAAAAGGGCTACCTTTGCTGGGTAGTTCCTTCCGAGTTCTGAAGGATCTATATCTATTTGAATAACAGATGTGCCTGGACGGGGGATTTTCCAGTCATTGGTGACTTGGCTGCCGGTGCGACTGCCGATGAACAAAACCAAGTCGGCTTCTGACACAGCCTGGTTTGCACACTGAGTGGAGTACGACCCAGCTACCCCAACAGCAAGGAGGTGGTCGTCTCGAATCGTTCCCTTACCGTTTAGCGAAGTTGCTACCGGGATAGAGAGCCTTTCGGCAAGCTCAACTAATTCGGTACAGGCTTCAGACGCTTTTACTCCCCCACCTGCCACTATGATTGGCCTTTGTGATTGGCGGAGGACTTTGGCTGCTTGCAGGACCAAATCTCGCTCTGGCTCAGGTCTGAAGGCGGGAAAGCGGCTGAATTGTTCTTCAATTACGACTTCCAGAGCAGCCCTTTGCTCCATGATTATTTCGCCTCTAATTCCCTGAAATTCAAGGTGCACCGGCCCCGGTGGTCCAGACACTGCCTCTCTAAAAGACTGACGAAGGAGCAATGGCAATTGTTCAACCGTATCAACAGTGGCATTGAACTTGGTGACCGCGTCAAACATGGGTTTGTGCTCGATTTCCTGATAAGCGTGTCGGTATCGGTACAGAGACCTCCTGCGACCAGTAATTGCAATTACAGGGGACAAACCAAGGTAGGCATCTTGGAGTCCTGCGGCCAGATTGGCTGCTCCAACGGATTGTGACATGCAAACTCCCGGCTTATGCGAAGCACGTGCATACCCATCCGCCATATAAGCTGCCGCCTTTTCACCATGGGTCAATATCCGCTTTATACCACGCTTTTCCATTTCCATCAGACCTTCGTGAATGATAGCCGGAACGAAGAAAACATGAGTAACACCGTACCCCTTGAAGGTTTCAGCGATATACTGGGCACCACTCATCGTGACCATATGAATTCCTCCCCTTCGTTTTCGCCCGAATGGAGTTGGGCTGATAGCGTATTTTATATTAGCTTGTGTTACCAAGTAAATCATAATCCCAATCCAGAAGCTATGAAAAGGTTCCTTTTTATTAACATTTCTCCACTTTATTTGCCCGCCGCGTTTGTATTGTTGTTGAAATTCACCTACAATCTGACCAGTTATCTCATTATGTTTTAGCCTGCCTATGGCAGATTAGTTCTCGACAGACAATGGATAAATTATCTAATGATAAACCGAAGTGAATGGAGAAAAGAAATAAAAAAGACTATGAAAGCACAGGTACTGTATGAATGGGCGGGTTCATTCCGCTTAGAAGAGAGACCCATTCCTGAAACGGGCCCAACGGAGGTACTAATAAAAGTTAAAGCCTGTGGTGTGGGCTTTACCCTGGTAAACCTCAAGGCAGGCTATCTGGGCGGTAGCTTGCCTCGTATTATAGGTCATGAAGTCGGCGGAATAGTAAAAAATGTGGGCCCAATGGTGAACACTTGTAAACCTGGTGACAGGGTTTGTGTCAGCTTCTATTTAACCTGTGGTTATTGCAAGTGGTGCATCGGAGGCCGGGAAACCCTTTGCGAAAACTTCGCCGGATATGTAGGAGCGGCCATTGATGGTGGTTTTGCTGAGTATATTAAGGTGCCGGAGCGTAACTGTATCCATATACCTGAAGGAGTCAGTTTTGTTGATGCGGGAGTAACCACCGATGCCGTGGCCACAAACTGGCATGTGTTTAAAGAGCGCGCCAAAACCAAGCCTAATGACACAGTGCTAGTAGTAGGTGCTGGCGGGGGAGTAGGCATCCACTGCATACAAGTGGCCAAAGTCTTTGGCGCCCGCACCATCGGCGTGGATGTTTCTGATGATAAACTGGAAATGGCCAAGCGTTATGGCTGTGATGTGGTTATCAGTGTGCGAAATAAAGATATCGCTAAAGAGGTGCTGATGGCTACCGATGGTCACGGAGTAGACTGTGCCGTAGATATGGTCAGTACTAGTCAGACTGTGGATGCTTGCATTAGAACGTTGGCCCGTGGCGGTACATTCGTGCTGGTTGGTGTGCCTCGTGATATAAAATCACTGAGCTTTGATACATTCCGGCTCATTCGTGATGAAATCAACGTCACAGGCAGCAGGTGCGCCACCAAGCAGGAAATAAGAGAATCATTAAAGCTTGTGGCACGCGGCTTGGTGAAACCAGCTGTCCTTAATACCTTCCGCCTTGAAGAGGTTAATGAAGTATTCGGGAAGATTGAGAAAATGGAGTTACCTGGCCGTAGCGCTCTTGTCTTCGACTAGTAATGCCTGCGGGACCACCTGAAACAGGACTAAAAATAGACATTCTAATTGGACAAATTGACGTTTCGTTATCTCCATTGCACAGAACAGACTTTTGTTCAACCAGAGAAACAAATGTAAGACTAAGGGATGTCATTTTTGAAGAATGTTGTAATCATCTTGCTTAAGCTGCACTTGTTGTGATATTTTAATTCCTATTTTCGGGCGAATTTCTGTACTGCTCTGGCACTGCGGTCAATTTTATTGTGGGCCCATGGAACCTCACCAACATAGAGGTCACCTCGTGAGTCCATGGCTATGGCGTGAGGAGCTAGGAACAAAGCCTTGTCTATATCCTCTTCTTCTGTGCCCCAGTGGGTAATCAGCTTGCCGTCGGGAGAGAAAATCAGGACTCGCAGGCCTGAATCGGTAACATACACCACGCCATCATCATCAATAATCAGGTCCTGGGGGCGCATTATATCCTGCCACTGGTTGAGGAATCTGCCCTGAGTATCGAATATCTGAATGCGATGGTTCTCACGGTCGGTAACCCATAGTCTGTCCTGCTTGTCCAGCCAGATGTTATGGGGAACTCGAAACTGACCTGGAGCACCACCCGGCTCGCCCCAGGACATGAGTAATTTCCCGTCAGGAGCGAATTTATGCACCCTGGTATTGCCATATCCATCGGACACGTAGATTTCACCCGAGGGAGCTATGGCCACGCCGGTCGGGCGATTAAATGGCTGGCCACCCTTTGTTATCCGGCTCAGGCTCCAGTGATAATCAAACCAGTCCTGCACATAGCCGGTATCTGCGGGCCGGTCTTTGGCGCCCAGGGTCATCAGCAGCTCGCCTTCAAGGGTGAGTTTGCGCACCGTGTGGTCCTTATCGTCGGTACAGTAGATACGGCCATCCGGTCCAACGCGGATGCCGTGAGCGTGTTTGAACAGCTCTTCGCCCCATGAAGTCAGAAAGTTGCCTTCACGGTCAAAAACGATTACCGGATGGGTACTTCTGTTGAAGACGTATACCCTGTCCTGCGCATCAACGGTGATACCGCCAACATCGAGGAATGACCATCCGGCCGGCAGTTTAGCCCACCCTTCAACAAGCTCATAAGTATGCTTGCCCGTGCCATATGTCATACTGAACATCTCCTGCCGCTATATTCTTTCAACAAATTAGTTTACGGTCAAGGAATACTCTTCTTCTCCCGAAATTCCGAATCGTGCAAGGTGATTATGATGTCCGCCACCTCTTTGATTTTAAGTGTGCTGTCATATGCCTCCAGGGTATTGGTAAGGATTCCCGGTGTTATAACCGGCATGACGTTGCTTATGGGTGCGGAAGGATAGAAATTTTCCTTAATGGTGCACATTCCGGAGATAACGGCGTTTCCCCGGGCAGTCTGGACGCTGACTGACTGTCCACCCACGGTATGACCAGGAGTGCTGAATACGGAAATACCTTCACAGATTCTGGCATCGCCCTCTATTATTTCAAAATTAACCCCCTCCAGAAAGCGGACATCAAAATGCCCGATACAGGAAGGATGGGGATTTCGGGCGAATTCAAGCTCTTTTCGCTGCACGATAACTTTGGCCTTTGGGAATCGAGCTGCCTGAGCGATATGGTCGTGATGCAAATGGGTAGCGATGATGATGTCGATATCTTCAAGGCCCAATCCTAACTCGCCAAGTCCAGCCTCGATTGACTTGACTTCATCCGCCATTACTCCCCTGACGTTCCTGAGATAATCGATACTGGCGCCGCCATCAACCAGAATCCTGTCGCCGGCGCCGCTGATATACCAGACATATCCGGTGTAGTCAAATGGCTTTCCGAAATTGAAGCCATAGGTCATTTTGGATGTCTCATTCATACCTTTTACCAGCGGAATGGGGTGAATAACCAGGTTACTCATAGTTTACCTCCTAATCATTTCATGTTTTTGGTTCCATGGTTTTTTTGTTCTGAAAATAATGATGTTATCCACCACTGATGTGAGGAAGAAATGATACGGTGTCATCAGCACTTAAAAGCCTGTCAAGAGATGCTTTTTCTTGGTTCACGGTTACAAAGAGCATCTCTTCATCCAAATTCAGATTCGGATACAGGTTCCTGAGGGATTCGAGGATATCTTTTACCGTCATCTCTCCTGTTACCGCTATATTTATAGAATCTTTTTTGGTTACGACGCGCTGCATGCCGAGGAACTTGATCGAGACCGTCATCTTCTGAGCCATCTTATTTCGATTCCCAATTCCCGTATCTCTCGTCCTGGATCACATGCCGAATCTCTGCAATAACTGTACTGCCTGGTCGTCCATCAGTCCGAATTTTTCTACTGTTTTACGTGTTGGTATCCCATCGGATGAGAAACCTTTCTCTTCGTAGACTATATCGCAGAGCTGCTGATAAGCCTCAATCCTTTTTGCCACTAGCAGTTCATGCTTCTTCTCTGCGATGGCCGGAACTTCGCTATCACCGATTTGTTCTCGTAACCACTCGTCATAATACTGTGCTCGGGATTCATATTCATTGAAATAAACCGGCCCCATTGCTCTCAAGGGTATCTGGTCGCTGATACGGGTGCCTTTACCATGACGCAAGTTAATCAACTTCTGAAGTATATAAAGTCTCTCCGAGTCATCCAAAATATCCTTCAGCGTTTTGCTACTCCCTGTTGTCGCGTTGAAGTAGTCAACATAATAGGCAAGGGTAGGGAGATTTTTTGCAGGCTCATCGGTAGTGGCTGCCTCCGGATTTCGTACATCGATCCATGGCAGCTTGCACAGTCCAGTAGCATTAAACCAGGTGCGGATTAGAGGAAACCATTTAAGCGCCTTCGCCTTATCCTCAAAGGTGGGCAACTCTTTGTGAATCTGGTCGATGAAAATCAGCCATGATTCGTCATGTTGCGGTCCTTTGAGGGCAAACCCGTAACCGCCCTGCTGGGCAAGTGACTCTTTGGTAACGTACATGGAGAACTCCAGGCCTTTGACCTCCATTGCGAATTTATTCAGCTCAGCCAGGACGGCATCCTGGGAGATATCATTCCGAGAAGCATACTTCTCAGCAACCCATTTCTTGCCTCTGGCCACACCCTGGCCGACAACTTTGCCGAAGCCTTTAGCGTTGGCGATTTCATGCAATAAGCGGTCAACAGCATCCATGTTGCCGAAGTTCAGTTTATAACCTATGTCTTCAGCAGTTAAAAAACCGCGCTCAAAGCACTCCATAAAGAACGCGGTTGTCGTGCCTGTAGAGATGGTATCGATACCGTATTCATCGCAGTACCAGTTGTATTCCAGAACAAAATGGGGGTCGAAAATACCCATGCAGGAGACTGCGGCAACGGTTTCATACTCGGGACCATCAATGTCAACCTTTTGTCCTGCATTTGGACCTCGTGTCAGTTCCACACTTTCGGAGCTCTTGGAACATGCCAGATTGCACCCGTAATAACAACCGTCTGGCATATTCTTTGTAAAATATCGGTCGAGAAAGACGCCGGCAAAGAGCCTGGGGGACTCGGAGCTCTGGCCGTACTGATAGTTGTTGATGGGAAAGAGGTGAAACTTGTTCATGTACTCCGACAGAATGGTAGTACCCCATGCGGAAAGATGAAGCTGTTTGGGGTCAGCTTCGGAAATGACCTGCCTCAACCGGGACCCTGCCCGGCGCACGCCTTCTTTATCTACAGAATTGTTGCCATCTGCCTTTGACAGGCTGGAACGCACAACAATACCCCGTAGTTTCTTGGTCCTCATAACGGTTCCCGTACCACCTCTGCCCGCCTGTTTGACGCGAATGCGATTTCGTTTTCTGTCAAAGAACAGGCTATTTATGATGCCGAACCTGGCGTTGCAGGCGCCCTTGCCTGCGGTTACCGCAGCGAGTGAATCGCTGTACTCACCGTTGTTTATATCTTCCAGCAGTCTCTTGCCAAAGGAAAGGGAACCCTCGTCAATTTCCTTATCGTATGCGGGCGCAACCATAATACTGATAGTTCGTGAATCGCCGTCAATTACGATGACCGAGTCTGCTCTGGCTATCCCGGAAACGGCGAGTGCATCAAAACCGGCAAGCTTCAAAAGCGGACCGAAATGACCACCGACGTTCGAATCAACGAAGGTATCGGTAAGGGGCGAAATAGTGCCAACTATGAACTTACCTGTTCCTGGAAAACCGGGTTCATTACCGAGCGGCCCACTGGCCATTGCAAGTATATTCTCAGGGCTGTCGTAGCGGGTTTTTCCGTTTGTACCATCCCATATCAGTTTCAGTGTATAGCCCCGTCCACCGATGTATTTGTTTTTGAAATCGGGCGATAGGTCTCTTATCGTGACCTTTAATTTGCTCAGATCAATCTCTAGTATCTGGTCCGTGTATCCACCTGTGACTTGGGCAGGTTCATATCTGATTTGTTTTAATAGCTCCATATTTGCTCCACCCTTGAATTTGTTCAGCTTATTGAGGAGATGACTTTTTACTATAATTCATTAAATGCCTGATGTTCAAATGCAAATAAAACCCCAGCTGGTAGACCATCATATTTTGAGAGAATACCTCGCTGGCAACTGTGATGCACCTTTCGGTCCTTTCCAATGGGACATATTCCAGATAGAAAGGATTGACCGAAATCAGGATTCCTTCAAGGCCACTCTCTTTCAAAGCCTCGGGCTTCTCCCCGGTCACCTTATCGTCAAGACACCAGTAGCAGTTGGTTTCAACGAAGGTTGAGGGAATATCAAGTCAGACGAGCCATTTCAACCGCCTTCAACAGGAGATCAAGATTCAGGAAGGGCCCTCCGCCGGTGAAATGGAGACTGTAATTCAGGCTAACAGTGCTTTTTCCGCCGGGGCTTGGTTATATCTTGTCGGCAAGTTTTCTCAAGAGTAGGTTCAGGTCCTCTTCAGAGATCCATTCCTTCCACCTTGGCGAACGGGCATACATACAATAACGGCACTCAGCATTGCACTGATATGAGAGCATTAACCCGGCGGAAATTGGTTGTGGCAGCCTTACTTTTTCCATTCCTCTTCAATTTTTTTACGAACACGGTAGGAGAAACGGCTTTTATCAATCGTAACGTCATTGTAGGTTAAGATGGAGTCTTTCGCCACGTATTTAGCCATTTTCGTTTGGCTGCTCAGCCCGATAGGGAGGTATCTACCTTTGACGCTCTGTTCTGCAGAGACTAACTTACCGTATACAGTATAGCCTCCTTCACCATCAAGCGTGTCACCCGGCTTCAGGTCTTTCTTAGCGACGGTGGCAACGTCAGCGACGAACGCGCTCGGGGTGCCGGTAGGTACACCGAGCAAGCCAACTGAAGCCACGCTAATGCCAAGTTCCAGCCCGATAAGGTGCGTTGGCCGGTATAATATTGAATATTCACCCGAGGGGTCGGTAAGTATCCTGTGTTCTACTGAAAAATCGTTTAAGTAATGTCTAACATAGTCAGATTGCCCTTTAAATACGACATATACGCCCCATCGAAGGCTTCGTTTCAAAGGTGTCCCATCCCGCTTTTCACTGGCCAATATCTCTATCGTACCGCTATGTTCCAATATTCCACCTTCTGTTTTTGGCTTGAGCTTGCTTGGCGTCTCTTCGTATTCTATTGCCGGATACTGCAACCCATTTTTCTGGGGAGTTAGATTGCACGCATTGGCTACCGCACACATTTCGGTAACCGATTTTGTACCATCGGCAAAAGAATTATACATCTTCAGGTTGTAGTCGCCGCTGGCCGCCTGTTCTTCGGAAAGACCATAATATCTCCAGCCAGTCTCAGGAGTGGAATATCTCTTTTCGGGTTTATAACTGACGCATTTTCCGGCGCAGACGACTTCAAAGCCAGCGGTTTTTGCCCAGTCGACCAGTTCACAAAGGCACGCTGGTTCGTCGCCGTAACCTAGAGAATAGACGAGGCCTTTTTGGTCTGCCAGTTCTCGGAGAGCTTTCCCCAATAAGGCGTCGGCTTCAACAGTCACTGCAATAACGTGTTTTCCTGCTTCCAGCGCGCTCCAGGCATGGTAAGCTCCGATATCAGCTATTCCCGTGATTTCGAGGATGACGTCTAGATCGGCCTGAATTAATTGCGCTGCATCCTCAGTTAATACTATTTTTCTCTTTCGAGAATCGTCGTTTATCACAGCAGTAGAATTACCGAGGGAAATCGCATCTTCAGGCCAGCCGGATCTTAGGCAGCGTTTCCTGGCCTTTTCGATATCAATGTCAGCGACACCTACCAGTTGTATTCCGGGTACAAAGCGTACCTGGGAAAGAAACATCGAACCATAGATTCCGGCTCCGATTACGCCAATTCGTACAGGTTTTCCACTGGACTCTCTATTTTTAAGAAGCTGGTAGAGATTCATGAGTATTGCCCTCCGATACGTCAATTTAATCCGGCTCGGCAACCTGGAGGTCAGCAGGTG
Organism: uncultured Dehalococcoidaceae bacterium; assembly: GCA_964493435.1. Lineage (GTDB taxonomy): Bacteria > Chloroflexota > Dehalococcoidia > Dehalococcoidales > RBG-16-60-22 > E44-bin89. The sequence goes on along the minus strand of CAZBMB010000004.1, from coordinate 10,914 downwards.
TATCGGTTGCTTTCTCAGGCCATTTAGCGGCTACCCCAGTGAATCCTCTTTGGCTGCATTATGCTAACTTTCCTCTATAGTAATTCTTATTATAGCATCACCATTCTTAATTGCTTTCAGAACATTTGCTCCGAGTACCAGCTGACCAAATACCGAGTGCTTACGGTCAAGGTGGGGTTGTGGACTATAAGTGATAAAAAACTGGGAGCCATTCGTATTAGGGCCAGAATTAGCCATTGATAGCGCCTCGGCGACATGGGTGTGCTTGGTAAATTCATCAGCAAATTTGTAACCAGGGCCACCTGTTCCGGTTCCAGTGGGGTCTCCCCCCTGAGCCATAAAATCAGGGATAACGCGGTGGAATGTTGTACCATCATAGAATCCCTCACGGGCGAGAAATACGAAATTGTTCACCGTTACTGGTACATCACTGGCGAAAAGCTCTAGCACTATACTCCCCTTCTCTGTTTCGATGGTAGCGGTGTATTGCTTACTGGTATCAATTGTCATTGGTGGTGGTGCTGAGTAACTCATAATATAATCTAACCTCACTTTAAAATTTACTGGGTGCCATTCAATTTAGCAATATCGCCACACCGTTGGCAACCAGGTGATTGTTTTGGTGTTTCAGTATGCCGGAAAGACGCACTGCAAGGCTGTAATGCGACCCCGGCGGGATTTGAACCCGCGATCTCCACCGTGACAGGGTGGCATGTTAGACCGCTACACCACGGGGCCGTTTGGCATTTATTGATGAGGGTAATTCAGATTTATGATTAGCTGGACTTACCCAGAGTGTAACAAAGGTGGTATACTATGTCAAGTTCACCAGTCTGGCAGCGGTAAGGTGGTAAAGAATTGTCGGTGTCCGCCGTTTGTGGTATAATGTTCGGGAAAATTTTCTGGATTGGTAAATGGCAAGAAGTAAGAGTAAAAAAGAGGAAGCAAAAACAGAGGGGCAACAGTTACGAGACTACGAGTTAGTCATCGTGGTGAGCCCGGAAACTGCCGAGGATGCTCTTGAGGCAGCGATCAACAATGTGAACCAGTTCATCACTGGTAAAGGTGGCGTCATATCCGAGGAAGAACGGTGGGGCAAGCGGAAGCTGGCCTATCCAATTAAAAGTCACCTGGAGGGCAATTATGTGCTAACACGATGCAGGATGATGCCCGCTTGGGCTAAGGAGTTGGACGCAAATCTAAATATATCGGAAAATGTTTTAAGGCACCTGTTATTAAAGGTTGAAGGTTAATCTGGGAGGTTGCCCTGATATATCTGCAGAAGAACGGGGCAAAGGAGTGCAGGAGTCATGCCAAGTCTGAATAAGGTAGTCATAATCGGAAATATCGGCGGGGAACCGGAAATGCGGTTTACGCCGAACGGAAAACCGGTAACTTCATTTCGTGTGGCCACTAACTGGGTATCGACAGCTCCGGATGGAGAGCGCAGACAGGAAACAGAGTGGTTCAATGTGGTAACCTGGAATAAGCTTGCCGAACAGTGCAACCAGTTCCTGGCCAAGGGTCGGCTGGTTTATGCCGAAGGCAGACTGCATACTCGTAGCTGGGAAGGTCAGGATGGGCAGCAGCATTCAAGGGCAGAGGTAATTGCCAATAAAGTGATATTCCTGGACCGCAGAGGAATGGCCCCGCTGCCTGAAGAAAAGCTGGACGAGGGCGCCGGTGTCAGTGCCGGTGGCAAGGCTGAGGAAAGCGATACTGCAGAGCTGGAGCCTGATGATATTCCGTTTGAATAAATGCTGGTTGAAAGGGTTGTGAATGGCAGAAGCGAGGGAAGCCCCCAGAAGTAGAAGATGGTCAAAACCGAGGTATGTGCCCAAACGCAGGGTATGTTTGTTCTGTGCGGACAAGACGCAGGTTATCGATTACAAGAATTCAGAAAAATTGCGTAATTTCATTACCGATAGGGGAAAGATAGCGCCGCGTCGGAAAAGCGGTACCTGTGCCAGGCATCAGCGCATACTGGCGAGGGCGATAAAAAGAGCACGTCATCTGGCTCTATTACCACAGGCGCCGGTTCACATTCGTGAGTCGGAAATGGGCGGGTGATAGCTGACGACGGTAAATATTGCTAGTTACGTTTACTTTCCCGGTTTGTAGAGAAAAACAGGATATATTTGTATGGTGAACTGAAGTGCCAAAAAGGACGTATCAACCAAAAAGAATTCCGAGGAAGCGAGAGCACGGTTTTCTGGCGCGGATGAGCACGCGGGGTGGACGTGCCGTTTTGAAAGCGAGACGACTGAGGGGTCGTAAGAAATTAACCGTCGTGTAATACCTGGCTAGCCAGTTAAATAAGGGGGGCGTGTGAAGTGAGGGGCGAGCAGTATCTGACGAAACCGGCGCAATATGCGCTTGTCTACAATAAAGGCCGTTCGTGGACGAATAATTTGCTGGTGATGAAGGTTTTAGTCGACGGGCTTGATTTATCCAGATATGGTTTCTCGGTCGGCCGCCGGGTAGGCAAAGCGGTGGGGAGAAATCGGGTAAAACGCCGGCTCCGTGAAATCATGCGCTCGATTTCTCTGCAACCGGGATGGGATATCATTTTTATTGCTCGTTCACGCGCAGCTGGTGTTAGTTACGCTGAACTCGAGGCGGCAGTCAGGGAACTGCTGCACCGAGCCGGCTTGCTGGTTGAAAATTATGAGAAAGTTGGCCTTAGGTCTGATTAGGCTGTATCAGTCGACCCTGTCACAGGTTACGTTGCATTCCTGCCGATTTGCCCCTACCTGTTCTCAATACACGTATGAGGCTATCGCCAGACATGGTCTGGTAAAGGGGGCCTGGCTGGGAGTGAGACGCCTGTGTCGCTGTCATCCCTTTCATGACGGTGGCTATGACCCGGTGCCATGAGTACCATAGGAGCTGAGGAGTAGGTAAAAGCTGTTGAAAAAGAAAATTATCAGTAAGGTGCTGCTGCTGGCAGTGCTGCTCATGATACTGGTCACCGGGCTGGCAGTTCCCACCTGCCGGACGACTAAAGGTATACCAAGAGGATGGTCAGGAGTCTCCATTATTGATGGTGCCCTCTTTCTGGGTTCAATGGAAGGCAAACTGGTCGCCATAGACAGCTCTACCCAGCAGCGCCTCTGGGATGATGTCCCGTTTACACAGAAGCAGTCAAGCGGCTTTGGCTGCCAACAGGGAACCCAGGCGGTCGCCATTTACGGGACCCCCGCGGTGACGGCGGAACTGGTCTATATAACCGGCTATAACGGTAAACTGTATGCCATAAACAGGGAGACAGGGGCCACGCGCTGGGTATACCCGCGGGAAGACGAGCTCGACCCGATTGTGGGTGGGGCCGTGGTATCGGGGGGTAAAGTTTATTTCGGCGGTTCCGATGGCGTACTATACGCGCTCGATGCAGTAACCGGTGATAAACTATGGACATTTGAATCCGGGGGTAAAATCTGGGGGACGCCGGCGGTTAATGGCGATACGGTTTACATAGGCTCCTTTGATAAAAAGCTGTATGCGCTGAATGCGGCCGACGGCAGCTTGAAGTGGCAGTTTGAAACGAAAGGGGCCGTTGTCAGCACCCCGTTGGTCTATGATGGCGCGGTTTATTTTGGCTCTTTTGACCGTTACCTGTATGCCCTGAATGAGGCTGACGGCAGTCCGCGCTGGAATTATCAGGGCGATAACTGGTTCTGGGCACGTCCCCTGGTTAATGATGGCATCATCTACACGGCTTCGGTTGATGGCAAGGTGTACGCCCTGACGGCGGATAAAGGTGGTGAAGTCGCCGTCTTTGACCTGGAAAGCCCGGTTAGTTCCTCGCCGGCGCTGGTGGCTGGTAATGTAATCATGGCGGTGGAGGCAGGCCGGGTTTATTCCCTGGAGGCGGGTACCAGACAGAAAAAAATGCTGGTCGACCTGGGGGAGCAGATTTACGCATCTCTGGCCGCCAGCGACGGTGTTATCTACATTCACAGTGCTGACGATGTCCTCTACGCTGTGGATGCCCGGTCCGGGACAACGCTGTGGAGTCTTGACCTGGAGAGCGAGTGAGGTAAGTTATTTTGGTTGGCGAAATCTGGAATTTAATCATACTGTCGCCGATGATAAATGTGCTCATCGTCGTGTCCGGTGCTTTGTTCAATAATTTTGGCCTGTCAATAATAGCACTGACCATTATTGTGCGGGGGATAACGATGCCGCTCACCCTCAAGCAAACTAGGTCAACCAAGGCACTGCAGGAGCTGCAGCCGAAGATGGCCGAGTTGCAGAAGAAATTCGGCAAGGACAGGCAGAAGCTGGCACAGGAGCAGATGCGACTCTACAAGGAGTCCGGCGTCAACCCCGCCGGCTGTCTGCTGCCCATGCTGGTACAGCTGCCGGTCTGGATAGCACTCTTCCAGTCGATAATCCGTGTGCTGGCGGTAATTCCTGAAGATTTCCTGAAGCTGTCCGGGCATCTCTATTCTTCGTGGCCGCAGGTCTTTTCGCTGGTGCCGCTCAACAGCAGCTTCCTCTGGCTGGACCTGGCCTTACCGGACCGGTATCTGATGCTGCCGATTCTGGTGGGCGGAACGATGTGGCTGTCGCAGAAAATGGTTACGCCGCGAACGGGCGACCCCAGGCAGCAGGCGCAGAGCCAGATGATGCTGTGGGTTATGCCATTGATGTTCGCCTTCATTACCATGCAGTTCCCGAGTGGACTGGCGCTATACTGGGTGGTTTCAAATGTCATCCAGATCGGCACGCAGTACTTCATTACCGGTGGGTGGGGTGGACTGTCCACTCAGGCGGCAGACAAACCGGCGGGACGGGATAAAAAGTATATGACGCGTATTACCAGGGTCGAAGAAAAAGAGGCTGACTACGGAGAAACTGAGGCCGATATCGGCGCCGACGTTGGCACTGATATAGCTGCGTCTGATTTGTCATCAAAGGAAGGTGCGGGACCTGCCAGGTATCAGCCAAGCCTGAGGGCAATGAAGCGCCAACCAAAGAAGGGCAAACGCCCCAAGCGGAGGTAATTGCCGTAAGGTAGTGATTTAAAATGGACGAAAACGAAAACGAAGTTGCTGAGACAGCGCGGAAAGTCCTGGAGACGCTACTTGACCGTATGGATATTCCGGCATCGGTAGAGACAGTACATGAAGAGGTGTTGGAAGACAAGATGGAGGTGCCAAGCTCCATTACGCTCAACGTGGAAGGGGATGACATGGGAATCCTCATCGGCAGGAGGGGCCAGACACTTTCCTGTCTCCAGTATCTGGTGCGGATAATAGTCGGGCATCAGGAAAAGGTATGGCTGCCGATTGTTATCGATGTTGAAGGCTACAAGCAGCGTCGCTGTAATGCCCTGCAGGCTCTGGCCTGGAGGATTGCGGAACAGGTTACGCAGAAGAAAGAGCCGTTTGCCTTGGAGCCAATGCCTGCCTTTGACCGTCGCATCATTCATCTGGCACTGGTGGACCATCCCGACGTAACCACCGAAAGCAGCGGGGAAGGTGAAGCACGGCGGGTGGTCATTATACCGAAAGGACTGCCCTCGGATTGACTTGACTTCACAAGTGTGCTAACCTTTAGCCATAAAAGCTCAGACGGAGAAGAGTAGGGGAGATAACGGTCACCCAGCGAGTCTGGTATGGTGGAAGCAGATGTGATTGACTTCCCGAAAATCCCTCCCGAGTTGCCAACCGAACGGTCGTCAGGTTAGGATTCACGCTCAGTAGATTTGGCCGGCAGCGTCAGCCGTTATCCGGGACGAGGGCATCAGAGGTGCCCTTAATGAGCGCCCCGAAAAATCGGGGAAAGAGGGTGGTACCGCGGGTTGACAATTCCCGTCCCTAGGGGCGGGTTTAGTATTTTATAGGGAGTAAAAACATGTTCCGTCCGGTGAGCAGTCAGCTCAATCTGCCACAGCTTGAGGAAAAGATACTGCAGTGGTGGCAAGAGAATAAAACCTTTGAGCGGAGCGTGGAGAACCGGAAGGGTGGTCCCCGCTTCACCCTGTACGAGGGCCCACCAACGGCCAACGGCAGCCCCGGCATACACCACGTTCTCTCGCGCATTTTCAAAGACATCATTCCCCGCCACCGGGCGATGAAGGGCTATTACACGCCGCGCATCGGCGGCTGGGACACGCACGGCCTGCCTGTGGAGCTGGAGGTGGAAAGGGAGCTCGGCCTTGCCAGCAAAACACAGATTGAGGAATACGGCATCGCCAAATTCAACGCTCGCTGTCGGGAGAGCGTCTTCCGGTACCTGAAGGACTGGAATGCACTGACCGAACGCATCGCCTACTGGTGTGACCTTGAGCATCCCTACGTCACCATGGAGAACTACTACATCGAGACCGTATGGTGGTCGCTGAAGCAGATGTGGGACAGGGGTTTAATCTATCTGGGCTACAAGACAGCGGCCCATTGTCCCCGCTGCGGCACGTCACTGAGCTCACATGAGGTGGCCCTCGGCTATGAGGAGGACACGGAAGACCCGTCTGTGTACATCAAGTTCAAAATCGTTCCCGCGTCCCTGAAGGGTTCTGAGGCACGCGGGCGATTGCATACGCTCTTTACATCTTCTGGTAAACCCGCCTATTTTCTGGCCTGGACGACCACTCCCTGGACTCTGCCCGGCAATACCTCTCTGGCGGTCGCTGCCGATGCCGAATACGCCGTGGTGGCAACGGACGAGGAATACCTCGTTTTTGCCAGTGAACTGCTCGGTGCGCTGGGATTTGAGGCCGGTCAGGTCGTGGATGGGGTAATGGGTAGCGATTTGGTAAGCGGTGATGGCCGGGAAGCGGTTGAATATGAACCGCTCTACAATCCGCACCAGTACGGGGTGGAGCGGAAACGCTTTGTCAGCTTCCAGGATGAGGGAAACGGGCATACCCGAAGCGACCTCCAGGTGCAGAAGCCAGATAAAAGTCTTACCTACAGGGTTATTGCCACCGATTTCGTGTCTCTGGAAGACGGGACCGGCATCGTGCATGTGGCGCCCGCCTTCGGCGAGGTCGACTTTGAGGCTGGCAAAGAGCAGGGCCTCGACTTCGTGCAGCAGGTGGACCTGCAGGGTAATTTAACCGGCAATTACCCCTTTTCCGGGAAGTTTGTTAAGGATGCCGACCCGCTGGTGATAGCGGACTTGCAGGAAAAGGGGTTGCTTTTCCGCAGCGAGACCATCCGCCACACCTATCCCTTCTGCTGGCGCTGCAGCACGCCTCTCCTTTACTATGTCAAGGAGAGCTGGTATATAAAAACTACCGCGGTAAAGGACAGCCTTATTTCTGGGAATAACCAGATAAACTGGTATCCCGAGCATATCAAGCAGGGCCGCTTTGGCGACTGGCTTCAAAATAACGTTGACTGGGCATTCTCACGCGAGCGCTACTGGGGCACGCCGCTGCCCATCTGGCGCTGCAAATCATGTGATTATCAGGAATGCATCGGCGGCGTTGATGATTTGAAGGGTAAACCCGGCTTCAAGGGACTGAAAGAGCCACTGGACCTGCACCGGCCCTATGTTGATGAGATGACCTATGACTGTCCGCAGTGTGGCGGCACCATGCAGCGCGTGCCCGAGGTTATAGACTGCTGGTTTGATTCGGGTGCCATGCCGGTTTCCCAGGTGCACTATCCGTTTGAGAACGATACGCTGCTTGAGGACGGGCGTTTTCCGGCCGACTATATCTGCGAGGCAGTTGACCAGACCCGCGGCTGGTTCTACAGCCTGCATGCCATCTCTACATTGCTGTTCGGTCGGCCCTGCTTTCTGAACTGTATCTGCCTGGGGCACATCCTTGATGCCAAGGGCGAGAAGATGAGCAAGGCCAAGGGGAATGTCATCGAGCCGTCCGCGGTGATTGATAAGTATGGTGCTGATGCTTTGCGCTGGTATTTCTTCACTTCCTCGCCGCCGGGAAACGTGCGACGTTTCAGCACCGATATGGTGGCGGAGGTGACACGTCGCTTCCTGCTGACCCTGTGGAACACTTACTCTTTCTTCGTCAACTATGCCAACATTGATAAATTCACTCCGGACACGGAAGGAGTTCTCTCCCATTCCGAGCTTGACCACTGGATTATCTCCGAGCTTAACCAGCTGGTGGCGGATGTTGATAGCGGCTTGGAGAATTACGACCCCAGCGGTGCCGGGAGAAAAATTGAGGGCTTTGTGGACGACCTGTCAAATTGGTACGTGCGGCGGAGCCGACGGCGTTTCTGGAAGAGCGAGAATGACGCCGATAAATTTGCCGCTTACATGACGCTCTATCAGTGTCTGGTAGCGCTCTCCAAATTGCTGGCCCCGTTCATACCCTTCGTGGCCGAGGAAATGTACCAGAATCTGGTTTGTTCGGTGTTTCCTGAACAGCCGGAAAGCGTGCACCTGGCCGATTTTCCGGTGGCTGACATGGATAAAATTGACAAGCATCTGGCGGCTGATGTCCGCCTGGCAATGAAAATATCCAGCCTGGGACGGGCCGCCCGCAGCGATGCCGGAATCAAGGTGCGCCAACCGCTGTCCAGACTTCTGGTCAAGGTTACCGCCGAGCGGCAGAAAAAAGCTCTGAGACACCTCGCGCCGCAGGTGCTGGAGGAAGTCAACGTGAAGTCGCTCGACCTGGTTGATGATATGCCGATAGCCAAGCATAAGGAGTGGCCGGTTGCTTCCGAAAGCGATGTGATGGTCATGCTGGATACCGATATTACTCCGGAGCTGGCTGCGGAAGGCATAGCGCGCGAAATGGTACGCCGCCTGCAGATGATGCGGCGCTCAGCCGGATTTGAAATCGCTGACCATATCACCACCTTTTATCAGGGGGATGAGTATCTTAATAAGGTAATAGCTGATTTCGCCGACTATATAAAGCAGGAAACGCTTTCCGAGCAGCTTTTAGATAGTGCTCCGGCTCAAGGGGCGTATGAAGAAAGTTTCAGGCTGGAAGGCCACGAACTGCGGCTGGGCGTAAAAAGGCTGGATTAAGATGGCGGACTCTCGGAGGGTGTGACCTCGGTATTATATTCGGCTTTGTCACGCCAGTAAGTTACCGGTATTTTCTGCCCGATTTCAGCGAGGTGAATGGCCCGTATCATGTCCTCGGCGGTGGCGACATCCTTTCCAGCAAAGCGGGTAATGACGTCCCCCGGTTTCAGTCCGGCTCTGTCAGCGGGGCTGTCCCGTACCACCTGGGTTATCAGGACGCCGCTTTCCACCGGCAGTTCATACCTGGCGATGGCAAACTGGTCCACCGTGTAGAGCACGACTCCCAGCCAGGGACGGATAACATAGCCATTGGTGATAAGTTCTTCGATGATGGGAATGGCCGTTTCCACGCTGATGGCATAGCCCATGCCTTCAACGCCAACAGTGGCAATTTTGGCGCTGGTGATGCCGATTACCTCTCCAGACAGATTTACCAGAGGCCCGCCGCTGTTGCCGGGGTTGATGGCAGCTGTGGTCTCAATGAGGTCGTACAGGGTCTGTCCCGGTGCCACCGGTATGGCCACACCCTGGCGGCTGATGATGCCTTCGGTGGCTCGTATTCCCTGTCCCAGTGCGTTGCCAATGGCGACCACCCACTCGCCGACCCGCAGCGACCCGGAGTCGCCAACAGTCACCGCTGGCAGGTTCTTGGCATCAATCTTGATAATGGCCAGGTCATTCAGGATATCGGTGAAGACGGCGCTCTGGTCAACGGTAAAGGTGCTGCCGTCATCCATGGTAACCGTGATGCTGCTAGCACCTTCAACGACATGGTTATTGGTCACGATGATGCCATTTTCATCCAGAACCCACCCCGAGCCAGCGCCCTGCTGGGTGAACGGCCGATTAAAAAAATCGAGGGTAACCACTTCAGTATTAATGGCAACGACTGATGGCTTAACCTTGGCAACGACATCGGCAATATTGGGCAGTAGCAGGGTAGCATTCCCTGCTACTGCCGTGGAGGGCGGAGTCCATGTGGGGTTGATCGGTGTGGGTGGTTGTGCTGGCACCGGGGCTGGAGTCGGGCTAGGCGCCGGCGCTGGCGTTATCTCAATCTGGGGCACGGCGCAGCCAATGCTCAGTGCCAGTACCAAGATGGTAACCAGACAGGTAAGTATAAGATTAATCTTAGTTCGCTGCATTACATTTTAATTGTAACACAGCCAAAAAATTAGGACAATATTGGGGGGCGGTTATAACCGCCCCCCAATTTATGGGCTCTAGGTGGAAGGTATCTTGGGCAGGTGAGTTAGCGCTTCTTTCACCTTATCCTCAGGGTACGCGTAGTCCTGCATCCGGCCCGAAAGGTACTCATCATAGGCAGCAAGGTCAAAATGACCATGTCCGCTGTGGGCAATCAGGATGGTCTTTGCTTCCCCGGACTCTTTGCACTTCAGAGCTTCATCAATGGCCACCCTGAGGTCGTGGCAGGGCTCTGGCCCGGTGATGATGCCCTCGGTGCGGGCAAACTGCACACCGGCTTCAAAGACGGCCTTTTGGTGCTCGGCCCTGGCTTCGACTAAGCCCAGCCGGTAAAGGTGGCAGATGATTGGGGCCATGCCGTGATAACGTAAACCTCCGGCGTGGACGGGTGGTGGCACGAAGGTGTGCCCCAGAGTGTACATCTTCAGTATGGGCGCCATACCTGCGGTATCCCCGTAGTCATAGGCATAAGGCCCCTTGGTAAGGCTGGGGCAGGCCTGGGGTTCCACACAGATGATGCGCAGGTTCGGCTTCTTGCCGCTGAACTTGTCCCTTATCCAGGGCAGGAACTGGCCGGCGAAATTGGAGCCACCGCCAATACAGCCAACGATGATATCCGGGTAAGCATCGGCCATCTCCATCTGTTTCCTGGTTTCCTCGCCGATGATGGTCTGATGAAGCAGGACGTGGTTGACGACGCTGCCGATGGAATAGTTGGTATCATCGTGGGTGGCGGCATCC